>NZ_JBHVXJ010000002.1:0-661425 GCF_042881845.1 Streptomyces sp. NPDC058257
TTTCCCTTTCCGGCGAGTCCGACTCTACCAGATCCTTTCGGGCCTGATTCCCAGTCAGCGGGGCTTGTCTTCCCGGCTGTTGGGCCGTTCCGACGAGTGAGACTTTAGCGGAATCCTGGCTCCCGATCCAAATCGGGGCGTCCTTTCGAACGCGGATTCCTCATTTCGCAAAAGCGCATGAAAACGAGCAGACGACGAGGCATCGAAGATGACACGGCATCGATCGCTTGAATGGTTCTGTTCTTGCGGAATGGCTGCCCGGGGACCGACCAAGGGTCGACGCTCACGTCGGGCAACTCGGAGAACACTACGTACGCGGTCTTGGCGTGTCAACCCTGGTCCGTGCCACCCCTCGCTCGCTACTGTAGGAGCCGTGACAACGCATGCGCACACCCAGCTGTGGTGGGCCGCCTGACGGCGGCCGTACACACGCATGTACTCAACGGCTGCCGACTCGGCGGCCGTTCTTGTTTCTCCCCCTGGAGGACCCGGAGCCCGGTCGTCGGGCCGGCGGTCCTGACCAGGAGGCGGAGAGATGACGAGGATCTTCAGCGGGATCAAGCCGACGGGGCATCTGACCCTGGGGAACTACCTGGGCGCCGTGCGCCAGTGGGCAGAGGTCGATCAGCACCGCGCAGAGTCGCTGTTCAGCATCGTCGATCTGCACGCCCTGACCGTGGACCACGACCCCGGTCGGGTGCGCAGGCTCAGTAGGCAGGCGGCGACGCTGTTGCTCGCGGCGGGGATCGATCCCGAGCGGGCCACCGTGTTCGTACAGAGTCATGTGGACGAGCACGCCCGGCTCTCGTATCTGCTCGAGTGTGTCGCGACGGACGGCGAGATGCGGCGGATGATCCAGTACAAGGAGAAGTCCGCGCTTGAGCGAGCCCGCGGCGGGAGTGTGCGGCTGTCGCTGCTCACCTATCCCGTGCTGATGGCGGCGGACATCCTGGCGTACGGGGCGGATCAGGTGCCGGTCGGGGACGACCAGGTGCAGCACGTGGAGCTCACCCGGGATCTGGCCGTGCGGTTCAACCAGCGGTACGGCCATACGTTCGTCGTACCGAAGGCCACGTATCCCAAGGTCGCGGCCAGGGTCATGGATCTTCAGGACCCGACGTCGAAAATGGGGAAGTCCGGCGATGCGGGGGCCGGGATCGTCTATCTGCTCGATGAGCCCGACGTCGTACGGAAGAAGATCCTGCGCGCCGTCACGGACAGCGGGAGCGAGGTCGAGTACGACCGGGAGGCCAAGCCGGGCGTCTCGAATCTCCTGGAGATCCTGGCGTCCTGCGAGGGCGGGAGTCCCGAGGGCTTGAGCGGTGTGTACGAGACGTACGGGGCCTTGAAGAAGGACACCGCCGACGCCGTGGTGGAGATGCTGAGGCCCTTGCAGGAGAAGCACAAGGAGCTGGTCGCCGATCCCGCGTATCTGGACGAGGTGCTGCGGCGGGGAGCCGAGCGGGCCAGAGGGATGGCCAGGCCGACCGTGGACACCGCCTACCGCGCGATCGGCCTGCTGCCGCCGGTGAGCGAGCCGCGGTAGGTGCTGGTCGAGGGGCGCGCGCTGTCGCGCGCCCCGAGGCCGGACGTCAGCTGTTGCTGCCGGAGGCCAGTTCGCGGCTGCGGTCGCGGGCTGCTTCGAGGGCGGCGATGAGGGCTGCCCGTACGCCGTGGTTCTCGAGTTCGCGGATGGCGTTGATGGTGGTCCCGGCCGGGGACGTGACGTTCTCGCGGAGCTTGACCGGGTGTTCGCCGCTGTCGCGGAGCATCACGGCGGCGCCGATCGCGGCCTGGACGATGAGGTCGTGGGCCTTGTCGCGGGGCAGGCCGAGGAGGATGCCCGCGTCGGTCATGGCCTCGACCAGGTAGTAGAAGTACGCCGGTCCCGAGCCGGAGAGGGCCGTGCAGGCGTCCTGCTGGGTCTCGGGGACGCGCAGGGTCTTGCCGACGGCGCCGAAGATCTCCTCGGCGTGGGCGAGGTGGGCCGCGGTGGCGTGGCCGCCGGCGGAGATCACGGACATGCCCTCGTCCACGAGGACCGGGGTGTTGGGCATGACGCGGACGACGGGGGTGCCGTCGGCGAGGCGCTCTTCGATGAAGGAGGTGGTGATACCGGCGGCGGCGCTGATGACCAGGCGGTCGGCGGTGATGTGCGGGGCGAGTTCGTCGAGGAGGCGGCCCATGTCCTGCGGCTTGACGGCGAGGATGAGGGTGCCGGCCTTCTTGGCGGCATCGGCGTTGCTGACGGGGTCGACTCCGTAGCGGGTGCGCAGCTCCGCCGCGCGCTCGGAGCGGCGGGTGGTGACCACGAGGTCGGCGGGGGCCCAGCCGGCCCGGATCATTCCGCTGAGGAGGGCTTCGCCGATCTTGCCGGTGCCGAGGACTGCGACGGGCTGGGGCATGTGTGGGTCACCCTCCAGGTGCGGGGCTAGCGAGTCAGCGCTTCAGCTGGGTGGGGTCATCCTCGCATTGGTGGGTCAGGCCGTGCGGCGGCGGAGGGTGGCGGCGCCGAGCGCGAGTACGAGTACCGCGCAGCCCGCGACGATGACGGCGTCGCGTACGAAGGCGCCGGTGACGGAGGGGTGGCGCAGGACTTCGTTCATGCCGTCCACGGCATACGACATGGGGAGGACGTTCGAGATCGCTTCGAGGGCGGGCGCCATCTTGTCGCGCGGGGTGAACAGGCCGCAGAGGAGCAGCTGGGGGAAGATCACGGCCGGCATGAACTGGACGGCCTGGAACTCGGACGCCGCGAAGGCGGACACGAAGAGGCCGAGGGCCGTGCCGAGCAGGGCGTCGAGGAGCGCGACCAGGAGCAGCAGCCAGGCGGATCCTGTGACGTCGAGGCCCAGGGCCCACAGGGCGAGGCCGGTGGCGAGGACCGACTGGATGACGGCGAGGAATCCGAAGGCGAGGGCGTAGCCAGCGATGAGGTCGCCCTTGCCCAGGGGCATCGCGAGGAGGCGTTCGAGGGTGCCGGATGTGCGTTCGCGGAGGGTGGCGATGGAGGTCACCAGGAACATCGTGATGAGGGGGAAGATGCCGAGGAGCGAGGCACCGATGGAGTCGAAGGTCGCCGGGCTGCCGTCGAACACGTAGCGCAGGAGCAGCAGCATCACGCAGGGGACGAGCAGCATCAGCGCGATGGAGCGGGGGTCGTGGCGGAGCTGCCGCAGGACACGGGCCGCGGTGGCGAGGGTGCGGTGGGTGTTCATCGGGAGCTCCTGGTGGGGGGCGCGCCTGGGGTGGGGGTCGTGCCTGGGGTGGGGGTGGCGCCTGTGGTGGGGGTGGTGTCGGCGCTCTTGGCTGCGGCGGTGGCCTCGTCCACCAGGTGGAGGAAGGCCGCTTCGACGGTTTCGGAGGCGGTACGGGTGCGCAGAGCCTCCGGGGTGTCGTCGGCGAGGAGCTCGCCTTCGCGCATGAGGAGGAGGCGGTGGCAGCGCTCGGCCTCGTCCATGACGTGCGAGGAGACGAGGATCGTGGTGCCCCGGTCGGCGGCGATGGAGTGGAAGAGGTTCCACAGGTCGCGGCGGAGTACGGGGTCGAGGCCGACGGTGGGTTCGTCGAGCACGAGGAGTTCCGGGGCGCCGAGGAGGGCCACCGCCAGGGAGACGCGGCTGCGCTGGCCTCCGGAGAGGTTGCCCGCGAGTGCGTCGGCGTGGGTGGTCAGGTCGACGTCGTCGATGACTCGGGTGACGTGCTCGTGGCGGCGGCGGGCGGCGGGGCCGCGGCCGGGGTCCAGGACGGCGGCGAAGTAGTCGAGGTTCTGGCGGACGGTGAGGTCGTCGTAGACGGAGGGGTGCTGGGTGACGTAGCCGATGCGGGAGCGGAGGCCGGGGGCGCCTGCCGCGTGGCCGAGGACGTTCAGGGTGCCGGTGACCTTGGCCTGGGTGCCGACCGTCGCGCGCATGAGCGTGGATTTGCCGCAGCCTGAAGGTCCCAGGAGGCCGGTGATCTGGCCCTTCGGGACGGTGAAGTCCAGGGCGCGCAGGACTGTGCGGGGGCCTCGGACGACGGTCAGGCCCTTCGCCTCGATGGCAGGAGGTTCGCCGATATTCATCATGTGATGATTATTGCGCGCCGGGCTGCGGGGACGTCAAGGGCGGGCGGGCGTTTTCGGGGGGCGCGACGGCTGATGGGCGGCGGCTGGTGGGCGGCTGGTGACCGACGGCTGGTGGGCGAGCGGGTGACCGACGGCTGGTGGGCGAGCGGGTGACGGGCAGCGCGAGCACCCGGCCCGTTGGGCGACGGGTGACGGGCAGCACGAGCACCCGGCCCGTTGGGCGCCGTGCGCCCGGACGATGGGCGGCGCACAGTTGTCGGGTGCGATGGGCGGCGGGCGGGGCCATCGGGTGCGACGGGCGGCGCGGGGCCATCGGGTGCACTGGGCGGCGCGCGGCCATCAGGTGGGGGTGGGCCGGGCCGATGCGTAGCCCCGGCTTTCGGGCGGCCTCCGCGGGCTGGCGAGCAGCGCCCGACCGACGGCGGCCTTCACGAGCCGACAAGCAGCGCCCGCCAACGGGTGCCCCGCACGGGCCGATGAGTAGCCCCCGGCTTTCGGGCCCCGCACCGGACGATGGGCAGCCCCGGCTATCGGGCGGCCTCCGCGGCCGATGCGCAGCGCCAAGAGGGGCGGTGGGCCGCGTACTGGGCGGCTGCCGCGTTGAAGGAGTGTGCGCGGCGCGAAGGGGCTGCGGTCATGCGGGTCAGTCTCGACCCGTGGCCCCGGGCCGCGTCACTCCTTTACTCCGTCCCTCTCCTCACTCCATGCCGTTCAAGGTGCTGTTTCAGGCCTTCTTCTTTCGGGACGGGTTGCCCGTGCGGCGTGACGTGCGCTTGGCGTACTGCTCGCGGGCCGTCTCGTACTCCTCGCGGTGCAACTGTTCGCCGGGGGCCTCGGTGAGCGAGCGGAAGAAGTAGGCGAGGAGGACGCCGACGAAGCCGATCGTCATGAGGCCGCGCATCGACGACTGGGACGCGGGGTCGTGGCGGCGGGTGAAGCCCTCCCAGGTGCGGCGGAAGGCGATCGCGCTGCAGATCGAGAACATGATGAGGACCAGGAAGTTCACGAACGTCCCTACGTCCGCGATCGCCATGCCCTCGTACGCGAAACGCAGCACGAAGCAGCCCGCCGCGGCGGCGAGCAGTGATCCTGCCGCGACACCCGCGCGACGTGCGCCGTAGCCGTTGTCGTGGCCGACCCAGGTCGTGCCGAAGAAGCGGATGGGCTCGGGCTGCGGGCCTGGGGCCGTCGCCGCCGTCGCCGTGCGGTCGGGGGTGCTGGAATCTGCGCTCACCCGTCGAGTATCGCCCGGGGCGGCCTCGATGCGGGTGCGGGGCGGGTGCGGGGCGGCCTCGACGCGGTGTGCGGGGCGGCGTGCGTACGCGGCGGAGTGGGCGCGTGGCGGTCTGTGGGCAGGCTCTCCCTATTCGTCCCCCGCCTTGCCCCGCACTACCACTCGGCGGCTAGTTTGTGAGGCAGGACAAATACACGGACCCATGCGGGAACTGGTGCACGGGAGGACGGGGAGGTCGGGAAGAGTGTCGCTCCGCGGAGGTGACCCAGCTGAGATCGGCGGCTACCCGCTTGAGGCACGGCTCGGCTCGGGCGGCATGGGCACGGTCTTTCTGGCACGTACGGCATCGGGGCGGCCGGTCGCGATCAAGCTGATCCACCAGCAGTTCGCCGGGGACGAAGAGTTCCGCATCCGTTTCCGGCAGGAGGTGGCGGCGGCTCGGCGGGTGAGCGGCGCGTTCACCGCGGCCGTGGTCGACGCCGACCCGGAGGCCGAGTATCCGTGGATGGCGACCTCTTACATCGAGGGGCGCACTCTCGCCCAGCGCATCACGGAGACGGGCCCGCTGACCGGCCCGGACCTGCGCATGCTGGCCATCGGTCTGACGGAGGCGCTGCGTGACATCCATCGCGCGGGCGTCGTGCACCGTGACCTGAAGCCCTCGAACGTCGTGCTCTCGCCCGAGGGACCGCGCGTCATCGACTTCGGCATCTCGCGCGCCGCGGACCAGCAGACGCTGACGATGACGGGCCGGGTCATAGGTACGCCGCCGTTCATGTCGCCGGAGCAGTTGCAGGCGCCGCGTGGGGTCGGACCGCGGTCCGACGTCTTCTCGCTGGGTACGTTGCTGGTGTACGCGGCGACGGGGCAGGGGCCGTTCGACGCGGACAGCCCGTATATGACGGCGTATCAAGTGGTGCACGAGCCGCCGGAGTTGGCTGCTGTTCCGGCCGCTCTGCGCGCGGTGGTCGAGCCGTGCCTCGACAAGGACCCGGACGCGCGTCCGTCGGCGGACCAGCTGCTCGAGCGGCTGCGGGATCTGCCTGCCGAGCTGGGGGACGCGCCGCAGGGGGCGCGGGGCAGCCTCACGCGGGACACGAACACGCAGCATCACCGGTCATCGGGGGTCGGGACCGGGGCCGGGACCGGGGTCGGGGCCGGAGTCGGGACCGGGGCCGGGGCCGGAGTCGGGGTCGAGGTCGGGGCCGGAGTCGGGGTCGAGGTCGGGGTCGGGACCAGCACCGGGATCAGCACGGAGGGCGGTTCGGGTGCGAGCGAAGGCACCCTCGTCGTCCGTGGATCGCGCCGCCGTTGGCGCCCCGTGCTCGCCGCGGCCGTAGCCGTGACCGCGCTCGGGGGCGGGATCGCCGCGCTCCAGCTCGGCTCGTCCGGCGCCCCGTCCGGTGACGGGGACGGCAACGACAAGGAACGCACGGTCGCCGCGGCCGAAGCGCCCCTGCCCGACGGCTTCCGGCCGTGGCGCGCCACCGTCCCCAACGACCTCGACATCCCGGACGAGGTGCGCTGCGTACCGCGCAAGGACGCGTTGTTCTGCGGGGGCGGCGGGGTCGTCGCGACCCGGCTCCGGATCTCCGACGGCAAGGAGGTCTGGAAGGTGAAGAGCCCCGGCGTGCCCACGCAGGGCATGCACATCGTGGGCGCCACGAACGACACCGTCCTCGGCTACCGCCTCCCGCCGGAGGGATCGGGGCAGCCGCAGAAGCTGGTGGCCCTGGACGCCGACACCAGCAAGGAACTGTGGTCCCGGCCGATCAGCGGCCAGTCGACGGCCGTCGCCGGGCGGACGGACGACGCGGTCCTGTCCGGCTCGACCGTCCTGTCCGTCGACACGGGCCGTACACGGGTCGAGGCCAGGGACGCGCGCACCGGGCGCACGCTCTGGTCGACGCCGTTCCCCGCGGGCTCACAGTGCACGCCGGTCGCGGCCGGTCAGCGGATGTACGCGATGTGCGCGCCGGCCGCCGAAGTCGCGAACGTCGACGTGCGCCACCCCGTCCTCCACACCCTCGACCTCAAGTCGGGGACGTTCGGCAAGGGCATCCCGGTCCAGGGTCCCGTACACCCGGCCGGGGTGAGCGAGGGCGAGCTCGTGCTCCTTCACCAGCGGCGGAACGGGCCCGAGTTCCTCGGGTACGACAAGGTGCTGCGGGTCGACCCGGGCAGCGGTCGCGTCGAGTCCCGGCCGCTGAAGAAGACGTACGACGCGACGCCCGGCATCGCGGACGGCACCGTCTACTTCGCCGAGCAGACGGGGCGGATCAGCGCGGTGGATCCCGCGACCGGACGCCAGAAGTGGACCCGGCAGACGAGTGTGGAGGGAGCCTCGGGGCCGGTGCCCGCCGCGGATGCCGGATCCGGGAGCGGCTCCCTCTATTTCAGCTCCGCCAGCGGGCGGGTCGTCGCCCTCTCCACGCGCAGCGGCAAACCGCTCTGGAGCACGGGGCCGCGGGCGGACGGGCTCACCGGTGGCACGAACGCGAGTCCGCGGGTCGCGGTGTCGGGGCGTGTGGTGGTGGTGACCGCGGCCGAGAACACGGTCTTCACCTTCGACGCGACGAAGCCGCCGAAGTCCGAGTGAACTTCGGCGGCCCGCGCGCGGCTGTGGCTCTGGCCGTGGCCGTGACTATGGCTGTGGCTGTGGCTGTGGCTCAGCAGCGGGGTGCGACGTAGCCGCTGCTGCCCGTACGGATGTACGTGTCGGAGACGTAGCGGCCGCTGCCGATGCGGTCCCAGAGCTTCGACGTGCCGGTCGGGCCCGTGACCTTCTCGCCCGGCTTCTGGCAGAGGATCGTCACTCGGGTTCCTGCCGAGACGTGGCCGACCTTGCCGTACGACGTGCCCGGGCCCGAGCGGACGTTGACGTCCGCGACGATCGCGTACGTCTTCGCCGCCGCGGCTTCGATCTCCTCCGCGGACTCCGGTGCTATGACGTTCTCGCTCATGCTTCTCTCCCCCGTGAAGCGGCGGCTCGGGGCCGCCCTGGCGCGTTCGCTCACAGGGGTGGACGCGTGGGTGTGCCGGGGCGGTTGCGGGGGGCCGGGGCTGAAGAACAGTGAGCCGCGCCCCGTAAGGGGCGCGGGGAACTGCGCGACCAGCCCCCACCGGCCCGGGGATCCAGCACCGCACTCCGGCACCGCACTCCGGCACCGCACTCCGGGCGGAGCCCGGGCCGGGCTCACCGTAAAAAGGCAGGCGCTAGCCCAGCTTCGACACGTCCCGCACCGCGCCGCGGTCCGCGCTCGTGGCCATGGCCGCGTAGGCCCGCAGGGCCGCCGAGACCTTGCGCTCGCGGGACTTGGGGGCGTAGACGCCGCCCAGGGCCTCGCGGCGGCGGGTCAGTTCGGCGTCGTCGACGAGGAGTTCGATGCCGCGGTTGGGGATGTCGATGCGGATGCGGTCGCCATCCTCGACCAGGGCGATCGCGCCGCCGGACGCCGCCTCGGGCGACGCGTGGCCGATCGACAGGCCCGACGTGCCGCCGGAGAAGCGGCCGTCCGTGACCAGGGCGCAGGCCTTGCCGAGGCCGCGGCCCTTCAGGAAGGAGGTGGGGTAGAGCATTTCCTGCATGCCGGGGCCGCCCTTGGGGCCCTCGTAGCGGATGACGACCACGTCGCCTTCCTTGATCTCCTTCTTGAGGATCTTGTCGACCGCTTCCTCCTGCGACTCGCAGACCACGGCCGGTCCCTCGAACGTCCAGATCGACTCGTCGACGCCCGCCGTCTTCACGACGCAGCCGTCCTCGGCGAGGTTGCCCTTGAGGACCGCGAGGCCGCCGTCCTTCGAGTACGCGTGGGCCGCGTCCCTGATGCAGCCGCCCGCGGCGTCCGTGTCCAGGGTCGCCCAGCGCTTCGACTGGGAGAAGGCCGTCGCCGAGCGCTCGCAGCCCGGGGCCGCGTGCCACAGCTCGACCGCCTCGGCGGACGGAGAACCGCCGCGCACGTCCCAGGTCTCCAGCCAGTCCTTGATGGACGCGGAGTGGACCGTGTGCACGTCCTCGTTGAGGAGGCCGCCGCGGTACAGCTCGCCCAGGATCGCGGGGATGCCGCCGGCGCGGTGCACGTCCTCCATGTAGTACGTGCCGCCGGGCGCGACGTTCGGGGCGACCTTGGCCAGGCAGGGGACGCGGCGCGAGACCTCGTCCATGTCGGCGAGGCTGTAGTCCAGTTCGGCCTCCTGCGCCGCCGCGAGCAGGTGCAGGATCGTGTTCGTGGAGCCGCCCATGGAGATGTCGAGCGCCATGGCGTTGTCGAAGGCGGCACGGGTGGCGATGTTGCGCGGCAGGACCGACTCGTCGTCGCCGTCGTAGTAACGCTTGGCGATCTCGACGACCGTTTCGCCCGCCTTCTCGTACAGCGCCTTGCGGGCGGTGTGCGTGGCGAGCACCGAGCCGTTGCCGGGCAGGGAGAGGCCGATGGCCTCGGTCAGGCAGTTCATGGAGTTGGCCGTGAACATGCCGGAGCAGCTGCCGCAGGTCGGACAGGCGTTCTCCTCGATGCGGAGGATGTCCTCGTCCGAGACGTTCTCGTCGACCGCGTCGCTGATCGCGTTGACCAGGTCGAGTTTTCGGACCGTGCCGTCCACCAGCGTGGCCTTGCCGGCCTCCATCGGGCCGCCGGAGACGAAGACCGTCGGGATGTTGAGGCGCAGGGCCGCGTTCAGCATGCCGGGGGTGATCTTGTCGCAGTTGGAGATGCAGATCAGGGCGTCGGCGCAGTGCGCCTCCACCATGTACTCCACGGAGTCCGCGATCAGATCGCGCGAGGGCAGCGAGTACAGCATGCCGCCGTGGCCCATCGCGATGCCGTCGTCCACGGCGATCGTGTTGAACTCGCGCGGGATGGCGCCCGCCGCGACGATCGCCTCGGAGACGATCCGGCCGACCGGCTGCAGGTGGGTGTGGCCCGGGACGAACTCGGTGAAGGAGTTGGCGACGGCGATGATCGGCTTCCGCCCGATGTCCGCGCCGGGTACACCGGAAGCACGCATAAGGGCGCGTGCGCCCGCCATGTTGCGGCCGTGGGTGACTGTGCGGGACCTGAGCTCGGGCATCGTCGCTCGCTCCTTCTGAGATCTCAGAGACATAGGAATCGACTGTTTTCGAGGGTACGCCGACGCTCCACGATCTGGACAGCCTGTCCGAATAGCGGGATATCCGTCTCGGTGAGCGGCCGGCGAGAAGAGGTGGGCGGCGAGGTCAGGGCCCGGTCAGATGCCCCTGCACCACCGGCGCGATCCGCGCGATGATCGCCTCCGGGTCCGCTGAAGCCAGCGGCTCCACCTGGATCACGTACCGCAGCATCGCCGTGCCCACCAGCTGCGCGGCCGCCAGTTCCGCCCGCAGCTCGGCGTCCGGCTGATCGATCCTGCGCGCCACCCTGCTGAGCAGTTGCGCCGCGATGAGGCGGCGGAAGACGGCCGCCGCCGTCTCGTTGTTCACCGCCGAGCGCACGATCGCGAGCAGCGGTACACGGGTCGCGGGGTTCTCCCAGACGCCGAAGATGAAACGGGTCAGGCGCTCGCCGACACCTTCGAGCGGGCCCTCGTCGATCGCCGTCGGCGCGTCGAGCGCGGGCGCGAAGGCCACTTCGATCGCCGACTCGAAGACCTGCTCCTTCGTGCCGAAGTAGTGGTGCACGAGCGCCGAGTCCACCCCGGCCGCCTTGGCGATCCGGCGCACGGACGTCTTCTCGTACCCATGGGCGGAGAACTCGGTGCGGGCCGCCTCCAGGATGCGGTCGCGCGTCGCGGGGCCCTCGGCGGACTGCGTACGGGAAGGACGTCCTCGGCGGCGCGGAGCCGCACCACCCTGTGCCGCACCACCACCCTGGGAGGCATCGCCCCGTGCCGTCTTCGTCACGACCGGGGCACCTTCACCGCGGACGCCAGATGCAGCCGCGTATAGGCGAGAGCCTCGGCGAGGTCCGCCTCGCGTTCGGCACTGGACATCGCGCGCCGCGTATTGACCTCGATGACGACGTGTCCGTCGAAGCCGTTCGTCGCCAGGCGCTCCAGGAGCTCGGCGCACGGCTGCGTGCCGCGGCCGGGCACCAGGTGCTCGTCCTTGGCCGAGCCCTTGCCGTCGGCGAGGTGGACGTGCCCGAGGCGGTCGCCCATGCGGTCGATCATCCGCATCGCGTCCGTGCGGGCGGTCGCGGTGTGGCTGAGGTCGACCGTGAAGTGGCGGTAGTCGTCCTTGGTGACGTCCCAGTCGGGGGCGTACGCGAGCATCTCGCGGTCGCGGTAGCGCCACGGGTACATGTTCTCGACAGCGAAGCGGACGTCCGTCTCGTTCGCCATGCGCCAGACACCGTCGACGAAGGCGTTCGCGTACCCGCGCTGCCAGCGGAAGGGCGGATGCACGACGACGGTCGACGCGCCCAGCTTCTCGGCGGCGGTCTGCGCGCGCTGGAGTTTGACCCAGGGGTCCGTGGACCACACGCGCTGCGTGATCAGGAGACACGGCGCGTGGACGGCGAGGATCGGGATCTGGTGGTAGTCGCTGAGTCTGCGCAGGGCCTCGATGTCCTGGCTGACGGGGTCGGTCCACACCATGACCTCGACACCGTCGTAGCCAAGGCGCGCGGCGATCTCGAAGGCCGTCGCCGTCGACTCCGGATAGACCGAGGCCGTCGACAGGGCGACCTTCGCATCCGGGATGCGCACCACTGGTTCTGCCACGAGGGACAGCGTACGGGCCTGACCCAGGCACCGGGGAGGTGGTCTCCCACACACCCGAGTCCTGTGTGACGTATGTCTACTGGCGGGAAGACGCACGCCTATGCGCCGTCGTCCGCGGTTGTGCGCCACTACCGCCCGGCTACCGCCCGGCTCCCGGCCGACTACCGGCCGACTACCGCCCTATGGCGTCGGAAGATGGTCGAGCCTGCGCAGGATCACGCCCTCGCGCAGTGCCCACGGACAGATCTCAAGGGTCTCGACGCCGAAGAGATCCATCGCACCCTCGGCGACGAGCGCACCGGCGAGCAGCTGTCCGGCCCGTCCCTCGGAGACTCCGGGCAGTTCGGCACGCTCCACGGCCGTCATCGCGGCCAGTTGCGGGACCCAGTCCTCCAGGGACTTCCGCTTCAGTTCGCGCTGTACGTAGAGGCCGTCGGCGGAGCGTGCGGCGCCCGCGAGCCTGGCCAGCTGCTTGAACGTCTTCGACGTCGCCACGACGTGGTCAGGGGCGCCGAAGCGGCTGAACTCCCCCACCGTGCGGGCGATCTGGGCGCGCGCGTGCCGCCGCAGCGCCTTCACGTCTGCGGGGTCCGGCGGGTCCTGGCTCAGCCAGGCAGACGTCAGACGGCCCGCGCCGAGCGGCAGGCTGACTGCCGCGTCCGGTTCCTCGTCGATGCCGTACGCGATCTCCAGGGAGCCGCCGCCGATGTCGATGACCAGGAGCTTCCCCGCCGACCAGCCGAACCAGCGGCGTGCGGCGAGGAAGGTGAGGCGGGCCTCCTCGGCGCCGGTGAGGACCTGCAGATCGACGCCGGTCTCCTCCCTGACCCGGGCGAGGACCTGGTCGGCGTTGCTGGCCTCGCGCACCGCGGAGGTCGCGAACGGCAGCAGATCCTCCACGCCCTTGTCCTCCGCGGCCTCCATCGCGTCGCGGACGGTGGCGACCAGGAGGTCGACGCCTTCGGGGCCGATCGCCCCGGCGTCGTCGAGGAGTTGGGCGAGGCGCAGGTCGGCCTTGTGCGAATACGCGGGCAGCGGGCGCGCGCCGGGGTGGGCGTCCACCACCAGCAGATGCACCGTGTTCGAACCAACGTCGAGGACACCGAGTCTCATATACGGAACGCTACTGCGCGTACGGCTGTCGCTGGTCCTCGGACCGGGTACCGCGCGCATACCCTGGAGACGTGCCAAAGACGAAAAAGGCGAAGACCGACAAAACGAAGCCGAAGAACAAGTCGGGGAAGCGGGAGAAGCCTGCGAAGGCGGATAAGCCTGCGAAGGCGCAGCCGGACGAGAAGGGCCTCGACTTCGCCCGAGCCTGGGTGGAGTTCCCTGATCCCGCGGACGACGAGCAGGTCTTCCGCTGCGATCTGACATGGCTGACCTCTCGGTGGAGCTGCATCTTCGGCAGTGGCTGCCAGGGCATCGCGGCGGGCCGGGCGGACGACGGCTGCTGCACGCTGGGCGCGCACTTCTCGGACGAGGACGACGAGAAGCGGGTCGCCGAGTCCGTGGCGCGGCTCACTCCGGACATCTGGCAGCACCACGACATCGGTACGGAGTCCGGGTGGGTGTCGACGGACGACGACGGCGAGCGCCAGACCCGCCCGTACAACGGCTCCTGCATCTTCCAGAACCGACCCGGTTTCGCCGGGGGCGCGGGGTGCTCGCTGCACATCCTCGCGCTGAAGGAGGGCCGCGAGCCGCTGGAGACGAAGCCGGACGTCTGCTGGCAGTTGCCGGTCCGGCGGACGTACGAGTGGATCGACCGGCCCGATGACACGCGCATCCTGCAGGTGTCCATCGGGGAGTACGACCGGCGGGGCTGGGGTCCCGGTGGCCACGATCTGCACTGGTGGTGCACGTCGGCGACGTCGGCGCACGGTGCCGGTGATCCGGTGTACGTCTCCTACCGGCCCGAGCTGACGGAGCTGATGGGCAAGGAGGGGTACGACCGGCTCGCGGAGCTGTGCGAGGAGCGGCTCGCCTCTCAGCTGCCTCTGCTCGCGCCGCATCCTGCGGATCCCTCTCGCTGACAACCCGCCGGGCCGGGTCCGGCGGATCCCTCTCGCTGGCATCCCGCCGAGCCGGGTCCGGCGGATCCCTCTCGCTGGCATCCCGCCGGGCCGGGTCCGGCGGATCCCTCTCGCTGACATCCCGCCGGGCCGGGTCCCGCGTGCCGTCATCACCGGCTCCGCCGAGTTCGTCCCCGGAGGCCGGAGGGGCTGAGATTCCAGCCCCTCCGGACTTCGAGGATCGGCGCGCGGATGAACGCGGATGAACGGGGGACGAGAGCGGGGGATGGAACGGATGGAACTAGCCCTCGCTCGGGCTCGGGTCGCCGCTGTCGCTGGGCGGCGGTGTCGAGTTTCCCGGGTCCGATGGCGTCGGGGTCGGGTCCGGGGTCGTCGGGGTGGGATCCGGGGTCGACGGTGTCGGGGTCGGGTCCGGGGTCGACGGGGTCGGCCTGGGTTTTGGTGGGGTCGGGGTCGGCCGGGGGCCGGGGTGTGTCGGGCGGCCCGATCCGTTGCCGTACCCGTCGATCGAGATGATCGCCCCCGAGGGTGCGATGGAGACGCGTGCGCTCCAGTGGCCCGCCGGCTCCCGTGCACGGTCGACGTACACCCGGATCGTGGCCGTCTGTCCCGGCGCGAGCGTCCCGGAGGACCGGCTCAGGTTGAGCCAGGGCGCCCCCGCGCTCGCCGACCAGTGGACCGGCTCGCCCCCTGACGCGGAGAGCGTGATCAGTGTCGTACCGCCGCTCGACTGCGCCTCGACGGTGAGGCGTCCGGCGCCGGTCCCCGAGCGGGACGGCGGTGATCCGGCGCTGATGACCTCCACGGAGACGTCCGGTGAGTGACTGCCCGCGGTGAAGCGGGGGTCGGGAGGCGTGTCGGCGTTGCCCGCGTTCTCGTAGTCCTCGTGCCTGCGGTCGCCGTTCACCGCGTCGGACCCGGACTCGCTCGCGCTGACCGAGCGGCCGTCCTGGCCTTCGCCGGTCAGCGGCGCCCCGCGGTACGCCGCCCAGAGCGCGAGCACCGGCGCGGCCACCACGGTGGCGACGACCGTCGTCGTCACGGCACGCGCGCGCATCCGGTCGCGGCGGGCGGCGTGGTCCTTGGGATCCATCGGGAAACCGCGCCGGTCGAAGCGCGGACCGCCGCCCCGCGCGCGCGGGACATGCGCCATCGCCACGTGCACGGCGGCCCGCGGGGCCTCGATGACGGGCAGCGCGGCCGGGGACACCGCCGTGCCGGGCCAGGACCCTGATCCGGCACGCTCGGCGGTGCGGCGGCAGCGCGGGCAGTCGTCCACGTGCCGGACGAGTTCACGGCGCAGGGCCGTGCCCAGGAGGAGTTGGTTGTCGCCGGTGAGGCGGGCGACGATCGGGCAGGTGCCGGTCTCCACGACGGCGAGCGCGGCCCGGGTGCGCTCCACCTCGCAGGCGGCGGAGGCGAGGAGGTCGCGGGTCCTGGCGACGTCAAGCCCGATGACCGCGGAGACCTCCTGCGGGGAGAGCTGGTGGCGTACGGCCAGCTCAAGGGCCTCGCGCTGCTCGGGGGTCGTGCCCGCGGCCTCGGGCCAGGCCAGCTGGGCGAGTTCACGGCGCCGCTGCCGCTGCGTCTCGTCCGGCGGTGTCGCGGACGCGGGGGACGCGGGGGACTCAGGAGACTCGGTGGACGCGGGGGACGCGGCGGACTCGGTGGACTCGGTGGGTTTCGGGACGCGGGCGGCCGATCCGGAGGCGTGCGCGCCCTGGCGCTTGCGCTTGGCGTCGGCGAGGGCACGCAGGCAGACCCAGCGGGCGAGTGCGTACAGCCAGGACTTCAGTTCGGCCTCGCCGACGGGGCCGCGTGAGCCGCGGCGCTCGGCGATGGCGAGCACGTCGCCCAGGGCGGCGGTCGCGGCGTCATGATCGCAGAGGACGGACAGGCAGTACGTGAACAGGCCATCCAGACAGGGCTCATAGCGTGTGGGAGGCGCCTGCGGCACCGAGCGGGGCACAACGCGCTGGCGCGCGTCCCGATGCGCCCGGTGTGCGCCGGTTGCTTGCGTGGGGGTTTCCGGCCTGCTGCTCATCACCCGTGCGAAGTTAGGCGGATGCTGGCGAGTCCCTCCTCCACCTTGAGCACATTTAATCCTTACGGGTGAATAGATCCCTCATAAGGGGACAGGAACCCGCGATTCCGTGACTCGCGCCGCGAGCCGTTCGGATCGCGTGCGCCACCGTGATCAGATCGCGTGCGCCACTGTGATCGGATCGCGTGCGCCACTGTCAGTGGTGCCCGCTACGGTTCGGTTCATGGCTGCCCGTACGAAATCCGGCAAAGACCGGCCGTCCTACCGCTGCACCGAGTGCGGCTGGCAGACGGCCAAGTGGCTCGGCCGCTGCCCCGAGTGCCAGGCCTGGGGCACGGTCGAGGAGTACGGCGCGCCCGCGGTCCGCACCACGGCCCCCGGCCGTGTCACCTCGTCCGCCCTGCCCATCGGCGAGGTCGACGGCCGACAGGCCACCGCACGCTCCACCGGAGTGCCCGAGTTCGACCGCGTCCTGGGCGGCGGCCTCGTCCCCGGCGCCGTGGCGCTGCTCGCGGGCGAGCCGGGCGTCGGCAAGTCGACGCTGCTCCTGGACGTCGCGGCGAAGTCGGCGAGCGACGAGCACCGCACGCTCTATGTGACGGGCGAGGAGTCGGCGAGCCAGGTCCGGCTGCGCGCCGACCGCATCAAGGCCATCGACGACCACCTCTATCTGGCGGCCGAGACCGATCTCGCCGCCGTTCTGGGGCACTTGGACGCGGTGAAGCCGTCCCTCCTGATCCTCGACTCGGTCCAGACGATCGCGTCGCCGGAGATCGACGGGGCGCCGGGCGGCATGGCCCAGGTCCGCGAGGTGGCGGGCGCGCTGATCCGCGCCTCCAAGGAGCGCGGCATGTCCACGCTCCTGGTCGGCCACGTCACCAAGGACGGCGCGATCGCGGGCCCCCGCCTCCTGGAGCACCTCGTGGACGTCGTCCTGTCCTTCGAGGGCGACCGTCACGCGCGCCTGCGCCTCGTCCGGGGCGTCAAGAACCGGTACGGGACGACGGACGAGGTCGGCTGCTTCGAACTGCACGACGAGGGCATCACCGGCCTCGCCGACCCCAGCGGCCTCTTCCTCACCCGGCGCACGGAGGCCGTCCCCGGCACCTGTCTGACGGTCACGCTCGAAGGCCGCCGCCCCCTGGTCGCCGAGGTCCAGGCCCTCACCGTCGAGTCCCAGATCCCCTCCCCCCGCCGCACCACGTCCGGCCTGGAGACCTCCCGCGTCTCGATGATGCTGGCCGTCCTGGAGCAGCGCGGCCGCATCACCGCCCTCGGCAAGCGCGACATCTACAGCGCGACGGTCGGCGGAGTGAAGCTCTCCGAGCCGGCCGCCGACCTCGCGATCGCCCTCGCCCTGGCCAGCGCGGCGAGTGACACCCCGCTGCCGAAGAATCTCGTCGCGATCGGCGAGGTGGGCCTGGCGGGCGAGGTCAGACGGGTCACGGGGGTCCAGCGCAGACTGTCCGAAGCGCACCGTCTGGGCTTCACCCACGCCCTCGTTCCGGCCGATCCGGGCAAGGTTCCGCCCGGTATGAAGGTCATCGAAGTCGCCGACATGGGGGACGCGCTGCGTGTTCTTCCGACGTCGCGTCGCAGAGAGGCCCCACGGAAGGACGAAGAGCGCCGGTAGACTTTGCCCTGGTCTCGCCCAACCGTACGAAGCAGTCGTGTGGACCGGGGCTAGGACAACCCGCGACCCGAGGAGTGCAGTGGCAGCCAACGACCGGGCGTCAGCTCCCGGCAAGTCCGGTGGAAGCTCCGGCGCCGACGGGCTGATGCGTGCCTCCCTGAGCGCGGTCGCGCCCGGCACAGGCCTGCGCGACGGACTCGAGCGCATCCTCCGCGGCAATACCGGAGGGCTCATCGTCCTCGGCTGGGACAAGACCGTCGAATCCATGTGTACGGGCGGCTTCATCCTGGACGTCGAGTTCACGGCGACCCGGCTGCGCGAGCTCTGCAAGCTCGACGGCGGAATCGTCGTCGACAAGGACATCACCAAGATCCTGCGGGCGGGCGTGCAGCTCGTCCCCGACCCGAACATCCCCACCGAGGAGACGGGCACCCGGCACCGCACCGCGGACCGCGTGTCCAAGCAGGTGGGCTTCCCCATCGTCTCCGTCTCCCAGTCCATGCGCCTCATCGCGCTCTACGTGGACGGTCAGCGCAAGGTCCTCGAGGACTCGGCGGCGATCCTGTCCCGCGCGAACCAGGCCCTCGCGACCCTGGAGCGCTACAAGCTGCGCCTCGACGAGGTGGCGGGCACGCTGTCCGCCCTGGAGATCGAGGACTTGGTGACGGTCCGCGACGTCACCGCGGTCGCCCAGCGCCTGGAGATGGTGCGCCGCATCGCCACGGAGATCGCCGAGTACGTGGTGGAGCTGGGCACCGACGGCCGTCTGCTCGCCCTCCAGCTGGACGAGTTGATCGCGGGTGTCGAGCCCGAGCGCGAGCTGGTCGTCCGGGACTATGTTCCCGAGCCGACCGCGAAGCGCTCCCGCACGGTCGAGGAGGCGCTCTTCGAGCTGGACGCGCTCTCGCACGCGGAGCTCCTTGAACTGCCCACCGTGGCACGGGCGTTGGGTTACACCGGCTCTCCGGAAGCGCTGGACTCCGCGGTCTCCCCGCGGGGCTTCCGCCTCCTGGCCAAGGTGCCGCGCCTTCCCGGCGCGATCATCGACCGGCTCGTCGAGCACTTCGGGGGGCTTCAGAAGCTTCTCGCTGCGAGCGTCGATGACTTGCAGACTGTGGACGGGGTGGGGGAGGCGCGGGCCCGGAGCGTGCGCGAGGGACTCTCGCGGCTCGCCGAGTCGTCGATTCTGGAGCGGTACGTCTAAAGGCTGCGAGTGGGTGAGTGAGTGGGCGGCGGCTTTCCCGCCCACCACCCGATCGCCCCGCGCTCAGCTGTCTTCGAGCACGAACGAGGCCTGCGCCGATCCAAGACCGGAAGACTTGGCCTCGACCAGGTAGGTTCCCGGCGCCGCGCTCCCCGCCGAAGGCGTCGCGCAGTGGGGCTCGCTCCCCCGGCGGTTCCACTCGACGGTGTGCGTGACCCGGCCCTCGCCCGGCACCTGGAGCAGCAGGCTCCCGCCGCCCGCGGGGCAGTCCTTCGAGGACCAGATCACCTTGTCGCTGTCGGCCTGAGTGATCGTCAGGACCGTTTTCCTGCCGCCGAGATCCGCCTTGCAGGCCTTGCCCGCACTGTTCTGGGCGATGATCTCGAACTTCGGCTTCTGACCGACCTCGTACGTGTTGTGCACGCTCCGCAGCTTCAACTTCACGTCATCGCTGGAGCAGTTGGGGAGGCTCGATCCGGCGGGCAGCTGTCCGCCCGCACCGCCGCCGCCCTTGGCGCCGTCGTCGGAGCCGCTGCCGTCTCCGCCGCCGGAGCTCTCCGAGCCGCCGGAACCGGCGGAATCACCTGAGCCGCCGCCCGAGCCACCGGAGCCGGAGCCGCCGTCGCCCTCGTCGCCCGACTCGTCTCGCCCACCCGGGTTTTGGCTGATGGCGGGCCCTGATTCGGAAGGTCCGGGTGTGATGGACGTGGCGGGATCGGAACCCGACGGGCCGTCGGCGCCGTTCTTCTGGCCCCCACCCCCCAGGGTGAGCACCCACACGACAAGCAGAGCCATCAGTCCGATCAAGGACAGCAGAACGGCCCTCCGACGCCAGTAGATACTGGAGGGAAGCGGCCCGACCGGATTGCGCATAGATCCCACGGCCCAAACCTTACGAGAGATCCGCGCCGTATCCTGCCCCACCCGCCGCCCTGAACAACAAAGTTTACGGATCATCATCACGGAACCAGTGATTCCGCTTCCCGTACCCCTGTCTTTCGTCAGGGGCTGTGACGGGTCGATCGCCGGATGTGACGATTCGGACCTACTCCGTACCGTCCGTAATCATGGACACCATGGACGACGATCTCTATCGCGATGTCACCGACTTCGCCCACGACACCCCTACCTGGTTCCAGCATCTCGCCGAGGTGTGGACGGAACTCGGGCTGCTGCTCTTCGGCGTGCTCTTCATCGTCGCCTGGTGGCGGGCACGGCGCGGTGACCCCCGCGCCCTCGCGATAGCTGTTCTCGCACCCCTCGTCACTGCGGTGGCCTACGTGTGCAGCGAGGTGCTCAAGTCCGCGATCACCGAGGAACGCCCGTGCCGGGCCGTCTCCGGGGCGCTCAACTCGATCGTCGAGTGCCCGGCGTACGGCGACTGGTCCTTCCCCAGCAACCACTCGACGATCGCGGGCGCCGCTGCCGTCGGGCTCGCCCTTGCCTGGCCGCGGATCGCGGCCCTCACGCTGCCGATGGCCGTGCTCATGGGGTTCTCGCGGGTCTTCGTGGGTGTGCACTATCCGCATGACGTGGCAGTGGGTCTGCTCCTCGGAGCCGCGCTCGCCTTCCTCCTCGTCCGTCTCGCGACCCGCCCGGTGGCACGCGTCGCCGAGACGATGCGCGGGTCGTCGACGGGCGTCGTCAGGTGGTTCGCGGGCCCGGGCGGCCCGACGCCGAACGCGACGTCGCACCGGCGGCCCGCGTCGCACCGCCGCTGAGACGTCCGAGACGGTGAGACGTCCGAGACGGTGAGGTGTCCGAGATGGTGAGCTGTCCGAACTCTTGAGGCGGCGTCAGAGCCGCACAAGTCCCGCCTCGTAGGCGACGATCGCCGCCTGGACACGGTTCTTGACCCCGAGCCGGTCGAGGACCGCGCTCACGTACGCCTTGACCGTGCCTTCCACCAGATGGAGCCGGGCGGCGATCTCCGGGTTGGAGAGCCCCTCCCCGACGAGCCCGAGCACTTCGCGCTCGCGCGGGGTGAGGGCCGCGGTCCTGGCGCGGGCGTCGGCGCCACGGCCCATACGCTGTGCGCCATATCCGTCGATGACGTGGCGGGCCACCTTGGGCGAGAGGAAGGCGGCGCCACCGGCCACCGCGCGCACACCCGCGATGAGTTCGTGCGGGTCGCCCGACTTCAGCAGAAACCCGGTGGCTCCGCCGCTCAGCGCCCGCGCCACGTACGCGTCCTCGGAGAAGGTCGTCAGCATCGCGACCGCGGTGCCGGGCACCGTCCGTACGATCTCCTCGCCCGCTGCCAGGCCGTCGAGCCCCGGCATGCGGATGTCGAGCAGCACGACGTCGGGCCGGTGGGCCTGCGCGAGCGCGACCGCCTCTCTGCCGTCACCGGCCTCCGCGACGACCTCGATGTCATCGCCCGCGCCGAGGATCGCGCGGACGCCGGCGCGGATCATCGCCTCGTCGTCGGCCAGCAGTACGCGGATCACCGCACCCACTCCTTCACTCCTCGCTCCTCATTCCTCACTCCTTACACGTGCTCCCGCACTTCACCGACGGCTCCGGCCCCGACCCCGGCCTTGGGGATCACGCTCTTCTCCACGAGGATCCCGCCGTCGAAACAGACCCTGAAGTGCTCGACCGTGACGAAGAGTTCGCCGCTGGCCCGGTAGTAGCGGCAGTCGGCGCCCTCGGGGGGCGGGGTCGGGGCGCGCTCGTCGGGCGGATCGGACGCGTCTGTGTCGGGCAGTATCCGTACGGCGTCGGCCTGGGCCTGGCCGACCGTGAGGCGGGCGAAGTCGGCCGGTTCGAGTACGGCGTGCGATCGCGAGTACGCGTACCAGGCGAAGGCGCCGCCCACGAGGAGTACTCCGGTGGCCAGAGCTGCTCCGAAGGCCAGCACGGTTCGGCGCCTCGCGTACGCGGGGCCGGTGGGGGCGGCGGGTGTCACCGGGAGCGGCTCCCCGCCCTCTGCGGGGAGCCGTGCGACGACCCGGAATCCGTCGCCGTGCGGCCCCGCGTCGAGGGTGCCGCCGAGGTCCTCGACCCTGGCCCGCAGGCCTACGAGGCCGGAGCCGACGCCCGGCCCCGAACCCGGCTCCTTGGCGGGCCCGTTGGTGACGACCACGGTCGCCGCCCTCACCTCGACGGTCACGGAGGCGCCGGGGGCATGCTTGGCGGCGTTGGTGAGGGCTTCCTGGACTATTCGGTGGACGGTCCGGTCGGTCTCTTCTGTTCGGTGCGGCTCGTCATTCGGGGGCGGCTCTGCTTTCGGGGGCAGCTCTTCCTTCGGGGGCGGCTCGTCTGTCTGAGGTGATCTTGTACGGTCCTCATCCGCGTCCCCGGCCACGTACCGGACCGGCAGGCCCGAGTCGGCGGCCCGCTCCACCAGGGCCCGTACGCTTTCGCCCGCCGGGGCCAGCGGCGCGACCTCGTCCCCCTCTTCCCTCAGCAGCCCGATGATCTCGTGCAGCCGGTCCGTGGCGTCCGACGCGGCCACGCGCAGGTCGGCGGCGGCGCCTCGGTGCCGTTCCGGCAGGTCGGCGGCAACTTGGAGTGCGCCGGCCCGTACCGCGATGAGGCTCAGCTCGTGCCCCAGGGAGTCATGCATGTCCTGGGCGATCCGGGCCCGTTCCCGCAGCCTGGCCCGGTCGGCGACGATGCGCTGCTCGCGCTCCAGCTGGCCTGCGCGGGCCCATCCCGCGGCGGCGAGTTCCCGGCCCTGCCGGAGGTAGCGCCCCGCGAGCCACGGGAAGACCGCGCCGAAGAGCAGGGTGCCCATGAGGACGAGCCACTCCACGACGGGGTCGACCCCGCGTACGACGATCTTTGCCGTGCCCAGCAGGGCGATGGCCCCGAAGAGGAGGAGCGCGGGCCTCACGCGGGTGGCTTTGCGGCCCATGAGCAGGGCGAACACGGCGAGGGCGGTGCCGTACGAGAGTGTGAACAGGGAGGGCGCCGCTGCGAGCTCCAGGCCTGCTGCCGCTGCGAAGCCCGCCTGGGGCCAGCGGCGCCAGGCGGCTGCGGCTAGGCCGAGTACCGCGATGCCCGCTGCCTGTTGCCAGGCCGGGCGGGGCTCGTTCAGGCCCATCCTGTCCACTGTCAGCGCGGGGACGGCCAGCGCTGCCCAGAGGAGGGCGTCCGCCCGGCGTCTGCTTCTCACCTGCGTGACGCTACTTCGCGGGTCCCGGTGGGCGCCCCTGCCGATCGTCAGGTCCTCGGGCTTGACGGGCGTGGCTCTCCCTCCCACCCGCCCGATTGCCCCCACCACCCCACACCGAACAACCCCGCCCGATTGCCACGCGACCGCCCCGCCTGTCCCGCCCTCCGCCGCCCCCATGGCAGGATCGTCCTGCCATGACTGCGCCCACGAAGCCCATGCCGCCCATGCCGATGTCAGACACCCCCGAGCCCGTCCCCGAGGCCCTGCACAGTCCCGTCATCGCCTGGTTCGACGCGAACGCGCGCGATCTGCCCTGGCGTCGGCCCGACGCCGGGCCCTGGGGAGTGATGGTCAGCGAGTTCATGCTGCAGCAGACGCCGGTCAGCCGCGTCCTGCCGGTGTACGAGCAGTGGATCGCCCGCTGGCCCCGCCCCGCCGACCTCGCCAAGGAAGCCCCGGGCGAAGCCGTCCGCGCCTGGGGACGGCTCGGCTATCCGCGCCGTGCGCTCCGGCTGCACGGCGCCGCCGTCGCCATAACGGAACGGCACGGCGGCGACGTACCGGCGAAGCACGCACAGCTGCTCGCACTGCCCGGCATCGGTGAGTACACCGCCGCGGCCGTCGCCTCCTTCGCGTACGGGCAGCGGCACGCCGTCCTCGACACGAACGTGCGCCGCGTCTTCGCCCGCGCCGTCACCGGCGTCCAGTACCCGCCCAACGCCACCACCGCCGCCGAGCGCAAGCTGGCCCGCGCACTCCTCCCCGACGACGAGCGCACGGCGTCCCGCTGGGCCGCCGCCTCCATGGAGCTCGGTGCCCTCGTCTGCACCGCCAAGAACGAGGACTGCGCCCGCTGCCCCATCGCCGAGCAGTGCGCGTGGCAGGCGGCGGGCAAACCGGCGCACCAGGGTCCGGCCCGCCGGGGTCAGACGTACGCGGGCACGGACCGCCAGGTCCGCGGCAAGCTGCTCGCGGTGCTTCGGGAGGCCGTGGCGCCCGTTCCGCAGACGGCCCTCGACCGGGTGTGGGACGAGCCCGTGCAGCGGGCCCGCGCGCTGGACGGTCTTGTCGCCGACGGCCTCGTCGAGCCACTCGCCGGGAACCTCTACCGCCTGCCCCTCACCTGAGGGACCGCCCCTCACCTGACGAAGCAGTTGAAGCGACTCAAGCAGCCGAAGCGACTCAACTAGCTCCCGCATAGCTCCCGTAGCTGACAGATCGTCCGATAAACGGCCTCGCTTTACGCCCCGCCTACATCTGTTACACAACCGACGGAAGGCCGTGCGCCCTCCGCTGGCTGCTCCGCACAGCCTCGTGACAAGCCGTCCGTAGCTTCATTGCTGTACCGCACAAGCAAGGACAGCGGTCGAAGCAGACGGTGGGAACGAGAGGTGGTCAGAGATGGCGCACGGCGAGGTGCTCGAGTTCGAAGAGTACGTCCGCACACGGCAGGACGCCCTGCTGCGCAGTGCCCGGCGCCTGGTCCCTGACCCCGTCGACGCCCAGGACCTGCTGCAGACCGCGCTCGTGCGGACGTACGGCCGCTGGGACGGCATAGCCGACAAGCGGCTCGCGGACGCCTACCTGCGCCGCGTCATGATCAACACGCGTACGGAGTGGTGGCGGGCCCGCAAGCTCGAAGAGGTCCCCACCGAGCAGCTGCCCGACGCGAGCGTGGAAGACTCCACCGAACAGCATGCGGACCGCGCCCTCCTGATGGACATCATGAAGGTGCTCGCACCCAAGCAGCGCAGCGTCGTCGTGCTGCGACACTGGGAGCAGATGTCCACAGAGGAGACCGCCGCGGCACTGGGCATGTCGGCGGGAACGGTCAAGAGCACACTGCACCGGGCGCTCGCCCGGCTCCGCCAGGAGCTGGAGAGCCGGGACCACGAGAGGCCCGCCACCGGCGCGCTCGAACGTGAGGAGCGGGAGCGTTGCGCGGCCTAAGCACTCGGGCTGGCAGGACGATGAGGGCGGGGAGTGCGGCAGGGGCCGCGCTCGCCGCCATAGGTCTTTCGCTCACCGCCTGCTCGACCGGCGGCTCCGGCGCCCGCGACGAGGGTCCCGGCAACAGGGGCGAGGCGGTGATGTCCCCGTCACCGTCCCCGTCGCCCTCAGAGACGTCCGCGCCCTCGCCGCCCTCCACACGTGAGGCGGTGAGACTCATAGAGGACGATCCGAAGGTCAGCCAGGCGGTCAAGCGGGATCTGAAGCCCTGCGTCGCCGATGAGTACCCGGTGGACGTCTCGTACGGCAACCTGACCTCGGGCTCCGCCCCCGACGTCGTCATCAACATCATGACCTG
Source organism: Streptomyces sp. NPDC058257 (assembly GCF_042881845.1). NCBI lineage: Bacteria > Bacillati > Actinomycetota > Actinomycetes > Kitasatosporales > Streptomycetaceae > Streptomyces > Streptomyces sp. NPDC058257. Next base: position 25,348 of record NZ_JBHVXJ010000002.1, read on the forward strand.
CGGCGACGCGGTCGGCACCAGCTCTTTTGTGTATCGCACCGAGGGCAAGAAGTACGAGAATGTCTTCCAGGACGAGGAGCCTCCCGTCTACGCGGAGATCGACCGGGGCAATCTGGTCGTCACCAAGCAGCTGTACGAGAAGGGCGATCCGGTGTCGTATCCATCCGGCGAGGACGTCATCACGTACGAGTGGGCCGCGAACCATTTCCGGGAGACGGACCGCATCCGCAATCGCTACAGCAGCGCGGCGGGCGGCGATACTCCCGCCCCGACGGAGAACTGAGAGCACCCGATGGCAGAGCACACCCATGTCCTGTTCGTCGAGGACGACGACGTCATCCGCGAGGCGACGCAGCTCGCGCTCGAACGGGACGGCTTCGTCGTCACCGCGATGCCCGACGGCCTGCTCGGCCTTGAGGCGTTCCGTGCCGACCGCCCGGACATCGCCCTGCTCGACGTGATGGTGCCGGGCCTGGACGGCGTCTCGCTGTGCCGCCGCATCCGCGACGAGTCCACGGTCCCGGTGATCATGCTCTCGGCGCGTGCGGACTCCATCGACGTCGTACTGGGCCTTGAGGCGGGGGCCGACGACTATGTGACGAAGCCGTTCGACGGCGCCGTCCTGGTCGCCAGGATCCGCGCCGTGCTGCGCCGCTTCGGCCACGCGAGCGGGCCCGACTCGGCGGGACCCACCGCCGGTGAGGGCGGTTCGATGGACGGCGGCGTGCTGCACTTCGGCGATCTGGAGATCGACACGGAGGGCATGGAGGTCCGCAGGGACGGTGCTCCGGTGGCGCTGACGCCGACCGAGATGCGTCTGCTGCTCGAATTCTCGTCCGCGCCCGGCACGGTCCTCTCCCGCGACAAGCTCCTTGAGCGCGTGTGGGACTACGGCTGGGGCGGTGACACCCGCGTCGTCGACGTCCATGTGCAGCGGCTGCGTACGAAGGTGGGCCAGGACCGGATCGAGACGGTCCGCGGCTTCGGCTACAAGCTCAAGGCATGAGCCGACGGACAACCCGACGGACAACCCGGCGGACGAGCCCACGAACGAGCCGACGGACGAGCCCACGAACGAGCCGACGGACGAGCGACGGATGAGCCGACGACATGGCTGAACTCAACGGCGCGGCTGACGTGAACGGCACGGCCGACGTGAACGGCACGGCGCGTCTCGACGACCGGACGCGCCTCGACGACCAGGCGCATCACGACGACAAGGCGCATTCCGGGGGACATATGAGCAGCAGGACGGTGGCCGCGCTGCGCGCCCGCCTGCGCACCCGCCTTGGCACCCGCCTGCGCATCGGCGTGCGCTGGAAGATCAGCGCGGCGATCGCGCTGGTCGGCGCCCTCGTCGCGGTGGCGTTGAGCCTGGTCGTGCACAACGCGGCGCGCGTCTCGATGCTCGACAACGCGCGTGACGTGCAGGACGAGCGGATCCTGTACGCCCAGCGGATCTACGAGACGTCCGGGCGCACATCGCAGTTCGGCATGAAGATCGACGACCCGGCGATGCCGAAGGAACTCCTCTCGAAGGTGCTCGCCGGGCGCCGCGCGACGTACGTGGCGGACGACGGGGGCGGCGTACCGGACATCTGGGCCGCGGTGCCGCTGAGCGACGGCCACATCCTGTCGCTGCACACCCGCTTCACCGACCGCAGCGCCACCGTCATGCGGGACCTCGACCAGGCCCTGGTCATCGGCTCCATCTCGGTGGTCTTCGGCGGCTGCGCGCTCGGCGTGCTCATCGGCGGCCAGCTCTCGCGGCGTCTGCGCAAGGCGGCGACCGCGGCGCAGGAGGTCGCTCAGGGGCAGACGGACGTCAGCGTACGAGACGCCATCGGCGGTGTCGTACGCGATGAGACCGACGATCTGGCGCGCTCGGTGGACGCGATGGCCGACGCGCTCAAGCAGCGGCTCGAAGCCGAGCGGCGGGTGACGGCGGACATCGCGCACGAGCTGCGTACGCCGGTGACGGGTCTGCTCACGGCGGCCGAACTCCTTCCGCCGGGCCGCCCGACCGAGCTGGTCAGGGACCGGGCGCAGGCGATGCGCACGCTCGTCGAGGACGTACTGGAAGTGGCCCGACTGGACAGCGCGGCCGAGCGGGCCGAGTTGCAGGACCTGATGCTCGGCGAGTTCGTCACGCGCCGGATCGCCGTCCTCAACTCGGACGTGCGGGTGACGGTGGTGCACGAGTCGGAGGTCACCACCGATCCGCGCCGCCTGGAGCGCATCCTGGGCAATCTCCTCGCCAACGCGGCCAAGCACGGGAAGCCGCCGGTCGAGGTCAGCGTCGAGGGCCGGGTGGTGCGGGTCCGCGACCACGGGCCCGGTTTCCCCACGGGTCTCCTGGAGGAGGGCCCGAGCCGTTTCCGTACCGGCAGCACGGACCGTGCGGGTGTCGGTCACGGCCTGGGTCTGACGATCGCGGCGGGCCAGGCGCGGGTACTCGGCGCGCGGCTCACGTTCCGCAACGTGACCCCCGCGGGCGCGGGCCCCGACGACCCGGCGGAGGGCGCGGTGGCAGTCCTCTGGCTCCCGGAACACGCCCCGACGAACACGGGCAGCTACCCGATGCTGCAACTCTCGGACAAGTACAGGCCGGATAAGTACAGGCCGGACAAGCACTGGCCGGACAAGTACAAGTAGCCGTCCCAGCGGAACACAGCGAAAAACGGGCCCCGCACCAGAAGGTGCGGGGCCCGTTCAGCCGAGGGGGTAGGACCGCAGGTCAGACGGACTCTGCCACCGCTTCCCGCGTCCCAGGCACGGCGTCCCCAGCCGCACCCTCGGCCGGCTTATCGGCCCCGGAGTCCTTGGGCTCGGAGTCCTTGGGCTCGGAGTCCTTCTTCGCCTCGGAGTCCCCGGAGTCCTTCGGCCCGGCGGAGTCCTTGGGCCCGGCCCCCCGCAGGGGAACCTCCTTGACGAACAGCGCAGCGATCAACGCCGCGACTCCGATGACCGCGCCGAGCAGGAACGCGGAGTGCGTACCGGCCGACACCGCGTGCTGATACGCGTCCCGCACCGGCGCCGCCAGCTTCCGCAGGCTGTCCGCGTCCAGCTGCGCGGACTGCTCGGTGACCTTGCCGCCCAGCTGCCCGGCGCGCTCGGACATCGTGTGCTCGACCCGGTTGTTGAAGAGCGCGCCCATGATCGCGACGCCGAACGAGGAGCCGAGCGTACGGAAGAGCGTGGCCGAGGACGACGCGACGCCCATGTCCTTCATCTCGACGCTGTTCTGCGCGACCAGCATGGTGATCTGCATCAGGCAGCCCATGCCCGCACCGAGCACCGCCATGTAGACGCCCGCCATGAACCGCGTGGTGTCGGTGTCCATCGTGGACAGCAGGAACAGACCGAGGACCATCAGTACGGTGCCGGCGATCGGGAAGATCTTGTACTTGCCGGTGGAGGTGGTGAACCGCCCCGAGAAGAACGAGACGACCATCATCGAGAGCAGCATCGGCAGGAGCAGCAGGCCGGAGTTGGTGGCCGAAGCGCCCTGCACCGCCTGCTGGTAGAGCGGCAGGAACAGCATCGCGCCGAACATCACGAAGCCGGTGAGGAAGCCGATCACCGACATCAGGGTGAAGTTGAGGTTGCGGAAGATGTGCAGCGGCAGAATCGGTTCCGCGGCCCTCTTCTGCACGATGACGAAGCTGATGAGCGCGACGACGCCGATCGCGATGAGCTCCATGATCACGGTCGAGGTCCAGGCGTACTCGGTGCCGCCCCAGGTGGTGACGAGGACCAGCGAGCTGATGCCGACGGTGAGCAGCGCCGCACCGAGGTAGTCGATGCGCCCCTTGGACGTCTTCTTCGGCAGGTGCAGCACGGCGGTCACCATCGCGAGGGCGACGACGCCGAGCGGCAGGTTGATGTAGAAGGCCCAGCGCCAGCCGAGGTGGTCGGTGATGGTGCCGCCGACGAGCGGCCCGCCGATCATGGCGACCGCCATGACGCCGGTCATCATGCCCATGTACTTGCCGCGCTCCCGCGGTGTGACGAGCTCACCGATGATCGCCATGACGCCGACCATCAGACCGCCGGCGCCGAGTCCCTGTACGGCACGGAAGCCGATCAGCTGGCCCATGTCCTGCGCCATGCCGCTGAGCACCGAACCGAGCAGGAAGATGACTATGGAGGTGAGGAAGACGCCCTTGCGTCCGTACATGTCGCCGAGCTTGCCCCAGATGGGGGTCGAGGCCGCCGTCGCCAGCATGTACGCGGTGACGACCCACGACAGGTGTTCCATGCCGCCGAGGTCACCGACGATCGTCGGCATCGCGGGGCTCACGATCATGTTGTCGAGCATCGCGAGCAGGATCGTGACCATCAGGGCCATCATCACGACGCGCACGCTGCGCGGCTGTGGCGCGTCCTTGGCCTGACCCTGCGGCTTCACCCGCTCCTGCGGCTTCGCCCGCTCCTCCGTCTGTTTCTTGATCTCCGCCATGTTCCCCACTCCCCGGTTCACCCGACTGCCCTCCGCCACTTACTTGCCGACCGGCAAGCTGACTACACTGAGGGAAACTAGACCCCTAACTAGCCGGGCGTCAAGTAAGTAAAGTCGGGTCCAAGGATTCGAGTCGAGGGAGCCGAGGAGCACCAAGATGGTCACGGGCACAGGCGCGGGCACGGGTACGAACACGGGCAGCGGCAAGCAGCAGCGTCGCGGGGACACCCGCCAGCGCATCCAGGACGTGGCCCTCGAACTCTTCGCCGAGCACGGCTACGAGAAGACGTCACTGCGCGAGATCGCGGAACGTCTGGAGGTCACGAAGGCGGCGCTGTACTACCACTTCAAGACCAAGGAAGACATCCTCACCAGCGTCTTCCAGGACCTGACACGGCCCATCGACGAGCTGATGGAGTGGGGCAAGGACCAGCCGCGCACGCTGGAGACCAAGCGGACGATCCTGACCCGTTACAGCGAGATCCTGAAGGACGCGTCCCCGCTCTTCCGCTTCATGCAGGAGAACCAGGCGACGATGCGGGACCTGAAGACGGGCGAGACCTTCAAGGACCGCATGATCGGCCTGCTGGACATCCTCAGGGAGCCGGGCACGCCGATGACGACGCAGGTGCGCTGCTTCAGCGCCCTGTTCACCATGCACGGCGGGATGTTCGTGCTCAAGGACGTCGAAGGCGACCCCGAGGAGAAGCGCAAGGCCATCCTTGAGGTCGCCATCGAACTGGTGACACGGGCGCACGAGGGCCCCTGAGGGGCTACCGGGTCAGACGTTGACGCCGTTGGAGCGCAGGAACGCGACCGGGTCGACCGCCGAGCCGTAGTTCGGCGTCGTACGGATCTCGAAGTGCAGGTGCGGGCCGCTGGAGTTGCCGGTGTTGCCGGAAGCGGCGATGTGCTGGCCGGTGCCGACGGTCTGGCCGACGCGCACGTCGATCTTCGACAGGTGCGCGTACTGCGAGAACGTGCCGTTGTCGTGCTTGATCACGATGGCGTTGCCGTACGCGGGACCGTCCCCGGCGCCGTTGCCGCCGGCCTTCACGACGGTGCCGTTGTGCACGGCCTCGACGGAGGTGCCGATCGACACCGCGAAGTCCTGGCCGGAGTGCTTGCTGGACCACATGTTGCCGCCGAGTCCGAAGGACGCGGAGAGCGTGTACTTGTCGACCGGGTCCTGCCAGGCGACGGCCTTCTTCGCGGCGGCCTGCTTGGCCTTGCCCGCGGCCTTGGCCTGCGCGTCGGCCTGCGCGGAGATCGAACCGGCGGAGACGCCGGGCAGCGCGCCGCCCTTGGCGTTGTCGGCGGCGGCCGCGATCCCGGACCCGAGAACCGCTGAGGCGCCGAGCCCGACGGTGGCGACGGTGACGACGGCTGTCCGCGTGCGGAGCAGGGACAGACCGGACTGGTTGGACGTGGCGCGCTTCGGCATGCGGATGGCCTCCGGGATGGGGAGCGTGTGGCATGCGGCGCATGCCGGGACGTGGGGCACCCGGCACATGCCGGGACATAAAGGGACCCGGCCTACGCAGCTCTGCGTCCCGCCGGGTTGGCCATCCCTTGGTAACCCGCACCCCGGCACCCGCCCAAACACCCCATCTACTACCGAAAGCCGTAGCGATCCAGCCGACTTTCTCCTCCTTGACACCCCCAAATTCAGACAATTCCCCCTTCAACCAGTTGCCGGATTTACCCATCGAGGTCGGGTTTAACCCCACTTCGGAACGGCCCTCCGAGCCAGCACCGGCCCTCGCCGGGACCCGGCCGCGCCGGTGAGGCGAACGTCCCGGGGGTCGCGGTCCGAAGGTCCTCCCGCTCGCCCCGAACACTCCCACTATTCCGCCTAGTACCGGACATAACGCCTGTGCGTCATGTCACCGGCCGCCGAGATCAACACCCTCCCGAATGTGACGGGCACTACGCTGCGGCGCATGGATCCCGCGGTCATAGGCGCCCGGCTCGCCTCGGGCGTCGTAGCCCCTCTGATCAAGAAGCTGTTCGTACGGGAGGGACCGGGCGCGGGCCTGGTGGACAGGCCGGTGCGGCTGTCGGGGCTTGTGTCCTTCCGGGGTGAGAAGCGGACTCTCGGCGAGAAGGACTTCCGCAAGCTGGCGGCCGAGCTGACGCGGCACGCGGCCCATGCGGCTCGCGAGCGGCCGGAGGACGGCATCGAGCTCGAAGCCCTCACCGACGCCCTGGAACGAACGCTCTACGCACTCGCGGACCTGGACCTCAGCGATGTCGAGGCGGTCCGGCTCGGTCAGGGGCCGCTGGCGACCAAGCTCTTCGAGCAGGCGGGCGGCGCCGGGCTCGTAGGGCACCTGAACCAGGAAACGGCGTCCCTCTACATCCAGCTCCTGGACAGCGCCTGCCTCCACATCCTGCACTTCCTCACGCAACGATCCACCTTCATCGCCCGCTCCCTGGTCGAGCAGAGCCGACAGCTGGACGAGCTGATCACCCGTACCGACGTCCTCATCCAGCGCCTCACCTCCCAGTCCGCGCAGGACGCGGGTTTCGAGGTGCGCTACGGGGCGTACGTCGCGAAGAAGCACAGCCGCCTCACGATCTACGGCGTAGACCTCGACGAGTGCCGCGACTGGCCCCTCGACGCGGCCTATCTGAGCCTGCGGGCATCCCGGAGCGCGGACCACAGCCCTGTCTCCGACGGCACCTTCGCCGCAGGGAGCCACGAGGCGACACCCCCGTCCGGGCACTGGCCGCCCGCCCTCTCCCACCCCGTCGAGGGAGTGTTCGCGGGCGCCGAACGAGTCCTGCTGCGCGGCGCCGCCGGTTCCGGCAAGACCACCCTGGTGCAGTGGCTGGCGGTCACCACCGCCCGTCAGGACCAGCTCACGGGCGACCTCGCCCACCTCATCGGACGCGTCCCGTACGTCCTGCCCCTGCGTACCCTCACACGCGGCGGCGCCTCCTTACCCACCCCCAAAGACTTCCTGAGCGCGGTCGGCAACCCGCTCGCCGGCGCCCAGCCCGCCGGCTGGACGGACCGCGTCCTGTCGGCGGGCCGGGGGCTCCTGCTGATCGACGGCATGGACGAGGTCCCCGACCAGGAACGCGAACGCACCCGGCGCTGGCTCTTCGACCTCCTGACCGCCTACCCCGGAAACCTGTGGCTCGTCACCTCGCGCCCGTCGGCCGTACGCGAGGACTGGCTCGGCGCGGAGGACTTCACCGACCTCACGCTCTCCCGGATGAGCCGCGAGAACATCACGGTCTTCATCCGGCGCTGGCACGAGGCGGCCGGCGCCGACACGGCCATGGGCGAGACACTCCTGAACGCCGTACGCACCAAACAGGACCTCGGCCGACTCGCCACCAACCCCCTCATGTGCGCCCTCATCTGCGCCCTGCACCGCGAGCGCCGCGGATTCCTCCCACGCGGCAGGAAAGCGCTCTACGACGCGGCGCTCTCGATGCTCCTGGAACGCCGGGACCGCGAACGCGACCTGGCCGTGGAGCTGGACGAGGAGTCCCAGATCGAGCTCCTCCAGAAGCTCGCGTACTGGCTCATCCGCAATGGCCGCGCGGAGATGGACCACACGGACGCCGTGCACCAGCTGGAGCGACTGCTGCCGTCCATGCCGTACGTGGCCGAGCAGGGCACGGCCGGTGACATCCTGCGCCATCTGCTCGTACGGTCGGGCCTGCTGCGCGAACCGGCGCCGGGAGCCGTCGACTTCGTGCACCGCACCTTCCAGGACTACCTGGGCGCGCGGGCGGCGGTGGAGGAGCGCGACTTCGACCTGCTGCTGCGGCACGCGCATCTCGACCAGTGGGAGGACGTCGTACGCATGGCGATCGCCCACGCCCGCCCGGACGAGCGGGTGGGGCTGCTGCGGGGCGTCATGAGACGCGGGGACAACGAGCCCGAACACCGCGCACGGCTGCATCTGCTGGCCATGGCCTGCCTGGAGCACGCGGCCAAGCTGGACCCCGAGGTGCGGGGGGAGGTGGAGCGGCGGGCGGCGGAGCTGATTCCGCCGCGGAGCTACCCCGAAGCGCGCGAGCTCGCCGAACTCGGCCCCATCGTCCTTGAGTTGCTCCCAGGGCCCGAAGGCGTACCGAACGACATGGAGGCCGCCTACGTGGTCGGCACGGCGGGCCAGATCGGCGGGGACGCGGCGCTGGCTTGCCTGGTCAAGTACAGGGACCGCGCCGGCTCTCCCGTACGCGCCCAACTCGGCGCCCACTGGCACCGGTTCGACACGGAGACCTACGCGCGGGAGATCATCAGTCATCTCCGCCAGAAGACCCCCACGGCGATCGTCGTCCACTCCACGGCCGAACTCTCCGCGCTCAGCCGCATGGGCGGCCACAGCCGCGTCGAGCTCATGGGCGACTTCACGGAGAGTCAGATCACGCAAGCCTTGGGCGAAGCCGAGTTGGAGCAGCTCACCCTGACCGACAATGCCGTGCTCGACGGCCTGGAGTTCGTCGGCCGATACAGGAAGCTGAAGTTCCTCAGCGTGAGGTCGTGCTCCGGCATCGACTCCCTCGCCCCGGTGGGGGGCCTCCCCCTCAACCATCTGGTTCTCTTCGAACTTCCGCTACTGCGAGACCTCAGCCCCCTGCGGGAGCTCGATCAGCTCCTGATGGTCAGCGCGCGAGCGGAATCAGAGTGGCCGATCCTCGATCTGATACCGCGCGAAGCCCCACTGGAATGCGTCTTCCCGCCCAAGAACACCACCGGACTCACCGGTCTCAGAGACTTCAAGTCAACCCTGGGCCAGCTCGGTCTGGAGCTGGAGGCCCCGATCTCCGTGGAGGACTGGCGGGCGGTCGCAGACCTGAACCACCTGACCTACCTGAGCCTGAGCCCGCGGGAGATGGCGGATCTGGCGGCCTGCGGAGTCCAGCTGGACACGGTGAGCGAGGTCTCGGTCATGACCCGCCGCGCCGACTGCGACCTGCGCCACGCGGTCACGGCATTCCCCGCGATGACCAGCCTGCACGTGTACGAGCCGCAGTCCCTGGACCTCACCCCGCTGCGTGCGCACACCCGCCTGCAACGGGTGACGGTGGCGCAGGCCCACACCGCACCCGACGCCGCCCAACTGCCCGACTCCATCACGCTGACGGTAAACGGCCGCGTCGTTGCCGGGCCGGCGTGAGCCGCTACTCTCGCGCCCATGGACCCCATCGCCGTACGACTCGCGTCGGGCGTCGTCACGCCCCTGGTCAAACGGCTGTTCGTACGTGAGGGACCCGGCGCCGGCCTGGTGGAGAACCCCGTTCGTCTTTCGGGCCTGGTCTCCTTCCGTGGCGAGAAGAGAAAGCTGACCGAAAAGGATCTGGCGGGGCTGGCGGCGGAACTGGTGCGCCAGGCGGTACGGGCCTCCGGCGAGCGCGCCGCCCCCGCCGACGAGGAGCAGGCCGTCACCGACGCCCTGGCCCAAACCCTGCACGCCCTGGGCGACCTCACTCTCACGGACGTCCAGGCGGTCGAGCTCGGCCACAACGCGCTCGCGCTGCACCTGCGCCGGGCGAGCGGCAACCCGGACCGTCACCTGTCCGCGGACGCGACGTACTTCTTCGACCGCCTGCTCGACACGACGTGCCTGCACATCCTGCACTTCTTCACGCAGCGGTCCGCCTTCGTGGCCCGCTCAGCGGTGGAGCAGAGCCGGAAGCAGGCTGAACTCATCGCCAAAATCGATGAGTTGATCGCGCGCAATCCGCTCCCCGGTGCGGAGGACGTGACGTTCGAGCAGCGGTATCTCGCATACGCGGCGAAGAAGCACGGGCAGCTGACGATCTTCGGAATCGATCTGGCGAATTCGCCGGGGCGGTGGCCGTTGGATGCGGCCTATATGTCGCTGGAGGCGACGGGGGCCTCATCGCTGGCCAATATGCCTACCAGGGAGGCGGCCTACGGGCTCTCGCTGGAGGGGGCCGAGTACGAGCAGTGGGTGAACGAGATGAAGCGGATCGCCTCCGCCCCACGGCCCGCCGACCAGGCTCTGGCCACCCACGACCGCGTACTCCTCCGCGGCGAGGCGGGCTCCGGCAAGACCACGCTGGTGCAGTGGCTGGCGGTGAGCGCCGCGCGCACCGCCCCGGCCGACGACGACCGCATGACGTACCTCTACGACCGCATCCCCTACGTACTCCCCCTCCGCACTCTCACCCGCCACGGCGAGCGCCTCCCCGCCCCGGCGGACTTCCTCTCGGCGGTCGGCTCCCCACTGGCAGGCACGCAGCCCAGGGGCTGGGAGTCCCGCGTACTGGCGGCGGGCCGCGCTCTGGTCCTGGTGGACGGCATCGATGAGATCCCGGACTCGGAGCGGTCGCGCACACGGGAGTGGCTGAGAGACCTGATCGACGCGTACCCCGGCAACCGGTGGCTGGTGACGTCGCGCCCTTCGGCGATTCAGGAGGACTGGCTGACCGCGGAGGATTTCACGGAGCTGACGCTCTCCCCGATGAGCCGGGCGGATGTAGCGGCGTTCATCAGCCGCTGGCACGGTGCCGCAGGTACCGGCGCGGCGGAGGAGGACGCCGAGCTCGTCTCGTACGAGACGCAGCTCTCGGAAGCGGTCCGGTCCAAGCCCGACCTCGCGCGCCTGGCGACCAACCCCCTGATGTGTGGCCTCATTTGTGCCCTGCACCGCGACCGCAGGGGCTTCCTCCCTCTGGGGCGCAAGGATCTCTACTCCGCCGCTCTGTCGATGCTGCTGATCCGCCGGGACCGCGAGCGCGACATGGACGTACAGGAGCTGCGCGAGGAACCGCAGCTCCAGCTCCTCCAACGCATCGCGTACTGGCTGATCCGCAACGGCCGTACAACCATGGACCGTTCCCGCGCAGAGACGATCATCGCCGACACGCTGCCTGCCGTACCCGAACTCACGGCCCTCGGCGACGCGAAGGCGGTATACACCCATTTCCTGCACCGCAGTGGCCTCCTCCGGGAGCCGGGGCCCGACACGGTCGAGTTCATCCACCGCACCTTCCAGGACTTCCTGGGCGCGCGGGCAGCGGTGGACGAGGGCGACTTCGGCATGCTCGCCGGGCATGCGGCGGACGACCAGTGGGAGGACATCATCCGGATGGCGGTGGCACACGCGCGGCCCCGTGAACGGACAGAGATCTTCCGCGAATTGCTCGCGTACGGGGACCGGCATGCACAGCGGCGTGACCGCAAGCGCGTCCAGCTGCTGGCCGCGGCCTGTCTGGAGCATGCGGCCGAATTGGCACTCGCGATACGGGAAGAGGTGGAGTGGCGGACGGCCGAGCTCATCCCGCCCCGCACTCCCTCGGACGCCCGCGCCCTCGCGAAGGTCGGGCCTGTCGTGCTCGACCTGATGCCGGGCCCGGCTCCGCCCCTGTCCGACGAGGACGCCCGGAACATAGCCATCACCGCGACGCACATCGAGTCGGACGCGGCCATCGCGTTCCTCGGCCGCTTCGCCGAACACCCCTCCTTGAGCGTTCGCAGCCAGCTCATGTGGGGATGGGACCGTTACGACTGCCGCACCTACGCGGAACGGGTCATCGCCCACCTTGATGACGGCAGAACCCACTTCACCCTGCGCGCCGACGAACAAGTCTCGGAGCTCGAAAGGCTGGGCATGCGGCCCAGGCTTCTGGACATCCGTGCCACCGTCTCCCCTGCGGCCGCCTCCCGTCTGATCACGGCCTGCGCGCCTACGTTCCTCTCGCTCGGGCTCCCTCCCGAGCGGCTGTCGGCCGAGGCCACCCGTGCGCTGAGCGGACTGGAGCAGCTTCGGCTCCGCCAGTTCGGGAGCCTCGGCCTGTTCCCCGCCGAAGCTCCGCTGCGGGTCCTCGGCCTCTTCGGCGCCATCAGCACACTGGCCGACCCGCACACCATGGACAGATGGCCGGAGCTGGAGTGGGTCATCTTCGGCGAAATGGACGCTCCCGTCCCACCCGCCGCATGGAGGTCCCTCACGCGCCTTCCTCACCTGGCCCGGCTGGACGTGGCATCCGGCGACCTCGCCCAGGCGCCGGCCGGGCTGACGTTGCCCGGTTTGACGGAGCTGTCCCTGCTGTACGAGGGCGACGACTGGACGTCGACAGCAGTCCACGTCACGAGGCTGTTCCCGGACATCACACACCTGTCCGTGTACGGACTCATGAGCCAAAAGACCTACACCTTGGGCCCCTTGGCCCGCCTCTCCGCCCTGAGCCACCTCACGATCTCCACCGCCCAGGTATCCGACCTCGCCACACTCCCCTCCCACATCAAGATACGCAACCCCCACCCCGTGACCACCGACTGACCTGAAACCACACGCCCCCCCGGCCCCCGGTCTGCGTCATAAGGGATTGCAGGAAAGTCTCGCGACACGCCGTGTGCGGGCGGGGTGGAGCGGGATTTTGTTGCAGTCCTCCTCTCACCCTTCCGCCGCCTGGGGTGAGTTGACCTACGCTTGGCTCTCCACGGCACGCGCAATCCCACCCGCAGGGACCCCCTATGTCCATGGAGCCCGTTGTCCGTATCCCCTCGACCCTCGCAGCGCCTCTGGTACAACGGCTCATCCGGCTGCCTCCCCCGCTGCCGCCCGCCACGCCCGACCTGATCGCCGCCCTCACCACCTGGCGCGGCGCGGACGCCCCGGCGACACCGGACGACGTGCACCGCACGGCCGCCGACCTCGTCCATCTCGCCGCCGAGTCGCACTCCGCCCCGACGGCCGAACTGGGCTCCGTCGTGGCTGTGTTGACGCGCACGCTGCTCGCCATCGGGGAGCTCGACCTCACGGATGTGGACGCCGTGCGCCTGGGTCCGCAGGACTACGCACGGCGCCTGCGCGGCGCCGTGCAGGGCGCGGACCGTTCCCTCTCCCCCGGAGCCGCGTCGTTCCACGACGAGCTGCTCGTGGCCGTGTGTCTGCACGTCCTGTACCACTTCGTCCGGCGCTCCCCGCACATCCAGCGGCACATGGCCGAGCGGGCCAGCCGCATCCGCCAGCTCATCGACCTGAACGACGCGGAGGCCGCGGCCCGCCAGCCCGAACGGTCGCAGGAGGACAGGGACTTCGAGGCCGCCTACGCCGAAGAGGTCGTACGGCAGTACGGCTGGCTGACCATCGTCGGCGTCGACCTGTCCAACGCGCCGGACCGCTGGCCCCTGGAGGACACCTACCTCAGCCTGGAGGCCGAGGAGAGCAGCGGCAGCGGCGTACCGGGCGAGCCGCAGACCGTGCTGCTCGCCGACCGGGCCCTGGAGGGGCACGAGAGGGTGCTGCTTCGCGGCGTCGCGGGCTCGGGCAAGACGACCCTCATCCAGTGGCTCGCGGTGGCGGCGGCGCGCGAGGGCGTCCGCGTGCCCTTCGTCCTGCCCGTGCGCCGCTTCGCCCGCGAGGGCTTCCCCGCCCCGGACGACTTCCTGCACGCCATCCGGCACCCGCTCGCCGACCAGGCACCCGAGGGCTGGGTCGTGCGTACGCTCCTCGCGGGCCGCGCCATGCTCCTGGTCGACGGGATCGACGAGGCCCCGGAGGCGACCCGCGGCGAGCTGCGCAACCAGCTGCGTCGGCTGCTTCGCATCTACTCCGGGAACGGCTGTCTGGTCACCTCCCGGCCCTCCGCCGTCGAGGACGGCTGGCTCGCCCAGGAGCGCCTCGCCGAGGAGGGCTTCAAGGAGCTCTTCCTCGCGCCGATGTCACGCGACCAGGTCACCCGCTTCATCCGTGACTGGCACGCGGCGGCGATGAGCGACGAGCAGTGCAAGGAGCAGGCGGAGCGCGACAAGCTGAAGGAGTACGAGCAGCGGCTCCTGCACTCCGTGCGGATCTTCCGCGAGCTGCGCCAGCTCGCCACCAACCCCCTGATGTGCGGCCTGATATGCGCCCTCAACCGCGACCGCTCAGGCTCACTGCCCAAAGGCCGCAAGGAGTTGTACGACGCCGCCCTGGAGATGCTCCTCCAGCGCCGCGATCCCGAGCGCGATGTCCTGTACGCGGATGATGTGCGCCTCCAGCAGGGGGCCCGGGAGCTCCTCCTGCGCAAGCTGGCCCACGCCATGGTGGAGGAGGGCGTCTCGGAGCTGCCGCGTGGGCGCGTGGTCGCCATCCTGGACGGCGCCCTGCCCGCCATTCCCTCCGCGCGTGCCGAGGGCGACGGCGAGAAGATCTTCCGTCATCTGCTGCACCGCACGGGGTTGCTGCGCGAACAGGCCGGTCTCTCGGTGGACTTCATCCACCGCACCTTCCAGGACTATCTGGCCGCCAAGGAGATCGTGGCCCGCGGGCAGTTGCGCACCCTCGTCGAGCACGCGCACCAGGCCGAGTGGGAGGAGGTCATCCGCATGGCCGCCGCCCACGCGCGGCCCGAGGAGTGCGCCGACTTCCTCGAACGGCTCCTGGCCGCCGCCCCGAACCTGCGCCGCCCGCACATCAACCACCGGCGCCTGATGGCCGCGGCCTGCCTGGAACACGTCACCGAGCTCGATCCGGCGGTGCAGCAGCTCGTGCACGACCGCACCAAGAACCTCGTACGCCCCACGACCGAACTGGCCGCCCGCAGCCTCGGCTGGGTCGGCCCCATCGTCCTTGAGCAGCTGCCGGACCCCGAGCAGGTGCCGAGCGACCAGCAGGCGCTCCTCCTGGCGATCACGGCGACCCGCGTCGCGGACGACGCCGCCATCGACTACCTCGCCCGACTGCGCCACCGCTCGGCGCTGTCCATCCGGTTCGAGCTGGTCCGCCCGTGGCGGCACTTCGACACGGAACGGTACGCGCGCGAGATCATCGCCCATCTCGATCCGGTCGGCCTGTACTACCCCGTCGCCGACACCGCCGAGCTCGCGGCCCTTCGGCACCTCGGCGGGCGGCCGTGGATCCAGGTCGTCGGCGTCATGCGCACCGAGGAACTCCTCGACGGCCTGGAGCACGAGCAGCTCACCCACCTGTGGATCACCGCCGAACTCGCCGACACGGACATGTCCTGGCTCTCGCGCTTCCCGAACCTGAGCGTGCTCCGGGTCAACCCCCGGCTGCCCCGCGTGCGGAACGTACCGGAGGGCATCACGATCACGTCGTAGTGCCCCCTGGGGGGGGCGCGGGGAACGCGGGGAACTGCGCGACCAGCCACGAAGCACCCGCGGTCAAGAACGCAGAAAGGGGCTGCCCCGAACCGTGGGAAACGGTTCGGGGCAGCCCCTGTACTGCTGTCCTGCGGGCCGGAGGCCTAGGCTTCCTTGCTCAGGTTGGGCCCGGCGCCACCAGCCGCCTGCTCGATCGGCGGGACGTCCGGAAGCGCCGCCTTCTCCTCGCCGCGGAAGGTGAACTTGGCTTCGTCGCCCTCACCCTCCGTGCCGACGACCACGATGTGGCCGGGGCGGAGTTCGCCGAAGAGGATCTTCTCCGACAGGATGTCCTCGATCTCGCGCTGGATCGTCCGGCGCAGCGGCCGGGCGCCCATCACGGGGTCGTAACCCTTCTTGGCAAGCAGCTTCTTCGCGTCACCGCTGAGCTCGATGCCCATGTCGCGGTCCTTGAGACGCTCGTCCACCTTGTCGGTCATGAGGTCGACGATCTGGATGATGTCTTCCTCGGTGAGCTGGTGGAAGACCACCGTGTCGTCGACACGGTTCAGGAACTCCGGGCGGAAGTGCTGCTTCAGCTCGTCGTTGACCTTGGTCTTCATGCGCTCGTAGTTCGTCTTGACGTCTCCCGCGGCGGCAAATCCGAGGTTGAAGCCCTTGGAGATGTCACGCGTGCCGAGGTTGGTCGTCATGATGATGACCGTGTTCTTGAAGTCCACGACCCGGCCCTGGGAGTCGGTCAGGCGACCGTCTTCCAGGATCTGGAGGAGCGAGTTGAAGATATCCGGGTGGGCCTTCTCGACCTCGTCGAAGAGGACGACCGAGAACGGCTTGCGGCGGACCTTCTCCGTCAGCTGACCGCCCTCTTCGTAGCCGACATATCCGGGCGGCGAACCGAAGAGCCGCGAGACCGTGTGCTTCTCGCTGAACTCCGACATGTCGAGGGAGATCAGGGCGTCCTCGTCACCGAAGAGGAATTCGGCGAGCGTCTTGGAAAGCTCCGTCTTACCGACACCGGACGGGCCGGCGAAGATGAACGAACCACCGGGACGCTTCGGGTCCTTCAGACCCGCACGCGTACGACGAATCGCCTGGGAAAGCGCCTTGATGGCGTCCTTCTGGCCGATGACCCGCTTGTGGAGCTCGTCCTCCATGCGCAGCAGACGCGAGGACTCCTCCTCGGTCAGCTTGAAGACCGGAATGCCCGTCGCCGTGGCGAGGACCTCGGCGATGAGCTCGCCATCGACCTCGGCGACGACGTCCATGTCGCCGGCCTTCCATTCCTTCTCGCGCTTGGCCTTCGCCGCGAGCAGCTGCTTCTCCTTGTCGCGGAGAGAGGCCGCCTTCTCGAAGTCCTGGGAGTCGATGGCCGACTCCTTGTCGCGACGCACGCCCGCGATCTTCTCGTCGAACTCGCGGAGGTCCGGCGGCGCGGTCATCCGGCGGATGCGCATCCGGGAACCGGCCTCGTCGATCAGGTCGATCGCCTTGTCCGGCAGGAAGCGGTCCGAGATGTACCGGTCGGCCAGGGTGGCGGCCTGCACCAGCGCCTCGTCCGTGATGGAGACCCTGTGGTGCGCCTCGTAACGGTCGCGCAGACCCTTGAGGATCTCGATGGTGTGCGGCAGGGACGGCTCCGCGACCTGGATGGGCTGGAAGCGGCGCTCAAGGGCCGCGTCCTTCTCCAGGTGCTTGCGGTACTCGTCCAGCGTCGTGGCACCAATGGTCTGCAGCTCGCCTCGCGCCAGCATCGGCTTGAGGATCGATGCGGCATCGATCGCGCCCTCGGCAGCACCGGCACCCACCAGGGTGTGGAGCTCGTCGATGAACAGGATGATGTCGCCGCGGGTGCGGATCTCCTTGAGGACCTTCTTCAGGCGCTCCTCGAAGTCACCGCGGTAGCGCGAACCGGCGACGAGCGCGCCCAGGTCCAGGGTGTAGAGGTGCTTGTCCTTGAGGGTCTCGGGCACCTCGCCCTTGACGATGGCCTGCGCGAGGCCCTCGACGACGGCGGTCTTGCCGACGCCGGGCTCGCCGATGAGCACGGGGTTGTTCTTCGTACGGCGGGACAGCACCTGCATGACCCGCTCGATCTCCTTCTCGCGCCCGATGACCGGGTCGAGCTTGGATTCACGAGCGGCCTGGGTGAGGTTCCGGCCGAACTGGTCGAGCACCAGGGACGTGGAAGGCGTGCCCTCCGCAGGACCGCCACTTGCGCCGGCGGTCTCCTTGCCCTGGTAGCCGGAGAGCAGCTGGATGACCTGCTGCCGCACCCGGTTGAGATCGGCGCCCAGCTTCACGAGGACCTGGGCTGCGACGCCCTCGCCCTCGCGGATCAGGCCGAGCAGGATGTGCTCCGTGCCGATGTAGTTGTGGCCCAGCTGAAGGGCCTCGCGGAGCGAAAGCTCCAGCACCTTCTTGGCACGGGGGGTGAAGGGGATGTGCCCGGACGGGGCCTGCTGGCCCTGACCGATGATCTCCTCCACCTGCTGGCGGACCGCCTCGAGCGAAATCCCGAGGCTCTCCAGGGCCTTAGCGGCGACACCCTCGCCCTCGTGGATCAAGCCCAGGAGGATGTGCTCGGTGCCGATGTAGTTGTGGTTGAGCATCCGGGCTTCTTCCTGAGCCAGGACGACAACCCGCCGCGCGCGGTCGGTGAACCTCTCGAACATCGTTAATCGCTCCTCAGAGCGGTCAGGCAGTAAGGGGGCTGTCCCCTCCCTGTCCTTCCGCAGCTTAGTCCCGCAAGCGGGGACCGCTCATTCCAACTGCCGACACCCGGCCGAGAACAAGAGGTGCCTCCTGACCCCGAACGCCGACAACTGCTCCAACCCGATGGTGCGAGACGATGTTCCCGCAGGCCAAGCACTTACCCTCACCTCAGCTACGCCGATGGCGAACGTGAGACGGCCTCGCGCGTGTGTCGCCCCTCCCCACTAGGGATGTCTTACCCGTAAGGACTGACACTCCATGCGGCGCGCGCCGGTTCCCTCCGCTACGGGCGAACACCCTTGCGCCGCCGAACATGTCCGCACGCCTCTTTTCCGGACACCGCGTGCGATCGTAGCGACACTCTGCGTAACCCGAGGCCCTTCCGGCCGGTTGCTCCGGACATGGCCATCACCGTTCCCCAGCCTCGTGAACCGGTCGAGCAGAGCGACCCGGTCCGGCAGTGGTACGCGAACGAACTCGGCTGGGCGACGGCCGATCGCCGTCCCGGCCTTCCGGTGCAGCTCCTGACGGGGCTCCGCTTCGATGTACTGCAGCTGCCCGCCGAAGCCGGATTCGCCGCCCTGCGGCATGTCGGCCCGAAGGCTCCGGTGGCTCTGCGGGGCGATTCGATGCGGCTCTTCGTGGCCGCGGGGAGCGCCGACGAACTGCCGGGGCTCCTGGAGTGGCTCGAATGGGGCGACATCGCGCTGGATCTCACGGCCATCGGAGCGGACGGTCTCGTCGACGCGCCCACGCCTCCGGGGTGGTCCGGCACGCAGGGGGCCGCCGTGTGGCTGCGACCCCCGGAGCCCGGGTGCGAGGTGGAGCCGACGCTGCCGGCACTGCCTTCCCTGTCCTGCGTGGGGGGTGGCACGGTGTCCCACAGCGAACCCGCCGTGGGCTCCGGTCTCGTACGACTTGTGGACACGGCGGCAACGCATTGCCACCGGGTCCGTTTGAGACGAACCCGTCGTCAGCCGTTGGCCTTCTCATAGGCCTCGCGAATGGAGGCGGGAACGCGGCCGCGGTCGTTGACCTCGAAGCCGTTGTCCTTCGCCCAGGCACGGATCGCCGCGGTGTCCTGACCGCCGCTCGTGGCAGAGGCACGGGCTTTGGCGCGCCCGGCCGAACCACGGCCACCGGTACGACGACCGCCCTTGAGGTACGGCTCAAGAAGACCGCGGAGCTTGTCCGCGTTCGACGTGGTGAGGTCGATCTCGTAAGACTTGCCGTCCAGCGCAAACGTCACGGTCTCGTCTGCCTCGCCACCGTCGAGGTCATCGACAAGAAGGACCTGAACCTTCTGTGCCACCGGATTTCCTTTCATCGATAACTTCGGGCCGGATCGAACGGCGCGAGCCGCTGAATCGCCGCCCCCTGTTATATGCAGTACTGCAGTACGTCGGAAAGCAAACCGCTTTTGCTGGGAAAACACAAACCCCCGGGAGAGACCGATGACCACGGGAACCCAGGAAACATGCGCGTTTCGGACATAGGGAACCCGGGCAGCGGACAGCCCGGAATACCGGCGACGATCACAGATGCAGAAGCATCCGACTGTTGCCCAAGGTGTTCGGTTTCACTCGTTCGAGGCCGAGGAACTCCGCGACTCCCTCGTCTTTGGAACGCAGCAGCTCGCTGTAGACATCTCCGTCGACAGGTGTCTCACCGATCTCCACGAACCCGTGCTTCGCGAAGAAGTCGACTTCGAAGGTGAGACAGAAAACCCGCCGGACTCCGAGCCAACGAGCGGTCTGCAGCAACTTCCCCAACACCTGGTGCCCCACTCCGGCGCCCTTGACATCGGGGTTCACGGCGAGAGTGCGCACTTCCGCGAGGTCTTCCCACATCACGTGCAGGGCGCCACAGGCGACGACGTCGGCGTTGTCGTCGCGTTCCGCCACCCAGAACTCCTGGATGGACTCGTAAAGCGCGACCGTCGCTTTGTCGAGCAGGATCCCCTGGCGGACGTAGGAGTCGAGGAGGTTGCGCACGACCGGCACATCGGCTGTGCGCGCCCGGCGTACGGAGACTGCTTTAGCGCTGAGTTCAGGGGGTTCTGCTGGCATGAGCGGACGCTATCGCTCTGCTTCGGGCTCAGCCGCGCCGGGGTTCTCCGGAGCTTGGCCAGGGTTCTCCAGCGCTTGGCCGGGGTTCTCCGGGGCTTGAACGGGGTTCTCCGGGGCTTGAACGGGGTTCTCCGGGGCTTGAGTGACGGCGCCTTCGGAGAGAGGGACCTGAGCGGCCGGGCCGATGATGCGCATCGCGTCACTGAGTGCCTCGCGCTGTTCCGCCGACATCATCCCGAAGAAGGCGACGAGAGCGGCGGCGGGGTTGTCACTCCGCGACCATGCTTCGTTCATCAGTGCGGCGGCGTAGGCGGCCCGAGTGGAGACCGCCTCATATCTATAGGCGCGGCCTTCCGCTTCACGGCGCACCCAGCCCTTCTGATGAAGATTGTCCAAAACGGTCATGACGGTGGTGTATGCGATGGACCGTTCCTGCTGAAGGTCTTCCAGGACTTCTCGAACGGTCACGGGGCGGTTCCACTTCCACACCCGTGTCATGACTGAGTCTTCGAGTTCTCCCAAGGGGCGAGGCACACCAGAACAATAGTGGGAGATGTCACTAATCCCATGACGGACGTGGCGGAGGGGTCATTTCCCCAACAAAAAGGGCGTACGACTCGGAATGTGAGCGAGTCGTACGCCAAGAGTGTGCGGGTGGTGACCTCGGGTCACCGGAAGTCAGGACCGGTCAGGCCTTCGGGGTCTGCTGGGCGCCTTCGGCGCGGGCGAGCACGGCGTCGACGGCCGCGTCCTCCTTGGCCTTGTTGGCGCCGCCCTGGGTCTTCACGATCGTCACGATGAGACCGCCGAAGAACACGGCCATCACTACGGGGGGCAGGAGCGCGGAGACGTATTCCATGCCCCCCAGAGTAGCTAGCCCGCGGCGAGCTGGTGCGGCGGGTCCGTCGGTCTGCGCTTGGGCGGGAAGACCTCGGCCGGGGTCGGCACGGGGCGGGGCGGCTCGGGAGCGGCCGGTTTCGCCGGCGGGGCGCTCGGCGTAACGGGCTTCGGCGCCGCCCGGTCGTCGCGCTCACTCCGGCCGCCGGGGAGGGCGAGCAGGCGCGTGCGTGAGGCGGGAACGAGGGGGCGGGGCGCCGGGGCGGACGTGCCGGACGTATGGGACCGGCCGGCGAGGCGGGCGCGTACGGCCCGTTCGGCGGTGGTCCGGCAGCGATCGAGGAGGGCGGCGGCGACCGGGTTGCCGCGCAGGGCGCGCAGCGCGGCGAGGTCGTCGGGGCCCGGCTGGTAGCCGGAGGCGAGGACGTCCTCGAGGAGTGCGAGGTAGCCGGTCGTGGTGCCGGGCAGGGCCGCCCGGTAGCGGGCGAGGTCGGCCAGCAGGAAGGCGCGGAGCCTGGCGCCCTCGCTCACCGCCTCGTCGACGGCGTCGGCGAGGCGGTGGCAGTCCTTGACGTCTTCGTCGGAGGCGGGTCTTGGATGCAGGGCGAGGGCCAGAGCGCGGCGGAGCACACGCAGCTCCTCCGTACCGAAGGCCATGCCGCCGCGAGATCCATATGGCGTGGGCATGAGCCGAAGATACGTGTTAAACGGACAAAATCCGCTTAACGCCAATATGTGGCGTGGCTACCGCTCGGTGGCTGCCGCTCGGGTGGCAGCGGCTCGCGTGGCAGCGGCTCGCGTGGCCGCCGATTCACTCCGAGCGGCGGCGGATCATCGCGAAGACGACCGCGCCGACCCCGAGGGCCCCGGCCGCGGCGACCGTGATCCAGGGGAGCACGCCCGCGCCGGTGTCCGCGATGATGCCGTCAGGACCGTCGGCGGGGTCGTCCCGGACGTCGGACGACATGCTTGAGGTGGCCGACGCGGTGGGGGCGGCGGACGGGGACACCGTCGCGGTCGGGCCGCCGGAGGAGTCGTCCACCGCGTACGTCACCGCGTGCGTCACGGTCCGCGTCATCGCGTACGTCACTGTGTGCGCCGCACGACCGCCCTCGAACCCGTCGTCGAAACCGGTGACCGCGCTCGCCGCCGCGGCCGGTCCGGCGAGCCCGGCCAGCACCCCGGCCGCCACTGTCGCGGCCAGTCGTCCCCTACGCCCCATTATCTCCACGCCCGCTCGAACCCGCCCAAGTCCCGCCCCTGCGCAGACTCTTGTATGGCGCGCGGGGTTGTGTGCGCAAGCCCCGCTTATGAGCCGCCAGTTATGAGCCGCCGGCCTCGCGGGCCCCGGCCGGAGCGGTCAAGTCCGGGCGATGTTCCGCTCGTAGACCAGGCGAAGGCCGATGAGGGTCAGCCACGGCTCGTGCTCGTCGATGACCGACGCCTCGCCGAGGACCATGGGCGCGAGGCCGCCGGTCGCGATGACCGTGACGTCGTCGGGGTCGCCGCCCGGACCGGCCAGTTCGCGGGCCATGCGCTGCACGACGCCGTCGACCTGGCCCGCGAAGCCGTACAGGATGCCCGACTGCATGGCCTCCACGGTGTTCTTGCCGATGACGCTGCGCGGCCGGGCCAGCTCGATCTTGCGGAGCTGGGCGCCCCGCACCCCGAGCGCCTCGACGGAGATCTCGATGCCGGGGGCGATGACACCACCGGTGTACTCCCCGCGCGCGGAGACCGCGTCGAACGTCGTCGCCGTGCCGAAGTCGACGACGACGGCGGGGCCTCCGTAGAGCTCGACCGCCGCGACCGCGTTGATGATGCGGTCGGCGCCGACCTCCTTGGGGTTGTCCATGAGGATCGGTACGCCGGTCTTGATGCCGGGTTCCACGAGGACGGCGGGCACGTCTCCGTAGTAGCGGCGGGTGACCTCGCGCAGTTCGTGCAGGACGGAGGGGACCGTCGAGCAGATGGCGATTCCGTCGATTCCGTCACCGAGCTCCTCGCCGAGGAGCGGGTGCATGCCCATCAAGCCGTTGAGGAGCACGGCGAGTTCGTCCGCGGTGCGGCGGGCATCGGTGGAGATGCGCCAGTGCTCGACGATCTCTTCGCCGTCGAAGAGGCCGAGGACGGTGTGGGTGTTTCCGACGTCGATGGTCAGCAGCATGTCGTCGTCACTCCGCCCCATCGGAAAGCGCGCGAGGCGCTTCCTTGGAAGGGTGGTGGGAGACGGGCGGGCGCAGGTCGAGGCCGATGTCCAGGATCGGCGCGGAGTGGGTGAGGGAGCCCACCGCGAGGAAGTCCACGCCCGTGTCCGCGTACGCCCGGGCGTTCTCCAGGGTGAGGCGGCCCGATGACTCCAGGATCGCGCGGCCCGCCACGATGGCCACGGCCTCCTCGGTCTCGCCCGGCGTGAAGTTGTCCAGGAGGATCAGGTCGGCGCCCGCGTCCACGACCTCGCGCAGCTGGTGGAGGGTGTCGACCTCGACCTCCACGGCGAGGTCGGGGAAGGCGGCGCGCACGGCCTTGAAGGCCTGCTCCACGCCTCCCGCGGCCACCACGTGGTTGTCCTTGACCAGTGCCGCGTCGGAGAGCGACATGCGGTGGTTCACGCCGCCGCCCATGCGCACCGCGTACTTCTCCAGGGCGCGCAGCCCGGCCGTCGTCTTGCGGGTGTCGCGGACCTTGGCGCTCGTGCCGTCGAGCGCGTCGGCCCACGCGCGCGTGGCCGTGGCCACGCCGGAGAGGCGGCACAGGAGGTTGAGCGCGGTGCGCTCGGCGGTGAGCAGGTCGCGGGTGCGGGTGGCGACGCTGAGCAGCTTGGCGCCCGCCTCCACCCGGTCGCCGTCCTCCACGTGCCGCTCGACCTCGAACGTGTCCGTGCAGACGAGGGAGATGACGGCTTCGGCGATGCGCAGGCCGGCGACCGTGCCGGCCTCGCGCGCGGTGAAGTCGCCGGTGGCGACGGCCTCTTCGGGGATCGTGGCGACCGAGGTGACGTCCACGCCGCCGTCCAGGTCCTCCTCGATCGCCATGTGCGCGATGTCCTCGACCTGTACGGGGTCGAGCCCCGCGTCGGTCAGGAGCTGCGCGAGGGCGGGGTCGAGGCCGCACTCCAGGGGGTCGTACGCGTCGTCCGCGCCGCAGCCGCAGGCATCGCCGCAGCCGCCGCCTGTGGGGGCGAGAGGGAGGTCGTCGGGGGTGCTCACGGTCACATCTCCTGGGGACTTGGGCGGCCGGGACTCGGGCTGAGGCTGGAGCTCGGGCCGGGGCCTGGACTGGTCGGCGGGAAGTCGGGGGACTCTGTCGTGTGCGCCGCCAGGGTCCGGTCCGCGTTCAGGCGTACGACGATGTGGCGCCGCCAGGCCTCGTCGTCGCGGTCGGGGTGGTCCTCGCGCCAGTGGCAGCCGCGGGTCTCCTCGCGGCGCTGTGCGGCGGCCACCAGGACGCGTGCCACGCACAGGAGGTTGGTGGTCTCCCAGGTGTCGACGCCGGGCTCGGCGGTCTTGCCGTCCTCGGCGAGCGCGCCCGCCGCCTCGGCGTGGATGCGGGCGAGTCGGGCCGCGGCGTCGGAGAGGGAGTCGGCGGACCGGAGCACTCCGGCGCCGTCGGTCATCACGCGCTGGATGGCGAAACGGGCCTCGGGGGGCAGCAGGGGGTGCGCGGGGGTGTCGGGGTGGGGCACCGGTGCGGGTGCCGGCACGGGGATGGGTACTGCCGCGTAGAGCGCGGGGAGGGTCTTCTCCGCGTGCCGCGCCGCGATGTCCGCGGCGATGCGCTCGGCGTAGACCAGGCCCTCGAGGAGGGAGTTGGAGGCGAGGCGGTTGGCGCCGTGGACGCCGGTGCAGGCGACCTCGCCGCAGGCGTACAGGCCCGGGACCGTGGTGCGGCCGTGCGGGTCGGTGCGGACGCCGCCGGAGGCGTAGTGCGCGGCCGGGGCGACGGGGACGGGCTCGGTCACCGGGTCGATGCCGTGGGCACGGCAGGCGGCGAGGATCGTCGGGAAGCGGTTCTCCCACATGTCGGCGCCGAAGTGCCTGGCGTCGAGGTACATGTGCTCGGCGCCCTTCTCCTGCATGCGCCGCGTGATGCCCTTGGCCACGATGTCCCGGGGCGCGAGCTCCGCGAGTTCGTGCTGGCCGACCATGAAACGCACGCCGTCCGCGTCCACGAGGTGGGCTCCCTCGCCGCGCACCGCTTCGGAGACCAGCGGCTGCTGGCCCTCCGCGTCGGCGCCCAGGAAGAGCACGGTGGGGTGGAACTGCACGAACTCCAGGTCGCTCACCTCGGCTCCCGCGCGCAGGGCGAGCGCGACACCGTCGCCCGTCGACACGGAGGGGTTCGTGGTCGCCGAGAAGACCTGGCCCATGCCGCCGGTGGCGAGGACGACCGCGGGGGCGTGGACGGCGCCCACGCCGTCGTGCTGGCCCTCTCCCATGACGTGCAGGGAGACACCGGCCGTGCGTCCTTCGGCATCCGTGAGGAGGTCGAGGACCAGGGCGTTCTCCACTGTCGGTATGCCATGCGCGCGCACCGCTTCGACGAGGGCGCGGGAGATCTCCGCGCCGGTCGCGTCGCCGCCCGCGTGCGCGATGCGGCGGCGGTGGTGGCCGCCCTCGCGGGCCAGCTCGATGTCGCCTTCGGGTCCTGTGTCGAAGTGCGCGCCGGTCTCGATGAGGCGGCGCACGGCGCCGGGGCCCTCGGTGACCAGAGTGCGCACGGCCTCCTCGTCGCACAGCCCGGCGCCCGCCACGAGGGTGTCGTCCAGGTGCTGCTCGGGGGTGTCGCCCTCGCCGATCGCCGCGGCGACGCCGCCCTGGGCCCAGCGCGTGGAGCCTTCGTCCAGGCTGGCCTTGGTGACCACGACGGTTTTCAGGCCCGCCGCCGAGCAGCGCAGGGCCGCGGTCAGTCCGGCCACTCCGGAGCCGACGACGACGACGTCGGCGGCCAGGGACCAGCCGGGGGCGGGGGCGTGCAGACGTATTCCGGTGGCACTCATGCGGTGGCTCCGAACGTGAGCGGAATGTTGTCGATCAGACGGGTCGCGCCGACCTTGGCGGCGACGGCGAGGACCGCCTCACCGATGTGGCCCGGCCGTACGTCCGTGAAGTCGGCCGGGTCGACAAGGGCCAGGTAGTCGAGCTCCAGCGGGGGTTGGCGGCGGGCCGCCTCGTCGAGGACCTGCCGGGCGGCGGCGCGGACGGCCGCGGGGCCGCCGGGCACGGCCGGCGTGACGGACTGGGCCAGGGCGTGGGTGTCGGCCGCGGCGCGGGACTCCCCCAGGGCGTTCAGGGCGTCGGCGCGTGCGCGCGTGACGGGGGCCAGCGCGGCCCGCGCGTGGAGGGCTTCCTGCGCGGCGTGCCGGTCGCGGCCCGCGAAGAGAGCGCCGGAGAGCGCGAGTGCGGTGCGCCGCTCGGCCGGGGAGAGATAGCGGTTGCGGCTGGAGAGGGCCAGGCCGTCGTCCTCGCGCACGGTGGGTACGCCGACGATCTCGACGCCGAAGTTCAGGTCCTGCACCATGCGGCGGATGAGGGCGAGCTGCTGGGCGTCCTTCTGTCCGAACAGCGCCGCGTCGGGCCGTGTGAGGTGCAGCAGCTTGGCGACGACCGTGAGCATGCCGTCGAAGTGCCCGGGGCGTGTTGCCCCTTCGAGGAGTGTGCCCATGGGGCCCGCGCTGATCCGGACCTGCGGGTCGCCGCCCGGATAGACCTCCTCGACGGACGGTGCGAACACGAAGTCCGCGCCTTCTTGTCCGGCGATCTTGACGTCGGCGTCCAGCGTGCGGGGATAGCGGCCGAGGTCCTCGCCCGCGCCGAACTGGAGGGGGTTCACGAAGACCGTGACGACGACTTCGCCCTCTTCGCCCGCTATGCGGCGCGCGGTGCGGATCAGCGTGGCGTGACCCTCGTGCAGGGCCCCCATGGTCATGACGACGACCCGGCGGCCCGCACGCGTGCGCGTGCGCAGTGGTTCGGCGGTGTGCACCAGGCTGGTCATCGCGTGCCTCCCCCGGCGCCGCTCCCGCCCTCTCCGTTCGCCAGGACCCCCAGGAGGTCCTCGGCGAGCTCGGGCTTGAGCAGTCCGTGGGCGAGCGCCCGGTCGGCGGTCGCGCGGGCCATCGCCAGATATCCGGCGACGGTCTGCGGCGCGTGCTTGCGCAGCTCGGCGACGTGCGCGGCGACGGTGCCCGCGTCCCCGCGCGCGACGGGTCCGGTGAGTGCGGCGTCCCCGGACCGCAGCGCGTTGTCCAGGGCGGCTCCGAGCAGCGGGCCGAGCATCCGGTCGGGGGCCTCCACGCCCGCGTCCCGGAGCAGGTCCATGGACTCGGCGACCAGCGTGACCAGGTGGTTCGCGCCGAGCGCGAGCGCCGCGTGGTAGAGCGGGCGGGACTCCTCGGCGATCCATTCGGGCTCGCCGCCCATCTCGATGACCAGCGCCTCGGCGGCGAGGCGCAGTTCCTCGGGGGCGGTGATGCCGAAGGAGCAGCCCGCCAGGCGCTGCACGTCGACGGGGGTGCCGGTGAACGTCATGGCGGGGTGCAGGGCGAGCGGCAGGGCGCCTGCTCGCAGCGCGGGCTCGAGCACCTTGGTGCCGTACCGCCCCGAGGTGTGCACCATGAGCTGGCCGGGGCGGACCGCTTCGGTCTCGACGAGGCCTTCCACGAGGCTCGGCAGGGCGTCGTCCGGCACGGTCAGGAGGACCAGGTCGGCGCGCTCCAGGACCTGGGCGGGCGTGACGAGGGGGACGTCGGGCAGCAGGAGCGCCGCGCGTCTCACGGACGCCTCCGAGACTCCTGACGCGGCGACCGGGCGGTGCCCGGCGAGCTGGAGTGCCGCGGCGAGCGCGGGGCCGACACGGCCCGCTCCCACGACGCCCACCGTGAGCCTCGCGGGGCGGTCCCGCGGGTCTGGCTGATGAGGTGCGTTCACGCGATGACGCCTTCCCGTTCCAGTCCGCTCGGGGTACCGGACGATTTCTCGTCATGCTAACGCGATTGGTCCGCGCCGCGTCCTGCGCTGTCCACAGGCTGTGGGTATTGATATGACCGGCGGCCGACCGCACGGCATGCTCGGGGGATGACGTCACACGACGAAGCACCGGGGCCGGAGCAGCATGCGGACGGCGACGGATCCGAGGCGAGCGCGGAGGACCTGCTGGCCGCCCGCCGCCGGGCCGCGGGATTCGGCGCCGACCGGACCCTCCACCGCTGGTCCGCGCACGTCCCGCTCGCCACGCGCCTCTCGGCACTCGCGGAAGCGGCCTCGCAGGTCGTGGGTCCTGCCGAGCCCGTCGACATCTACGGCGACGCCGTCGTCGGCCGCCTGGAGGACGAGGTCGCCCGGCTGCTCGGCAAGGAGGACGCCGCCTTCTTCCCGACCGGCACGATGGCCCAGCAGGTCGCCCTGCGCTGCTGGGCGGGCCGCACGGGCGACGCGACTGTCGCCCTGCACCCGAGGGCCCACCCCGAGGTCCACGAAAGGGGCGCCCTGTACGCGGTGAGCGGCTTGCGCACGGTGCATCCGACGAGCGAGCCGCGGCTGCCGACGGCCGGGGAAGTGCGGGACTTCGAAGAGCCCTTCGGGACGCTGATGCTCGAACTGCCGCTCCGGGACGCCGGTTTCGTCCTGCCGTCCTGGGAGGAGCTCGTAGAGGTCGTGGAGGCGGCCCGCGAACGCGACGCCGTGGTGCACTTCGACGGTGCCCGCCTGTGGGAGTGCACGCCGCACTTCGGCCGCCCCCTCGCGGAGATCGCCGGGCTCGCGGACACCGTCTACGTGTCGTTCTACAAGTCCCTGGACGGCCTGAGCGGCGCGGCGCTCGCGGGCCCGCGCACCTTGATCGACGAGGCGAAGACCTGGCGGCACCGTTACGGCGGGCTGGTCTTCCAGCAGTACCCGGCCGCCGTCGCCGCCCTGCTCGGCCTGCGGAACACGCTTCCGCGCCTGCCGGATTACGTCGCCCACGCGCGCGTGGTGGCCGACGCGCTGCGCGAGGGGTTCGCGGCCGCCGGGGTGCCCTGGTCGCGGGTGCACCCCGAGCGGCCGCACACCCATCAGTTCCAGGTCTGGCTGCCGTACGACGCCGATGTCCTGACCGAGGCCGCGCTCGGGCAGGCGGAGGAGACCAAGACCCACCTGTTCAGCCGCTGGTCCCCCGACGGGCCGCCCGGCCTCTCGGTCACGGAGGTCACCGTGACCGAGGCGGGCCTGGAGTGGACGCCCGGCGACGTCAATGATGCGGTCGCGGAGTTCGTACGGCGGATCCCCGGCTGAGCCCGGCGCGGGCGACGAAGCCGGCCAGGGCGGCGCGGAACCGTCCGTGGGCGGGGCGTTCCTCGACGACGGCACGGAAGCGTCCGTAGTCGCGCACCTCGCGGACGATCTGCCAGTCCTGCCGACCGGGGGCGGGCGGGGTGCGTTCGTCGTGCTGGGCGGCGCGGTAGCTGTCGAGCAGGTACTGCTGAGTGATGCTCATGACGGGTTCGCCTCTCAAGACAAATAGTACTTATCGGGCACCCATGGGACGACGGGAAGCAGAGTCGGCGCAGGAGTGGGTTGAGACGGGCCGCTGTGGATGCCGACCCGGTCACCACAGACTGCGCCCGCCACCGAGCCGCCGTCGCGCCGATTGACACCGGACGTCAATCGGCGGCCGGGATGTCAGTGGCGCGGTGCACGATGGGGCCATGAGCGTGCACATCGAGATCGCGGGCCTGCCGCAGGAGCGGATCTTCTTCGACCCTTCGCCCCTGGCCGAGCTGGGCGTCGCCCTGCACGCGCTGTCCGAACCGGGACACCATCCGGGTCTGCACGGCTGGGCCACGGCGACCACCGCCTGCCTCAAGCCGGACCTCGCCGACCGGCTGTGCGAGGCGGACTTCCTGTGGCGGAACACGTTCTCGGACGTGTTCATGCCGTTCGCGGGCCTCGTGGACGGCGACGGCAGGCCGGGAGCGACGCTCGCCGAGGAGCTCGACCTGCTCGACCGCCTGGACGACGAGCGATTCGTCATGGCGGCCCTGGAGTTCACCTGCGGCACGACGTACAACGAAGGCGGGCCTTCGCCGCTCACCGACCCCGTCAGGGGCGCCCGTGCCCTGGAGCTCGCCGCCACGCGCGGCACCCGGCAGCTGGACTTCGCCGAGCGCCTCCTGGCCGATCCGCACACCGTCCGGGCCTGGCTGCGCCGCCTCCTGGAGGACTGCGACGAGGCGTTCTTCGCCGACACCTGGCGACGGGTGCGCGTCCAACTGGCCGCCGACGCCCGGCACAAGACCGAGATACTGCGCCACAAGGGCCTGGCCGAGGTGCTCACCTCGGTGTCGGCGGCGCTCTCGGTGGACGCCGAAGGACGCCGCGTCACCGCGGACAAACTGGTGCCGGGCACCACGACGGCCCTGGACCACACCCTGGGCGCGGGGCTCACGTTCGTGCCCTCGCACTTCGCCTGGCCGCACCTGATGGTCCTGCACGCCCCGGGCTGGCGCCCGGTGATCCATTACCCCGTGTCCGCCCCGGACCTGGCCAAGCCCACCTCCGTGGAGACCCTGGAGCGGCGGCTCACGGCCCTGGCCCACCCCGTGCGCCTGCGGCTGTGCCGCGACATGGCCCGCGCGCCCTTCAGCACCGGCGAGCTGGCCCACGCCACCGGGCTCACGGCGCCGGAGGTCTCCCGCCACCTCACGCTCCTGAAGAAGGCGGGCCTGGTCACCACGGCACGTCGCGGCCGGTACGTGATGCACCAGCTGGACGTCACCGTGGTGGCCCGCCTCGGCAGCGACTTCCTGGAGGGCATCCTGCGCTGACTCCGCGGCTCCCCGGGGTCAAAGACCCCGCACGGCCGGATCAGAGCCCCCGCACGGCCGCCCGCGATCAGGGCAGCCGCAGCCGTCAGGCCGCCCCGCCGCCCGCCCGCACCAGACCCGTCTCGTACGCGAGAACCACCACCTGCACCCGGTCCCGCAGTCCGAGCTTGGTCAGGATGCGCCCCACGTGGGTCTTCACCGTGGCCTCCGACAGGACGAGCCGCGCCGCGATCTCCCCGTTCGAAAGTCCCTGGGCGACCAGGATCATGACCTCGCGCTCACGTTCCGTGAGCCGCTCGAGCTCCTTGTACTGCGGCTGCCCGCCCGCGTTCGGCAGCATCGGAGCGAAGCGGTCGAGGAGGCGCCGCGTCGTGGACGGCGCGACCACCGCGTCACCACTGTGCACGGAGCGGATCGCGGCGAGCAGCTCCCCCGGAGGCACGTCCTTCAGCATGAAACCGGAGGCGCCCGCCTTGAGGCCCGAGAAGGCGTACTCGTCGAGGTCGAAGGTCGTCAGGATGAGGACCTTCGGCGGGTTCTCGTCCTGGCAGATGCGCCGGGTCGTCTCCACACCGTCCAGTTTCGGCATGCGTACGTCCATGAGCACCACGTCGACCTCGGTCGTCCGCAGCACCTGGAGCGCCTCGACACCGTCGCCCGCCTCCGCGACGACCTCCATGTCCGGCTGTGCGGCGAGGACCATGCGGAACCCGGTGCGCAGCAGCGCCTGGTCGTCGACGAGCATGACGCGGATCGACATCAAGGGCCCTCTCCTGAATGTGTTCTGGTGAATGTGTTCTGGATGTGCTCATGAGCGAATTCATGAGCGAATCGGTGTGGTCACGAGCCTAGGGCGTGGACGAATCGGTGACAGGTGTCAATTTGCGGGCTTGAGCGGGAGCAGCGCACTGATGCGGAAGCCGCCGCCCGGGCGCGGACCCGCGTCCAGGGTGCCGCCGACCATGCCGACGCGTTCCCGCATGCCGATCAGGCCGTGCCCGCTGCCGTCGGCGCCGCCGTCCTCGTACAACTCGTGCGGCGCGCCCTTGCCGTCGTCCTCGACGAGCAGCCCAAGGCCGTCGTCGAAGTAGACGAGGCGCACGCTCGCGCCGGTGTTCTCGCCGCCGTGCTTGCGGGTGTTGGTGAGCGCCTCCTGCACGATGCGGTACGCCGTGAGCTCCACGCCGCTCGGCAGCGGGCGCGGGGTGCCCTCGACCTTGAAGTCGACCGGGAGACCGGCCGTGCGCACCTGCTCGATGAGCTCGTCGAGCTGCTCGACGTCGGGCTGCGGAACGTACTCACCGCTCTCCTCGTGCTCGCCGGTGCGCAGCACGCCGAGCAGCCTGCGCATCTCGGCCAGCGCCTGGCGGCCGGTGCCCGAGATGGTCTCCAGGGCCTGCTTGGCCTGCTCGGGGGCCGCGTCGAGGACGTACGCGGCGCCGTCGGCCTGGACGACCATCACCGAGACGTTGTGCGCGACCACGTCGTGCAGCTCGCGGGCGATCCTGGCCCGCTCGGCCGCCACCGCGACCTTGGACTGCGCGGCCCGCTCCTTCTCCAGGCGGTCGGCGCGCTCCTCGAGCTGGGCGAAGTAGGCGCGACGGGTGCGGATGGAGTCGCCGAGCACCCAGGCGAGTGCGAAGGGCACCATCTGGAAGACCGTGAAGAGGATGTTGCCGAAGACGCTTATGCTCCCCTCCGGCCAGCGCATCGACGAAAGCGGAGCCGCGCACAGACCGCCGATCAGGGCGAACCGCGAGGCCCACTTCGCGCCGTCGGCAGACGCCGTATAGATGATCACCAGCATCGCGAAGTCGGCGGGCATCGTCTTGACGTCGAAGATCAGCTGGACGACACCGAGGACGACGGCGAGCACCAGCATCTTCTCGGTGTACTTGCGGCGCAGCGCCACCACGACGGACATGCCGACGGCGACCAGAGCGGCCACGACCACCGGGCCATGGCCTGCCCCCTCGCCATTGGAGACCAGACCGATGCCGGAGATCCCGAGCAGGACGACGGCCCAGAAGCCATCGACCCCGGTCGGGTGTCTGCGGAGGAAGTCATAGACGCGTTGCACGTCACCCAGCGTAGGCAGCGGTTCGGCCCTCCGGGGTCAACCGGAGGGCCGATCCGTATCGCTCGCATGTACTCCCCAAGGTGGAGGCCGCTTAGCCTTCTCGCGTGACGAACGAGGTCCGGGGCGAACGGAAAGACACGCGGCGCGGCTGGCAGGAGGCCATGGAGGCCGCCCTCTACGGGCCTGACGGCTTCTATCTGCGCCCCGAAGGACCCGCGGGGCACTTCCGTACGTCGGTGCACGCGTCGCCGCTCTTCGCGGGCGCGGTGGCCCGGCTGCTGTGCCGCGTGGACGAGGCGCTCGGCCACCCGGTCGAGTTGGCCTTCGTCGATCTCGGCGCGGGCCGAGGCGAGTTGACCGCGGGCGTCCTGGCCGCGCTGCCCGCCGAGGTGGCGACGCGCGCGCGTGCCTTCGCGGTCGAGCGGGCCGAACGCCCGGAGGGGCTCGATCCGCGCGTCGAGTGGTGCGGCCGGGCGCCGGACGGCGTCATGGGCCTGCTGTTCGCCAACGAGTGGCTGGACAACGTCCCTCTGGATGTCGCCGAGGTGGCGCCGGACGGTGTCGTCCGGCGTGTTCTCGTACGCGACGACGGCACCGAGTCGCTGGGCGGCCCCGTCGAAGGGCCGGACGCCCAGTGGCTCGCGCGCTGGTGGCCACTCGCCCCGGAGCCGGGCCTGCGCGCGGAGATCGGCCGCCCCAGGGACGAGGCGTGGGCGAGCGCTTCGGGGGCGCTGACGCGGGGCCTTGCGGTCGCGGTCGACTACGCGCACGACCGCGCCGGACGGCCGCCCTTCGGCACCCTGGCCGGCTTTTGCGCGGGCCGCGGGACGGCGCCCGTGCCGGACGGCACGTGCGACATCACGGCCCATGTGGCACTGGACGCGTGCGCGCTGCCCGGAGCGGCCCGGCTGACCCAGCGTGCGGCCCTGAACGCCCTGGGGGTGAGCGGTGGCCGCCCGCCCCTCTCCTTGGCCTCCAGCGATCCGGTGGCGTACGTACAGGCCCTCACGCGCGCGGGAGAGGCCGCCGAGCTGACCGCTCCGGGCGGGCTCGGCGACTTCGGATGGCTGATCCAGCCGGTGGGGCTGAGCGACCCGCTGCTTGTTGAGCGACCGCTACTTGCTGAGTGACCCGCTACTTGTCGATGTCGCCGACCACGAAGAACAGTGATCCCAGGATCGCCACCATGTCGGCGACGAGCTGGCCGGGCAGCAGTTCGGCGAGGGCCTGGATGTTGTTGTACGACGCCGAGCGGAGCTTGAGGCGGTAAGGGGTCTTCTCGCCCTTGGAGACCAGGTAGTAGCCGTTGATGCCGAGGGGATTCTCGGTCCACGCGTACGTGTGGCCCTCGGGGGCCTTGAGCACCTTCGGGAGGCGCTGGTTGATCGGCCCCTGCGGCAGTTCGGCGAGCCGCTCCAGGCAGGCGTCGGCGAGGTCGAGGGCGACGTGGGTCTGCTCCAGGAGGCACTCGAAGCGGGCCAGGCAGTCGCCCTCCTGCCGCGTGACGACCTTCAGGGTGTCCTGGAGCTCCCCGTACGCGAGGTAGGGCTCGTCGCGGCGCAGGTCGAAGTCGACTCCGGAGGCGCGGGCGATGGGACCGCTCACTCCGTAGGCGTGCACGGCCTCCGGGGACAGCACTCCGACGCCGCGCGTACGACCGCGGAAGATCTCGTTCCCGAGGACCAGCTTGTCGTAGACGTCCATCCGGGAGCGGACCGACGCGACAGCGCCGCGCGCGCGTGCGGTCCACCCGGCGGGCAGGTCCTCCTTAAGGCCGCCCACCCGGTTGAACATGTAGTGCATGCGGCCGCCGGAGATCTCCTCCATCACGTTCTGGAGCTCCTCGCGCTCCCGGAACGCGTGGAACACCGGGGTGATTCCGCCCAGTTCGAGCGGGTACGAACCGAGGAACATCAGGTGGTTGAGGACGCGGTTCAGCTCGGCGAGGAGCGTGCGCATCCAGACGGCGCGCTCGGGCACCTCCATGCCGAGCATCCGCTCCACGGCAAGGACGACACCGAGTTCGTTCGAGAACGCGGAAAGCCAGTCGTGCCGGTTGGCGAGCACCACGATCTGCCGGTAGTCACGCGCCTCGAAGAGCTTCTCCGCGCCGCGGTGCATATAGCCGATGACTGGCTCCGCCTGCTCGATCCGCTCGCCGTCGAGGACGAGCCGCAGGCGCAGCACTCCGTGCGTGGAGGGGTGCTGGGGTCCGATGTTGAGCACCATGTCGGTGCTCTCCGCGGCGCCGCCGATGCCGAGCGTGGTCTCCGTCGTGGGGCTCATGCGCGCATTCTCTCGTACGCGCGCTCCTACGCGACTGTCACCTCGGCTACGTACGCTTGAGGCATGGACACGGGGACGGCACGGCCGGCACAGCCCGCGGAGTCGGCACAGCCGGGACAGCCGGGACAGCCGGGACAGTCGGGACAGCCGGGACAGTCGGAGGCGGAGCCGGTGTGGACCGGGCTGCCACGAGGGCTGCTGCGCATGCGGCGACTGCTCCTCGTGGTGTGGTTCGTGCCGCTCGCGGTGGCCGTCGGAGTGCTCCTGGGGATCTTCGCCGGGCCCGTGTGGGCGGCCTTCGCGGCCCTTCCGCTGGCCTTCGTGGCCTGGGGCTGGCCGATGCTGGGGCGCAACTGGCGCTCCTGGCGGTACGCGGAACGGGCCGACGACCTCCTGATCAGCCGGGGCGTGCTCTGGCGCGAGGAGACGATCGTCCCGTACGGCCGCATGCAGCTCGTCGAGGTGACATCGGGTCCCGTGGAGCGGCACTTCGGCCTGGCCAGCGTGCAGCTGCACACGGCGGCCGCCGCCACGGACGCCCGGATCCCCGGCCTCATCCCCGAGGAGGCCGAGCGCCTGCGCGACCGGCTCACCGAGCTGGGCGAGGCCCGCTCGGCGGGGCTGTGAGCGGCGTACAGGAGGTGACGGGGGAAGAGACAGCCCCGGGTGCCGAGCACG
The DNA here is from genome assembly GCF_042881845.1 of Streptomyces sp. NPDC058257. NCBI lineage: Bacteria > Bacillati > Actinomycetota > Actinomycetes > Kitasatosporales > Streptomycetaceae > Streptomyces > Streptomyces sp. NPDC058257. Next base: position 61,321 of record NZ_JBHVXJ010000002.1, read on the forward strand.
TACGAGAACGGCGTCTGCACCCCGTCACGCCCCTGCGCAGGGCCTGGGCGCCGGTGGCGGTCCTCGTGGGCCTCGCGGTGCACGACCCGAGCGGCACACAGCGCCGGGTGTCCGAGCTCCCCGTGACCCAGATCCTCGCCGGGATCGCCGTCGTGCTCCTGGGCGGCGCCCTCTACGGCTTCATGAGCTGGTGGTTCACGCACTTCGCCGTCACCGACACCGAACTGCGCATCCGCACGGGGCTGATCTTCCGGCGCACCGCGCACATCCGGCTCGACCGGCTCCAGGCCGTGGACGTGACGCAGCCGCTCGCGGCCCGCATAGCGGGCGTCGCCAAGCTCAAGCTGGATGTCGTCGGGGCGGAGAAGAAGGACGAACTGGCCTATCTGGGCCAGGAAGAGGCCTCCGTCCTGCGGGCCGAACTCCTCGCGCGAGCGGCCGGTTTCGCGCCCGAGGCGGCCCGTGAGGTCGGTGAGGCGCCGGTCGACAACCTGGTGCACGTACAGCCGCGCATGCTCGCGATCTCCCTGCTCCTGACCGGCACGACGTGGGGCATGCTCGTCGCCGCGCTGATCGTGCCGCCCTTCCTGTGGTTCGCCACCCACAATCTGTGGACGGTCGTCGCGACCGGACTTCCCATGCTGGGCGGCGCGTTCGCCAGCAGCGTGGGGCGGTTCATCGCGGAGTACGACTGGAAGGTGGGCGAGTCCCCCGACGGCCTGCGCATCGACCACGGGCTGCTCGACAAGGCGCACGAGACGGTGCCTCCGGGACGGGTGCAGACGGTGCGCGTCGTGGAGCCGTGGCTGTGGCGGCGGCGCGGATGGGTGCGGGTCGAACTGGATGTGGCGGGCTCGTCCAACGGCGTCCTGGTCCCTGTCGCGCCGCGGGAGGTCGCGGAATCCGTGATCGCGCGCATCCTGCCGGGCGTCCGGGTACCGGCCGCGTCCGAGCTCATCCGCCCTCCCGCGCGGGCCGCGTGGTGCCTTCCCGTGTGGTGGAAGGGGTACGGCCTCGCGGTGACGGACACGGTGTTCGCGGCGCGGCACGGCCTGTTGCGGCGGCGCCTGTCCCTGGTGCCGCACGCGAAGGTGCAGAGCGTTCGGCTCACGCAGGGGCCTTGGGAGCGCTTCAAGGGGGTGGCGGACGTACAGGTGGACACCGGGGCGAACAAGACGGTGACGGCGCGGTTGCGTCCCGCCGGGGAGGGGGCCGCGCTGCTGTCCGCGCAGGCGGAGAGGTCCCGTACGGGGCGCAGGACGGCGCGGCCCGACCGGTGGATGGCGTGACGGGAGGGGCTGCAGATTTCAGCCCGGCCGGCGTTTGAGGCCATCTTGTACGGGGTCTGGGGCGGAGGTCTGGTCTCGGGGGTCTGGGGCGGAGCCCCGGTCTCATGGGTCTGGGGCGGAGCCCCGGTCTCAGGGGTCTGGGGCGGAGCCCCGGTCTCAGGGGTCTGGGGCGGAGCCCCGGTCTCAGGGGTCTGGGGCGGAGCCCCGGTCTCATGGGTCTGGGGCGGAGCCCCGGTCTCATGGGTCTGGGGCAGAGCCCCGGTCTCATGGGTCTGGGGCAGAGCCCCGGTCTCATGGGTCTGGGGCGGAGCCCCGGTCTCGGGGGTCTGGGGCGGAGCCCCGGTCTCGGGGGTCTGGGGCGGAGCCCCGGTCTCGGGAAGCGGCGGGATCGGGGAGAGCCCCGGTTTCGGGAAGGGGGCGGGATCGGGGAAAGCCCCGCAGGGCCCGCTTACGCCCGCAGAGCGGTCCGCAGCTCCGCCACATCGATCTGCTCGGTCTCGTCATGTGCCGTCAGGTCGATGACCTGACCCACGCCCCGCTCGGCATCGCCTTCGGGCGCCCTCTTGAACTCCGCCTCGGCCTCCGCCTTGTGCACGGCGAGTGCCTCCTCGCCCACCACGTCGGCGAGGTCCACGTTCTGTACGGACTCAAGCGCACCGGCGCTCGCCTCGCTCTTCGTACCGAAGAAGTCGAAGCCTCCCTGGACGGACGGACGAAGCCTCTGCGCGGGCGGCGCGACGGCGACCGCGCGCTCATGCCCGCCGTACCCCTCGGCCGCCCCGGACTTCCCCCGCGCTTCGTCCCCGTCCGCACCGCGGCGGGAAGCCGCACCGTCGCGGGAAGGTTTCGGTGTCATGCGGTCGAGCGCCGTGTTCGCCCGCTCGTACAACGACGGAGGCGCGATCGCCCCCGGGCGCACGACGGGAGCCGGTGCCTCGGCACGGGCCTGGGTCCGCGCTGGAACCGGTGTCTGCTCCCTGACCGGCGCCGGAGGCAACGCCCGCACCGGAGCGGACGCCTCGATGGCGAGGAGGCGCCGCCCCTCAAGGGCGCTCGCCCGCTCGGTCTCCGCGGTCGCGTACCGCCGCAGCAGCGCCGCGTGTTCGTTGCGCAGGGCGGCCAGCTCGGCCCGCTTGGACCGCAGCTTCGTCTCCAGGCGGCCCCGCAGCTCGCGGGACTCGTCGAGATCGGACTCGCACTCGGCTATGCGTTCCTCGTAACGCCACTCGTCGCTCTTGCGGCCGCGCTCGAGCTCGGCGACGCGTCTGCCCGCCGCCAGGTCCCAGCGGCGCATGACGACCGAGCCCACGACGGTCGCCGCCGCCGCGGCGGCGACCAGGCCGCGGAGCACAACGGGTTCCGCGAACAGCCAGGCGCCACCGGCGCAGACAAGAGAGAGGCTTGCGACCGTCGAGGGAGGAAGCAGCCTGTGCAAGGGTGGGGAATGGCGGTGACGTCCACGTGGCATGGCCAGAAACTTACCGCGCGTGGGCGAACTCTGGTGCCCCGCCCGCCAAAATGACAACGCCACAGTGCCGACTCCTCCCTCTTGTCGCTCCTCTTCGGCCACTCAACTCCATTTTCGGCCGAGCCACTTCGAGGATGCCGCCTTCGGCCGCGCTACTTCTTGATCAATCCCTTCGACTCCAGATACTCCTTGGCGACATCGGCTTCCTTCTGCCGCTCCACATCGACCTTCCGGTCGAGTTCCGCGAGATCTTCCGTCGTCAGCGTCTTGGTCAGCTTCCCGAGCGCGTCGGCTATCGCCTTGCCGCCCGCGTCCTTGGCGTTCACCACCGGAAGGATGTTGTCGGCGTTCTGCAGCTTCTTGTCGTCCTCAAGGGCCACAAGGCCGAAGCTGTCGAGCGTCGCGTCGGTGGTCGTGGTCAGCACCAGCTGGTCCGTGCCGTTCTTGACGGCCTGCTTGGACTGCGTGGTGCCGACGCCCTTGGGATCGATTCCCGAGACGTCGATGCCGTACTTCTTCTTCAGCCCCGGAGCGCAGAACGGCCGCGACTCGCATTCGTCACTCGCGGCGATCTTGACCTTCTCGCCGGACTTACCAAGATCGGAAAGCGTCTTGAGGTTGTGCTCCTTCGCGTATTTCCTGCTCACCGCGAACGCGTTCTGGTCGACCGCCTCACCGACCGGAAGGATCTTCAGGCCGAGCGGTTCGGCGAGCTTCTTCAGCTCGGTCACCGTGGCGTCCACATCATTCGAGGCGACCGGCTTCGCCTTCGGGCCGTTCTTGCCGAGGTTGAGGAACTCCGCGAGCGTCGCCGCGTATTCGGGAGCGACATCGATCGCACCCTTCTTCAGCTCGGGTTCGTAGACCTCGCGGTTCTGGACGGTCTTGACCTCGGCGTCGTACCCGGCGTTCTCCAGCACTCCCACGTAGAGCTCGGCGAGCACCTTCTGCTCGGTGAAACGGGCGGAGCCGACCACGATCTTGCCCTTGCCGCCCGAATCGCCCGCGCTGTCACCGCCCTTGCCGCCCTTCTCCAGGCTGTCACCGCCGCACGCGGTGAGCCCCGCGCTCAGCGCCACGACGGCCACGGCCGCCCCTGCCATCCGTCGCGCGCGACGCGTTGTGCTGTTCATCGGTGAACCACCATTTCGAAAGCCTTTGGAAACACTGGAAACTGCCGCTCGATGCCGCTCGAAGATCACTGCGCGACCCCCGAGCGCCCGCGCATGGGATTGAAGACCTTCCCCACCACGACAAGCACCACCTCCACGAAGAGCGCGAGCAGCGCCACAAGGAGCGCTCCCGCCACCACCTGGGGCGTGTTCTGCAAGTTGAACCCGGCTGTGATGATCCGCCCGAGGCCCCCCTCGCCCGCCATGGCGGCCAGCGTCGCCGTGGCGACGACCTGCACGCCGGCGGACCGGACTCCGGTCATGATCAGTGGGTACGCGAGGGGCAGCTCGACCCGCGCGAACAGCTGGCGGCCGCTCATGCCCATGCCACGCGCGGCCTCCACCACCGACCGGTCGACCTCGCTCATCCCGATGTAGGCGTTGGTCAGGAGCGGCGGCACCGCGAAGAGCACGAGCGCGATCAGCGTCGGTATGTCCCCGTGCTCGCCGAGCGGGGTGAGCGTGAGCAGCACGAGCACCGCGAGCGTCGGCACCGCACGGCCGATGTTCGAGATGTTCACCGCGACGGCGCCGCCCTTGCCGATGTGACCGAGGTACAGGGCGATGGGCAGCGCGATCACACACGCGACGGCGAGGCAGACACCGCTGAAGTAGAGGTGCTCGGCGAGCCGGTGCCACACCCCCTTCTCGCCCTGCCAGTTGGCGTCCGTGGTCAGCCAGTCGTACGCGCCGGATATCGCGTTCATGCAGGTTCAGCCACCTTGGCCGGGCGCTTCGCGCGGGCGGAACGCTTCGTACGTATGCGGTGGACGCGCGTCCAGGGCGTCAGCCACCGCTGAAGGGCGAGGAGGAGCAGGTCGGCGACGACGGCGAGCAGCACGCAGAGCGCGGAGGCGGTGAGCACCTGCGCCTTGAAGGTCGTGTCGAGGCCGTCGAGGATGAGCGAACCAAGGCCTCCGTAGTCGACGATCGCCCCCACGGTCGTCAGCGCCACCGTCGCGACCGTGGTGATGCGGACGCCGGCGAGCAGTGCGGGGAGCGCGAGCGGCAGCTCGACCTCCCACAGCAGCCGCAGCGGGCCGTACCCCATGCCCTTGGCCGCGTCCCGCGCCTCCTCCGGCACGGCCTGGAGCCCCGCCAGGATGTTCCGCACCAGGATCGTCAGGGAGTACAGCACGAGGCCCGTGACGACAAGCGAGGCCGAGAGCCCGAAGAAGGGCAGCAGGAGCGAGAACATCGCGAGCGAGGGAACCGTGTAAAGCACGGTCGTCAGGCCGAGGATCGGGCCCGCGAGGAAGCGCCAGCGCCGCGCGAGCAGCGCGAGCGGCAGCGAGACGGCGACGCCGATGGCCACCGAGGCGGCCGTGATGCCCACGTGCTGCACGGTGGCGTCGATCAATTCCTGGCTGCGTGAGCGCACGTACTCCCCGCAGATCCAGTCGTTCGTCACCAGACAGTTCTGCTCGCTCATCGCGCCCCACTCCCCCCGAGTCCCGATTTCTGAGGCCGTCTGGCGACCTTAACGCGCAGCACTGACAATCACCGAGACTCGTCGTACTGGCGCAACATGGGCTTTACATATCGCCCGCAACAATGGGGAATCATGATCCGGTTCGAGCACGTCACCAAGCGGTACGAGGACGGCACCACGGCCGTCGACGACCTGTCCTTCGAGGTCAACGAAGGCGAACTGGTCACGCTCGTCGGCCCGTCGGGCTGTGGCAAGACGACGACGATGAAGATGGTGAACCGTCTCATCGAGCCGAGCGAGGGCCGGATATTCGTCGAGGACGATGACATATCGACCATCGACCCGGTCCAACTCCGGCGCCGTATCGGCTATGTCATCCAGCAAGTCGGTCTCTTCCCGCACAAAACGGTCCTGGAGAACACGGCGACCGTCCCGCATCTCCTCGGCGTGAAGCGCGCCAAGGCCCGCGAGCGTGCCGCCGAACTCCTCGACCTGGTCGGCCTCGACCCCGCGACCTTCGGCGACCGCTACCCCGAGCAGCTCTCCGGGGGCCAGCGTCAGCGTGTCGGTGTGGCCCGCGCGCTCGCGGCCGATCCGCCCGTGCTCCTGATGGACGAGCCGTTCGGCGCCGTCGACCCCGTGGTGCGCGAGCACCTGCAGAACGAGTTCCTCCGCCTTCAGCAGGCCGTCCGCAAGACCGTGCTCTTCGTCACGCACGACATCGAGGAGGCGGTCCGCCTCGGCGACCGCATGGCCGTCTACGGAAACGGCCGCATCGAGCAGTTCGACACCCCGTCGACGATCCTTGGCGCACCGGCGAACGGCTACGTGGCGGACTTCGTCGGCGCGGACCGCGGCCTCAAGCGCCTCTCCGTGACGCCCATCGAGGAGGGCGACCTGGAGCAGCCGCCCGTCCTGCACCTGGACGACCCGCTGCCCGCGAAGCTCGAAGCCCGCTGGGCCGTGGTCCTCGACGGCGAGAACAACCTGCACGGCTGGATCTCCGCCGAGCACGCGCACGGCGGCCCGGGGACGGTCAGGGACCACGCGCGCCGCATGGAGGCGTGGCTGCCGGTGGGCGCGACCCTGAAGCAGGCGTTCGCGACGATGCTCCAGCACGACGCGGGCTGGATCGCGGTCATCGACAAGGACAGCGAGGGCCGCTTCCTCGGCATCCTGACCCCGGCCCGGCTGCACGAGGCGCTGCGCAGGTCGACGGCGGCGGACGCGCGCGACATCGCGCGCGGCGATGTCGAGTTGGAGACCATCACGGCCATCGGCAAGAGCTGAAGCCCGACAACCGGAAGCTGGCCATCCGATTGGCGTTCGGCCGCCTGCTCGGCGGCCCGCGGCCTACTTGACGTTCAGCCGCCCGCTGATCCACTCCAGCGTCGCGGGGATCTCACGGCGCCACGTGTTGAAGTTGTGCCCGCCGCTGTCGAGCGTGATGGACGAGACCCGGGTCGGCGACTTCACCTGGCCGATGAACGCCTTGGTGTCCTTGTAGTTGTCCTCTCCTTGTTTGCTGGTGGTGACAAGGAGAGACGTCTTGGGCGGCGGCATGTGGTCGAGGTACCACATGAGGTCGGCACGCCGCTCCAACTCCTTGTCGCCCTGGAAGAGGTCACCGGTGGTGACGTCGATCGGCGCCTTGTAGTACGCGGAGAGGCCCGCCCCCGCCGCGTACACGCCGGGGTGGTGCACAGCGAGCTTCAGGGCGCAGTAGCCACCCGTGGAGTCGCCGATGGCGCCCCAGCTGCCCGCGGTCCGGCCCGCCCTGTAGTGCGCGGAGATGGCGGCGGGCAGGTCCTTGGCGAAGAACGTCTCCGCCTGCGGACCACCGGGGACGTCCACGCACTCGGTGTCCCGCGGCGGCGCCACGGTGGGCCGCATCATCACCAGAATCATCGGCTGCATCCGGCCGCGCTTGGCGAGGAGATGGGCGGTCTGCGGGTAGTGCAGACCCTTGACCAGGGCCTCGGCGGTGCCGGGGTAGCCGGTCAGGACCACGGACACCGGGAACCTGCGGTCCTTGTACTGCGGCTGGAAGTACTCGGGCGGAAGGTAGACGTACGCGGGGCTCGCTATGTCCGACTCCTTCCCGCTGACGACGACCTTCTGGATCTGACCGGCGGTCGACGGCCTGTCGCCGCCGGGCACGTTCACGGGCCGGGTGCTGCGCACGTCGACGGGTGTCCCGCCCTTGGCGGGATCGTGGTCGACGACGACACCGGGGCTCGTCTCCTGGCCGAAGAGATCCGCCCACGTGGCGTAGAAGCCGAAGGCCTGGTTGGTGGCGAGACCGACCGAGGCGAAGATCGCCAGCTGCGTGGCGATGAGGAGTCCGATACGGCCGGTGACGGCCCGCCAGGACCGCCTGGCCAGGCGCGGCCAGAGCCATACCGTGCCGATGAACAGCACGACGGCGAGGAGAACCGCCAACGCGAGGACCGCTTTGCTCGTCAGACCCATGGGGTGTTCTGCCTACGCTTTCTGCCTGTTCCGTTGTTCTTTTTCTATGGTTTTCCGGTTGGGAGTGAACCCGATTCCCGGAAGGACCGTCCTAGAGGGCGCAATGTCGCCGGATGCCGTTTTGGTGCCGGATTAAAGCTCTCTCGCAGAACCACGGGATGCGATGTCTGTCAGGATAGATGCGGAAATGTCGGGCGGGGTTCCGGAGAGTGAGGGCAGCCGCCCCGAAGGTCGGCGCCGTACCGGCGGGCTCCGTGCCGGCAGACTCGGACGGCTGCTCCGCGGCCCCCGCCCCGAGGCCGTACCGACCATCGTCGCCCGCGCCTGCACGCTCGTGGGCCTGCTGAATGTCGCGGCCGGTGTCTTCCCGCGCTTCCGCAACAGCCGGATGCACGCTATCGCCGAGGTCCTGCCCGGCGCGCTCGGCCCCTTCGCCGCCGCGCTCGCGCTCAGCACGGGTGTGCTCCTGCTGCTGCTCGCGCACGGCCTGCGCCGCCGCAAACGGCGGGCCTGGCGGGCCGCCGTGGTGCTGCTCCCGGCAGGCGCCGTGGCCCAGTTCGCCTACCGGCACTCGGTCATCGGCGTACTGATCTCGCTCGCGCTCCTCGCGCTGCTGCTGCGCCACCCGCGTGAGTTCGCCGCGCTGCCCGACCCGCGCAGCCGCTGGCGGGCGCTCGCCAACTTCGTGCTCCTCGGGGCCGGTTCCATCGTCCTCGGCCTGGTGATCGTCAGCGTCCACCCGGGCAGGGTCGTCGGCGACCCGAGCATCACGGACCGCCTCGCGCACGTCCTGTACGGCCTGTTCGGCCTGGAGGGCCCGGTCGACTACTACGGACGGACGTCCTGGACCGTCGCCTACTCCCTGGGCGCCCTGGGCCTGCTCACCGCGATCACCACCATCTATCTGGCCTTCCGCCCCGAACACCCGGCCGCGCGCCTCACCGAGGACGACGAGACGAAGCTGCGTGCCCTGCTCGACAAGCACGGCGCACGCGACTCGCTCGGCCACTTCGCGCTCCGCCGCGACAAGGGGGCCGTCTTCTCCCCCAGCGGCAAGGCGGCGGTCACCTACCGCGTCGTCTCCGGAGTGATGCTCGCAAGCGGTGATCCGATCGGCGACGTGGAGGCCTGGCCCGGCGCGATCGAGCGCTTCATGGACGAGGCGAAGGCCCACTCCTGGACGCCCGCCGTCATGGGCTGCTCCGAGACGGGCGGCGAGGTCTGGACCCGGGAGACCGGCCTGGACGCCCTCGAACTGGGCGACGAGGCGGTGGTGGATGTCGCGGATTTCTCCCTGTCCGGGCGTGCGATGCGCAACGTACGCCAGATGGTCAAGCGGATCGAGCGCAATGGCTACGAGACGCGGGTACGGCGCGTGCGTGACCTGGGGGAGCGCGAACTGGAGCGGGTACAGCGCGCTGCCGACGACTGGCGCGGCACCGACACCGAACGCGGCTTCTCCATGGCACTGGGCCGCATCGGCGACCCCGACGACGGCGACTGTCTGATCGCGACCGCCCACAGAATCGAGGGGGCGGCGCGAAGCGACTCAGGCAGGGCGGTGCTGGGAGACGGGTGGGCGGACGACGAACCGGGTCCCTACGGAGACCTCAAGGCCGTCCTGCACTTCGTCCCCTGGGGCAAGGACGGTGTCTCCCTGGACCTCATGCGCCGCGACCGCTCGGCCGACCCCGGTATGAACGAGCTGCTCATCGTGGCCGCCCTCCAGGCCTCCCCCAAGCTCGGCATCGCCCGGGTCTCGCTCAACTTCGCGATGTTCCGCGCGGCACTCGCGCGCGGCGAGAAGATCGGCGCGGGCCCTGTACTCCGCGCCTGGCGCGGCCTGCTCGTCTTCCTGTCGCGCTGGTTCCAGATCGAGTCCCTGTACAAGTTCAACGCGAAGTTCCGCCCCCGCTGGGAGCCCCGCTTCGTCGTCTACCGCTCCTCCAAGGACCTCCCCCGCATCGGTTTCGCGGCCATGCAGGCCGAGGGCTTCGTCACCCTCGCGCTGCCCCGCTTCCTGCGCCGGGGGAGCGCACAGCGCCGCCCCTGCCCGCACGGAGCGGCAGAGCACGAGGTCCGGGCGGCATAGAGCCCGCCCGTACGGGCCTAGGCTGGAGGCATGAGTACGTTGCGCGGGCGGGGAACGGTCGAAGGGCTGCCGGAGTGGGGCCGCTGTGCGGTCATGGGGGTCGTGAACGTCACCCCCGACTCCTTCTCCGACGGGGGCCGCTGGTTCGACACCACGGCGGCCGTCAAGCACGGCATCGACCTGGTCGCCCAGGGTGCCGACCTGGTCGACGTGGGCGGTGAGTCGACCCGTCCCGGCGCCCCGCGCGTCGACGAGGACGAAGAGCTGCGGCGCGTGGTCCCCGTCGTGCGGGGCCTCGCGTCCGAGGGCGTGACGGTGTCCGTGGACACGATGCGCGCCACCGTCGCCGAACAGGCGCTCGCCGCGGGCGCCGTCCTGGTGAACGACGTCAGCGGAGGCCTCGCCGACGCGCGCATGGTCCCCGCGGTCGCCGCCGCGGGGGCGCCCTTCGTGGTGATGCACTGGCGCGGCTTCCTCACCGACATCCACGCCAAGCCCGTCTACGAAGACGTGGTCTCCGAAGTCGTCGACGAGCTCCACGCGCGCGTGCAGGCCGCCATCGAGGGCGGCATCGCCCCCGAGCGCATCGTCGTCGACCCGGGCCTCGGCTTCTCCAAGGACGTCGAGCACGACCTGGCGCTCCTGGCCCGCCTGGACCGCCTCCGTGAGCTCGGCCACCCGATCCTGGTCGCCGCGTCCCGCAAGCGCTTCCTCGGCCGCGTCCTCGCGGGCCCCGAGGGCGCTCCGCCGCCCGCCCGCGAGCGCGACGCGGCCACCGCCGCCGTCTCCGCCATCGCCGCCCACCAGGGCGCCTGGGCCGTCCGGGTGCACGAGGTGCGGGCCACCGCCGACGCCGTCCGCGTCGCACACGCCGTGGCCGGCGCGGCGGGCGGTTCTCGGTGACCCGGGCCAAGACCGACGCGGAACAGGTCGAAGCGGCCAACACGGCCTTCTACGAAGCACTGGAGCGCGGCGACTTCGACGAGCTCTCCGACCTCTGGCTGGACGCGGACACGGCACCGCGACCGGCGGGCCCCGCCGACGGCTCCGATCCGGACGACCTCGACGGCCGGGACGACGAGGACATCGCGGAGGACGGCGACGAAGCCGCGATCTCCTGCGTCCACCCCGGCTGGCCCGTCCTCACGGGCCGCGGCGAGGTCCTCAGGTCGTACGCGCTGATCATGGCGAACGCCAAGATGCGGTCATAGCGTACGTCTGGGCGGGTGGTTCCGACGCCTCCTCGGCGCGGCACGAACCCTCCTGCGACGACCAGGCGGACGCTGACCCCAGGAGGGAAGCCATGGTCACGGACGTCGCCAACAGGAACAAGATCAGCCGCAAGAACGAGATCAAGATCCGGGCCTGGAGCCGAGCACAGCTCGGAAAGGAAGCGCTGCGCGGCGTTATCTACGTCCGCGTGAGCATGGGGCGCCAGAAGATGGAAAGCCCCGAAATCCAGGTGAGCACCGGTAAGGCCGCCGCCCAGATTCGCGGCGTCGAGCTGGTGGGCCCAGAGGTCATCTACGACGTCGATGAGTCGGGCCGCAGCTTCCATGAGCGCAAGGTCATGGAAATCATCGAGATGATCCGGCGCGGCGAAATCAACTGCATCATCGTGCTGGAGACCAGCCGGTGGGGCCGAAACCTCGAAGAGTCACGGGCACACGTCCGCGAGCTGTACGGCGCCGGCGGTGTCCTCATTTCCGCCACCCAGCCGATCGACCCCACGACGGCCGACGGCCTCATGATCATGAACCACTTCATGAACATGGACGAGCACGCGAGCATGAAAATCGGGGAGGGCTGGGCTCGTGCGGCGGAGAACCGGCACGATCGGCATCGTCCCCACTTCGGCCGGCCGGTCCTGGGATATGGACGCTGCCCGGACTGCCGGCGGAGCGAGACGAACGAGCGCTCCTACGAACACTGCAAGACGTGCCTCGGAATCCACCAGCCCGACGAGAAGGTGGCCAAGCACTACGCGGAGGCGTACAAGCAGTATGTGAAGGGCGTGAACTTCCCGACATTGGCGAAGCAGCTCGCCGCGAAGGGCGTGCGGTCCATCTATGGCAACCGCATCTCGGCCACGAGCCTGAAGCAGTCGATGGACTCCGGATTCGCTGCGGGACTCATCCGCATCGACGCCTACGAGGCGGAGGGACGCGGCCCCTGGGATTGGATGTCCTGGAAGCGCGGGGCGCACAAACGCATCATCTCGCTCGGCACGTGGATGCGGTACGTCCAGCGCCGCCGGAAGCAGTCGAAGCCCGACACCCGCACGAGCACGCCGAAGTACTCCGTCTCCTCTCTCATGCGGTGCGGCAATTACCGCGAGAAGCCGCAGAAGGACGGGACCAAGAAGTTGACGCGCTGTCTCGCGTCGATGGGCGCCACGTTCTCCGGAAAACCTCCCGCTGTCACCTTCCGGTGCTCGTGCGAGAACCAGACGGGAGAGTGTGAGGGGGTCACCATCCGCCTCTCGATGGCCGAGAAGCAGATCGTCAAATGGGTCACGGCACGCGCCAAGGGCGAGGAGCAGGCGGCGCTGGCGATGCAGCGGCAGACCCGCGTGAACGTGGACGCCGAGGCACTCAAGGAAGCGGAGGCGCAGAAGAAGAAGCTGAAGGGTGAGCTGCTGACGCTGGCCGATGCCCTCCTCGACGGCGTGCTCTCCAGGGAGGCCGTGAAGAAGAGGACCGAGGAGAAGCAGGCAGATCTCCGGGTCGTGGAGCAGCGGCTGTTGATCTTGCGGGACTCGGTCTCCAGCAACAGCGTGCCGCCGAAGGAAGCCTTCCAGGGTTTCCTCAAGGTCTGGGACCGGATGACGCACGAGGAGCGGCGCCGGGCCCTGGGGGTCATCATCGACCACATCGTGATCGTGAAGACGCCGGGGAAGCAGCGCAACCGCCTGGAGATCGTTCCGAAGTGGGCGCCTGCGTCAGAGAAGCTCGTCCCGGGCCGGCGGGTCGACTGGGACCGCATCATCGACGAGCAGACCCCCGTCGTCGCTGCTGCGTGAGTCCTCGCACCAGATCCGGTACGCGGCTTCCCCGATGACCTCCCAGAAGTCGGCCCAGCATTCCGCCTCGGTGGGGTGCTGGGCTGTCGGGGTTCCGAGGGCACGTCCGATAGCTGCCATATCGGCAGATTAGGGGCGTGATTTTCCGAGTAAATATATAAATGGGCAGCGTCAACCAAATGGTCCTGCTTCACCCCTCGGATGGATGCGGCGGGAATTCCTCGGGAACTGTTGCCGCCTCACACGAACGGACCAGCACAGGCCCCGGACATGGGAAACCCCCGGCGGCGAGGTCAGGGCCGTCCGGGGGTCGCTTATGGAAGGGCAGAGGAGCTATGCGGCCTTGCGCGTTTCTGCTGCATCCTTCTCCTCCTGGCTGGCTGGCTGCCAGCTCTGGGACTTGGCGAGGTGGGCCCGCAGGCCGTCCTCACCGAGGAAGCCGTAGCCTCCGCTGTTGGCACACACGGCGTGCTCGGTGCAGAAGTGCGTGAACTCCCTGCCCTCTTGGAGTTCGAAGGCGACCTCCGGCCCTTCGTAGACCTCGCCGTTGTCCTTGACGTGGCTCTTGGCGTGGCCGGTCCGGTTGCGCAGCTCCACCCAGTACTTGCGGGGGTGGCCCTTGCGGTGCGGGAGCGGGCATCGAACCTGGACGACATCCTCCTTCCAGGCACCTGGCTTCGCCTGCTTCCGCGTACCGCTGGCCTTGGGCTCTGCATCGGCCGGCGGCTGCGATTCCTCGGAAGCCAGGGCGAGTTGCGCAGGAGCACGGCGCGTGGGCTTCGGGTTCGCTTCGCGCGCCGAACGGTAGAAGGCGTCGAGGACGTCGGCCTGGAGCATGGGAAGGATGTCGCTGCGGCGCAGGTAGAAGAGGTCGAAGAGCCACGAGCACGGGTCGCACAGGTCGACCTTCTTGTCCTGGCCCAGGAGACGTTCCTCGCTCGCCTGCACAGCGGGCGCCCCAGGGAGTGCCGCATGCCAGTCGCAGGTCGTGACATCAATGATCGACTTGGCCATCAGGCAGCGCCCCGGGCTTTCCCGGACTTGCCACTCTTACTGCTGGGCTGCCGGAGTTCGATGGGTGCGGTGAGGATGCGGCCGTACACGTTGTTGATGCGCATCTCGCGGCGGACGCTGACACCGGTCTCGGATACGCCGTGGGGGCTGGTGATGAGCGGGTTGCGCTCGCTGTAGGTGAACGTGGTGCAGTCGATGGGGCGACCCTGGTTGGCGGTGATGGTGAAGTGGCGCTTCAGTCCGCACTGCTTGCAGCGTTCGGTGACGTCGAGGGCGACAGCGTTGCGGGGGTTCTTGACGGCGCGTCCGTTGGCGTTCCAGCCGTGCCAGTCGTGCGGCTTGAAGTCATGCTTGGCGGCAGCGCACTCCGCTAGCGCGGCGGGGATGTTGTCCATGTACGCGTAGACCTCTGCGTCGGTGACATGCTCTTCCACCGGTCACTCCTTGTGGCGGTCCAAATTCGTTCTGGACAAACTAGCGTTCAAAACGAGCCGTCAGGAACGTGATTGTGAGAAATGTTTAGGCGCCACTCGAACGGGTGAATCCTGTGCGCACATAGGCGTAGCCCGCAGTCGGCTGACAACGGGCTTCACTGAGCGTTCACACTTTGCGCTTGTATTGGCCACGGTTCAAGCCCTCTGCGAGCTACGCACCTCGTATGCGTAGCGGCCGAACCGTGTGAGCTGCCAACCGTCGCGAGTACCCGGATCGTGCTGGATAAACTCCAGGTTCTGAAGCCGCCCTGCGCTCGTCTTGAGCCCGGAGATGGCGCCCTGCTTGTTGCGGGTGTCGGTGACGAGGTCGTGCAGCACGCGGACGTTGAAGTCGTTCAGCGCCTCGATGCGCTCGACGAGCGACCACTGCTCGACCTTGTCGGTGCGCGAGTTGCCGCTGGCGGTCCGGTTCTTCCAGGCGGCGGTCTTCGCCAACTCGCCGGTGATGCTGTCGTGTTGGGTGATCTGCTCGTAGTGCTCCTGAGCTGCGGCCTCAGCCGCGTCCGTCGGCGGTGCATCGGCGGGCTCACCGGCGATGTCGGAGTCCTCGGTGCGCGCGGCGCTCAGCGGGCGTCGCGGGGCACTCGCGGCCTTTTCCTTGGCCGCCTGGAGCGCAGTCTGCACGGCGGCGGTGTCGTACTGCGGAGCGGTGAACTCGGGCTCTCTAGCGGCCTCTTCGTCCTGGCGCGGGATCGACCGGCGGTTGTACATGTCGATGACTTGCTTGCTGAGCCGTCCGCGCTTGCCCGGCGCGATGAGACGCTGGGCCTCGGCCCAGCTTCGGATGGCGGCGGTGTCGCCGGCGCCCTTCGCGGTGCTGCGGGCCACGGCGGGTGCAGTGCTGCGCTTGGTCGCGGTGGAGGTCTTCCCGGTGCGCCGGCCGGCCTGGACGAACGGCTTGAGGAGGGCGCGCAGTTCGTCAGCGTTCTTGGCGCTGAGGTCGATCGCGTAGGCCATGCCGTCGAGGGCGAAGGACACGGTCTCGTCGGCTGCGGTCTCGCCGGTGGGGTCGAGGTCGTCGACGAGGGTGATGAGGACTTTCTGCATGGTGGGCTCCTGTTTCTGGGCATGAGAAAGACCCCGCCATGGGGCGGGGTCGCAGGCTTTCGGTCGAGGGCGTGCGGGGCCTGCTTCCGAGAAGGGAGATGCAGGCCCCGTCGTGCGTTAGGCAGAGAGAGCGGTCTGGTGCAGACGCACCCAGGTACGGCCGACATCGGTCACTTGGAAGGTGTCCTCCGATTCTTCGTCCATGAAGCCGCGCCGCACGAGAGCTTTGTAGCTGCTGCGCTCAGCCGCGTCCTCGGGAGTTCTCGTGCTGTCGCCCTCACAGGCTTCTCTTAGGAGTTTCTCCTGCGGTGGCGAGAGCTTGCCGACGGCGCGAGCACGGCGTTCAAGCTGTGCCTCGACCGTGTGCTTGCTCTGGTCGATGGACACGACCTTGTTCGTAATTGCTGGGGGCATATTTGTATCGACGCCCGCCTTCTCCAGCAGCGCGTCCAGCAGGGAACGATCGTTGCGCTGAGTGTGCTGCTCCCACGCTCTGCGCGTATTGGTCGGGATACGGCCGAGTTTATTGACCGGCAGATGGTGCTTTTCACACCACTCCCGGATGGACGCGGCTTCCTCCCGTTGCTGGGCCTGGGTCAGGGTCTGCGGAACGGGGGCACTCTTCGCCGGCGCGGCAGGAGCACCCTTCGCCGCGATGTTGTCCGCCCTGGCGGGACGGCTCGCGTCCATGTACGGCTGCATGAACCGCCTGAACTTCACCGCGTTTTCGTGAGACAGTTCGATTTCTCTGGGTTTCCCCTCGAACGAGAAGGTGACGGTCTCATGCGCCTCACCACCGTCCAGATCATCGACCAGCCGAACCCGGACTGTCTGCGCCATGTCTCTTCCTCCAAGGCGAACGACCTTATGCCTGGGCCCGAACTGTAGCGGGCAACACCCAGCAGACCCTTGTCTTGAACTGTTTCTTGGCGAATTCATGCCCGAGCGTGTAAAAGGCAGAACCATGGGGCGCTGAACCCGCATATGCCGCGCACCCGCGCACGCTCCGCAGCACAGTGTGGCGCATTTTCCGGAGGCCACCTCGACAAGTGCAGCACAAACCGGCATGTCCGTCACCCATTCGGATGACCTTGCCACCATTCCCCAACTCGCCTGTACGGGCTAGGTCGTTACCACTTCCGTGCCATGGCCAAGGGAATGTGCTGAGGGCGTTTGCGTGGTCGGGAGGAATGGTGGACGTTCCGAGGCGGAGCAGGCAGCGTCAGTCTTCGTCGTGGCGGCCGGCCAGGCGCTGGGCCGTCCTCTGGCCGTCCTCGAAGTACTGCACGGCGGTGTGAACCTCTTCGTAGCCGATGACCTTGCCGTGCACGCCCTTGGGCATGACCTCCACCGAGTCGAGCAGCTCGCCGTCGGGGCTGGTGGGCAGCTTCACGGCGGGGTCCTCGGACTCCCACCAGACGATGGCGCCGGCGCCGTTGGTGGGCTGGTTGCTCCAGGCGAGAATCCAGCCCTGCGCGACGAAGTGGGCCAGCTTCTCGAAGACCCAGTCCTCCACCTCAGCCGCCTCGTCGTCTTCGTCGAACGACAGGCCCAGGTCGGCTGCGTAGGTCCGGGCCTCGGCGCGAATGTTGAGCACGTCCACGAGCCGCTCGGTGTACTCCTCGCAGACCTCGCTCTCCCCGCCCGGCCAGACCAGCACCAGCTTGTCGACGCTCACCTGGAGGTGCGGGACAGCATGGCCGTGCAGGAGGTGCGCGGTCAGGGTCTGCCCGCCCAGGATCGCGGCGTGCAGGTACTCCTCCTCAGCGTCGCCCACGGCTCGCCGAATGGAGTGATGCGTGTGCCCTCGGTGGCCTACCACCTCGCCGGGACGCTCCTCCGCCAGCAGATCGCTCTCGATCGCGCCGAGGAACCGGCCCGTGTCCAGGAGACGGAAGCCCGCGTCTCCCGTGACGACCTCCTCGTCCCGGTCGGGCAGACTCAGCGTGAAGGAGATGTCCCAGTCGGTGCCGTCCGCGTTGTCCTTCACCGACCAGCCTTCGGCCACGAGCCGGCACGAGGCGAAGTAGGTCAGGCGGCTCTCGATGTACGCCTTGCGGTGCTCGGAGGGGTACGGCTCGCGGTTGCGGGCCATTTCCTGCTCGTGCTCGTCGTCGGACATTTCATTCCTTCTCATTCCGCGCAGCTTGGCGCTTATTCCAGTTATCGAGAACAATCCGACCGAATGCGGTGAGGCCGGTGATAATCCACCCGCCTTCGCGGGCGTCGTCATTGGGCTCCACCCATTCGACGTCCCAAAGGCCGGTGTCCTCCATTTTCCGGACGTCTTGCACCGCCCAGACCCGATTACCGGGAGTCTGAAGCCGTCCGACCGGGGCGTGCTCCTTCACAAAAGCCAGGCGGCTGGCACCACTGGCATAAAGGGAGCGTTCCGTCCCGTTTTCATCGAAATACTTCATACTGTCTCGGCCTCGGGGCATTTTCTACCTTTCTCAGGGACCAACTGATGACCCGGCCCGGCGTGTGGCACCGGGGGTACTTTCGGCTGCATCCCACTCCAGCCCACCAGAAGGGCTGATGGGCTGGCGAAGAGCGCAGACGACCGTCACCCAGCAGACCGTGCCGAGCACCGCGTCGATGATGTCACCGACACCCACTCGCACGTTGCTGTTGTGTCCAGGCAACGAAGACGGCCCAGCCCTCGGCTCTGGGAGAAGCCGGGGACCGGGCCGAGCGTGGAAGGCGGGCGCTACGGAGCCGCCGCGTCGGTGCTCTTGCGCCGGATGACGACGCCGCCCCTCGGGACCGCCGGCGTGGCCGGCGACGCTCCCGGAACCGGTTCGACCACAGGCGCGACAGGCGGGTGCGGCTGACGCTCGCGGGGGTCGTCCGTGGTGGCCAGCTCCGCGCGGACGGGGTCGAAGTTCAGGCGCCAGCTCACACCCAGCAGGTCGTCGGTGCACACGTCCACCAGCCCCGCCGTGCCGGTGTGCTGCGGCGGCGCGAGCAGCCCCATGGCCTCTCGGAAACTGGGCGCCCTGACCGTCCCGGAGATCCGGGCGACGAACGTCACCGTGTACTCGAACTCCCCTGCCGCGTCGGCCTGTTCGGGGTCGCTCTCCAACGGGGCCTGGTTCAGCGGCTGTACCTGCGGAGCGGGCTGGAAGTCCTTGAGCGCGTCACGCCACTCGATCAGGGCCGCCGCGTACGCACGCACGCGCCGCTGCTGGTCCGCGTTCGCCATCATGCCGACGGTGATCCACTCGTCGAGGTCGGCCGCCTTGTACACCGCGTCGGGCGGAGCCTCCTCGGCCTTGGCCTGCTTGCACACGCTCTCGATGAAGAAGTCGCTGAGGTCGCCGCTGGTGGCGTGGAAGGCCCACACGTACGGGTGCTCGTGCCACTGGGAGGGGCGCTCGGGCTGGGACATGGTGCCGCCCTCCGGCGTATTGAGGAGGGGCTTCTCAGTGCTCATCACAGTCATCGGGTGCCTTCCGCAGCGGTACCGGCAGTGGTGTTGAGGGCGGTCTCCGGGGAGGGGAAGAGCTGCGTGGTCAGCTCCATCAGCAGCGACTCGAAGCGGTCGGGCATCCCGTACTCGTAGTCGCCGCGCCCGTGGTCCCACTTGCCCTGATCGGTGATCTGGCCCTCGGCGTCCTCCAGGCTCGCGGCGAAGGCGCACCACTCGCGCTCGTAGACCAGGGCGGCGGCGAGGGCCGGCCGCATCGGCGTGCCCGGAGTCCGCTCGAAGCGGGTGGCGCTCACCGGGTATTCGAGGAACTCCCCCTGGTCGGGACGGAAGAGGTAGGCGGTGCCGTCCTCGACCTTGACCAGGAGTCCGGTGTTGGAGCGGAGGTTGCAGAAGACGGACAGCGTCGCGCCGACCAGGCTTTTCAGCTCCTTGTCGTCCAGGTCGGTCAGCCAGCCGCCCTCGGGCACGGCATCGGTTGTCTTCAGCTCGGTCATGTTCAGTCCTATGCAGCGGAGGGGCAGGGGCCGGTGGCCGCCTGGTGCTGGCGGCGGAGTTCGGAGAGCGGCAGAGGGCGGGTGATGCCCTGGCGGGTCTGGCGCAACATGGAGACGGGCTTGCCGAGCAGGTCGCGGATGGCTTGCTCCTGGCCCTCGGCGTACGCGAACTTCTCGGGCTGGACGTCGAGGGTGAGCTTCCACTGCTTCTGACCTGCGCGGACGCACAGGCCGGCGCAGTTGTTGTGCTCGTAGCCGAGCGCGTACAGCCGGGGCGGCTCGATGCCGTACCAGCGGGAGAGGTCCATGAGGCGGGCCTTGGACGCCTCCTTGCTCAGCTCCGGCTCCCAGCGGTTGCAGAGCGGGAACTGCACGCGCCACGGCCGCCAGTTCCGGGCGATGGCGGGTATGCGGGCGCGGTCGCGCTTGGTCTTCTCGATGCCGATGTAGACGATCGAGTCACCGATGGGCGCGTGCTCCTTCATCCACGCACGGCACGGCTTCTGCTTCAGCCAGGTCGTGCAGGGGGTGATGCGGTCGTTGCCGAGGAAGCGCTGGTCGCGGAACACCTGCCACGGGTCACGGCCGTCGGCGACCTTCGTCAGCGGCACACCGAGCAGCCGGCTGACGTCGTCGGCGAACCGCCACAGGTCTTCGTCCTCGGCCTTGGTGTCCGCGATCAGCAGCGTCATGCTGCTGGTGCCGTGCTTCTCCGCGACGCGCAGGGCGGCGCCGAAGGAGCCGAGTCCGCCGCTGAACTGGATGACGTGTTTCATGCCAGCACGTCCTCGGGGCGGATCTCCGTGCCGTCCTCGAAGATGTAGGCGTTGAGGGGCTGCATCGTGGCGCCCAGGCGCTTCTCCAGCTTGAGGATGAGCACGGTGAGGGCCTTGTCGAACTCGACGCCCTCGACCTTCTTCTCGCACTTCTTGCAGACGATCTCGATGTCCTCCTGGGACAGGCCGTCCAGCTCGATGGTGTGGTCCTCGGCTTCGCCGGACAGGTCGATGGTGAGCATGACCGAGGTCTGTACCTCGAAGTCCTCGTTGCCGCAGTCGGTTGGGGTGTCGCCGGACAGGTCGATGTGCGTGCACTGCATGGGAATCCTCCGGTGAGAGTCGGGAGTTCAGCTCAGGACGGTGAAGAAGGCGTCCTCGTCGATCACGGCCGGGGAGCCCTGGAGGACTGCGCACAGCCTCAGGAAGGCGTCGGTCTCGTTCAGCCCGAACCAGAAGTCGCGCTCGATCCGCGTCTCGAATAGGGCATCGACGCTGGTGCCGAAGTGCGCCTGGAGCTTGTCGGAGGCCGCCTCGATGGCCTCGTCCTTCGTGGTGGCCTTGACGGTGATGATCACCGGCAGCATGTCCGGGGAGATGGTGCAGCCCTCGTCGTCCGACACGGTCTCCCAGTCGGCCACCAGCGTGATCAGGCCGTCGTCGAAACCGCAGGTGCAGTCCTGGATCTGGCAGTCGGCGCAACGCTTGTTCGCGTAGCCGTTCTCGTCCTCGGTCACGTCCTCGTCGGGCTCGATCACTCGCCAGTTGCAGCCCGCGCACTTCAGCAGTTCAGACATCACATGCTCCTTCTCAAACACGAAGGGCCCGTTCTCGTCTTGGTCAACGAGCGGGCCCAGGGTTGGTGTAGTCACCCGTTTGGGTGACGCGATAACAGTTCTTATTTCTCAGTGAAGAACTCGCCCGCACGCCGCTGTCATGCCGCGTCGGTGTAGAGGTACTGGCGGTGGACCTGCGGATATTGCTCCGCCAGGTAGCGGAGAAGGCGAGGCACCCACTCAATGCGCAGCAAGATTCCCCAGACGGCTGCGGCCACGAGCGGGGAGAAAATGTCGCCGAGCTGCTGGCACTGCGACGTACGCGAACCCACCACCGGAAAGTCGGAGGGCAGGCCGACGAGCAGGCACACTTCTTCGATCGTGAAGCGGTGCTCCGAGTCGTCCGCGTCGTACCAGCCACGGATCTTCGACGTAATCCCCGGGATGGTGCGGCCCAGCTTGAACTCGTTCCCGCCGGCCGTCTTGCGGACCCCCCGAGTGTTGATCCACGTCTCGGGGTCCCAGCCGATCGCGTCCGACGCCCACGTGGTGATGCCGGGCGCCTCCACGGCGTCCAGCCGCTGGTCCCGCGAGGCCATCATGATCGCCCTGCGCCTGGTCGACGGACTGCCGAAATCGCCCGCGTCGAGGATGTCCCAGCGCACCCCGTCCCAGCCCGCGACGATGTACTCCATCCCGATCGCGGACTTCACGTCCTCGGGCAGCGTCCACGCCTGCTCGATGATCACGGACTGAAGCGGTGCTCCCGCCGCGAGCAGTCCCATACCGATCAGGACCGGCGCCAGCATGAGTCCTGCCGTCTTGGCGTTCATGCCGTCCACCCACGACCACATCTCCGCCACCGTGACGTGTTCCCACGGCGTGCCGAACACCGCAGTGGAGACGTCCCCGTCATGGCCGCCAAAGCGCCAGACGTTGCCGTACGCCTCGGCCACATCGGTGATCGCGTCGGTGAGAATCTTGATGTTCTCCGGCAGATGACCGAGCCGTTTGCCCGCGATGCTCCAGTCTGGGCACGGCATGGTGAACACCGCGTACGCCGTCCACCGGAGTGCGGGGTGGCGGGGGTCGACCTCGCGCACGTCCATGCACAGCGCGTTGCACCCGGCGGCCCGAGCGGTTGTGGTGGCGTCCTTGGAGGTGTCGACGCAGATCAGATCCAGCTCGAACCCGAGCACCAGGCGCAGACCGGCGCAGCCCCCACCGCAGCCGCCGCACACGTTCAGCCCGCGCTGCGGCTCCCCCTCCTGCCACGGGTACAGCCATCGGACCGGCCACGGACCGGCCACCTCCTGGCGCTGCTCGTCGGTCAGGCTGTCCAGGTAGGCCACGAGGGCTTCCCCGTCCAGCTCCAGGCCCTGCGGCTCCCGCTCATCGTCCTCGGGGCGCCAACACTCACAGGGCCCGCAGCACTCCTCGCACCACTCCCTCTCATTCGCCGACAGCGACGCCGGCACGGTGTTCTGCTCGATTACTCCAGCCATGCCGGCCACCCCCTCGGCGGTACGTGAACTGCCCTACAGAGCGCGGGACTTCTCCAGAAGCTCAGCGATCTCCATGCACACCGCCGGGTCATCCCAGCCGCCGACCTCGCCAGTGCCCTCCTGGAGCCGCACCTTCAGCAGCAGCTCGCCAAGGCGGGTGTAAGGGTGCGCGGCCACAGCGGGGTTGGAGGCGTCCCACGCCTTCCGCGCGTCCGCGCGGAGCTTCTCGTCCTCGATCGCGGTCCCCGCGCCGCTGTAGACCCCGGCGAGCATCTGCGGGGCCCGGGAGGTCACCTTGACGAAGTCCTGCCAGCCGCCGGGAACGCTCATCTGGTGCGTGACGACGTAGAGCGACGCGTCCACGATGGGCCGGGCATCGGGCAGCAGCTCGACCACAGTGCGCCGTTCCCCCAGTGACACCGGGCGGCTCTCGCGCGGCGGGGTAGTGGTGCCGAAACGGGCGAACTCGCCCTCCCCGTCGCGGAAGACGTGCCGCAGCCCCTGGCGGCCGACGTAGGTCAGCCTGTACCCGGGGGCCGGTTCGAACGCGCCGCCCTGCGGGATCAGCCGACCGTCGTTCTCGATGTGTGCCATGAGGTCCCTCCTGAATTCGGGCATGAAAAAAGCGGCCCTGACGAGGCCGCCCTGAATTGCTGCTGTGTCCGTGGCTCCTACTGGTGCCCGAGTTCCTCTCGCACCATCGTCAGGAACTTGACGCTGAACCCGATGGAGACGATGCCGACGATCTTGTTGCGGTGCCGGTCGTGGATCACCTCGCACTGCGGAAACGTCTGGGACGTCGTCATGTAGAACCGCTCGCCCTTGTGCTCCGCCCAGGCACAGTTCTCACCCGGGTACGGCTCGCAGTTGCAGAGGGGAATCACGTCCTGGAGGACGACGTTCTCCGGCACGGAGTAGCCGATCGGCAGGTGCCGGATGGCGAGCATCCGACGCAGCAGGCCGTGAAGCTGCTCCTTGTCACCGGGCCGGGTCATGTCGTTGTCGTCGACGATGCAGACCTCGGTGTGGGACTTCTCGATGCCCTTCTGCTCCCAGGTGACGCGGTAGCTGGTGAGCAGTTCGGTAGCCGTAGCACTCATGCGGATTCCTCCTCGATCGCCTTGAGAGATTCAGGGCTCTGGTGGGATTCGTTGGGGTCGTCGTCGTTGCCGTCCCAGCGCACGTGCACGGGCCAGGGGCACGCGGATGCGGCGCGCGGGTAGCCGCACCGGGCGTGACCGCACTCACGGCCGGGCCCGCCGTCACCGACCTGCTGCTGCCAGGTGTGCCGCTTGCACAGACACACCACGACCGTGCCGGTCCACGTGCTGAAGATCGGATCGGGGTCGTTGAGCGTGACCCGAGTGCCGGGGCCGAGCCGGAGCGCGGTCTTCACTGCTGGGCCTTGAGCGTGACGTCGTAGGTGGTGGAGTCGGCCTTGAACTCCTCGTGGCCGTCCACGAGGGCTTCCACGGCCTGGTCGACAGCCTCGCGTACCGCCTCGACGGTCTCCCCTCGGAAGGTGATGGTGCCGTTCACCCACGCGTCCTGGACCGGGTAGTGATTGAAGCCCTTGATGATCTTGTCGTAGATCTTGGTGCGGGTGTGGAGCTTGAGGCACGCCCACATCCCGGTCTCCGGGGTGTCCGCCGATCCGACCGAGTTGTGCCCCACGCGTACGTCGAACCGGCCGTCGTCGCGCTGCTGGAGGTAGCCGATCCCGCTCCCCACGCCCCGCGTGTTCAGGTCCACGAGGAAGTCGCCGTCGTTGATCGGAACGAGGGAGATCAGCACACCGTGCTTCGGCAGCAGCTCGGGGTTGAGCGGGCGCGGCCGGTCCTTGGGGTTGGTGCGCTCCGACTGCTCGGGCGCCTTGAACCAGTACATGAACTCGGCGGCCAGGTGCTCGGTCTTGAAGCCGTGCACCGCGCCCTGCGTGCCGGTGAGGCCGGCGTGCTCGGCGACCCAGCCGGCCCCCTTCGTCAGGTACGTGATGCCGAGGGCCTCCCCGGTGTCCTTCAGGCTCACCCGCAGCCGGTTGTCGTTGTCGGGGTCGACCTGCTCGAAGTTGAACTTGGGCATTGTGGTGCTCCTACTCGTAGATGCGGTCCTTGAGGAGGACGTCGCTGATAGGGCCGAAGGCGTCGCAGATCGCGGCGGTGGTCTCGGGAAACGTGTGCAGCCCCGGGATGCGCAGGACTTCGCTGATCCGGCCCTCGGGGCTGTAGAGAATGACCAGCTCGCGGGCGGTGACGTCCGCGTGGCTCGGCGTCCAGGTGGCGAAGAACGACGAGCCGGAGTCGGTGATCCGGTCGTGGAAGTAGAAGACCACCTGCTTGTAGGTGTCATCGAGTTCGCGGTTGCCGATCTTCGGCTCGGGACGCCCCCGGTTGGGCAGCTTCTCGGCGCCGAACCGTCCGGCGGGCAGGTCGTGCCGCAGCCCGTACTCACGGTCGCGGAACGTGAAGAACGCGCTGTAGTGCGGGTCGTCGGTGACCACGCGCCAGTCCCCGACGGGAACGCCGACGAACTCGACCGCGTAGGACCACCACACACGCGCGGACATCGCAGCCCGCACGCTCTCCTCGGCCTGGAGCATGTTGCGCGAATGGCGCATCACCTCGATGGACTCCGGCCGGGCCGGGCAGCCGTTCGTCTGGAACCTGAACCAGTTGAGCCTGTTGCGGGTGCCGCAGTCGAAGCAGCGGGCTTCGGACTCCGCGTCCTCGATCAGCCGATGCCCTTCGATGATCTCCAGGAACTCGGGGAGCCACTGGTGGACGTGCAGGGGGACCAGGCGGGCCTTGAGTGCGGGGCGCCGGGTGTAGGACTCGCCGCACGGCTTGCACACCGGCTCCAGGGCCTTGTCAGGCCCCAGCTCGTCGGTGAGCAGCATGTGGGTGGCGCTGCCCGTGCACGGGTCGTCGCCGGGGACGGTGGTGGACTGGATCGTGGAACAGCTCATGGCGCTCCTATGGGGAAAAGCCGTGGACGACACGGGAGTTGTGGCTGTGTCCTCGACGGATGCTTCGGTGTCGTGTGCCTCTGCGCAGAGTTCGCAGACGTAGCCACCGGGCACGCGGTACTTCCGCGTATTGGGAACGGGTCCGTGGCCGTTGCCGAACGAGCTGGGGCATTCGTCGTTGGCGCAGTAGAAATGGCTCTGTGCCTCGGGTTCGGGCCCGCCGTCGGGCCATGCGGGGCCGACGTAGACGCTGTGGGTCATGACACGTCCGCCACGAGCCAGTAGGTGTTGTAGCCGTACTCGAACCGGATCGGGCCCTTCGCCTGGCTGGCCAGCTCGACGGCCTCGTGCCGGTCGAGGGTCACCCCCCGGGTCAGGTGCGCCATGGCGCCCAGCTCGGTGCGGCGAAGATGCTGAAGCAGTTCGTACTTCGCCTCGTGGAACGGCAGGTGGATGGTGTGGCTGCCGATCGGCACGGAAGGGCCCGGGTCCGACCGGTACCAGCCGGCCGACAGCTTGGGGGCACCCGGAACCTCGGGTCCGGCCAGGTGCCGGTCGATGGCTTCACCCACGCGTTGCTCGAAGACGCGGTCCCACACGAACGTGTCGTAGGACATCTCGACGTACGCCTTCAGCGCGCGGTCCGCGTTGTCGGTGGACTGGGTGGACTGGAAGCGCTTGGAGTAGGCCCACTCCCCGTCCCGAAATCCGTCGTCCGGGCTCTTACCGTCGAAAAGGCGGCCGACGATCCACTCCGTCGCGTCGGGGGTGAGGGTGCCTGTCTTGCGGGTGCCGAGGAACTGGCCGTAGTAGCGGTCGTCGTAATGCTTCTGTCGGGCCTGGTGGACGAGCGTCCAGCCCTCGGCCCCGACGGTTGTGCTCATGTTGCACCTCTCTTTGCTGACCGTCTGGTCAGTCGGTCGATCAGTTGTAGAGGCCCTTGTTCGGGTACTTGCGGCCGTGGGCGCGGATCGCGTCGTCGCGGTCACAGCCGTACTCCCAGACGTCGTCGCCGAACTCGTCGATGGACCGGCAGCCCCACAGGGCGCGGCCGAGCGCGGTGGGCGACATGACGACCTGGTCGGCGTACTCGCCCGCGTAGACGAGGAACCCTCCGCCCTCACGCTTGCGGAACGACTCACCGATCCCACCCCGGTTACGGCCCTCGATCGGGACGCGCGGTCCGGTCTCCTTGGACACACAGGTCACCAGCAGGTGGCGAGGCCCTGTGCCCTCGATGGCGTCGAGCTGCTGGACAATGACCGTGCCCAGGCCGGCGCCCTCGTCGTCCTTGGGGATCTCCAGCACCTCGAAGAGCCGGCCGGCCCCATCGGGGCGGCAGTTCCGCAGCACGACGTGCTGCCCGACCTCCAGGTCAGCCGCGCCGGTCAGTTCGTCCTTCGCGGCCCTGATGATTTCCTCGGCGAAGAACGGGATGTCGAACGGAGCCTTGTAGACGCCCGCGATCCCCGGCTTCGAGATGTGGTTCAGGGAGTTACCGAGAACGTGGACCGTACCGTCTTCATCGGTGCGGATGATCTCGACCGTGTACCGCTCCAACTCCCCGGCGCGAATTGCTGCTGCATCCTCGGGCAGGAAGTCGTCGATCGGGTACCAGTCCGGGTTCTTCTCCGCCGGGTCCGGGTCGGTCTGCTGAACAAGTCGAATCTGCATCGCTCTCTCGCGACTCCTTCCATTGTTCGGGTGAATGAGTTGAGTGCCCGGGGCGGGAATCGAACCCACCGAGTGCCGCATAGGGGAGGACGGCATTCGCTACTCGTCGACCGGGCGTACCCGAGGCGCGCTACGGCGCTACGACCATCGGGAGCTTGCGTTGACCCTTGATCGGGATCTCATGCCGGTGTCGATCGGTTGCCGGAATGTCGATCCCGCACGTGCCGCAGGTGAACGTGTGCTCCTCCCACGGCTTCTCGCAGTGCAGACACGTGTCCCCGTCCGCCTGCGGCGTGGGGAACATGACGACCTGTTGCGGATTCCCCCGGAACTCCGTCATCACGAAGTCGTGCGGGTACATCGCGGCGGCCTGGCGGGCGTTCTCCTCCTTGATGAACTCCGGGTGGGAGAGCCCCCACTTGCGCAGTTCGGTGGCGATCTGCTTGGCCAGGGCGTGCGGCAGCTCGTAGGAGTCGCGCACGTACCGGGTCAGCGCGGGCTCGCTCGGCGACTTCTCACCAAGGACCAGCCACTTCCCACAGTTGTCGCACCGCTCGTCGGAGATCTCGCCCCGCTCGTCGTTCGGCAGCTCGGTCAGTTCCGTCTTGGCCTGCTGCGTGGTGATCGTCTTGGGGAAGTCACCCGAGTCGTAGGAGGACTCGTCGCTGAAGTCGACGCCCTGGCGCTCGGCCGCCCGGCGGATCGCGTCCTCGTGCCCCATGCCCCTGGCGACCTTGATGCCGTTCGCCCGCATCCGGCCGATCGTGCACGACGGGCACAGGTTATCGACCGCGTACTGGTATCCGACCACTCCACCGATCATCAGTAGGCCCCCATTTTCCTGATCTTGTTGGTGCACTTCGGGCACAGCAGGTCGCCGTCCCCGTCTTGGTCCAGGTCGTAGAGCCGGATCTTCGGCCCGCGCGGGCCGACGCCCTCGACGTAGAACTGCCAGCGGTAGGTGTCCTCGGTCTCGTACGCGTGGCCCGCGTCGCACTCGATCCACGCGGAGCTGAACGCCAGGAAGTCCTCCGGCTCGGCGGCCGTGATCTTGAAGAACTCGGGGTGCGCGACTGTGCGGGCCTCGCTCGTCGCGACGTAGTGCGCGTCGCCGAGCTTGAACACCGTGTAGTGGAAGTCCTCGTCCAGCCACGTGGTCTCGTTCTGGGTGTTCGCGGTTTTCAGGTCGCCCCAGTGCGGGGGCTGAACGGGAACACCGCGCCGCTCCAGCCAGGAGAGGAACTGCATCGGCCCGTACGGGAACTTTCCGTGGACCTCGTACCACTTCTCGAAAAGTTCATCGAGTCGCACGCACGGTTCGGTCTTTTCGTCCATCCATGCGTCTCTCCCGCCGATCACGGCTTCCGAGTCGACAAAGGCCAGTTCAATTCCCACGGTTACGCCCCCTCGAATTCCGTGATGCCGTCCTTGCCGCAGCATCCGGCGCACTCGCATTCGTGCACCTTGTGCAGCTCCGACACCTTGAATGCGCCTGTACTGGTCCACGGGGCGTCCTCGGTCTCCCACGTGTACTTGACGAGCACCATGTCTCCGCAGCTCACGCGGACCACACGGGCCTCGTAGCACCACGGAGAGCGCACCGTCCGCAGGCTGGACCGGCCGTCCGGCACCTTGAAGTGCGGCCGGACGCGGACCAGTTCGCCACGCTCGGCCAGAGTTTCTGCTGAGTCCTCGGCGTGCGTGATCGGCTCTCCGACCGGGCGCACCTCACTGTGGAAGGCCGACCGCTTGACGTAGGTCTCGGCCCGCGCAGGCTCTTCCTTCGGCTCGGCCGGCGCGGGCTCGGCCTCCTCCGGCTCGTCCTCCTCCAGCTCTGGTTCGGGCAGCACCTCGACCGTGACGGACACCCACTTGAGCCCACCCGCCGTGAAGTCCTCGGTCTCACCGACCTTCATCTCGTCCACGCGCTTCTCGACCCACTCACGCACCGAGTTGATGTGGTGCGTGCGGCAGTCCCTGCGGTGCCGGGTGTTGGCGCAGTTGTGGCCCTCGGCCAGGACGCACTCACCCTCGCCGAAGTCCTCCATGCCGGAGAACGTGAGCTTGGGGTGTGCCTCCAGCAGCGACACGAGGGAACTCGCGACCGAGTCCGGCCAATCGAGTTCCTCGGTCTCCGACTCCAACAGTTTGTGGCTCGTCTTGCCGCGCACTGTGCGCTGCTGACGCCATTCGGTCGTTACCCGGATCATTACTCCCCCTGCAAATCCCGGCAGTACTCGCACGACTCATGGTGCTGGTCACCGCATTCGTCGTCCTCCGCGTGCGCCTCGATCAGGCCCTCAATGTCCTCCTCGTCGATGCCGAATTCCCGGCCCAAATCCGCTACTGCCTCGACCTCCTCGCACGTCAAGTAGCAGTCGTAGTGCGCTGGCAGAGACCACAGCACCTCCGAACACTGCTTCATGAACTTCCTGGCGGCGTTCAGCTTTCGCTGATTCCGCCCAGCCTTTTGCCGACGCCGCAGCGTCTTGACCTTCCGTGTGCTCATCACGCACACCCCTCCCTGGACTGCGCCATTCGATTGACGGCATAACAGTTCTCAATTTGGGCAGCGAAAAGGGAGCCAACCAGTGCAACACGCGCGCACCAAGGCTCCCTATTCACTCGCCTGATTCAGTTGTCGTACCGGCGGACTCGCGGCTACTTGGTGCGCCAGTCCTGGCGCAGCTTGTGCCGCATGTCGGCCTCGTACTCGTCCGCCTTGCGCCCGTGGACCTTCTCGTACGCGTCCAGGTCGATCACGGGGGATACGGAGTGGCTGAACTCGGGCACCGATCTGTGCATCAGCCGCATGTACAGGCACGCGGCGGCGGAGGTCATGGGCGCGACCAAACTCGTCTTGGAGAGGACGGTGATCATCTCCGCATCCGTGCCCAGCCGGGTGTCCTGGCCCTTGGCCACGCGCTCCAGCAGCTCATGGCAGTGCGCACGGAAGAGCGGCTCACGGCAAAGGCCCTCGTTGTGGGCCGCCTTAAGCAGGCTGAAGCTGTTCCAAATCGGCCCGGTCCCGCGCTTACCCTCGGGCCGAGTCTCACCGTGCCGGGCCATCGCCTTCTCGATCTCTGCCTCGGCCCATTCCATCGTCTCGAAGATCGACTCCAGGTAACCCAGTTCCGGGAGTATTGACGTAATGCCGTCCATCACGCTCATGGAAAATCCCACCCCTCGTTTTCTGTTTTCAGGCATACAAAAGGGCCCCTGCGTGAATTACGCAGAGGCCCTTTAGCGGAATGCGGAACTACATGTTGGCGCGGAAATCTGCCCCGTCCTCGGCGGCCCACGCCTCGACCTGTTCCCGGACGTACGCCTCCGGGTCACCGCTGGGGCCGTCGAGCGAGGTGTTGATCACGTGCACGGCGCCGTCGAGATTTCCGCTGATAGCGGCGTTCTTCGCGACGTCCTCGTCCGTGAAAACGTTGATGTACTCGCGCCCATGCCACACGCCGTACCAGTCGCCATGCGACTGAACGTGCACCAGAACAGGCTTGCCGACTGCCACGGACGTACCTCCTGAAGTTGCGGCTGCATCCCTGCCGACCCCATGCCGGCCGATCCCTCAGCCCGACTGAAACGCTACCCGTGATCGCGCACAGCCACGGCCGGCCTCGGGACGGACCCCCGCACCGAGACCGGCCGAAGCCATCTACGCGACCTCCGGCCGCTCGCTGTCGATCAGCTCCTGCACCTGGTCGAGCGAGAACAGGAGATGCCGCGCAGTGCGGTCGAGCGCGCCCGGAGCCCGGTGGTCGGCAAGCTCCCCGACCTCCCGCCGGATCGTCCGCCCCCACTGCTCCAGCTCCTCGGCCAGGGCGAGCAGCTTGCTGCTCATCTCCAGCCGGTCAATGGATTCGCGGAGAGTGTCGAGGACATCGACGTCGATGGCTCCTCCCCGCAGGGTGAAGGCTTCGGCGAGATTCTCGACCTCACGCCCCACGATCGCGATCTCGCGGCCGACCGGACCGTCCAGCCGGTTGGCGACCTGGTGCTCGGCCTGGAACGGAATGACGGTGCTGCTCACGCGAATACCTCTTCCTTCTCGATCTTGGCGGGGAGTACAGGACTGGCGGTGTCGGCCCACCCGCCGCGCCACCATCCGGGGTGCAGCAGGTTGGGCCGCATGATCGTGGCGTCGACCCGGTCCTCCCGCGCGAACATCACCGGCTCCGAAACGGCCCGGGTGCAGTGGACGACCAACGGACCGTGGACCACGGAGTAGCCGTTCCAGCGGTCCTCGACGTGCTGCGGGGTGTCCCCGATTTCGACGTGCACCAGCGGCAGGATTGTCATCGGACGTACCACGGCTCCCACAGGTAGCGGACGGAGTGCCGGTTGTCGGGTTCGAACGCCCGGTAGCGGCACATCTGCCTCTCGACTCGGCCGCGCGCAGGAGAGCGGCGCGGCTTGCGCTCACCGCGCGTCTCCAGCCAGAGCCCCATCACGGTGCGCCGGAAAGGGCGCCGCATAGGGCCGCCATGGATGCGGTCGTGAATGCGCAGCGCGTTGGTGGCAGCCGCGCGCTTCAAATTGGTACGGGCCATCGGCGGAACTCCGATCTGTTGCGGTGGCGTCCCCTGGTCGGCGACGCGTTTTCGGGCATGACAAAGGGCCGCAACCCGAGACGATTTCTCGCCCGGATTGCGGCCCTTCTGTGTGGCTAGCGTGCCGCTAGGCGGCGGTGGAGTAGCGGACCGACGCGCCGTGCAGGCGCGCGTACACCCGCGCTCCGTCGTCTCCGTCGAGGTAGCCGACGGGGTACCACTCGGAGGACAGATCACCGCGATCCTTGTGGATCTTGCAGACGTCCCGCGTGCCCTTCGGGACGTCCGCCGCCTTGATCGAGGTGTGCACGCGCGGGGCGGGCTCGGCCTTGACCGACTCGGTCACCGGGGCGGGCTCACCCGTCGCGGCCTGCCACAGGGTCTTGGGTGTCGGCACGGGGTCCGTGCGGGGCGGGACCGGCCGCGCGTCCAGCGTGGCGCGCGTCGCGGCGAACGTGGTCGCCACGGCCGTGCGTGTGCGTGCGGCATTGTCCGCGCCGAGAGCGCGGATTCCGGCGCGGGCGGTGCGCTGAATGTCCTTCAGCGTGTTGGAGATCTCCCGGTCCTGCTGACGCTGCTTCGCGAAGCGGCGCGCGGCCTGCCTACGGGGGGTGCTGTGACGGCTCATTTCTGGCCCTTCCTTTCCATGGTCCGAATCGCGGTGCGGTAACCCTTTGCGTCACTCCGCGCGTACCGCGCGGCGACGAGATTCCCGCGCGCTTCAGCGGCACGCGCTCGGGTGAGTGCGTGATCCCGCGCGGCGCGCAGTCCGTCAAGGGTGGTGAGATCAAATTCCGGCGCGAGTTCCTGGGGGGTGTCGGGCAACGCGTAGCCGCTGTTATCCGAGTGCCCCATGCCGCGCGCGAATGCCCCGGGGGAGTACGTGGGGGAGTTACCGAAACCGGCAGGCTTGCCCGACACGACATAGCGCTTAGGCGCACGCAGGTTTTTGCCCGTGTGCCGCTTGTGCGGCGCGTTCTGCCGTGTCTTGACGCTGTCACGGTCACCGCGCAGGTTAATGCGCCCCTGGTAATCCGTGCCCATAGATGACATTTCCGCTTTGTAGCTCCGCGTACGGCTATCGGCCGTCCACGTGCTAGCGGGACCCTGTACCTGTCGCTTTGCTGCCATGGTTGCCCCCTTCCTGGGGTGAGTGCGAATGGATGAGCACGCGCGGCAGGAATCGAACCTGCCCGGTACGTGTGGAGTCTTTCTCTCCCGCGTCCGGTCCAACTTTCGCGCGTCGCCAAATCTCGGGTTTTCAGCCGCCGACTAAAGCGGCCTACGCGTGTTCGCTTTGGCTTGCCCCCGCACCACATCCATGGTTTTTCGAGGGCAGAAATTCCCGGCACCTGTTATCGACTTTCGCCCGGCGCTTGATTCGGTCCGCTGTGCAGCACACTCCGCCAAAAGGACCCCTGACTAAATCGCTGGTATACCCGCAATGGATAGAGGCGAGATTGCCACTCCGCCAATCGGCGAGAGTCTTGACGTGCTGCACCGTGATCACTAGACGCACTTGTTCCTTGGTATGTCGAAGCGGCATCTTTCCGGACCTACCTGTAAGACGACAAAGGTCGTTGACCTCACAGGGGTATCCGGTCGGCGTCCGCAACGCACAATCTCAGTCAGCGTTGCTAGCTCACACGCGGTAGGAATTCGTCGCAATCGTCACTGCCAATTCTCCCGAAGTCATGGGCGCGATAAATCGCGCGATGATGGAGAAAGAGCGGACAGATTACATCCCACACGCTATTCCGCCTAAGCGTCTCGATTGCCCGTCGCGCCGCAAGCCAGGGGGCACGTTCCGCGTATTTGAAAGCTGCGGACTGCGCTACCTCCCCGGAGCACAGTGATTCACGCGAGAGCCCTTGCGGGAATGCCCGTGAAAGACCGTTGCCCGGCCACAACAAACGCCCAAGACAGGCTTTGTTGTCTCACGTCCGGTCATGCCGCGCCGAGAAATAGCCGCGTGCACGCCGGGGATAGGCGCGTTACTCGCGCCCCTGTTGCCTCTCACCTCCCTTTCGCGTCCCCCGCCCGCCGGTTTGGCGGGCTGCGGTGGGAACAACCAAGACGTTAGGGGGTCACAGAGGCTTTGTGACCCCCTGTTTTGTAGTCAGTCACCACCAGAGCGTGATAGTGCGAGGTCAAAGGGGTGATCGGCGCCAAAAAATCAGCTAAAGAATCTTGGAAATCTCAGAATGCGGACGATCAAGGTGTCCAAAATGCTCGGGAAAAAGGGCACATCACATGTGATGCCGCCTAGTTCCTTACTAGATATGCCACGCCTGCACGAAAAGGGGCAAAGAAGGCGTGTTTTTCACAAGCGCGCACGATTATCACGGGAAGACCAAAAAGGGCCTCTGACCTGCGACGATGCCTATTTTCTGACTGGGCGTCAGGTATGCCGACGGGACCCCCGCGCGACTGCCTAAATCACGCACCGTGACGAAATTCGCCGAAATTCGGGGGAAGAATGACGCTACGTGTCCGCGCCCCTGTACGCCCGTCTGCGGCCCTCCCCTTCCCCCGGGGTCCGTCGCTCCGGCCGTTCCCCCGGGGCGCTCACGCGTCCGGCCACGGGCCCGCGCGGCATCGCTCCGGCCGTAGCGTCCGGCCGTGCCGGGCCCGTGCGCGCCCCTACGCGCGCGCGTGAGAGCCTGTCCGGGCACGCGCGCCCGACGGTCCCCCGTGGCCGGTCGGCACGGCAGAACGGCGCTCAGCGACCCGCCCCCACAAAGAGGGCATGACGGACACGCCCTAGAAAATGCCAGGGCGCGAAAATTCGGGGGTTCTAAGGCATCTGCCCTTGATGCCACATAGAGGACACATGGGAGGTACAGGAGGATGCGCACGGTTGCCCGGCAATGCGGCTCATGCGTGGCTTATGCCTGTGTGCGGCCAACACCCCGGTATGGTGCACCCTGTGCGGGTAACTCCCCTACGCGTGAGATATGACTAATGCCAGGGGTGCC
Source organism: Streptomyces sp. NPDC058257 (assembly GCF_042881845.1). Taxonomy (NCBI): domain Bacteria; kingdom Bacillati; phylum Actinomycetota; class Actinomycetes; order Kitasatosporales; family Streptomycetaceae; genus Streptomyces; species Streptomyces sp. NPDC058257. Next base: position 95,983 of record NZ_JBHVXJ010000002.1, read on the forward strand.
GGGTAAGTGCTGGTAAACACCAATTAGGCAGTACCTCATGCTTGCACCGCTAAGGGCGCACGTATCACATTCACGCGCAATGCGCATTATGCCGGTATTTGCTGCGCAAACCGGAACCGTTGCTCCGGTAATGTAGCTGTACGCGCTGGTAGCGTCACCGTGCGCCTACAATTACTTGGCGTAAGGATTCTTACGCCAAGTAACTTCGGGCATAGGGTGAGTTACCTGGCGTACGCCCCCCTATGGGGCCTTTGGGGCATACCCGGGGGTACAGCATATCTGCGACTAACACCCCAAGCCTGGCAAGGCTCGCGTACGCCGCATTGGGGTCGAATCCCCTTAAATGAGGACCCCCCACCATTAAACGCGCAAAGCGGACAATTGGGTGCCTGGGCCTTCTCGCGCATATCGACCCTAGACCACGAGGCAGTGTCCCCGCCGCCGGCAGTGGCCGGAAGCCAATATTCCGTTTAATTGCCGACGGCCGTGGGCCCGGGGCGGGGGTGTGACGCAGGCCACAGAGGCATTTCCAAGATTTATTGACGTTCTCGGTCTCTGCCGGGCCTGAGAGGTGACGGTTCCACTCACCTTGGAGGACTCGATGCGCTGCTCTGCGGAGACGACCCTGACGCCCGACGAGATGCGCCGGCTGGAGGCTTTGCCCTGCGCCACCGACTTCGGCCTCCAGGCCCCGTACGCGTGCGACTTGGAGGAACACGGGCCCGAGACACGGCACAGCACGCTGGCGCAGATGCAGCACTACGAGCCGGGGGGCCTGGTCTATTGGTGGCTGCTGTGGGACGACGCCGGCCACCAGGAGGTCCGGCTCTGGCCCGGGTGCGACCGGCTCGTGGTCGACGAGACGTGCCTTCTCATCAAGGACCACCCCGGGGTCTGCGACCAGGAGATCGGCTGGCCGTAGGCCGGCCGCTCGGTTATGCCCTGGCATAACCGCCGGCGCGTCAGGCCGGGGCGCTCTGGCGGAGCTTCGCGACCACCAGCTCGTGTGCGGCTTCGGCCTCGATGACGGTGCAGGGGTGGTGGCCTTCCCAGGCGTCCTGCCAGCGGCCGTCGCGTCGGACGCCGGTGTGGAACATGCAGCCGGCCCACATCACCTCGACGTCGTGGCCCTCCCACATCGTGCGTACGAGGACGCCGTCGACCTCGGTCTCCGCCACGGTGCGGTACTCGTCGTCCTCGTAGAGCCGGGCCCACTCCATCAGGCCCAGGGGCCGGCCTTCCTTGCTCCAGCGGCGGACGGGGCTGTCGGCCGGCTGCTCCATGTCAGCTCCAAGCATCGTTACGGTTCCGTGATTATTCGGCTGCGGGGGCATTTTCCGCTCGCGCGAGCCTCCGGCCGGGGCCGTGGCTCGACCCCAGCATGCCCGAGGCCGGCCGAGCGATGTTTTGAAGCCGAGAAATCGCTGTTCGGGCGTCCTCAGCCCTCTTCAGCACTGCTTTGACCTGCGCCTTTGGGTCCGTACGCTGGTGCCATCGGGTTGGCCAACCCTCCTTGCAGGCAAGCGAGTTGAGGAGCCCGTTGTGGCGAAGAAGAAGTTCGAAGGCGAGATCGTCGTCCGGTTCAAGGTCAAGCAGACCGACGGGCCGGCACCCGAGCACCTCGAAGACCTCCACCGGTGGATCGAGGAGGAGTGGGACGGCACGGAGGTGTACTTCCAGGGCGACGAGGAGAAGGAGGACGAGACCGTCGTGGAGCTGGAGGTTGTCGGCTTCGAAGACCTCTCGGCGAAGTAGCGCGCATGAGCCGGCCCCGCTCCCTTTCCGGAGCAGGAGCGGGGCCAGCCGCAGGGGCTTCTCGCAGCTACGCGGGCACGTGTGGCAGGCGGCCTTTGCGGAGGCGGCGCTGGTGCCGGCGCGCTTCACGTCGCTGGTTCTTCTGGTTCGCGCCCACGGTCCAGTCCCGGTGGTAGTGCCACGGCTGGCGGACGTTCTCGCACTCGCCCGAGGCGTAGTAGCGCGGCCCGTCGGGGCTCTTCCTGGGCCGCCGTGCATGGCAGAGGCAGCAGATGACGACGTTGGCGGCGTCGAGTTCCGCGTGAACCTTGGCGTAGAAGCGGGCGTTGTAGTCCCGCCAGTACAGCGCCTCTTCCTCGGGCGTCCACTGGGGCAGGGAGGCGCGGTACGCCTCGCCCCACTTCGTCAGCAACTCGTCGATGCTTGGGGCCTGTTGAGTCATGTCCGGCATGCTAGCTGCGTACGCAGTTACGTACGCACTGGAGGCGGATTTTTGCGCCGCGTCGCCTGCGGGGGCAGGCTCCGCCGGCTCGTTCTGTGCGAACTGCCTCCGCGCTGTCAGTCGTGCGTGCCATAGTGGTTGGGCCGCCGGGTAGTTGGGCGGTGGTCCCCGCGCAAGCGGGGGTGTTCCGCTTCTGTGCTTCGGTGCAGATTCGACCCTGCGCAAGCGGGGATGGCCCGATTTCTAAGGGCGTACAGCACTGCTCCCCGCCAACGCGGGGGTGGTCCGAGCCTTAGGGATGCACGGCAGTGCTCCCCGTGCATGCGGGGATGGCTCCGCGTAAGCGGAGGTGGATCGAAACGGTGTCTCGAAAGAGATCGCCAGCGGTCTCGAAAGTTGCTCCGCACACGCGGAGGTGCGTGGAGGGCTCGTCTCTGGGGAGGCGGGCCCTTCTTTTTGCCCGGAGATGCTGGCGGAGGGCCAGGACGTAGCCAGTCCTGACCCTCCTGGGAGGTTACTCGTTCCTAAAACGAGCCCTTTGCAGGGTTGTCCACCCTTCAGCTCACGCCGGCACATTTAAGGCTCCGAGTCGTATTGAAATCGCCGCGCCCTGCCATTGGACCATCCCGGCATGGAGCGCCAGGAGAGGGATTCGAACCCTCATCTCGATGATATTGCTCGGGCCGGTCGATCCGGCGCTTGGTGGCGTGCTTGAAACTGGAGCGAGAAATTGAGTTTTCGGGGCTGGCCTGCCTCTACCAGTTGGGCTACTCCGGCGTGGGTGCCGGACGAAGGACTCGAACCTCCAACAGGGCCTGCCCGTTTCCAAATTTCAGGCGTTGAGTTTCAGTTTGCGCTCCTGCGCACCCGCCGCACGCCGGCGACGGGGGTCTGGGGTTACGCCGCGAACAGGTAGTTCAGCAGCGTGGCGCCGGGTCGCTGATTGTGGACCTCGGCGGAGTTGGCCTCTTCGCGGGCGTACTTGACCGCGTCGCGGACGAGCTGGAGGCGGCCTAGGAGTTCCTGGCGGCGGGTGGCCGGCATGGCTCCGGAGAACTTCACCGTGGTCCAGGTCCCGACAGGTACGTCCTCGAAGTACACCTCGACCTGGGCGGGGTGCCTGTCGGTGGCGGGTGCCTTGACGTGGTTGCGGGGCACCTTCTTGGAGCGGACGGTCTCGTAGGCGGACGTCCGCCAGACGCCGGCCTGCTCGTCCCACTGCCACTGCTCGGAGGGGTCGAGGACGGGGAGCTTCTCGACGAAGGTGTGGAGGCTGTTGAGCTGCTTTTCCAGGAAGAGCAGGTAGGTCACAGGGACCTGGGTGAGGAGTACCTGGTCGCCGATGCGGATGTCTGCGCGGGCCTCGCAGTTCGCCCAGTCCTTGGTGGCGGTCACGTCGTAGAACGGCATGAGGCCGGTGAGGGCCTGGTTGATCGCGTCGTCGGCTCGGAGCTGAACCCGGGTGGATTCGGCGGGGAGCAGTTCGCCCTCTTCGTCGCGGGGTCGGTAGGTGCGGGAAATGCCGGCCAGCAGCGGGGATTTCTGGACCTGGTGGTGGGCGGCAGTAAGAGCGCTGTACGCCTCAGTTTTCCGGGTCTTCTCCACTGCGACGATCTGGCTCAGTCGCGTCGTCATGCCGAGGACGTTAGGCATTGGTTATCCGTGGTGGCAATTTTGATGTAGCCCGTTCGAGTGAGTGGGGAACAGTTTTCTTTTCTTTTTGCTGGTGGGGACGTTGAAGCCCTCCTGGGCTGTGCTCCAGGAGGGCTTCGTCAGTTCTGTGGGGTCCGGCGCTTTCAGACCGGTACGGGCCGGCCGTGGCCGCCTGTGGGGTTGGGGACCTCGGTGTGCTCGTGTCCGCCGCCGCCGTTGCGGCAGTAGGGGCACCAGGGCTGGTAGGTGCGGTGGAAGCGGTTCACCAGTGTGATGCCCGCGAAGACGACCATGATGCCGATGGAGTTGGCGATGGACGGGGCTGTGTGGCGCTCGAAGAGGTGGCCGGCGATCAGGGAGAGCACCGCGAGCACCAGGTAGGTCCGACGGCCTCGGTGGTCGATGGTGAAGAGCCAGCGGCGCTTGTCGGCGTACTGCGGTGCGTCGACCCGGAATTCGCTCACGCAGGTCTCGCACAGGCTGCTGCTGTGGCGGATGTCGCCGATGATCGCGGCGACGACGAGGAAGGTGGAGATGGTCCGGGCGCTGTTCCAGACGCCGGCGTCGGGGGCGAAGACGAGGGCGGTGGCGGCGGACGCGGCGATGAGTACGAGCCAGTGGCTGCGGTGCGCGAGTCGGCGGCCGTACTCGGTGAGGGTCGTGCTGTGGCGGCTGGGCTTCGGCTCGGGCAGGGCGTCCTTGTTGCGGGCCGCGAACAGGTTGACGGCGATCACTGCGAGGCCGCCCCAGTAGAGGGCCAGCAGCGAGATGGTGGTCCGAAGGGTGATCGCGGTGGCCTTGTGGTCCGGGTCGCTGAAGTAGGACCCCACGATCGTGTAGACGACGATTGCGGCGATGGCGAGCCAGGTGAGGCCGGCGAGGCGCACGGCGAGGCGATGCCTGAGCGCCGTCGGGTCGAACGGCTTGTGGCGCGGGCACCATTCGGTGCTGGTGTGGGTGGCGATGTGGAGCACCAGCAGGAGCAGCAGGATGACGTTGGCTGTCCATGCGCCGGCGAGGTACGCCCAGTGCTTTGAGGTGAGTTGGTTGAGGGCCACGGCGCCGGGCGTCAGGAGTGCCAGCAGTTTCAGCGCGTGGTGGACCGCTCGCTGGAAGCGTGGGCCGATGTTGATGGTGAGGTTCACTGCTGCTCCGGCTTTTCGAGTTTCACGACGAGGTTGGCGCCCATGGCGTTGGCGATGCGCAGGAGAGTGCCGAGGTTGGGGAGTTTGTTGGCGCTTTCGAGTCGGGAGATGTGCGACTGCTTCATCCCGACCTTTTCGCCCAACTCCCTTTGGGACCAGCCGAGTTCGTTGCGTCGGTCGGCTACGGCCTGGGCGACGATGTAGGCGAGGTCCCGTTCGGTGAGGGGCTCGAAGGGGGTCTGGGTGGGCGGCGGTGAGGTGGCGCGCTGCTGAAGGTCGTCCATACCACGAGAGGTATGACATACCACGAGAGGTATGTCAAAGCTCGCAGGTGAGGAGGTTGATCATCTGGCGATCCCTCAAGTTCGCATGTCACACGTTCAGTTGCGTACGCACTTACGTACGCATGGCGCGGCACCCTCTGCTCATGGCCGGCCAGCCGTCGGCATATGCCAATCCGTCGAGGTGCGTACGCAGTTACGTGCGCAACGACTACCGTCGTGATTCACGCCACACCGGCACGGAGGACGCTTCCGGCCGGCCGGTGCGTGGTGCTCGGCGCGGGGACGGTCCGGCGGATTGCGGCGGGCCGTGATGTTCGGCAGGAGGTGCCTGATGGGTGCGGTAGGCCGGTTCCAGAAGCTGCTCGGTGAGGTCAACCGTATGGAGGGTTACGACCCGACGGCTCCGAAGCTGCCGGTGGTGGTGCCGTTCTGCAAGCGGCACCGGATGTCGTACGTGCCGGAGCCGACGATGGAAGGGCTGCTGATCTGTCCCGGCTGCCTGACCGAGTCGGACACGCAAAGGGCGAGAAGGGCTGTACAGGATGAGCGAGACGGGGGCGCCGGGCATGACCTGGGAGGAAGCTCGGACGCTGCTCAAGACGAAGCCGGGCGCGCGGGTGTCGAGCCTCTCGTGGGAGCAGGCGGGCAAGTTCATCTTCCGCGCCAGGGCGTGGGTCCAGGTCCCGGGGCGTGAGCCGCTGCCGGCCGAGAAGGAAGCCGGCCTGAGCCCGGACGTCGAGACCCTCCCGGCCCTGTGGTTCAGCAACCGCGAGGGACTCATCTCCGCCTACAAGGGATCGTCCGAGGGCGAGGAGCGGGACGACTGGATCGAGGGCCCTTCCCCGGGCAAGCCGGACGCGGCGTAATGTCGCGCCTGTAGACCGGCCCCGCAGGACAAGCTGTACCCCCGTCAGCGAACTCCTGCGGGGCCTTTTCGTGTCATTTTTCGCGGTGGGACGATTGTGGACAAACGCCTCGTGAGGGAGTCCGCATGGCCGCGAAGAGTTCAGCGAAGACCGCTACGACATTGGCGGCCGTGCCGGAGGCGGGGGTGCTGGCGGTCGAGGCGCCGGCCGGCCCTTCGGCGGAGGTTCTCTCCGACACGAGCGTGAGCCTGTCGTGGTCGAGCGCGGATGATCCGCTGACGTTCCTGGTGGCGTGGGCGCCAGCCGGCGTCGAGGCGTGGTCGACGGCCTCGGTTCCCGGGGACGTACGGAGTTACGTCGTGGACGGCTTGCGGCCGGGGACGAGCTACACCTTCCAGGTGCAGACGCAGTCGGCCTGGAGCGCCCCGGTGGAGGCCGCGACGACGGGCATGGCACTGGAGGCTCCGGTGCTGACGGTGTCCGACATCCTCGACCGCAACGCCAACATCACCGTACTGACGCCGTCGCTGGCGGGCCGGGCCCGGCTGGTGGAGCCGCAGGTTCGGGACACGCGCCAGGACAGCCCCTGGTACGCGATCACGGAGGTTCCGTGGAACGTGTCGGCAATGGGCCCGTACGAGGCGGGGTTCGGCCTGCGGGGTCTGTCGACGGGGGCGACGTACGCGGTGCGGGCGCGGGTGACGGCGGACGGCATGACGTCGGACTGGAGCCAGGAGCTGCGCTTCACCACGACGGGCACCAAGGGCGGGAAGCCGAGCGTTTCCGTGGTGCCGGACTCGGCGACGTACAGCTCGGTGAAGCTGGCGTGGGGGACGTCGGTCAAGTCGATCGCGAGGATCTTCCGGTGGACCAGGGCGACGTCGCCGGGGTGGCCGTTTCTTCCGCAGCAGGTCATGTATTCCACGGAGCTGTCGGGGACGTTCACGGATACCGGGCTGGCTTCGGGTACCGACTACTGGTACACGGTCGAGTGGATGCGGGATGTCCGCACCTACAGCGTTTCGAACCCGGTCGCCGTTCGGACGCGGGGGTAACGCGGCACCAGCGGCCACTTTTCGGCACCCCTGCTTGCCGGGTTGGCACCTCCTCCACACTGTGGCGGCTTGAGCACCCGGAGGGTGCACGGAAGGCACTTCTGGAGCACCGGCTTCCACCTTTCGAGCAGGTCGGTAATTCGCGTAGAACATGTGGTGCATTCGTGAAGAGCCGCATTCGACAACAGTTCTTTGGCGCGCGCCGGAAGTGCTCTGGAGTGACGGGTGAGAGACCTGAGAGTGCGCTCAAAGCATCACGCAACGTAGCCGTACGCACCGGTAGACCCTGCCACTCAGGGGGAAAAGCAGGGAGATATCAGACGTATCGACCGCCGGTCATATGCGTTCCGAGTAGTCACGAAACCGCAAGACCGTCGTCACCCATTAGAGTGACAGGCTCACAATTTTTCATTTCAGCCGTGACTCGCGACGGCGCTTGTGGGTTGATGGTTGCGCGGTGCACGGGACGGGTAACCGAGCCTCTTCCACGCCTCTCGGTAACCCTTCATCCGCGCACCAAGTCCGGTCCGGCACAGAGGCCGCGCAGCAATCCCCCCTGCCTGCGCCCGCCTCTGTGCCGGGCCCTTCCGCTTGAAGGGAGAATTCGTCGTGTCAGTCAGCGAGTTGGCCTCCTCTCCGGTTGAGTCTCCGGGGCTTCCCTTCGCGTACGGCGTGGACGGCCGTCCTGTTTCCCGCCAGGAAGCGAAAGAGCTTCTGGCCGACGTCGAGTTGAGGACGGTGCACAAGACCGACCTCAAGCTCGCGACCGGCGACTGGGCCACCGTGCGCACCCTCGCCCTGGTCTTCGATCCCGACGCGTGGTCCGGACTGGTCTCCCCGCACTACCGACCTCACCTGTGGGGCACGGCCCTGTACACGCCGGCCCCGGAGAACGCCCTCCTGGAGGTGCTGTGCACCTACGACGACCGGGACCTGGCCGTGGAGGAGCACAAGCTGGCCCTCGCCATGGTGGCGGTCGGGACCAATAGCGAGGAGAGCGAGCCACGTTGGGCCTCCGAGCTGTCCTGGACGGGGCCGGAACGATGAGCGTTCCCACCTTGTTCGTCCCGCCGGTCCTCGACGGCGACCAGGGCCTGGTGCTCCGCATCAACGGGGTTGCCCCCGAGCCCTGCGGGCGCCGCTGGTACGTGCTGACGATGGACGGTGTCGCCTACGGCCTGCCCCAGGCATTGTGGCCGTGGGCCATGGAGCTGGACGCGCAGACCCGGCGACGGGAACGGCGGATGCCGGCGGCCTTCGCCTTCCGCCGCGTCGGCCGCACGCTGTTCGCCGAGCCCGTCATCGCCTGCCTGTAGAGGAGACCCAGGAGTGCAAACGCCTTTCACCGGCGCCAACCTGTCGCGGCTGCTCGCCGAGGTGCGCAGCCTGCGGGAGTTCCGGATCGACGAGGGGTACACGCGCCGAAGAACGGAGCTGAAGGCGGTGTACGCCGACGAGGCGAGCGGCCTGGCCTGGATCGAGACCAGAAACGGCGTCTGGCGCCTTCCCCGGGACTTCCTCCCCTGGGCACTGGAGGTCGACGCGCGTGCCTACGCGGCCCTCGGCCATACCGAGGTGTTTCCGTGCAGCGCGGTGTTCGAGCGAATACGCGACGGTTCGTGGGAAGTGGAGATTTTCCCGGATGTTCCCGAAGCAGCGTGACGCACGAATGCCGCACCCCAGGCTTCTGGAGTGCGGCATTCTCATGCGCGGCTTTCCTCGGCCGAGCACGGCCGCAGGAGAAGCGCTTCGACGTCGACCACCTGGTTGCTCCAGCGCCACAGGGCCCCGTCCCACACGACGACCTGTCCGTGGAACGGGCAGACGCAGCATTGCCCCGGCCTGGTTGCGGGGTCCACGGCGGACGCCGCGAGGGCCTGGACGATGCACCGGCACGCCACCGGCCCGCTCATGCCGGCGGCACCTCGTCACAGGTGGCCTGCGCCCAGTGCCAGTACCCGCAGGGGCACAGCCTCATCCCGTGGTTGGCGTCCTCCAGGTGGTACACGCAGGGCACGCTTTCGCCGGCCGCCCACGGCGCCGGGTGGTACACGGCCCAGGCGCGCAGCGCCGCACCGCAGCAGCGCATCCACCCGCCGCCCATGATCTGCGGTGGCGTGAACGCGTCCGGGTCGGCATTGAAATCTGCCTGGGCGGCGTAGAAGTCGTGGCACTGCCCGCAGTAGCCGTACGCCATTTGGGTGGGACTCATTTCGTTTTGGCACTCGGGACATACGGTCCTGGCCTCGCGCCGTGAATTCATAAGGGGACAGTAGTGGCTACGATGCGGAACATGCCGGAAGCAGCGAGTGTCGGGACCGACTGGCGTCTCCTCGGATGCGCCTATGTGCGGTTCTTCATCACCAACGACAAGGTCAATCAGCGGCTACTCGAATCCCACCCCTTCGACCTTTCCGCGAGTGTCGGACGGTTGGCCTTCACCGTCATCGAGGAAGTCCTCTTCCCGGAAGTGTTCGGCGTGGAGACGAACAGTTCCTACCGGGAGGTCGACTCCCTGCGCCGCCGCGATGCGGAATTCGGTGCGGCATGGCTGCGCAGGGTGCGCTACCGCCGCCAGGGGCTGGGGCTCACTCTGCGGCCTATCCGCAGGTCACGGCACGTGGCGGCCGACATCGCCCGCATGCTGTGTGCCTCTTGGGCGCATCAGCACAGCCCCCACCACCCCACGGTGAAGGTCTGCGACATAGTGCCGGTGATGCTCGACGACCTTCGCTCCGGACTCTGCTGTTCGAGTGAGTACCCCACAGATCCGTAACCAATTGAGAGGAGCCGCGTTTATGGCTCTGTACGGTGTCTGCTCAGGCGGTCGACCTCACCTCGTCGGTCGGCCTCCCCCTTAGCGAACTGTGCACGGGAGCCCCCTGATGCCTAATTCCAGGGGGCTCCTTTCCATTTCACGTCCTGTAGCCGCACGAGCCAGCGAGGTGTCATGACTGAGAAAATGCGAGTGCTTCACGCTCTGTCCGTCCACGGAGAGCGCGATCTCTGCCAGATCGCGGGCATCACCGGCATCCCCGCCGGCCGCGTCTTCGCCGCTCTCCAGACCCACATGCGCCAGCGAAGCACGGTAAGAGTCCAGCGCGACGGCCGCACTCAGTACGCGGTCACGGACGCCGGCCTGTCCCAGGTCGCCTCCTGGGGCTCCGAGGAGAGGGAGCTGGACGGTGTCTGACGAACTCGACCTCGACCTGGGGACCGCCCAGGCCGTCAAGCTGCTCCAGGCCCTCATGGAGGTGCTCTACCTCTCCACCGCGTGTGCGTCCGGTCAGCACCACCAGTGTCGGGGCGTCGACAAGTTCCGGTCCCTGGTCTGCTGCTGCACCGGCTGCGGCCACACCTCGCTCCTCGGACCGCCACCGGATACCGCCGGCATCCCGCTGCTGCACCTCGCCGAGCAGTACGACCAGCGCGACACGCACCACGTCTACGAGCCCAACGGAACGCTCGGTGTCCGCGCCGACCTCGTCCGGGCCCTGGAGAAGACCCTGGACGAGCAGCTCCCCGGCCTCGGCGAGGAGTCCCGCCGCGCCCTGGCCGTGCAGCTCGGCATCACCTCTTGCCTGACCTTCGCCCCCAGGAGCTTGTGATGCCCAGGAGACACGTGCCGCCATTCGAGCGAGACAGATACAGATCTCCGCTCTCCTAGATTCCCCGGGAAATGCGCTTCGGGACGGTTGCGGGAGCATTTCACTCGCTCGGCCGTCCGTGTCGCAGAGAACAGTTCCCTCCCGCTCATGACCATGGGCGTCATGCACAGTGAGCTGGAATCCGGACTGACCATCTACCGCGAACGCGCATTTCTCCTGGGCGGGTACGTCGCAATGTTCGGCGGGGTGTTCTCCCACACCGACCTCCAGGCGCCCGATTACCCAGTGCTCTACATCGAGACGCCCAAGGGCCAGACCTCGTGGCACATCCACCCCGACGACAAGGACTGCTTCGAGGGCCTGAACATCCCCACCGTCGAGGGCTATCCGTGGGACGGTCACTCCACCGAGGAGAAGTACCTGCGCATCGAGGCGCTCAATCTGCTCATCCCGAAAATGACGTACGCGAAACCGGAGTACGGAAACCCGTAATCCCCCGAGCCGAGGCCCGCGCCCTGCGACTTCCCCGAGCCAGGACGCGGGCCTCACCCCTGTCCACGATTACCACGCAGAATTTTCCGGCGGCCACCGTGGATTACGTCCACACCCGAAACGAGGTGACCGTCATGCCCCTGGTCCGGAGACCGAACCCGAGCTGGCAGGCGTACCAGGAGGTGCTCCCCGGCACCCCCACCGGCGGCCCTCGCAGCTCGCTCGCGGCCGGCTGGCCCACCGAGCTGCCCGACCCCCGGGCCGGCGCCACCCCCGCCCTCGAAGCGGCGTCCTTGCCGCGCCTGACCGCGCAGCCGGGCACCACGCCGTCGCGCGGCCGGCCTACGCGCCCGCAGCTCGGCCTCGGCACTGCCCCCACCGGGGCACCCTCGACCACCAACGGGCGCTCCAGCATCTTCAGTTCGCCCACCTACTGACCCCGGAGGCCCCATGTCCGCCGTTCTCGATGTCCTCGTATCCGTCAGCGTCCACGTTGGCGCGTTCCTCGGCCTGTAGGCCGACATGACGAAGGCCCGCTCTCCCTTACCTGAATGGGGAGAGCGGGCCTTCGCTGTCTTGGAAGCGGGGGGCCTGTCAGAGGCCGGGCACCAGGCCCGGCTGTCCAGCCTGCACGCCAGCCACATAGGCGACGTACTCGGTTTCGGTCAGGGGGATCTTGAGGTCTGTCAAGATGGAGTGACGCAGAAGGTACCCCTTCCCTGGAACTTCAGTGACCTCCAGGCAGTCACCAGACCCACCGCCTGAGAACGACGACTTCGTCCACTCCGCGTCCGTCAGGTCATGGTCCATGATCGCCTGAAGGGTCTCAATCTTGGCCCGGCGAGTTTCTTCAGTCACGCGAAATCTCTTTCCTGATCGTCCTAATCAATTCCACCGAGTCCATCGGTGAGAGCGAAATGTCCCGCAGAGATTCCACGTTGCCTCGCAGCCCCCGAACCTCTTTGGGGTCCTTCCTGAAACTCATGCCCGTCATCGCATCAAATGCGGCAACAGGCTTTTCATTTTCCCCACCGAACTCGAACAGGTGGAACATGTACGTGAGCGTCGCTGCCGCACTGAACGGGATCACGTGGAAGGTCACGCCCCGTTGCGTCGCGTCGCCCACGAGCGAATCGAGCTGTTCCAGCATGACGGCGGCTCCGCCGATCCGCTGCCGGAGAGCGGCCTCACCGATGATCGCCTCAACGGCCGGCGGGTTCGCCTTGTCGAAGACCCTGCGCCGGTTGGTGCGCATCTCGACGGAGCGCTCGATCAACTGCGGCGTCATTGTGGACTTGTTCAGGTAGCTGGTGAGGTTGCGCCCGTAGTCGGGAGTCTGGAGCAGCCCGGGAATGACGTTGGCGGCACAGGTCGTGATCTTGGGTGCGCTGTCCTCGTAGGCAACGAAGGTGATGAGGGACTCGGGGAACTCCTCGTCGAACTCCGTCCACCAGGCTTCGGCGATGGACATGCCCTCGCGGCGCATCGTCTCCAGCTCGACCCGCGACTCCACGTCCAGGCGGAGGCACTTCACGATCGCCTTCCACTCGGCGTCGGTTGGCCAGCTTTCGCCGCGCTCAATCCGGGAGTACCGGTCGTAGCGCTTGAGGCCCATGGCCTGCGCCACCTGGATCTGCTTGATCTTCGCGCCGTTCGCGTCGCGCGCAGCCAGCCGAGCCTGTTGGAGCTTCGCGCCGAACCGCTCCCGCGCGAACATCGCAGCCGTGTTGATTGCCATGACCATCCTCCCCTCTCCAGCAGCCGTTGGTCTCCTGCGCAGAGTAGCGCGTGGGGTCACACGGGCGGCACTTCCGGGGGGATTTTCGACGATGGGGTTGCGTACGCAGTTGCGTACGCACCACACTCGTCATCACGCACCGGACGATCCACGTCGCGTTGCGTGACCGAGTTGCGCGGCTGGCCGCAGTCGCGCGCTGGAGGCTGCCATGCGCACGACCAAGTATCTGCCAGGCAACACCTCAGCGGCTAGAACCTTCGGCCGTGAGGCCAACTCCGTCCCCACAGCGCGGAGTTGGGCCACACGTACCTACAGTGACTTCGGCGCGGCCGAAGAGCTGGTGGGGGTGTGCGAACTCCTGGTGAGTGAAGTTGTCACCAATGCCGTCGAGCACGGCAAGGGGGACGAGTACACCGTAGTGGTGTGCCGCGATTTCTGGATTGAAGTCTGGGATGAATCACCGGAGTTACCCCAGCAGCGGGAGCACGCGCTGGACTCGGAGGGCGGGCGCGGGCTGGACCTGCTGAAGATGCTGGCTCCGGGCTACCAAGTCCTTGAGGACTCGACTCGCGGCGGCAAGTGCGTGCGCTTCCAGCCGAAGGGGTGGGCATGAGTTTTCGCCTCTCCCCCCTGGAAGAGCGCGCCCTGGCCGAGGACGCACTACCTGACCTTCCCGTCCAACTCCGCGTGCGGGGCCGGTATTTCGTGCCGGTCGACGGCGTTGAGGACGCGGAGATCGAGGTGCGTTTCAACTCTGCTGAGCTGGCCGACCTGGTGGCTCAGGGCAGGGCGGCGCAACTGACGCTTGCTCAACGTGCCCGCCGGGAAGCGGAGATGGCCGGCACGGTGGCCGAGGCCACGCAGCTCGCGCACGGAGGTGTGGCGCAGGACGACGCCGCGACGCTGGAGCGCGTGGTCGTGGGCTTGCGCGCGATGCCGGACGAGGCGCCGGCCAAAGACTCCTCGCAGCGCGGGGCGGCCCCCCGTGCCGGCGGGAGCGCGAACGGGAAGCCCGTGGGGGGTGACGAAGTTCGCGAGTACGTCCAGGAGACACCGCGAGTCTCCTGGACGTGCAAGCCGCCCTTGCCGCGCCGCCAGCCCGGCAAGGGCGGCCTATAGCTGCGGCGGAGGGGTTGAGACGCAGCAGGAGCGTTTTCACATCGACCTATTTGGGATGTGCGCCCCGGAGAAGTCCCCTTCCGCCGCTTTGACGGGTCCGGTCGGTGCTCTGCGCCGCGCCGGCCGGGCTCATTCATGGATGGAGATCAGCACGATGCAGCGACCGAGAAATGTAAGCGCTGGCACGGCAGTTTGTGCCCTCGCGGCGATTTTCGGCACGGCGATATTGGTTGGTCTCTTATCCGCTCTACGCGCGGCGGGATCGCACCAGGAATGGTGCCCCTGCCAGGTCGAGGCGGATGAATTCCTGGGCCCCGAGCCCGACACCAGACCCACCGTGCTTCCGCGCGGTGATGCAGGGCCCGCCACCGGCCCCGACCGGGAATGACGGCGGAAGGGCGGTGGGCGGCCCTAAGCAGGTCGTCCACCGCCGCACCGGCCCCCGGCCGCACAAGTGTCGGTGGGGGATCTCCTTCACATGGAGGGACAGCCGTGCAGAACGTACTCGTGACCGGAGGGGCCGGCTTCATCGGCTCCCATCTCGTCAAACACCTGCTCAAGCAAAGCGACATCGTCAAAGTGACTGTGCTCGACGCCCTGACATACGCAGGACACATCGAGCATCTCAGCGCCGAACTTCACGATCCCAAACTGGAGTTCGTCAAGGGCAACATCGTCGACCGGGACCTCGTGGACTATTACGTCCGACGCCACGACACCATCGTTCACCTGGCGGCCGAGTCGCACGTCGACCGGTCCTTCTTCGAGGCCGGCACCTTCGTCGTCACCAATGTCCTGGGGACACAGACTCTGCTCGACGCCGCCCAGCGGCTGGGCGTCGAGCGGTTCGTGCATGTCTCCACGGACGAGGTGTACGGGCCGCTGCACGAGGGCTACGCAAACGAGTCGTTTCCGCTGCGGCCTACCGTGCCGTACGCAGCTTCCAAAGCGTGCAGCGACCTGATGGCGCTGTCGTACCACCAGACCTTCGGGGTGCCCGTGTGCGTCACCCGCTCTAGCAACAACTACGGGCCCGCTCAGCATCCGGAGAAGATCATCCCGAAGTTCATCACCAGCCTGCTCCATCACGAGCTGGTCACCCTGCACGGCGAGGGCCAGCACGTACGCAACTGGCTGCACGTGGACGACAACTGCCGTGGCATCGAGGCCGTCATGCGTCACGGGGCAGCCGGCGAGATCTACAACGTCGGCGGCGGCACCGATCTCTCGAACAAGGACCTGACCGCACTGCTCCTGCGTGTGTGCGGCGCCGACTGGGACGCGGTCACCTACGTCGAGGATCGTCGCTGCAACGACATCCGCTACGCCATGGACTGGTCCAAGATCCGCGAACTCGGCTACGAGCCGGAGCGGGCCATGGAAGACGGCTTAGCGGAGACCGTGCAGTGGTACCGCGACCACCCCGCCTTCCGGCCTCCACTGCATCGCAATCCGGACGCAGAGATGCCGGAGATCACCGTCGCCAAAACTGCCGAGCGGGGAGCGGAACATGCCTGAGCACTGGCCCCAAGACGCGCTGGTTGTTCTCGGCGCTTCCGAAGAGATGATTCCGCTCTACCAGGAGGCGAGGCGTCGCGGAATCCCGACGATCGCGGTGGACATGCGGCCGGACGCTCCCGCGTTCGCCTTCGCGGACACCAGGCTCAAGGTCTCCACGCGAGACACCGAAGCCATCGTCAAGGATCTGGGCGACGTGCACCCCGCCGGGATCGTCGGCGGTGCAAGTGATGCCGCACTGGCCAGTTGGCACGACCTGGGTGTGCAGTACGGCGCCCGCTACGTGTACCCCAAGCGCGCGCTCACGGCAGGTGACAAGGCCGCGTTCCACGCGGTCGCCGCGTCCTGCGGCGTCACCGGTTACGGATGGACAGCATCTGACAATCCGGAGGAGGTGGCCGTGAAGGCGGCGCAGTTGCGCTTCCCGCTCGTGGTCAAGCCTGCGGACGGCTCCGGCAGCAAGGGCGTCACCCTCGTCACCGCCTCGGGTGACCTGTCCGCCGCCATCTCCTACGCCCACTCCTACTCCGTCTCTCAGATCGTGATCGCTGAGGAGTTCGTCCAAGGACGCCCACTGGCCATCGAAGTCTTCATGCGGAACGGCCAGGCCCTCTTGATCTGCATCAAGGACAAGGAGTTCATCGACGGGACCTTCGTCGTCAGGCGGCTGTGTACTGCGCAGTTGCTGCCGGAGACACACCGCAGGCTGGAGAGCACGGTCGAGCGCCTGTGCCGAGCCTTGGGCGTTGTCGACGGGCCGGCGAACTTCGACGCCGTCCTCGGAGCGGACGGTCGGGAGCGTGTCATCGAGGCCAATACGCGTCTTGGTGGTGACGGCGTTCCCCGGCTGCTCGCCGCCGCCTACGGCGTGGACGTCGTGCGCGCGCTCATCTCGCTCGCGCTCGGCGAACGGTTCGACAGCCACCTGGCGCCCACGCGCACCGCACATGCGGCGCTGGAGCTGCTCGGCTCTCCACTCGCCGTGGACGGCGAGCTGGTCGGGTGGGAGGGCGCTGCCGAAGCCCGCGCTATCCCTGGCGTCACCGATGTCGCGCTGTATGCCAGGCCAGGCGACGTTGTACGGCCGCATGACCAGTCAGGTCACAAGATCGGCCTCCTCGTAGCTGCCGGGCCGTCCCCTGCGGAGGCACGCTCGGCTCTGGACACGGCCCGCGCGTTGATTCGACCGGTCGTCCGACCGCTCATAGGCGTGAAGGAGGACTCGTGACCACTTCCCCCAGGCCGGATGCCGGACGCAACGCGAGCCCGTATCTGTACGGGCCCGAACAGGCTGCCATGGAGCAGGTTCTCGCCAGCGGGCACTTCGGGCACGGCCGCGCGACCGAGGACTTCGAGGCCGGCGTCGCCCGCTTCCTCGGCGTCAGGGACGCTGTCGCGGTCAGCTCGGGCACCTCCGCTCTGCACCTCGCGCTGCTCGCCGCCGACCTGGGCCCCGGCAGCGAGGTGATCGTGCCCTCGCTGACCTTCTGCGCCACGATTCAGGCGATCGTCGCCGCTGGCGCCCGCCCCCGCTTCGTGGAGGTCGACCCTCGAACCTTGTGCATCACGCCCGAGATCGTCGCCGAGGCCCTGACACCCGCGACCGGCGCCGTGCTGCCCGTCCTGTTCGGCGGCCGGGCCGTCGACCTGACGCCACTGCACGGCACTCTCGTGCAGCGCGGCGTCACGATCGTGGAGGACGCCGCCCACGCGTTCGGCTCCCGACAGGGTGCCCGATGGGTCGGCTCCACCGGTGATTTGACGTGCTTCTCGTTCGGGCCGATCAAGAACCTCACCTGCGGTCAGGGCGGCATGGTCATCCCGCGCAGCGCGGCAGAAGCCGAGCGACTGCGCAGCCTGCGTTCGCTGGGAGTGCCGGCGACAGCGGAGCGGCGCGCTGCCTCGACCAGCTACGAGGTGACCACCTTTGGATTCCGTGCGCACATGTCCACGCTCAATGCGGCGATCGGCATCGTGCAGTTGGCCCACTTTGCGGTCGCTGAGAGCAGCCGTAGGCACCTGTGGCGCGTCTACGAGCGGGCGCTGAACGACGTGCCCGGCGTCGAGCTTGTGGACGTGGACGCGGACAACTCCGTCCCCCACCTGGCGGTAGTGAGGGTCCCCGCCCGCGACCGCGTATGGCGGTTCATGCGTGAGCGCGGAGTCGGAGTGGGTGTGCACTATCCGCCCAACCACGATCAGCCGGCATTCGCCCCCTGGCACCGGCGCCTGCCGGTCACGGAGCGACTAGGGCAGCAGATCATGACCCTGCCGTTCCACCAGCACCTGACCGAGGACGACGTTCGCCATGTCGTCTCGGTGCTCCGGCAGGCGCTCCGCTAGCCGTCGACAACGGAGAGCAGAAGATCCACAAGCTGATCAGCGGCATCGGGACGGCCGAGCGCCTTGGCGCGTGCGGCCATTTCGATGCGCTGTTGCGGGTCGGCCAGCAGGGGCGCCACCGCGTCCTTCAGCCGCTGCGGCGTTACCTCGCCCACCAGTGCGCTCGCCGCCCCGGCCTGCTCCAGGTGCTGGGCATTGTGCACCTGCTCGTTGCCGGCCGAGGTGGCGAGCGGCACCAGGACGGCTGCTTTGCCCAGTGCGGTTAGCTCGGCAATGGTTCCGGCACCGCTGCGGGAGATCACCACATCGGCGAGGGCGAGCACGTCCGGCAGTTCGGCGCCGACGTAGTCGGTCAGGTGGTGCCGCCCCGCCAATTCCGGGGGAAGGCCGGCCGAGTCGCGGCGCAGGCCCGCTACGTGGTCGGGGCCGCACTGGTGGATCAGGTTCGCGTGGCCCAGCAGCCACGGCCGCAGAGCCGCGACGAGATCGTTGATCTGCTTGGAGCCCTGGGCGCCGCCTGTGACGTAGATCGTGGGAAGGCGGCGGTCGAAGCCGCTCAGCCCAAGTGTCGCGATGACTTTGTCAGGCTGCCCGGTGAGGATTTCGGGCCGTACCGGGTTGCCCGTGACCACGGTCCGGCTGCGGACGGCCTCGGGCAGCAGGGGCACCGTCGATTCCGACGACACCGCCACGCTGGTGGCGGCGCCGGCGAGCGTCCTGTTGGCCAGGCCCAGGCGCACGGTCTGCTCGTGCACCACCAGCGGGCGATGGCACAGCCGGGTCGTGGCGACCCCCACCGGGACCGCTACGTATCCGCCGGTGGCCAGTACGACGTCTGGCCGGAAGGCGTTGATGGCTTTACGCGCCTGAAGTACGCCGAGCGGCACCCGGGTCATGTCGGCCATGTTCGCGGGGGACGCCAGCTTGATCGGATTTTTTGAGCGGCGGATCTTCCCCACGGCGACGGCGGTGAACGCGATCCCCTCGCCGGCAGCGACGCGCTCCTCCAGGCTGTCGGCCGCGCCGACCCATAGGACGTCCAGGCCCCGACCCGCCTCAGCCAGACGGGCGCGCAGCGTGCGGACGGCGGTGAGCGCCGGGTAGGTGTGGCCGCCGGTTCCTCCTCCGGTGACGATCAGCCGCATGGCCCGCGTGGGGGCGCTGGAAGAGTGCGAACGGTTGCCGTGGTGGTCCACGCGGAGGCTCTCAATCACTCATGCTGCGCGGGTCTCACCCCGCCCCGGATGAACGGACGAACGGGACGATAGCAGTGTCATGCCCCCTGCCCGGCCGCGATGAGCGGGCCCGTGCGCAACGCGCTCCGACGCGCTCAGGTCGTGATCTGGCCACTCATGCGTTCGCGCACGGCCTGGAGGGTGGCCATGGCCATGTCCCATTCGCTGAGGTCGTCGGCGAGGTGTTCGGCCGGGTTCTCGGCGACACGCATCCCGTACCCCCAGATAGTGACGCTGTACTCGCGGGCCGCCTGCGGGGACATCTTGCTGATCCTGCGGCGGGCGTCGGCCAGGTAGGGATTGCTGGGGTCTCGTTTGCTGAACACGGCTAGTCATCCTGGGAGTTGCGGCGGTAGTTGGGCAGGAGCTGGCCGTCGGAGGCCAGGAGGGCGGCAGGGCGCGCTCCCAGGGCGTCGGTGAGGGCCTGGTGCTCGTCCTGGGCGCGGGAGGTCCAGCGGCCGACGACGAGGCCGCGTGTGCCGAGCCGGTAGACCGTGGCGGGTTCGGCCCTGCGGTACGGGGGCTCGGTCTCCTGGTAATAGGTGCTGTACCGCCAGGGCCACTCGCGCCGGCAGCGGGTGAAGGTGAAGAGGGGCATCGGGATCACCAGGTCGCGGGCGTGTAGGGCTTCCCATTCAGGACCCGGTTGACGTACCGGCCGGGCGACCAGTTGTCGCGGAACTTCGCCCACTCCTGCGGGGTGACGTTGTAGTACTCGTAGCCGACACCGTCCGCGTACTGCTCGGGCCCGGTCCGCTGCCCCCGGAAGCGGACGAACAGCGTCTGCGACTGGTCGTCGTAGCCGGCCGCGAGCGTGCGGGGCCGGGGCGGGTACGAGGTGTTCGTAGGCCGGGTCGTCAGGAGCTGCTCGTCGTCCCACAGCCACTGGGCCCTCTTGAGTGCCTCGCGCTTTTCCGGGCTGAGGTTCTGCGACGCCTCGTCGATCGCGGTGTGGATGTCGGCGCGGCTGTAGCCGGGGCGGGAGTCGACGTTCGGGGTGCGGGGCTGCTGGCCGGCGCCGTAGAACTCCTGCTCCTGGATTGTCCTGTACGGGGTTGTACCCGAATTCGGCGCCCGGTTCTTTGCTGCTCGGGGGTTTCGGGGTCCGATTCGCCTTCGCCTGGGCGGCATGAGAAAACCCTCCTCTGCTCGGTACGAAGACCGTAGGCAGGGAGGGTTTTCCCGCGATATTCGCCAGGCTCAGGCGGTCAGCCGCCAGAACTCGCGGCATTGGGCTGGGGTGCCCTGGACCGGGTTGTAGATGGGGTGCTTGAAGGTGTCCTTGGCGAAAGCGTCGTACTTCTGGTGGTCCTTGAGGGTGGCGTGCCCGAAGAAGACCATCGTGGTCTCCAGGGCGAGGCCGGGGATGGTGCGCGCCATGGTGATGGCCGTCTTGCGGCCGAGGTGGCTGTGGAAGTCGTGGGGGCGCACCTGGACGTCTGCGGTGAGGCGCTTGAGGATGTCGTCGATCCCGGTATCCGTCAGGTGTGCCTTCTCGCGGATGCCGTCGTCGGTGACGGTCCAGCGCGGCGAGGGAAGCAGGGCGCCGCGCGTGCGGTCGCCGGCCTGGAGGTGGACGGCGGCGGCCACGGGGACGGGGAGGTTGATGGTCTGCCAGTACCGGCCCTTGACCCGCCAGAACCTCAGCGTCGGGCCGAAGCTGTTGCGGCCGAGGTTCTCGACGCGGACGAGCCGTGCCTCTTCCTTGCGCATCCCGCATCCGACCAGGAGGGCGATCAGGGCGCCCTCGCGGTGGGAGCGCCTGCGGGCGCCGTTCCACAGGACGTGGGTCTCCTCCTCGGTGAGGTGGTCGATGTAGTCCGTGGCGGGGACGTAGACGGAGAGGCCGGTGCAGGGGTTTGCGGCCAGGGGGAGGCCGTTGGCGATGGCGTGGTCGTAGAACGCGCTCAGCACGTCGAGGCGGTGCTGTCGGGAAGAGGCTTCGTAGGGCAGGTGCTGGCATTCGTGCCAGCAGTCGCCGGGGTGGTCGGGGTGGACCTTGGAGGCGAGGTAGTCGAGGTACCGCAGGACGTGGGGCTGGGTTGGAGCTGCCGGGTCGGCGCCGAAGCGGCGCATGAAGTTGAAGAAGAAGCCGGTCTCTGCGCGGTAGCGCTCGGCGGTCTCAGGGTGCCGGTTGGCCTTGAGGTCGCGGAAGCCGTCGGCGAGCTGGTCGATGGTGCGCTGTTCCAGGCGGTCTGAGTTGAGCGCCGAGAGGTCGAAGAAGTCCCCGTTCATGGGTCGACTGTAGCCCTGTACTTGGCGTTAGGTCTGACGAACTGCCAAGTACGGGAACAACAGAGGATTATTGCTCCCATTTTGTCCGACTTTAGCTTCGGGCCATGGGGACTCCACTCGATGCCACGGACCACGAGCTGACCCTTGGCCTGCCCGAAGAGCCCGAGCCCGGAGTCGAGAGCGCCGGCATCGACCACGCCCTGGTCTCGGACATCATCGACAAGGTGGTCGTCGTCATTGACGAGCTGAGCGGCCACCCCCTGCGCCCCTATCAACTTCCGTTCGCACGACGGATCTTGGAGTCTTTGATCATCGAGGACTCCGCCAAGCTCACCGCGCTGTGGAGCCGCCAGTCCGGCAAGAGCGAGACCGTGGCCGACGTCGTCGCCGGCGCGGCCATCATGCTGCCGAGACTGGCCAAAGTTTTCCCCGACCTGCTCGGCAAATTCAAAGAAGGGCTGTGGATCGGCGTATTCGCCCCGACCGACGAAATGTCGGAGACTCTCTTCTCCCGCATCGTCGGCCGCCTGTCCTCCGAGCGCGCCCAGGACATTCTCGCGGACCCCGAGATCGACGAGAAGCTCGTCGCCCGGGGAAAAGTCCTCCACCTCAAGCGCTGCGGCAGCTTGATTCGGAAGCAAACGGCCCACCCGAAAGCGATGATCGAGGGGCAGACCTATCATCTCGTCGTCATTGACGAGGCCCAGGCCGCCGACGACAAAGTTCTGAACAAGTCCATCGGCCCCATGCTGGCGAGCACTGCCGGTCTCATGGTGATGACCGGCACCCCCACATACACGAAGTCGGGGTTCTACGAGCAAATCCAGAAGAACCGCCGGAACGCGAACCGCAAGGGCCGCAAGCAGGATCACTTCCAGGTGGACTGGAAGACCGTCTCGAAGCACGTCCCGAGGTACAAGAAGTTCGTCCAGAGCGAGATGGACCGCCTCGGCGAAGAGTCCGACGAATTCAAGCTGAGCTACCGCCTGATCTGGCTTCTCGACAAGGGAATGCTGGTTACCAGCGACCGGTTCGACGCCCTCGGTGACACCTCCATGCGCGTCGTCCAGGAATGGCACCGCTCCCCGGTCGTCGTGGGCATTGACCCCGCCCGTAAGACGGACTCGACGATCGTCACCGTCTGCTGGGTGAATTGGGATTATCCCGATGAGTACGGGAACTACGAGCACCGGGTTTTGAACTGGCTCGATTTGCAGGGCATGGACTGGGAGACGCAGTACTACCGCATCGTGGAGTTCCTGAACCACTATTCGGTCTTCGCGATAGGCATCGACTCCGGGGGGCTGGGTGATGTCGTCGCGAGCCGGCTGCGGGTGCTCATGCCGTACGCGCAGATCGTGGACCTCAAGTCCGACCGGACCAATCAGACGAAGCGCTGGGCGCACATGATGGACCTCATGTCCAAGTCGCTCGTCGTCTGGCCGGCGCACGCGAAGACCCGGCAGACGAAGAACTGGCGGAATTTTCGCCAGCAGATGGAGGACGCCGAGCTGAACTATCAGGGGCCGCACATCATCGTCGCCGCCCCAGAGGTCGACGCGGCACACGACGACTACGTGGACTCCCTCTCCAACGCCCTCTACTTGACGGCCGACCTCACGATGCCCGAGGTCGAAATGCACAACACCCCCTGGTAGCGAATTATCGGGCCGGAAAACCCCGCCTTTAGCGTCCTGGTGAGACGTCTCAATCACCGGGAGGAACACCATGGCGAACTCCCCTCTCGCCCCGGACCCCGAATTCCAGGAGAGCAGCGACCGCTTCTACGAGACCAAGCACGCGCAGAACACGTCCCGGCGCGGTCCGCTGCGGTTTCAGGAAGGCGTCGCCACCGACACCGACATCCCTTCGGAGTTCGGCACCGGCATCATGCAGGGCTACCGCACGCCGGCCGGCCGCATGAACCACAACGCGAACGTCTTCGAGAAGCCGCCGGAGGAGACGATGCGCGAGCGCGCGCACGTCGGTAGCGCGAGCTGGCCCGAGGCGCCGACGTTCATCTCGGAGATGGCGCAGGGCGCCTCCGAGCCCGAGCAGTCCTACGCCCAGGTCGACCGGGGCGAGGGACGCAAGCAGCGCCGGAACTACGCCCGGGTGGACTGACGTGACCGCTCCCGGCCAGTCGACGCCCTGGGGGAAGATCCCCATCCCCACCGAGGGCAAGGTCCCGGACGTCCCCGTGGACCTCGCGGCAGTGGCTGACCCCATCGACACGCTCCTCAAGAACGTGATCGGTGGGGCGACCGCGCCGTCCGGGCCGCTCAGCCCCACGCTCATCGAGGCGTCGGCCTCCATCGGCAGCCTGAACACCACGCAGTCGAGCCAGCAGGCCGCGATCACCACGATGCAGGGGCAGATCTCGGCTCTCAGCGCCGCGCCCTGGGCCATCGGGACCGCGCGGACGAGCCTGTTCTCCCTCGCCGGCAACGTGAAGACCCCCACCCTGGTCCACAGCTACCAGGTGCCGTCCTTCACCCAGCGCCGCCTCCTGATCGCCTGGGCCAACATCGCGGTCGGCTGGACGGACACGACGACGGCGGCCGTGCGCGCTCGCCTCCAGCTCCGCGCCGACGGTGCCACCACGTACGTAGATCGCAACCAGCACATCCAGACCGGGACGGACCAGTCCCACACGCTCTTCTTCATCGAGACCGTCGAGGCCGGCAAGTCCGTGCGCGTCGGTCTGTCTGTCGACATCTACGGCGCGGCCACCTCCTCGAAGGCCATTCAGACCCAGGAGGTCGACCCGCGCATGTACCTCATTGCCCTGCCCTGGAGCGGCGCCACGGTGCCTTATCTGCCGACCACCTGACAGGGATTTCCCTGCCGACTCAGAAAGGAGGTGATGCCTGATGTCCATCGCTTTCGCATCCCCGTCCATGCGCGCCGCCGCCAGCGACCTGACGATCTCTGTCAGCCCGCTCGGCCTGGTGGAGCTTTTACCTCGCTGACGAGGAATTCGAAGTCCATGGCCCTCGATTACGTCTGACACGCTACTCGAATCACTGGTCCTGGTACCTCGGATATCACTTACCACTGGGCCTACAAGCGAGAGGCCGGCGAGCCCAACGTCACCATCAACTACACGGGCGCGCTCTCTCGGTACATCACCAACTTCACTTTCGGCAGGGGCGTGCACTTCCAGTCCGAGAAGAAGTACGAGCACATCGTGCCCGCGCTCCTGGAACGGGTCTGGACCGTTGACAACGACAAGAAGTCGACTCTTTGGCAAATGGGCGAGAACGGGTCCGTAGCCGGGGATTGCTTCGTCAAGGTCGCTTATGAACCCGCCTGGAGCGACACCGCAGGAAACGCGCACCCTGGGCGGGTACGCATCCTTCCGTTGAATGCGGCCCAATGCTTTCCCGAGTACCACCCGCATGACCGGGATCGCCTACTCCGCTTCAAGATCAAATACAAGTTTTGGGGCACCTCTCTGGAGGGGACTCGGCAGGTCTACACGTACACCGAGATCATCACGGACGAGTACATCGAGGAGTACGTCAATGACGAGTTGCTCGATGCCCGGGAGAACCCCCTCGGCACCATTCCGATTGTGCACATCCGAAACATCGAGATCTCCGGCTCCCCTTGGGGCCTGTCCGACATCGTCGACCTGATCCCGCTGAACCGCGAGTACAACGAGAAGTGCACCGAGATCTCGGACATCGTCAACTACCACGCGGCTCCCGTCACCATCATCACCGGCGCCAAGGCGAGCCACTTGGAAAAGGGCGCCCGGAAAATCTGGGGTGGTTTGCCGAAAGACGCCAACGTTTTCAATTTGGAAAATGGCGTCGACCTCAACGGGCCACTCGCTTACCTGGAGCTGATCAAACGCTCCATGCACGAGCTGACCGGGGTTCCGGAAACGGCGCTCGGGCAGGCGCAGGCAATCTCGAACACCTCTGGTGTCGCGCTGTCCATTCAGTTCTTCCCGCTGATGCAGCGCTACGGCCTCAAGCAGACGAACTACACTCACGGGCTCCGCCGGATCAACGAGTTGGTCCTGCGCACGCTCTTTCTCTACGAGCCGGAATGCCGGGTCTACGATCCCACCACCCAGGGAATCCGGGTCTCCGAGGAACAGCCTCTCGTCATCGACCCGCGCGACCCCGAGGTCTACGACACCACCGTGGACTGGCCGCCGCCTCTCCCGGTCGACGTCCTGGTCAAGTTGAACGAGGTCCAGGCGAAGTTGGCCTTGGG
Organism: Streptomyces sp. NPDC058257; assembly: GCF_042881845.1. Taxonomy (NCBI): domain Bacteria; kingdom Bacillati; phylum Actinomycetota; class Actinomycetes; order Kitasatosporales; family Streptomycetaceae; genus Streptomyces; species Streptomyces sp. NPDC058257. Next base: position 121,701 of record NZ_JBHVXJ010000002.1, read on the forward strand.
GCTGGAATCCAAGCGCGGCGCTCTGCGCGACCTCGGGGAGACCTTCCCCGGGGAGAAGATGCAGGAGATTTTCGACGAGCAGCTCACCGAGGCAAAGGAAACGGGAGCCCTCGAATATATCAAGGCGCAAATTGCCTCAGCTATCTTGCGCACAACGGGATTGCCGCCGGAAGGCGTGGAAAGCCCACCCCCAGCCCCTGCCGCCTCTTCCGGTTCCGGAAGCGCCGGAGCGACAAACACCGGCCCCCTTCCAGGAGTTCCGGGCGTCGGGCAAGGCAAGGACACCGACTCGGTCCTCAGTGAACTCGTGACGCTGTCGAAGGGCACGAAACTCGCCCAGAGACGGAACCCGGAAAACGACTGAACCGTCCGCCACTCATTTCTATTCGTTCAGGCGGCCCCACCAGCCTGGAGTGAACCACCGTGGCAACAAACCCCGCACCCAACGGTCCGACCGAGACCCCCGCCGGCAACCCGGGCCCCGCGACGGGCACCGCCGTCACCCCCGAGGGAACGGTCACCGTGCAGGACCCTCCCAAGCCCTCCGAGCCGCAGAGCACCAGCCAGGAGTCCCGCTTCACGGCGGCCGACCTGGAGCGTGTGCGCCAGGAGGAGAAGGACAAGCTCTACTCGCGCCTCAGCAAGGTGGACGAGCGCAGCGCGGCTCTTGAGGCCGAGCTGAAGCGGCTCACCGAGGAGCGCCAGGCGCGCGAGGCCGAAGCGGCTGAGCGCGAGAAGGCGGAGGCGGACGCGGCCAAGCAGAAGGCCGAGTCCGAGATGAGCGCGAAGAAGCTCCTGGAGGAGCGCAGCTCCGAGTGGGAGGAGCGCTTCAAGCAGATCGAGCGGGAGCGGGAGCAGGAGCGGGCAGCGCTCGCGAAGGAGTCGGAGTACAACAAGCTCCGCGCCTATATCCAGGAGCGCGCCGGCGCCGAGCGTGAGGCCATCGCTCCGGAACTCGTGGATCTCATCTCTGGGAACACCCCGGAGGAGGTTGACGCGTCCATCGAGATGCTCAAGGACAAGACGTCGCAGATCTTCCAGTCCGTGCAGTCCGCGCAGGAGGCCGCGCGTTCGCAGATGCGCGGTGTGGCCGCTACCGGATACACGGGGAATGGCCCCACGGACGGCGATGCGGGGTCCCGTCAGCTTTCTGCTGACGACATCAAGAGCATGCCTATGGCGGAGTTCGCGAAGTACCGCTCGCAGCTTCTCGGCGCCGCTGCCAACAAGTCCAACAATCGCGGCCTCTTCGGCTGACCGCGTCCACCTGAAAGCTAGTCAGACCGCCTCTCATTCCCATTCATCTCGGCGGGTCCGTCACGGGATGAGAGGTACATCGTGGCAAGCGGAATCACTGGGACTCCGGTTCTGTCCCCCACTCCGACCGCCTACCAGGCGGCGAACTCCAGCATGCTCACTCCGGCAATCCAGCATATCTGGAGCAAAGAAATTCTGTTTCAGGCCATGCCGGTTCTGCGTTTCGAGCAGTTCATGGTCAAGAAGACCGAGCTGGGAACTGCCCCCGGGCTGAGCGTGTCGTTTATGCGCTACCGCTCGCTGGACGGTGCGCAGCAGCTCGTTGAAGGCGTGCGGATGGAAACCCACGCACTGTCGGCCGAGCAGATCACCATCACTGTCGCGGAGCACGGATTCGCCATCGCGGTGACCGAGCTTCTCCTCAATGCGTCGTTCGACGACGTAATGGCGAGCGGGGCTCGTCTTCTGGGGAGGAATCTTGCGACTTACCTGGACTCCATGTGCCGAGACACCCTCCTCGGCGCCCCGTCGGTCCTTTACGGATACGACAAGATGGCGTCCTGGTCGGCCGGTGCGTCGCGTACTCCGCTTTCTCCGTACGACCGGGGAATGTTTGCGGATTCGGAGGCGACGCTCGCTGCGAACGGTGGCTTCCACTTCACTGCGGCCCTGGTCAAGGACGCTGTGGAGACTCTGGCGACGAAGAACGTCCCCCGTCTGGGTGAGACATATGTCGCTTTTGTCCACCCGCATCAAAGCCGCCGGCTTCGCGACGATCCGGAATTCATCGAGGTCACAAAATATGCGGCCCCGGGGAATTTCATGCTCGGCGAAATCGGCCGGCTGAATGACGTCGTATTCATCGAGACGACCCAGGTCTTCCAGGGCAACACGACCCCTCCGGCCACCCCGCAGCTCGGCACGAACATTGCCGAGGGCGACGCCCAGAAGTGGGGCGGGCAGCCCGCCCGCAACGCATCCGGATCGACCCCGGCAATTCCGGCCGTGAATGCACAGCCGTCGAACCCGAGCGCCCCGTCGAACCCCATCTACCGTGCGCTGGTAATCGGCGACAATGCCGCCGGCCACGCCATCTCGCTGCCCGTCGAGCTTCGCGATGGCGGCGTGCTCGATTTCGGCCGCGAACACGCGCTTGCATGGTACAGCGTGTGGGGTCTCGGGCTGATCACGGACTACGCCGTAGTTCAGTGCGCCACGAATTGATCCCCCCGCAGGAAAGGGCGGTGGCAGCACCTACGCCACCGCCCCGAATTCAGCACCCGATTCGCTAGGAGAACACTCATGCCCGCCAACCCGCGCACCAAGCGCAATCCGAAGGATCACACCGGGAACAAGAAGGCCATCCTCGCCGAGCAGCACGCCGAAGACCTGGCGAAGCGCAAGGGCGAGATTGCCATGCACCAGGCAGAGCAGCGGGCCGGACTGGACGAGCCGATCGCCCTCGATGAAAAGGGCCGCACGCTCCAGAACGTGTCCGAGGAAGCTGCCGAGCAGGGCCCGGTCGAAATCCCCCCGGAGACCGTCAATATCCGGATCGCTTGCGACCTGGAAAAGGTGACGATCGGGCAGGGAACTCACTTCGATTTCAAGGAAGGCCAGGTCTATCAGGTGCCGCTGAATGTGGCGCAGCACCTGGACCGCCTCGGTTACGTGTGGCAGTGGCTCTGACGGAAGGGAAGTGGCCCTCTCATGGCGGCCTTGCGCAGCCTGAAGGATTCCGGTTCTTCCCCTCAGAAGGGGAATTGGTACCGACTGCTGTCCGACCACGGCGACGGCGTCGGGATGCTGACGAAGTCCTGGCACTACACCAGCCCCTCGGGTGAGGAGTACCGCGACAACCCCCGGCAGCTCTACGTCCTGGAGGTCGTCGAGCCGGCCACCTACGGCGTCGGGTACAGCCCGGAGGACTCGGTGCTGTGCATGTGGCTGAACGCGCCGTCCCCCGGCCGGATCACAGTGCACCACCTCTCCTTCCCCGTGCCCCAGTTCGTCGAGCTGGTGGCGGAGGGCGAAGAGCCCCCGGAGTACGCGGACCTGATGGCGCAGCAGAGCGGTGACGCCTGATGGCCGACAACGGATTCATCGCCGTGCAGGGAGCCGTCAGCGCCCTTGACCACCTGTCCGGCCGCTCCACCGTGCTGGAGGCGGAGTGGCTGGCCAAGACCCAGGGCGGCGACCCGCTGCCGAGGGCCACGTACCTGATGCTGCTCACCCAGACGGTCACCGACGCCCAGACGGACATGACCACGCTGGTCGGCATCGAGGCCGCCGGCACCGGCTACGCCCGCCAGCCCATCCCGTGGTCGGCAGCCACGAGCGCCACCAGGTCGGCCACGACGAGCGACCTCGTCCAGTTCGGGCCCTTCTCCGACCCCACCGGGCTCGCAGCGCCGGTGACCGGGGCGGCGCTGGTGACGCGCATGACCAGCTCGGCCGGCCAGCCCAGCGGGCTGTGCCTGATGGCGTGGAACCTGGCGACGCCCATCACCACCTCGCAGAACCAGGCGCTCCAACTCGCCCCCGGCAGCCTGACGATGACGCTGGCGGTGAGCTGACCATGGCGGAGCAGGCCAGCATCATCAAGCGCATCCGGGCCGAGATCGGGGACCTCCAGTCACCGTTCCTCGACACGTACCTGGGCGCGGACGAGCTGGCCTCCTACGACCTGTCGGAGACGGGCGTCTCCCAGGTCAGTGCCAAGGTCACCACCTCTGACCCGCCGGCCTCCGTCGACCTGGTCGCCGACGTCGACTACGTCCTGGACACCGGCCAGGGCCGCATCCTCCTCGTCAACCCCGCGTACTCGCCCCTGCACCACGGCCAGACCCTGATCGTGCGCGGGGTGGCTGAGGGGATGTTCACCGACGCGGACCTCGCCACCTACATCGGGGACGCGGTCGAGCAGCACGCCTACGGCCGCAGCAAGGTGACCCGCTACCGCGACGCGCACGGGTTCATCCGCTACGACCACGACCCCATCACCCTGGAGAACCTGCCGGCCATCGAGGAGCCGCTGGTCGCCTACCTCGCGGCCATCAACTGCCTGTGGACGCTCGCGACGGACGCGGCGACCGACATCGACATCTCCACGGCGGAGGGCACCTTCGTCCCGCGCACCCAGCGCTACCGGCAGCTCATGCAGCACATCGGGGACGCCACCTCCGGGCTCCAGGGCCGCTACAACCAGCTCGCGCAGCAGCTCAACGTCGGCCTAGGCAGGATCGAGATGTTCACCGCCCGCCGGGTCAGCCGCACCACGAACCGGCTCGTGCCGGTCTTCGCCGAGCGGGAGTACGACGACTCCTCGCGGCCCCAGCGGCTGCTCCCGCCGATCGACGGCGAGGAGTACGCGGACGAGTCGAACGTGCCGTCCCCCACCTACCCGGGCCTGTGGGGGTGAGTGGAGGTGCGCGGACGACTCGACTGGAAGCGCGGCCGGTGGAACATCAACGCCGAGACCACACTCATCCACCGGGGACTGCGCGGGTGGCAGCGCTCCACCGGCGACTCCTTCACCTACTTCCGCTGGCAGTACGGCGAGTCGGAGATGCACCCCGTCTACGACGAGGGGACCGGGGCCGGCCGGCAGTTCTACGGACGCTGGCAGCTCCCTGCGCTGCATGTGAATCACGCGGAGTCGGCTAACTCCGAGCCCCGTGACAGTGGCCTGTACATGGCCGACTCGCTGCATGTGACCTGCGAGTTCGACCAGCTCGCGAAGATCGGGCTGACCGACGTCAACATCCGGCACGGCGCCTATCAGCGTGACCGGATCGCGTACGACAACATCCTCTTCGCGGTCCAGCACGTCGACATCCGGGGCCAGATCCGGCGCCGGGACATCATCGTCACGATCGACGCCCAGCAGATCCGCGACGACGAGCTGGTCAACGACCCCTCCTTCGCGGCCTATCTGCGCGACTTCAGCCGCAACCCCGATCCGGTGCAGCCGCCCGATGCTGCGCACTCTTCCCAGGAGGGCGGCGTCGATGACCCCTACGCCTGACGCGGGTACCTACGCGCTGCCGGCCGGCGTTCCCTCGGTCCGCGTGACGGGCCGGTTCGTCGCAGCGGATGGCACACCCCTGACGGGGACGGTGACGTTCGCGCCGCCCATGGTCTTGACGCTGCCGGACGCCGACACCATCGCTCTCACCCCGGCCGTCGTCGAGATCACGAAAGAGGACCAGGGCTGTTTCGCGGTGACCCTGATCGCGACCGACGCCCCTGGAATGTCCCCGAGCGGCTGGACGTACCGGGTCACCGAGAAGCTCAAGGGCGCCCAGATCAGGCAGTACCACATCATGCTCGCCGAACGGCCCGGCGGCACCTCCGTCGACCTGGCCGACCTGGCGCCCGCATCGCCGTACTCCGGCCGCTACATCCCCGTGGTGGGGCCCACCGGCGCCACCGGCGCCCAGGGCCAGGCCGGCGAGGTGCAGCGCGTCGAGCTGGAGGCCCTCGAAGAGCGGGTGGCCCCGCGAGCGGTGACGTGGTCCCAAGGGAGCGCGAGCACGCTGTGGACCATCGACCACGACTTCCCCTACGCCCCCGCCGTGCGGACCTTCGACACCAGCGGCCGGGAGATCGGGGGCCTGGTCGCCAACCCCTCACCCACCACTGTGACCGTGCAATTCGCCTTCGCGGAGACCGGATCGGCGATTCTGAGCTAGCTAGGAGTGCCCGATGGCAGTAACTGATTTCCGCGACCCCCTGAGGCTCAACAAGCTCCCGGTGCGCGGCCTGGTCCCGGAGACCTCGTCCTCCGCTCCGGCTTCCCCGGCAGAGGGCCAGCTCTGGACCGACTCCGTCAACCACGTCCTGAAGTTCTGGAACCTGACCACGTGGAAGAACCCCCTGGACCGGGCGGACCACACAGGCACCCAGAGCGCGAGCACCATCAGCGACCTCGCGGCGACGGTCAAGAACTACCGCCTCGACGAGTTCGCGGCCCCCACCGCCGTGGTGTCGCTGAACGGGCAGCGAGCCGTGAACGGCGCGGACCCGACGGCGGGCAGCGACCTGGCCACCAAGGCGTACGTCGACAACGCCAGGGCCGGGATCGCGGGCGTCAAGGACCCCGTGCGGGCCGTGGCCACGACGAACGTCAACCTCGCCGCACTGCCCGCCAGCGTCGGTGGCGTCACGCTCGCCTCCGGTGACTCCTTCCTCGCCACGGCGCAGACCACCGGCACGCAGAACGGCATCTACAGCTACTCGGCCTCGGGCGGAGCGGCCACCCGCCGCCAGGACGCCGACGCCACCGGGGAAGTCCTCGACGGCACGATGGTGGCAGTGGCCGAGGGCACCGACGCCGGCTCCCAGTACATCCAGACCGCCGTCGCCTCCGGTGCGCCCGGCGCCTGGACCCAGACCTGGACGAAGTTCTCCACGGGCGGGCAGACGTACACGGCCGACGGTCAGGGCATCGAGCTGTCGGGGACCACCTTCTCCCTGGAGCTGGCCGACGCCACCCTCGCGAAGTCTGCGGCCGGCCTGACTATCGGGCTCGTCTCCGTGGCCAAGGGCGGCACCGGCGCGACCACAGCGGCCGGGGCCCGCACGGCACTGGGAACGGTCGGCAAGTACGCGGCGAACGTGCCCGCTGTCACCGCCGGCACCCCGCTGAACATCACCCATGGCCTGAACACCCTGGACATCAAGGAACCGACCTTGCGGGAGATCAGCACGGGCGAGCTGGTCGGCGGGAAGTTCATCGTGGTCGACGCCAACACCGTCTCTCTCACCCTTGCCGCGAGCTACGCCGCCAACACCTTCAGCGTGACGGTGATCGGCTGATGGCCGGCCGCCAGCTCGCCGCCCAGACCGTGCCGGCCACCGGCGGGAACGTGGTCACCACGGACAAGATCGCCGCTGCGAACGGTGTGGCCGCTCTGGACGCCACCGGCAAGGTTCCTCAGGCCCAACTCCCCACCCCCAAGATCACCGTCGGTGTCACCGCTCCTGCGTCGCCCGCCGTCGGGGACGTGTGGATCGACACGAACTGAGGCGCTCCTGTGGCCACTCGCTTCTGGCTGACCAGCTCCGCCGCGCCCTACACGCCCGCGACCAAACGCGGCACCTGGACGGACGGGACGTCAACCGTCACCGGCCTGCTCGGGCGCCAGCCCGCCGGCGCCTCGACGACCACGGCGAAGGCCGAGACCTCGGCCACCACGACGAACGTCCTGCTCGGCCGGTGGATCAGTGCTCCCGCCCGCGCGGCCGGCACGCTCTCGGGCACCGTCTCCTGGGTGCTGGGGCGTCTGGCCTCGGCGACGGCCGCCGCCATGGTCGTACGCATCCACGCCTTCGTGACGGTCGGCGACAGCGACACCGTGCGCGGCACCCTCCTGACGAACTACACCGGCGCCACCACCTGGCCCGCGACAGCGGCCGGAGGAACGGTGACCAACCAGGCCGTCACCTCCGTCGCGGTGCAGGCCGGGGACCGCCTCGTCATCGAGGTCGGCTACCAGGCGCAGAACGCCAGCGCCACCTCCTACACCGGCACCCTCTACTACGGCGCCACCGGCACCACCGACCTGGCCAACGGAGCGACGACCGTCACCACGGACCCCGGCTGGGTGGAACTCTCCACGGGAGACGGGCTGTTCAACGCCCCCACCGCCGAGATCGTCGACAAGTTCAGCACGGGCATCGGCAGCCGCTTCGTGTACTGGGGCGGCACCTTCTGGAACCCGACCTGGAAGCGCGCCGCCGTCCCCGCCAACGACCAGTACCCCGGGCTCATGGCCACCGACGTCGGCTACGAGATCGCGAACTCGACCCACTCCTTCGAGGTCGTGAACCTTCCCACCGGCGGTACCGGCACCAACTTCTCCGCGATCGTGCTCGGCCCGGCCGACGACGGCACCTTCGCCCGGACGAAATACACCCTGGCCACCGGCAACCTGACGTTCGAGAACTGCGTCGGCTACTTCGACGCGACACCGACCACCCTGGCTTTCGACCCGGTCGCCCACCGTTGGTGGAGGTTCCGCGAAACCGCCGGGACCTTTTACTGGGAGACCAGTCCCAACGCCTCGACCTGGACCGTCCGCCGGAGTATGGCCACTCCGCAGTGGCTGAAGTTCGGCACGTTGCGCACCAATTTCGAGGCGTATGCCGACACGGGCAGTACCACGACTCCGGCCGAGGTCGACAACGTGAACTCGGTTCTCACCACTATCCCCAAGGTGTGGACAGGCAGCGCCTGGACGCAGAAGCCGGTCAAGGTGTGGTCCGGGACAGCCTGGGTCACGAAGCCGGTGAAAACGTGGTCCGGGACAGCCTGGTTCTGAATTATTCCTGCGTATAAATCACGTGCCACGCTCAAATCCTGGACTGCCGCCCGCATTTCCCCAGGAGGAGATCTCATGGCGCGCTACGTGATGGTCAGCATCTACGAGTACGACAAGTACATCAAGGACGGTCCTTTCGAACTCGACGACCCGTCGCAGGAGATCGTCCTGGAGGGGCAGAAGATCATGCTGGAGGCCGACGCGCTCGCCGCCGGCTACCACTACGCAGAAGGCGGCGCCTTCGCCACCCCGGAGGACGGCGAGGACAAGCCGGACCACGGCCACCAGGGGCGCGGCCACCAAGAGCACCAGCAGCGCGGCCACGGCAAGCACGGAAAGCAGTAGCCGCCATGACCGTGGGACAGATCGTCGGAGTGGCACTGGTCATTCTCCTCGTGATCGTCATCCTGAAGATCACCGGCATCTTCTGACCTGCACGAGCAGTGCCCGAAATTAACCGGTCTCAAATAGCCGGAAGCATTCTGGTGGGGCGATCCACATGCGCCCATACCGGAGAGTTCCGTGCCCTTTCTTCTGAACGAAGACAAGGCCCTGAAGGCAAAGTTCCAGGGCCTGGTTGTGCATGACTCGACCTCCGGTATGGGCCGCAAAGTCACCGTCCGGTATAAGAACCCCGAGTACGAACTGGCCGACGCCACGTACCCGATGGCTCTGATATCGCACACCCGGATCTCGCGCGATCCCGAAAGGGAAAGCAGAGGTGTAGTCAATCTGCACTACGCCCCCGAAGGCTACGAGCCCTGGGCCGATATGACGGACCCGGCCCAGTCGCCGTACATGTCCCAGATGCCAATTCCGCTGAACGTGGACTACCAGATCGACGTCTACGCCCGGAAGGAATTGCACATCATCGAGCTGACCGGCTCCATGATGCAGTTCGACGTCCTTCCCCAGCGGTTCGGCTACCTCCCCGTCGGCGAGGACGGCACCGTACGGCGTCTCGACCTGCTCGGCGGCCCCGACTACACGGAATCCAGGGACGAGGTCGGAAAGCGGCTCTTCTGCGCGACCTGGGCCATCCGCGTCTCCAGCGAAATCTTCCCCGAGGAGATCCGCGACCTCACGCCCGTCCAGCGCGTCCTCATCGACTTCCTCGACAAGCAGGCATGGGACGAGGGCACCGTCCAGCCCCTGGCCCCCACGTACGAGGTCACCAAGACCCCGCTGTCGATCACCCCCACGACCCTGCCGGCCGCGACCGTCGAACAGCCCTACCGCTCGGTGCTGAACAGCACCGGAGGCCACGGCGAGGTGCGCTGGTCGCTCCCCGAGGGCTCCCGCCTCCCCGCCGGCCTGGCCCTGTCCCACACCGGCGCCGTCTTCGGCACGCCCACGGCACCCACGAGTTCGCCGGCCGCGTTCCAGGTCTGCGCCCGCGACTCCGACCTCGTGCCCCAGGTCGCCTCGGCCGCCCTGACGCTCACCGTCTCGCCCGCACCCCCTGGGAGCTGATGCCCCGATGACGACCCCCACGACATTCGCCTACAAGCGCCCGGGTGTGTACATCACCGAGTCGCTCAACCCGCTTCCGCAGCCCATATCCCCGCCCGGACTCGCCGTCGCCACCTTCGTCGGCACCCACGACGCCGGCCCCTCGAACCCGGTGAAGGTCACGTCGTGGGAGCAGTTCGTCAGCCTCTACGGCGGCTTCGGCAACGGCCTCAACTACCTCCCATTCCAGGTGTACTCGTACTTCGCGAACGGCGGGCAGCAGGCATGGATTCTGCGGGCCACGCCCACGGACTCCGCCGCCGCGCGCCTGATCGTGAAGAACCGCCCCCTGGCTCCGGCGGAGAACATCGTCGACACCCCTGATGGCACCGCGCCCAGCGGCACGGGCACCAAGCCGTCCAGCAAGGTCACCAACGTGACCCTGTCCGCCCCCGTCGCCCCGATCACGGCCAACCCCGAACAGGGCGCGTTCCAGATCGAGTGGGACCCCATCACCCCCGCCTCCTCGGTCGACGCCTACCAGGTCGTGATCACCCGCCCCGACGAGGGTTCCTTCGCCAAGGAGATCTGGGTCGCCCAGCCCGACACCGGCAAGCCGACGGCCGCGTTCACCGACCTCGCGCCGGACACCACCTACTCCGTCCAGATCACGCCGTTCAAGGGCGCGACGGCCGGCGACCCCATGACCAGCGCGGCCACCTTCAACACGGCCGCCGGCTACACCTCGGTCGACGCCCTCCAGTTCACCGCACGCGGCCGGGGCGCCTACGGCAACAAGGTCTTCGTCACCACGACGCCGTCCTGGACCAGCGGGCGCTTCCACGTCTTCGTGAAGTACGGCTCCACCGCCCAGTCCTCCCTCGTGGAGACCTGGCAGGACGTCTCCCTCCACCCGGGCGACCCCCGCTACGTGGTGGGCCTGATCAACTCCAGCACCGGCGGTTCCACGTACATCACCGTCCAGAACATGCTCCCCCCGACCTCCTCGACGCCCGGCACGAGCCCGACGCCGGACACGAGCTGGCAGCCGGAGTACGTCGCGGACGCCCCGCTGGAGAACGGTGCCGACGGCGTCCTGGCCGTGAACCTCGCCGAGCAGCTCGCCAACCAGTTCGGCAGCATCAGCGACGTCCTCCTGCTCAACTTGTGCGGGAACACCGGCATGACGGACCACATCCCGCCGCAGTCTCAGGTCAACTCCGTGCTGTCCTGGGTCGAGCAGCGCGGTGCCGCCTTCCTCGTGCTCGACGCGCCGCGCCAGCCCGCCCCGATCGACTCCGGGACCGCCGCGAACAAGTACGCGGAGACCATCGGAGGTTACGCCCCCCAGTCCTCGTACGCCGCGTTCTACGGCCCGTGGGTCCAGGTGGCCGACCCCGCCGGAGCCTCGCTCTCCTCGACGCGGCTGCTCCCTCCCGGCGGAGCGGTGATGGGCCAGTTCGCGCAGGCGGACGCGGCCGTGGGCCCCAACCGTTCCCCGGCCGGCACCGCCTACGGCCTGGTGGGCGCGGTGGGAGTCGAGCAGAACTTCACGCTCGACCAGCTCGACGCGCTCAACCAGATCGGCGGCAACGTGATCCGCCCGGTTCCGCAGTCCGGGTTCTGCATCATGGGCGCGCGCACGCTCCGGCAGGGCATGCCGGACCGGTACATCTCCGTGCGCCGGATGCTCACCTACCTGGAGAACCTGCTGGAGAACGCGACCCGCTTCGCGATCTTCGAGCCCAACGGGCCGGAACTGTGGCAGACGCTCAACGCGCTCGTCACCCAGCAGCTCCTCACTCTGACGCAGGCCGACCAGCTCCAGTCGAGCATTCCCGACCAGGCGTTCTTCGTGATCTGCGACGAGACCAACAACACCGCGCAGACCATCGCCAACGGCGAAATCCACATCTCTGTCGGTGTCGCGCTCGCGAGCCCGGCCGAATTCATCGTCATCGAGATCTCCCAGTACCAGGGCGGCCTCTCCAACGCCACGTCGTCTGTCGAATCCAGCGTCTGACCGACACACCACAGCCGTACCGCCTCTCATTCCCACTCATTTTCGGCGGCCTACTGACCGGGAATGAGAGGTGACCCGTGGGAGCCACGACCACCACACAGAAGCCGAGCCTCGCGCAACTCCAGACTGACCCCCTGAGGAATTTCAAGTTTCAGGTGATGATTCACCTGGCGAATTCCACGCTGGACTCCAGCAAGCGCACGAACCAGCTCGGTTTCATGTCCGTGAGCGGCCTGTCGATCACTACCGATGTGGTGGTCTACAGGCAGGGCGGCATGAACACGACAACGCAGAAAATGCCTGGTCAGAGCGACTTCGCACCCATCACGCTCTCGCGCGGACTCATCTGTGGCGACTCCGACATCTACGCCTGGCTCAAGCAGCTCTTCATGGTCATGCAGGGCACCGGCGGAAATGACGGTTCCTACAATTTCCGCGCCACGATGGACATCTTCCTCCTCGACCACCCGGTGACCACGTCGAGCGTCACCTATAAGGCGGGATGGCGCGTCTACAACTGCTGGCCCACCAGTATTGCCTTTGGCGATCTCGACAGCGGGGCAAACGGGGTCGAACTCCAGCAGATCACGCTCGCGCACGAAGGCTGGGATTTCAAGATCGCCAGTAAGTACGGGCCCGGCAGCGGTATTTCCCTGCCGTAATCCCGACCCCATTCAAAGGACGAAACGATCATGACTGAACCCGTGGTGCTCCCCGACTTCAACAGTTTCGGCGACCAGGCCATCAAGGGCTTGGACAATCCCGAGGAAGCCACTGCCGCCACCCAGGCGCTCCTCAAGGAAGACCGCAACTCCGGCGAACCCGAAATCCACGGCCCCGGGGAGAACTTCCTCACCCTGGAACGCGGGATCTGCCGGGAAGGCGTCTGGTACCGCGAGGCCGAAGTCAAGGAACTGACCGGCGCCGACGAAGAGGCCCTGGCCGCCGCCGGAACCAACGCCTTCCGGGTCTTCGAAACCCTGCTGCTGCGCGGCGTCCGCACGGTCGGCAACGAAGTCATGGACCGCAAGCTCGCCGGTGAACTCCTCATCGGCGACCGCGAGTACCTCGTCATGGCCATCCGCCGCGCGACGTTCGGAGACGACCTCGAATTCGAGGAACTCCCCTGCCCGCGCTGCGAAGAACTCGTCGACCTCACCGTGCCGCTCGGCGCCATCCCCTTCACCCACCTCGACGACCCCGAGCAGACCGAGTTCGAAGTCCCGCTGCGCACCGGGGACACGGCGATCGTGCGCCTGCCCACCGGCGAGGACCAGGCCGCCGTCATGGCCATCAAGAGCGACAACGTCGCGAAGAAGGACAGCGAGATCCTCAGCCGCTGCGTCCTGCGCATCCGGCACGCGGACGGGTCGGAGACCAGGCGCCCGCCGGCGACCAGCCTCGGAATGGCCTCACGCAAGACCGTCCTGCAATTCCTCACCGACACCCAGCCGGGCCCCCGCTACAACGACTTCTCCTTCACGCACGAAACGTGCGGAAAGGAGGTCGAGCTGCCGATCAACCTGGCCGTCCTGTTTCGCGGAATGTGACTACCCCCGGGCATTCCACGAGATCGAACTCCTCGCACAGGTCCACCCGTTCTGGGCTCTGTCGGAACTGAAGCACATGTCCATTCGCGAGCGGCGCCACTGGATTCGCCGAGCCGCCTGGGACGTAGAAAGGAGGGCGTAGATGGCCACACCGCCCCCGCCGTCAAATCCGCCCCCCAACCCTGGCGGCGGCCAGCTTTTCGGCAGTAACAATCTGGGCCACCAACTCGACGCCCTGACACGGGCCTTCACAGCGTTCACGAACCGCTTCGCCAGCTCTGCCGGCCTGGGAACCATGGGCATGAGCGCGTTTGGCCCCATGGGCGGCCAGAACCGTCAGGGCCAGCAACTCGGCCGGCTGCAACAGCAGTACGTTCAGGCCCAGGCGTCGCACAACGTTGCCCGACAGCGGATGCAAGACGACCTGGAGCGCCAGCAGCTCCAGTGGGACCGCCAGCTCCGCGCAGGCACTCGCACGATGAACAACATGGCGCTGCCGGCCTGGCAGCGCCAGGAGGCCCAGGACCGCCTCGACGAGCACGCCATCAACTTCGCCAACAACCAGCGCAACACCCGCAGCACCATGGCGCTGCGCGACAACCAGTTCACCGGCGCCATGACGCAGATGAACGCCGACATGGACCGGCTGCGCCGTCAGTCCTCGCAGCAGACCACGATGAACCGCATCGCGTTCGCCGGCCAGGTCACCGGCTCCGTGGTCGGAGCGGCGAAGTCCTACTACAGCGGCGGCTTCGAAGAGCAGCTCGGCCAATTCGAGCGGCGCATGTCGCTGCAACGCCCCTACTTCGACGGCAGCACCTCCGGCCAGCGCGCCCGCAGCTTCGGCAACGAGATGAAGCGCTACGGGTCGATCCTGTGGGGCACCTCGGTCGAGGACACGATGGGCGGCCAGACCGACATCCTCAACCAGAACCCGTACAACCAGTACGCGGTGCAGTCGCGGCGCGCGAGCGGGGCCGCGTACATCACGCCCGGTCTCGGCATTCAGGGCGCCGCCCAGATGCAGCAGGAACTCGGCACCGGGCAGGCGTTTTACGCGAGCCAGATGTTCGGCCTGTCCCCGACACGATTCGCCGGCGGGGCGCAGAACTCCTCGGGCGCCATGGCGCTGTCACTCGCGCAAAGGGTCAACGGCGGCGACTTCAAGAACCTGAGCAGTTCGGCCCTGCACGCGCAGCTCGCCCAGGGCGGGTCCCTGTCCATGTCGCTCGCCAACTGGGGTAAGGCAGCGGGGGTTTCGGGCCAGTCGCTGGAAGCGATGCGGAATCAGACGGAACTCCTTCGCGACCTGATGAACCCCGAGAAGGAGGGCCTGAAGGGGCTGTCGGAGAAGCGGTCCCTCAAGCTCATCGAGAATGCCGGCCGCCACGACGACGAGGGCGAAAGCGCGCGCAAGGAGATTCAGAAGTACTCCGACAGCGTCGGCAAGTCCTACCAGGATTCACAGCGCTTTCTCCAGGGCGTCAGCCGTGAGGGCCACCTGCCGGCCTCCGCGTCGTACCTGGACGCGGCGCGCGCCAGCGCCGACACCCTCGCGGACATCAAGACGCTGCTCCAGAAGACGCTCGAACCGTTCGCCGACGCGATAGGCAAGGTGGCCGGCGGTGCCAAGGGCGGCGGCTTCTGGGGCAGCCTGGGCGCGGGCTTCAAGAACGGCTGGAACTCCGGACCGAACATCCTCTTCGGCGACTCGGGGGAGGGCACCGACCAGTCGTCCTGGGCGAAGTCGGCCTGGAAGGGGATAACCGGCCTCTTCGGCGGCGACTCGGGCACACCGGAATCGAAGCAGGGCGGCTCGGGCGCCAAGAAGAGCGACGGGGCCGGCTCCGCCAGCGGAGGCATCGCCAGCGCGATCAACTTCGCGCGGGCGCAGGTCGGTGACCGCTACATTCTGGGCGCCACCGGCCCCGACGCCTGGGACTGCTCCAGCCTCATGCAGGCCGCGTACAAGAAGGCCGGGGTCTCCCTGCCGCGTGTCACCTACGACCAGATCAAAAAGGGCGTCGAGGTCCCTATCGACAAGGTCAAGCCCGGTGACCTGGTCTTCTACAAGGACTTGAGCCACGTCGGCATGTACGCCGGCGGCGGCAAGGTCATCGAGGCCGCCAACCCCGGCAAGGGGGTGGTCGAGGGCCCGATGTACTCCAAGTTCAAGCGGGCCAAGCGGATCATGGCCGGCGGCATGGAGGCCACGGCCAGCCTCTCCGGGAAGGAAGAGGACCCCACCTCCAGCCAGTCTGGCGGCGGTGCCAGCGCCACGGGCGCCTACGGGTCCGTCGAGGAGGTCGACGCCCTGGCCGCCGCCCTCTCCGGCGGCGGGGGAGGCAGTGCCCAGGCCGTTAGCCGCACCCCGAGCGCCTCGCAGAACGAGGAAGCCGACAGCGGCGACAGCGACGCGGGCAAGGACGCACCGCACAACGTCCAGAAGAACGTGGCGCTGGGCAAAAAGATGGCCGCTGCCTACGGCTGGACCGGCAGCAACTGGACCTCGCTCTACAAGCTGTGGATGGGTGAATCCGGCTGGCGGCACTGGGCGGACAACCCGAACTCCGATGCCTACGGCATTCCTCAAGCAATGTCGAATATCCACAAAGAGACCGCGACCTCCGCCTGGCGCAACTCCCCTGAAAAACAAATCGCTTGGGGCCTGAAGTACATCAAGGGCCGCTACGGAACCCCGTCCAGGGCCTGGTCCTTCTGGAATTCCAAGTCGCCGCACTGGTACGCGGACGGCGCGTGGGAGGTGCCCGGCGGACCCGGCGAGGGCCTGGACGCGAAGCTCCACGGCGGCGAGATGGTCCTGGACCGCAACAGTGCGCACACCGTGCGCCAGGCCCTGCTCAACCAGGGCCTGAACCCGAGCCCCGGGCAGGGCTCCGGCACCGGCGGCACCGGGTCGGTGACCCTCTCGTTCGGTGCGGGGTCGGTGGTCGTGCAGATGCCGTCTGCGACTGCCGAGGGCGCCAAGTCGGCCGCGTCGTCGTTCGTCACCTCCGTGGCCGCAGACGACCGGATCAAGTCCCTGATGGGGGGCTGGTGATGGCGGACAAGAAGAACGACGGCCCGGTCACGCGGCCCGCCAAGGGGATCTACGACAACAGCTTCGACCCCCGCATCCAAAGCATCCCTTCCTACCTCCCCGGGGAGAAGGGCAGCAGCTTCGGGCTCATGCGCGGGTACATGGTGTCCGCGTTCCCGAAGGACAGCAAGGCCAAGGAAAATCGTTTCTACATGCTGAATTTCCTGTACAACCCGTCGCAGGTCAGCGTGAACCACAGCACCGACGCGGCGAATCAGGTCATGCCGCCGTACACCCGCTCGGACCTGGACGACGGAGTCCCGCTGGTCGCAGCCGGCGGCACCCTTTCCTTCGCCCTGCTTTTCGACCGTACCTACGAGATGTCGGACCCCTCGAAATTCGACACCGTCGAGGGCACCTACGGCGTCATGGCCGATATCCACGTCCTTTACAACCTGGTCGGCATCAACACGACGCAGGAGGCACAGTCCACGGACAGCGACGACAAATCCACCTCGGGGAACGTTCTCGGCATCATGCAGATGAGCCCCCTGTGGTGTCGCTTCGGACAGGCCCGGACTTCCTTCAAGGACAAGCTGCCGTCGCTATCCCGCATGGAGTACTTCGGGTACATCAACAACGTCGGAATTACCTACACACATTTCTCGCAGCGTATGACGCCGGTACGGTGCGCCGTCGATATCAGCATGACGCTCATGTCGTCCTACGGGTGGGTGTGAGGAGAAGCAGTGGCCATATCCCGGACCTCGCGATACCAGCGCAATGCGACAGCCCTCGTCCCCGACCGCCACGGCCAGCTCCAGCTCGCGGTCATGCAGCGGGCGCCCGTCGACCAGTCGCTGCGGGTCTCCGACTACCGGTGGCGGGCAAACGAACGGGTCGACGCAGTGGCCGCCCAGTACTACGGCTCGGAGTCGAGCTGGTGGATGTACGCGGAGGCCAACCCGCAAGTGCTGGACTGGACGCAGCCGCCGGCCGGGCTTCAGATCATGGTGCCCCGTGGCGTGGCGTAACACCTACCGGCCCCACCTGACGGCCGCGCGGCCGGACCTAGAGCGCGGCGCGTGGGTATCGCGCTTCGCGCTGTACCAGGCCGAGCAGGCGCACCAGGTCGCCGAGCTGACCGTCATGCACACCTACAACCCCGCGATGCCGTCGCAGCAGTGGCGCACCCCGGCCGGGTCGGTGTGGGCCGAGAACACACCGGTCCACTTGAAGTTCGGGTGGTGGGCGGACGACAGCATGGACTGGTACGGCTACGTGGCCTCGTCCCGCGTGCTCGCTTCGGAGACCGACCCTCGCTACGGGCACGCGGTGCAGATCCCCGTGGTGTACACGCTCACCGGCACCAGCATGCTGATGCAGACGCGCCGCAACCGGACCTGGCGCGACACGAGCGCGAGCGCCATTGCCCGGACAGTGGCCGGCGAGTACAACCTCCAGCCGCGCGTCGATCCCTCCGGCGTCGTCCTTGCGCAGCAGATGCAGAGTCTCTCCGACTGGCAGTTCCTCAGCGATGTCTCAGATCAGGTCGGCTACCGCGTCTACGTGGACGGCACGGTGCTGTGGTTCGTCGACCGCGAGACGGTCATGCCGGCCGCCGACGGCAGCGTGCCCACCTTCCGGATGACGAAGACTCCCGGTGCCATCGACTCCATCCGGGAGTTCTCCGCCGTCCTGGGCGACACCGATCCGGCAGGCGGGGTCCGTGCCCGTTACCAGGCAGTGGCCTACAACCGCACCTCGTCCGTCCTGACTCCGGCCACCTACTCCCAGACCCGGACCACACTGCACGGCCAGCAGGTGGCCGCCGTCCTGGACCGGCAGTACGGCGATCGGCCGGCCGCCTCCTACAACCAGGCGGGACGTCTGCTGGCCGCCGAGTCGGACTGGCTGTGGGTCGAGGCCCGCGCCGTCACCAACGGTGATCCCCGGCTGCGGCCAGGCTCCCTCGTCGACCTCCAGGGCACGGCGATCGGGGAGAACAACCTGGGTCTGTGGATGGTGCGTTCCGCTGTCCACAAGGTCGATGTGAACCTGCTGTACCCGCAGAAGACGGAGTACACGACAACCCTCGTGCTCGGCCGGAACGACGCCAGAAAGCTGGACCTGAAGGTGCAGCAGCCGCCGGTGAACACGGCCCCCACCGTGCTCGTCAACGGCCGCTGGCGGGCCGCGTACACCGGAGGTCTGTCATGACTCCCCTGTTCGGCACCTACAGCGGCATCGTGGTCTCCGCCCAGGACCCGCAGAACCGGGGCCGGGCCCGGCTGCGTATCCCACAGATCATGGGCACAGCCGTCAGCGGCTGGGCCGAGCCGGTCGCACTGGGCGCCACGCTCCCCGGAGACCAGGTCTACGTCAGCTTCGACGGCGGCGACCGGAACTTCCCTGTCTTCTGGCCCAAGGTCCGCACAGGAGTGCAGGGGTGGATTCCGCTGTCCCTGGAGAGCGGCTGGTCGGAGGCCACGATGGGGCCGCCGATGGCCCGACTTGGGGCAGACGGAGTGATCGAGCTGGCCGGGTCGGTACAGCCGGCGACCGTCTCCCTGGGCGTGACGACGAAGTTCTCGACCATGCCGCAGGGCCTGGTCCCCCTCCATCGCGTCTTGCAGCCAGTCGGCACCTACTACCGCTCCTCCTTCACCGCGAAGACGGTCATGGGCGAGTACCGCGTCACCTCCACCACATCTTCGACGTCGTTCGTCACCGACGCCAACGGTCCGACCGTGGGCTTCGTCGCCCCGGGCAGTGGCCAGGTGGTGATCAACTTCGGGATGTTCTGCCAGAACGACACTGCCGACGGGCGGGGCCTGATGGGCGTCCAGGTCAAGGATGGCTCCACGGTCGTCACCGGCCCCGACGACAACCGCTCGGCCGAACTCCAGTCTCCGAACAACGGCACGGTGGCCATGGCATTCACGGTGACCGGCCTGACCCCCGGGCACACGTACACGGCTGTCGCGATGTACCGCACCGACAACGCGGCGAACACAGCGAGCATGGACAACAAATGGATTCAGGTGACGCCAGTGGGGCCGTTCAGCGCGCCTATCGCCCGGGTCACCATCGAGCCGAACGGCGACCTCAAAATGCTCTATCCCGACGGGCAGAGCAGTCCGTACGAGGCGTCCCTGGCCGGAGTCCGCGTCCGAGCCGCGTGAGAGGAGAGCCCCATGGCCTACCAGAATTTCCGCTACCTGTCCGCCGACAGGACCCTCGGCATCGACTACGACATCAAGAACCGCTACGGCTCGGGCACCTACTTGCTGCACGCCGCGATCCACGGCGGCGGCATCGAGCCGCCCACGTCCCAGCTCGCCGCGTACGCGGCCGGGGACACGGGGGCTTGGTACTCCTTCGAGGCCCTGAACGACCTCACCGCCGACAGCCTCGCTCTGCCGTCGACCGTGTTCGACGAACCGTTCTGCGTCGTGAACGCGGCCAACTCCAGCAGGACCGTGGTCTGGCACGGCGTGGGCGACCAGCGCGAGGCCGAACAGGTCACCTACATCAGCGGCGCCGACACGGTCCTGGCCTCCCTGATCGTCCAGGAACTCAACGACGCCGGCTTCGCCACCGACCGCGCACCGGTGAGCTTCGAGGGTGAGGCGCCCCAGAACATCTGCAACCGCAACAAGCCCCGCGCCGGCGTGCAGCTCGACCTCTCCTACTCCCTGCGCAAGTCCCTCTACGCCAGCGGCGACTTGTCCTCGACCGCCATCGCCGCGCCGGAGAACCGCCTGCCTGCGTTCTTCGCCTACGGCGACGCCATCCGCCGAGCCTGCGCCCTGGTCCCCCTGGACGACGGCACCGACGACGTCCTCCCGGGCATCACCCAGCCGCGCACCCTGAGCGACCAGGCCGTTTCCACCGCGATGCGCACCCCGTTCGCCATCGACCACTCCGGCGGCGTCTCGGCCACCACCGACGAGCGCGAGCAGCTCCTGGACCGGGTGCACTCCCTGGTGGGCACGCTGCCCGGCGAGCGCGTCATGCGCGCCACCTACGGTGTGCCGACCTCGGCCTCCCTCTTCGCGATCAATTCGGAGGTGGCCAACGACCAGCTCCAGCGCGCGGTCCTGGACGCCGTCGCGCAGTTCGAGCCGTCGGCCGTGGTCTCCGCCATCGTCGCCGACGTGAACGAGGCCCTGGGCGCCGTCAACGTCAACGTCCAGGTGAGCCGGGCCGACGTCCCCGGCGCGGAGCTGGACAACACGCGCAATGTCGGCGTCCTGGTCGGCGGCACCGTGATTTCCACCCCGGAGTAATTATCGGGGCCCCGGCCCGGCTCCGTAGAATCCACATATTGGCCCAGCACTCATTTCCCACTCGGTTCCGCTGGAGGTACCGGAAGGGAAGTGTGTGCCGTGGCAGTCGACAGCGGGGCCGTTGCGCAGATCGACTACACCTCGCGTGATTTCACGGGGTATCGCGACTCTCTGCTCCAGTACGCGACGCAGATTCTGCCCGAATGGACATCGCGGAGCCCCGCCGATTTCGGCGTGGTCATGGTGGAACTCTTCGCCTACCTGGGCGACATCATCAGCTTCTACCAGGACCGCATCGCGGACGAGTCTTTCCTGGCCACGGCGACCCAGCGGTCCTCCGTCGTCGCCATCGCGCAGCAGCTCGGCTACCAGCCCCACCCGGCAATCCCGGCCAGTGGCCAGGTGGCGTTCTCTCCCGCGCCTGGACTGGTGTCCCCGGTCACGCTGGAGGCCGGAACCCAGGTCATCACGGAGTACATCCCGAGCCTGGACCGGCCGCTCACCTATGAGCTGTCGGCCCCCGTCGTCGTGCCGGCCTACACCACTCCTGTGCCGCAGGTCGTCGGCCTGGCCGTCGAGGGTGTCACCCAGGGCGAGCGGAGTCTGGTGCTCTATCCCTCGACGTCGGGCGACCCGGGCTCCACGGTTCGGGTCGAGGACATCGGCACGTCGGACGGCACCAAGAGCCAGGTCTTCGCGCTCGCGCAGTCTCCGGTCCTTCTGGACACCGTGCGGGTCTTCCTCGACGACGGGGTGGGCGGCACCGAGTGGACCCGCGTGCGCGACTTCCTCCTGGTCCGCGACAGTGACCTCGTCTTCACCGCCGAGACCGACGACCAGGGCGTCACCCGGGTCACCTTCGGCGACGGCACCAACGGGGCGATGCCCCCCGCCGGCATCAAGCTGACGGCCGCCTACCGCACCGGCGGCGGGGCCTTCGGCAACATCCCGCAGGGCAGCATCACCGACCTGGCCGGCGCCCTGCCCGGGGTCGTGGTCTCCGGGTCGGCGCCGATGGCTGGAGGCGCTGACGAGGAGCCGATCGACCAGGTGCGGGCAAACGCGCCGAGACTCTTCCGCACCCAGGGACGAGCGGTTTCCGCCCAGGACTATGCGGACCTCGCCCTGGCCGTCGCCGGCGTCGCGGATGCCCGCGCCGTCGTCCGCTCCAGCTCGGCCGTCACGATCTACATCATCGGCCCGAACAACATCCTCCCCTCGGAGGGGCAGCGCGACGCCGTCGCCCAGTACGTGCAGGAACGGGCCCTGTCCGGCGTCGTCGTCAACGTGGTGAACGGCTCCCTGATCCCGGTGAACATCGGCTCCTCGACGCTCCCGGTCCTGCTTTCCGTCCTGCCGCGTTATCGCCGCGACACCGTCAAGCTCGCCGTCCAGCAGGCCATTCAAGAAGTGTTCACGCCGCCGGAAACAACGCTCTCTTCCCGGATTTCCCTGTCGCACCTTTACAAGGCCATTCAGGAAGTCGCCGGCGTCGATTGGGTCGTCATTCAGCTCATGGCCCGCGCGGACCTTCCGCAGAGCGGCACCGCAGACGTGGTCAGCCGCGACAACGAAATTCCCATCGTGGGAAATATGGTCGTCACCGCCAGCGGCGGAGTATAGGAGCCAAGCTATGCCTGCCGTGTATCCGCTGTCGGTCAAGTCGTGGACCCCGAAGGTTGACCAGGTCGACACGATCTGGGCCGCTCATGTCAACGACATCCAGAACGAGTTGGGCGCCATCGAGAAGACCGTTGGCGTCAATCCGCATGTGTGGGGCGGCTGGTGGCCCCCGGGCAATACGTCGTGGCCGCCCAAGGTCGGCACGATGACGGTGAAGACTCCGCCGCCCGTCTCCAATTTCGGGGCACCCAAGACTTATACATCCATCGGCGACCGCATCAAGTACATGCAGCAGCAGACGACTTGGCTGACGCTGATGACCTCGCTCCTGGCCGGCCAGTCGGGGCAGAAGCCGGCACCGCCCCCGGCCGCTGTGATCCGCGCACCGGGCATCAAGGTGCCCACCGGGGAAGGTGCCTGGACGCCCATGCGGTGGGGTGCGGCCGATTACGACCCGAACAAGATGTACCACGGCGGCAGCAGCATCTACCCGACCCAGACGGGGTTCTGGGACGTCACCGTCAACATCTGGGCCGACTCCACCGTCCGGAAAGCAAACGATCTGCATTTCTTCCATGTCCGACTCATGCGCGGAAACGACGAAGTCGCGGGCCAGGACTCCATGGTGGAAACGCAGACGTGGATTCGCCACCGCATCAACCTGGCGTGGCAGGGGCGTTGGAACTCGGGTGTACCGATGCAGGTGCAGGTGAGCCAGCACGGCGCCGTCGACAAGACCGTGGACGCCAACTGCTCGATTTCGCTGTCTTTCGTTCGCTCGACGTGAGGTAGCTCATGGGTGTCTACGAACTCGACATTTACGCCAAGACCCTCTATGGCGCTCCTCTTTTCGTCGCCTTTGAGTCCAACGTCGCTGTGGAGCAGCGGGGTTACAGCGCGCTTGAGGTCACCTGGGACACTCCGATCCAGGCTGCGGCCTCCCAGGCACTTGCCGGCGTGAAAGCGTGGACCAAGCTCCGCCTGGTCCGCAACAGCTACGGAATCCCGGACACCGAGGACGACGGCTGGGTCATTCTGGAGACTCCCGCCGGCTCCGACGTCAACACGTTCCTCGATGACACCGTGGTTGCCGGACAGGTCTACTACTACGGCGTCTACGTTTCCACGGCGCCGGACACCTGGGATTCGACCGTCACCTATTACCCGGGGGACGTGGTCTCCTACAACTCCAGCATTTACACCGCGATTCAGGCCGGTCCCAGCGCGGCCCCGGATGTGAGCCCGACCTACTGGAGTCTGTCGTCCATCACCGAGCAGTGGATGCGCTGCGGCGGTGGCGTCGGGCTGGCCGTGCGCGACTTCCAGAACAGCGTTCTCCTGTACGACAACATCCCCCGGCCGTACAAGGTCGAGATGGTCGAATCAACGGCGTCGAGCATTCCTGTCAACGAGCAGCTCTGGCGCTTCTGCTCTTTGTTCGGCTACTTCTTCGACGTCATGAAGTGCGAGAACGATCAACTTCTGCGTCTCAATGACGTGTTGCGCTGCACGGATCGTCAAATCACTCTGCTGGCACAGCAGATGGGGATTGCAGACCGCCTGCCCACTCTGCCTGAGCTTCGGCGCACTTATGTGCGCGACGCAGCGCTCATTCAGCGCGACCGTGGCAGCACGGACTCAACTGCCGCTCTCATCAAGGCGATTACCGGCTGGGACGCGGACGTATCCGTCGGCTACAACGAGCTGCACGACCTGGACGAGGCTGCCTTCGCTTCCCCCTCCTACCCGGTCTGGCAGCGCGACACCGTGTACTCCACGACGGCCGGCAGCCAGCTCTACTCCGACATCGTCCAGTACAACGGAGATCTGTACGCGGCTGTCGGCACTCCGCGCCGGGAATCGGCCTACCTCTCGTACACCGGCACCAACCCGACGCGCACCGGCACAGGGACCATCGTGCGCGACCCCGACCGGGTCGCCGATCCGTACCCGGGCTATGTCCACCTCGACGGCGCCTCCGTCGGTGACACCCTGACGTTCACGTTCAGCGCCGCGTCGGGCGGAGCGGGCTACTACAACGTGCTCCTGGTGGCGGTCGCCGACCCGGCCGGCGGCATCGTCACCGCCAAGGTCAACGGCACCTCCGCGACCATGGCGCCCCTCGACCTGTACAGCCCCTCACGCCAGCTCATCCCGATTCAGCTCGTCGGCAACTTCAACCTGACCGCGACCGGCAACACCCTCGCCCTCACCGTGACCGGGAAGAACGCGCTCTCCACGGGCTACGGCGTCACCGCGTGCTACTGGATGATCCAGGGCGGTGGCATCAACCTCAACGTGCGGCCCACCGGCGACGCTCTGTCCACCACGTACTGGCAGCCGCTCACCCCCAACACCCTCCAGGACACCCTCACCGAGCAGAACCCGCTCACCGCCGGGTACGGCTCCTGGAACATCAGCCTGCCCACCGGCGCCATCAACCCGGACGTCTCCTCGGGCGTGAGCCCTGACTGGTGGATCTCGCCTCAAGGAGCACGCTCAGGCACCGCCAGCCCCGGCACGGGCAACTCCCTGAACTACACGGCGAAGACGACCGCAGGCACACGTGAGGTCTTCCTGGCCGGCCCGGTGCGCGCCCTCGCGTGGGACGCCACGAACACGTACTTCCCCGGGCAAGCGGTCACGTGGAATCCGCTGGGCTGGAGCAAGCCGCCTGTGTACGTGGCCAAGGCCCAGTCGGTCGGCAAGCAGCCCGACCTCAGTCCGACCAAGTGGGAGTTCACCTGCTACTCGCCGGGCGTCTCTCCGGAGCCGAGCCGGGTCATCACCGACTGCGTGTACACGCCCAAGGTCATCTCGTGGTCCTCGACGCGCGCCTACCAGAAGGGCGACCGCGTCGCCTGGCGCGGCCACCTCTACGAGGCGGCCCTTCCCTCCCTGGGAATCTTCCCGAGCGGCTACAGCACCGACAGCCAGTGGTGGCGCTGGTGCGGCCTGAATTCGCAGCGCTACACCTACAGCGTCTACCACAATCGGACCGCCACGGCGGCCGGCGAGGACGTCCGTCTGTTCATCAACTTCTACAATTCCAACGGTGCTTGGGGCGGTACTGGATTCCTCGGGTCGGACGCGCAACTCCTTTACGACCGCTTCGAATTGCCGGACCAGACGTACCCCGCAGGAACAGGGAGTCCCCCCACCGGTTACGTGAAGCCTGCGGCCGGACAGATGGGCGTTCCCATCCCGTGGAATCTCTCGCGGGGCACCTGGGCCAACGCTCGCGGCGTCGTACGCCCGACGAGCTGGAGTTCCACCGCACCCCTGGAGCGCAAGGTCGGCCGCGCCCTGTGGTTCAACCGCTCCTGGGTCTACGACCCCTGGACCGCCGGCCAGTCCGGCGAGCAGGTGTACGTGACGTTTATGTCCGCCCCCGACAACAGCGAAGGGGTGCTGGAGCACGGCGTGGTCCTGCGCTACGGCGCCAACGCCTACTGGCTCGCCAGCCGCGACCGGCTGACCTACACCACCTTCACCGTGACTTCCGGGGCCGTCAGCGACGTCACGGCCACCGTGCTCGCCACGTGGACGCCGGTGCAGTCCGGCGAGCGTTTCCGCGTCACCAACCGCACCGCAACTATCACCGTGGAATCCCGAATCCCAGGCCAGGGCTGGCGCACGCTCGCGACCGTCAGCGACACGAGGAACAACGCGTCCACCGGCTGGGGCCTTCTGGAAAGGGTCCGCCCATGACCGTTCCCATCCCCCTCACGCTCACGGGAACAAGCGCGTCCAACGGCGCCTTCACCCCCGCGCTGCGCCTCATCACCCGCATCTCCCTGGCCGGCACCAGCGTCGGCAACGGCGCGGCCACCGTGACGCAGTCCATGGTGCCCGGGGCCTTCGCGGACTTCGCGCTGATTCCATACGGCCCCTCCGTCTACCCGGACCCCGCCTTCACGCATGTCACCTCGGCTGTGTACCGGCCCGGAACCGGAGACACCGCCGGCCAGTGGAAGCGCCTGTCCCTGTCGCTGACCGTGCCCAACTCCGAGTACATCCCGGGGCCGCTGGGCCGCATCTACGGAGTCTTCGAACAGGCCCGGCTCGGTGTCACCTCCTCCAACATGGCGGTCAACGAGACGCAGCAACTGGCCTACGCGCAGTTCGAGAAGACCCCGCCCGGCCTGGACACCGACACCAATCAGTTCGGCTCCAACCTGTTCACCCTGGAGCAGGCGTCCTACGAGGGCCGCATGCTCTACGAGCCGGCCGGCGGCGGCGGAGAGACCAGCTACATGACGTTCGCCCGCAGCACCGAGCGGGCCTCCTGCGGCGCTTACGCGGGCAAGTTCGTCTACCAGTCGCCCCCGCCGACGAACTCGTACACGGCCGTGCAGAACTTCGGCACCTACCCCAACCTGCGCGGGCGCCGGCAGACGTACGCGGACGTCAAGTACAACGCCTTCACCACAGACGACGCGCTGCCCGGCACCACCCCGAGCACCGACGTCGGCG
Source organism: Streptomyces sp. NPDC058257 (assembly GCF_042881845.1). Lineage (NCBI taxonomy): Bacteria > Bacillati > Actinomycetota > Actinomycetes > Kitasatosporales > Streptomycetaceae > Streptomyces > Streptomyces sp. NPDC058257. The sequence continues at coordinate 148,739 of NZ_JBHVXJ010000002.1, forward strand.
GCACCCCCGTCGCCGCGCCGGCCATCTTGACCCTGAAGCCGCTGCAAGCCGCCCTCGTTCGCGTCGAGCCCGGCGTCACCTACCAGGCCCAGATCTCCGTCGCGTCCGAAACCGCCGGCTCCCAGTTCACCTGCGCCGTACTGCGCTATGACGCGAACTTCAACCTGATCGGCACCTACGCCACCGGGACGGCCGTCACGACCGCCGGCGGGTTCAAATGGCAGCAGGCATCCGCTCAGCTCCTCATGGAGGACAACGCGGTGTGGGCAGCCGTCGTCCCCCGGATCACCAGCGGCGGGGCGTCACGGTTCGTCTTCTACGCCGACGAGCACCGCATCTGGATTCCCTCCACCCTGGCCACCAAGAAGGCCAGCGCAAGCCCCGCGCGTGCCTGGCAGCCGCCCCGCCAGCTCACGCTCAAGCTCCGCGCCACGCGCGTGAACTACGTCAAGAACCCGTCCTTCCAGAACTCGGTGTGGGGCTGGAACCAGGTCAAGGACGCGAGCCTGAGCGCCACCGTCTCCCTGGTCACCGGAGGCGGCATCGTCGGCAATGCCGCCTCCTTCAGCATGGCCACCGCGCCAGCCGCCACGCTGATCAACGGTCTGTCCCCGCGCACCGGCGTCACGACGGCGACCGGACAGAGCGCCCTCATTCCCCGGCTCAAGCCCTCGACGATCTACACCGCGTCGCTGTACGTGAAGCCCGTGCTGTGCCCGGTGCCCATCACGATCTGGGCGCACAACGGCGACCAGCTCGTGAGGGGGACGTCCAGCCCGCTCTTCGACCCGTGGCAGAACCAGGACTGGTTCCGGCTCTCGGTGACCTTCAAGACGAGCCCCACGTTCGGCGGCGACGGGGCGATCAGCCTCGGCTATGCGGCCGACGACGTCGCGAGCGTCTACCAGGCCGTCGTGCCGGACAACAGCCCGAGCGTGTGGAGCCAGCTCGACGACGACCCGGCCGGCTACACCGACTGGAGCCAGACCGCCACGTACGACGTCGGAAATCGCGCCGTCTACAACGGGGTGCTGTACCAGGCCCTCGTGAAGCACGGGCCGTTCGCAAACGTCGGACCGCTCACCTTTTCCTGGGACCACTTCCTCCTCGAAGAGGCCGACAAGGTCGCCCCCTATTTCGACGGCAATAACCCGAGCGCCGACTACGTGTGGGAGGGGGCTCCGGGGGATTCCCGCTCTCACTATTACCGAGGGAAAAGGGTCAATCAGTACCGTCTCGATCAGATCATCCAGCGCCAGCTCGGCGTGGGCGCCTCGTACCGGATCGTGTACGCGAGCGCCCCCTGACAAGGGGCCTTCATGACATATCTGATCGTGCTCGCGCTTTCGACCTTCTTCGCGTGGGATTGCTTCCTGCGTCCCCTCATCGCTCCGGCCTGCGACCTGCTTCGTCTGCCGGATGTCGCGGCCGGGTACCTCAAGGCGCTCAGCGCCCTCGCCGCAGCCGGCGCGCTCGACCATTGGGTGGACAGGCATTTCCTTCTGCCGATCGCCGCCGCTTCTCTCGCCGGGACACTCGCGATGCTGCGCCGTTCGAGTGAGACACAAAACATTTCCGCTGTCGTCCGTGGCGGGGCCAGACGAGGTATGCCAATGCCGGGTCCTTAGAGGTCAGAGGGGGTGTCTCACCCTCTCGGAGGCATTTACGCCGCCGGAGTGCATTCGACAGAAACGGTCACAACACCCCTATTTTCCGGCAGACACAGAAGGCAATATCACTGCCGTCCGGCACATCAACCCATGTGAGGAAAATATGGCTGGCAAGCGCCCAGTAACACTCGGCATCTTCGGGTCGGGAGATGTGTCCCCGAACCTGGTCTGCGATGCGCTCAACGACCAGTTCGCGTTCGGGGCCGAAGACAGCGAGGGCTATTTCGCCCCCTCCGAGGAATACGACCTCACGGTGTTCCTCCCCGCCGGGGGAACCGCCACCTCCGCCGCCGTTCACCGGGTGTGGGAGTGGGCGGTCCGCTGCGAGCTGGCGTACCAGGTGCTCTGGGACGAGACCGGCAATGAGCTGACGGTCGACGTCCTCGGCAACGCGGACAAGCCCGAGGACATCCACATCGTGGACGACGTCCCGTCCGCCCTCGTCGAGCAGCTCGCGAAGGCCGAGAACCCCCTGCTGCTCGTCATCAGCGAGAACGAGCAGTTCGACGAGGCCACCGCTCAGGTTGCCGCCGCCGCGCTGCGCGACGGCATCCCGGTGCACGACCTGTCCCGCGCGCTGCTGGAGATCACCTGGCGGCACCTGCCCGACCACGAGCCGCCCGAGACGCCGGCCGCGCTGCCGGACGGTGAAGGCCCTTCCGCTCTCTCGGTCGTCAGCGACGCTCCCGACGTGACGCTCAGCGGCCAGGAGGCCGCCGCGCTCACCGAGTCGCTGGCGAAGGCCGAAGACCTGCTGGACCACATCGGCACGGGGTTGCTGGAGCGCATCGCCGAGACGCGCGAGTCCCTGGTTCACGGCCGCTCGCTGCTGGCTCCCAAGCCCGAGACGCCGGCCGAGGGCGAGCAGCCGAAGAAGACCCGCCTGGAGATCTTCGACGCCGAGCGCAACGCGTGGGTGCCTGCCGGCCGGGGCCGCCCGCCGAAGGGGGTCCAAAAGCGCCGAGTTCCCGCGTGACAGGAAACAGAAAGGCCCCGGCGGACCTTGACCGAATTCCGCCGGGGCCATGTTCCGGATGGCCGCCACGCCATTACAACTGCATTCCTCGGGAGAATAGCATGTCTGGCGACACTTTTAATGGAACGGAATACGGGCGCGAACTCCCCGTCTCCGTCGAAGACATCCTCAGCAGGCTCCCGATTCGTGCGCGCATGGCCTACACGAATTTGGTGACGAACGCCGAGTCCCGGTACGACGCGGACTCGGGCTGGTCCTGCGCCTACATCACCCAGCAGGCCCTCGCGGACGAGATGTTCGTCTGCCTGCGCACCGCCACGCGGGCGGTAAAAGACCTGCGAACTCACGGCCTGGTGCGCGTACTTGCGTGGCCCGGTTCCTGCACCGAGACGCAGGTACGCATTGCCGCCATCGACGTCTCCTCGCCCTTCGGGCCGATTCAGGCCGCCCTCGTGCGCGCGCCGAAGCAGCACCTCATCGACACCGCAGTAGCCCAACTCCTGGCCCAGAACCGGCAATTGGAGGAACTGGCTGCCGGGCTGTGAGGGAGTAACTGCCCTGACGCAGCAACTGACACATCGAGCGCATGCATACGCGCTAGAGCACAAGCCCTAGCTCAAGCAAATAGCTAGGCAAATAGAAACCTACGGTTTCTATTAGCTGCCCACGAACATTCGTTCGCGTGCAGTTCTGGCCCGCCACACAGCCAGGAGAACCACATGGCACGCAAAAGCATTCACGACCCCGACGCCGAACTCGACGCCACGGCCATCGTCCAGAACCTGCTCCAGGGCCATCAGGAAAGCCCCGCAGCGCCTCAGCCTTCCTGGGCCCCGCCCGAGTCCGGCGAGCGCCGTGTACGTCGCTCCAGGGGCCGCCAGTACGGCGCGGACTCAATCCCCGGCCTCGCGGACTACTTCGCCTCCTCCTGCCCGCCGCTGAGCTGGTCCGGCGGCCTCGAAATCGGCAACCGCCAGGCCCTCATGCAGGTGTTCGGCGAACTGCGCCGCGACGTTGGCTTGACCCCTGACGACTGCCGCGCCCTGGTCGACCTCTACATCAGCCGCCTCGCTGGCAAGGCCCCCTCCAAGCCGTACGTCTGGGACTTCAAGTGGCGCCGCTACCAACTCCTGCGCGACCTGCGCGCCACCGGCGTCACCGTCAGCGCCGAGGAGTACGCGTCCTGGGAGCAGACCGCCCAGAACAACCCGGCCGCTGGCGACACCTTCGCGGCCTCCTGGGGGAACGTCTGATGATCACCACCCGCATGGACCCCGAAAAGGCCCGTTGGGTCGGGACCGGAATCCCCCCGCGTCTGCGCGGTCTGACCCTCAACGATGTGGAGCAACTCGGCGGCCAGCCGGACGCCGTGAAGAAGGCCCGCCACTACGTGGAGGGCTACCGCGCCCAGCAGTCACGCAACTGGCGCGGCCTGCCCGTCAGCCCGAACGTCTACGGACGCGGCCTCCTCTTCGCCGGCCAACCCGGCACCGGCAAGACGACCCTCGCCGCCGCGATCTTGTGCGAGCTGCGCCGCCGCTGGGGTATCACCGTCTACTGCTCGCGCTACAGCGAGCACATCGAGCGGGAACGCAAGCTCGTCCGGGCGGATCAAAACGTGGACCTGGAGCAGATCTCCCGCTGGCAGTACGCCGTCGAACGCGTCCAGTGGGCCGATGTCGTCCTCCTCGACGACGTCGGCCACGAGCACACCACCGACTCGAAGTTCGCCGAGGACACCCTGGAGCGGCTGCTGCGCCAGCGCTACGACGAGGGCCGCCCCACTCTGATCACCACGAACCTTGCGGGTGACGACTGGGCGGCCCGCTACTCCAAGGCGCTGCGCAGCTTCATGGACCAGTGCACCCGCCGGGAGATCTTCACCGGCGAATCGTTCCGCCGGGGCGACCTGTGATCGGCGGTGACCTCGACGCCGCGCCGCTGCCGGCCGAGGTCTACGTGGTCTGGGAAAGGCTGCTCGCCGTCCCCACCACCCGGTACAGCGAGAAGCGCTTCCACAGCCGGCTGCGCTGGCACCGGCCCCGCAGGGCCCTGGCCCTCTACGAGACCAACCCGCCGGCCGTCCAAGCCTTGTGGGACCTGTGGGAGGCGGACCAGCGCGTCGCGGTCGTCACCTACCTGCCGGTCGCCGCCGTCGGCGCCCTCGCGGAGCGTCTGGACCGGGAGCACGTCCCCCACACCCGGTTGGTCGTCTCACAGCCCCGGGACATGAGCCGCAGCATCGCGTTCCTGGACGACGTCGCCCGGATCTTCCACAGCATCCCCGAGCACAACCTGCTCTACGGCCCCAAGGGCTTCCTCGTCCCGGCGCAATCCCCCGAACTCATGCGAGAGGTCCTGTAAATGGCCACCGACGTCATCCCCCTGGTATTTCCCGAGACCAATAAGCGGGTCCGGGTCCTCATCATCGACGGCGCCCCGTGGTGGGTCGCCCGCGACGTGTGCAACGTCCTCGAAATGGAGAGGCCGGACGCGGCTCTGCGCGGACTCGACGACGACGAGAAGGGTGCTCAGAGTGTGAGCACCCCCGGCGGCGAGCAGCGCATGTCCGTCATCAACGAGTCCGGCCTCTACTCCATGATCCTGCGCAGCCGGAAATCGGAGGCGAAGGCGTTCAAGAAGTGGATCACCGGAGAGGTTCTCCCCGAGATCCGGCGCACCGGCGGCTACGGAGCGGACAAGCACCGCTTCGACACCCCGCAGACGTTCGGCGACGCGCTGCTCCTGGCCGCGCAGCAGTGGGAGGAACTGGAGGCCGCGAAGAAGGAACTCGCCGCCGCCGCGCCCAAGGTCGAGGCAGCCGACACCTATTTCGCCTCGGAAAACTTCCTCCTGGTCCGCGAGGCCGCCAAGCTCCTCGGTCTCAAGGAGAAGCAGTTGCGCAGCCTGCTCCTGGAGCGCGGCTTCATCTTCCGGCACAAGAACGCGTACGGGGACAGCTACTACGACGTGGCCGCGCGGTACGCGGATGCCGGCCTGTTCGTCACCAAGGTCTACACCCGCATGCAGGACGACGGCGGGGCCCGCACCACCTACACCGTCTACGTCACGCCCAAGGGCGTCGAGGCCATCCGGAAGATCCTCCGTGATCTCGCCGACAGGGGAAACGTTCCTGCGGTCCGCCACGGCCCGCCGACCATGGTCGCCCGCCCGCTCCCGAAGGGCGGCACCCGATGACCGACTACGAGCCGGCGGGTGCCTTCCGCCGCGAGACCGTCCAGCTCATCCCCGACAAGGTCGGCAAGACCGCACGCTTCACCTCGGAGATCGGAGTGCAGGGGTACGACTGCCTGCCGCTGGTCGGCTGGGCCGTCGTCGTGACGTTCGCCCCCGACGAGCTGCCCCGCATCACCGTCGAGCCGGTCGTGGACGACGACTGCATGGGCCCCGTCGCGCTCGGCGACCTCGAAGAGGAAGTCGGCCCGCTGACGCTGCTGGAGATCGTGTGAGCAGCATCGAAGAGGAAGTCATCTCCTACATCGCCCTGACCGGCGACCTGGACACCGTCGTCGGCCAGGTCGGCGGCATCACCGCCGAACACTTCCTGGACCCCGAGACCCGCAAGGTCTTCTCCTCCATCCTCGCGTTCCGCGCCGACTTCGGAGAACCCCCGACCCCCGAGGTGATCGCCCGCGACCACCCAAACTTCCCGTTCAGCGAGGAGAGTTCGGGCCCCATCGAGTACCTGCTGCGCGAGCTGCACGAGCAGCGCCGGCGCACCATCATCGACCTCGGCATGGGCGCGGTGGGCGAGGCCCTGGACAAGGGCGGCTCGGACGCGGCTCTGCCGCTGCTGCGGATGATGCTCGCGCAGGCCACCACCGCCACGGCCGGCTCGCGCGAGGTCGATTACGCGGCCACCGGCGCCCAGCGCCTGGACGTCTACCGCCAGGCCCGCGACAACCCCGGCGAATTGCTGGGTATCCCGACGGGATTCCAGTTCCTGGACCAGGTCACCCTCGGAATCCAGCCGCAGCAGATGATCGTTCTGACCGGCCTCGCCAAGTCGTGCAAGACGACGATCATGCTCGGGATGACCCGCAGCGCCTACGACTACGGCGCCAAGCCGCTGCTGGTGAGCTTCGAGATGCCCTACGCGGAGGTCGCCCGGCGTCTCGACGGGTTCCTGGCCAAGGTCAACCCGCGCAGCCTCCAGACCGGGCAGCTCACCGCGAAGGAGTGGCGCCAGCTCGAAGCGGCGCTGAGTGACCCGCTCGGCGAGCAGCCCTACATCGTCACCGAGGACCGCGCCGGCGCCATGACCATCGCCGGCCTCCAGACCAAAATCGACCAGCTCTCCCCGAGCGTGGTGTTCATCGACGGCGCCTACTTCCTGTTCGACGAGATCAGCCGGGAATCCCAGACGCCGATCGCGATGACGAACATCTCCCGGGGCCTGAAAAAGCTCGCCCTGACCAACGACATCCCCGTGGTGGTCACCACGCAGAGCCTCTCCCACAAGGTCGGCGCGAAAGGGCTGACCGTGAACAGCCTCGGCTACACGAGCGCGTGGGGGCAGGACGCGGACCTGGTCGTCGGCATGGAGGCCACCGACGAAGACCTCTTCTACCGGATGAAAGTCCTCGCGAGCCGGAATGCGGCACCCCAGGAACATCTCATCTCGATCTCCTGGGACCCGCCACAGTTCGAGGAGGCGGAAATTGAAGCCGACCTCCCCTACTGACTTCTGGGACGACCTCTCCGCGTACGCCAACCCCGTGCCGGCCGACGTCCCCGGCACCCTGCGTGCTCTCGGCATCGACGTGCTGCGGGAGTTGAGCAAGGCCGACTCAGCGGAGTATCTCGCTCACTGTCCCGCCCACCTCGCGCTCACCGGCAAACGTGACCGCACGCCGTCGTTCTCCGTGAACGGGACCAGCGGTCTCTTCCACTGCTTCAGTTGCGGATACGCAGGCCCGTTCATCCAACTCGTGGAGGACGAACGCGGCTACAGCCGCATCGACGCCTTCCGCTGGATTGCCCGTCGCGGGACGTATCGCACGGCCGAGGACGACACACCCGCCGCGCCCGCCGACGACAGCATCCGCATCAACGAAGCCTCCCTGGCCCTGTTCACGGCCCCGCCCCCCGAGGCGTGCGCACGACGCGGCGTCACCGACCAGGCGTGCGCCGACTTCGGCGTCCTGTGGAATCCCGAGAAGCGCCGGTGGATTCTCCCCATCCGCGACCCGTTCACCGGCGAACTGTGGGGCTGGCAGGAGAAGGGCAAGCGGTTCTTCCGCAACTACCCGCCCGGCGTCCACAAGTCGCGCACGCTCTTCGGCGACCTGTCCTGGACCGGCGACACCGCGCTGCTGCTGGAGTCCCCACTGGACGCGGTCCGCGCCCACAGCCTGGGGATAACCGGAGCCTTCGCGAGCTACGGCGCGCACGTCTCCGAGGCCCAGATGCGCCTCCTCAAGGCCCGCTGCCACTGCCTCGTCCTCGGCCTGGACAACGACACGGCCGGCCACACCTCCCGCGACAAGATCCACAGCCGCTGGAGGCCGCGCGGCCTGGCCATGAAATTCCTCGACTACAGCCACACCCCGGCCAAAGACCTGGGCGACATGAGCGACGCCGACGCGCAAGCCGCGTACCAGGGCGCGCACCACCCCTGGCGCAGGAGGCGTTGATGTTCACCGGCACCCTCTTCCCCTACCAGCACGAGGCCGTCGACCGCGTCCTGTCCGACCGGCGCATCCTCGTCGCGTACTCGATGGGCACGGGCAAAACCGTGCTGACCATCGCGGCCCTGGAGGAGCTGTTCGGCCAGGGCGACATTCGCTGCTGCGTCGTCATGGTCCCCTCCAGCCTGAAGTGGCAATGGGCCCAGGCCCTGGCCCAGTTCACCGACGCCCCCACCCGCACCGTCACGCTGCGCGGGCAGGAACTCACCGTCCCGGCCGAGGAGGTGTGCACCGTCATCAACGGCACACCGAAGAAGCGCCGGCAGCAGTGGGCCCTCGCCCAGCACGCGGACTACGTGATCGTGTCCTACGGCGCGGTGCTGCACGACTGGAAAGAACTGTGCGCGCTGCCGGGCGACGCCCTGGTTCTTGACGAGGCCACAGCCATCAAGAATTTCTCAGCACAAACCACCAAGCGCGTCAAGAAACTCAAACCGCCCATCCGCGTCGCCCTCACCGGCACCCCGGTGGAGAACCGGCCCGAGGAAGTCTTCTCCATCATGGAGTGGGTCAATTCCAAGATTCTCGGACGCTGGGACCTTTTCGAGAAGAGCTACATCAACCGCAATTTCTTCGGCGGAGTCTCCAGCTACAAGAACCTGGGGCTCCTGCACAAGAACCTGTCGCGGTCGATGATCCGGAAGTCCCGGCTGGACCCGGAAGTCGCGAAGTACCTCCCCGAGGTCACCGAAACGACCCGGCACGTGAGTCTCGACAAAACAACCCGGTCCATCTACAAGGCCATCCTCGCCGACGTCCAGGCCGCGATGGACGAGCTTGCCGAGGCCGGCGCCGACTTCGACCTCGCCGCCTACTACGCGGGCATCAAACCCGACGGCGCCTTCGGTGCGCAGGGCAAACTCATGGCCCGTCTCCAGGCCGCCCGCCTGCTGCTCGACCACCCGCAGCTCCTGATGGACTCGGCCGTGGCCTTCCACGAGGGCACCGGCGGCTCGCAGTACGCGGCGGAGTTCGCCGCCTCCCGCTACGACCTCCCGGACCTGCACACCGCCCCCAAGCTCGCGGTCCTGGACGAGCTGGTCGCCACCATGCTCGCCGAGCCCGGCACCAAGGCGGCCGTCTTCACCGACTACCGCAAGATGCTGCCCTACCTCGCCGAACGACTGGACAAGCACGGCGATCTCGCCCTCTTCCACGGGCAGCTCACCTCGGACGAGAAGGCCAGCGTTCTGGCCCGCTTCAAGCACGACCCGGAGTGCCGCCTGTTCCTCTCGACGAACGCTGGCGGTTACGGGCTGGACCTCCCCGAGGCCCAGTACCTGGTGAACTACGACCTCCCGTACAGCAATGGCGTCCTCGCCCAGCGCAACAGCCGGCACGTGCGTGCCTCGTCGACCTTCGAGCGCGTCCACGTCACCAACCTCGTCGTCGAGGAGACCGTCGAGGAGCGCGTGCAGGCCACTCTCCGGCTGCGCCAGAAACTGTCCCAGGCCGTGGTCGACGGAATGGGGTCCGGCGCTCTGGACATGGACGTCGAGTCCCTCGCCGAGCACATCGAAAATGCAATTTGAGGCACCCTTTTGGCCTATTGGCCGCAATTTTTCGGACTCGTAGGGTTTTCGGACCGGAGCATTCCGAGTAGCTCCTTCCCGTAAGCACCACCCTGGGAGCAATACGTGCCCGAGGACCCCGCCAACAGCACGGCCTCACCGGAAAGCGAACCCCGACCAGTCCCGTTCGACCCGGTCATTCCGACCTTCCGGGAATGGGCGAAGCTCAAAGCTCAGCAGACCGAACTCACCTCGCGGATGAACAAACTCCGCGACAAGGTCGCCGCCGCCGTCCAGGCGCGCGGATACGCCGACCACAAGGGGTCGCAGTACATCGACCTCCCCTTTCCCATCCCGGTCGGCGAAAGCGAATACGTCCGCATCAAGCGGGAGCGGCGCGTGTCCATCGTGGCCGACACCGAAGCGGCCGAGCGCATCACCCGCGACCGGGGCGAGAACGTCTACCGCCGCGCCTTCCCGCCCGTTCCGACTCTGGACGCCGACGAGCTGTACGTCCTGCTCCAGGAAGGCGTGCTAACCGAGGACGACATGGACCAGATCATGGTCCAGAAGGAGACCTTCGCGTTCCGGGGCCTGACGTCGTGAACGGCATCGGCCGGCCGCGACAGCCCCTGGACGTCTACCCCGGGACGGCCCGCCCGCTCGGCGTCGCGCACCCCACCCAGGGCTACCAGGGCGACGGTGCCAGCCGCTGGGACGACGACCCGGTCTACAAGAAGATCAGCGGCTACTACCGCGAGTTCTTCGCCATCTCCCACCTGGCCACCGCGCTCGGCCGCGCCCCCAAGACGATCTACAAGTGGGAGGCAGGCGGCCTCTTCCCCCGCGCGACGTGGATCTACAACTCGGACTCCAAGAACGGCCGCAGGCGCCTGTACACGCGCCGCCAGATCGAAGGCGTGGTCCTGATCGCCTTCGAAGAGGGCGTTCTCTCCGGGACCCAGCGCTTCATCTCGCAGACCAAATTCCCCGAGCGCTGCCGCGAACTCTTCGTCAAGACGCGCGCCGCCCTTCCCGAACCCATTCCGGACTGGAGCTAAGTCATGCCCGAAACCCGTACGTACGGCCGTCGTCGTCGCCAACTGCCCACCACCTCCAGCACCGAGCAGGCCGGGTTCGAGGTCGGCAAGCGCGAAGCGGTCTCCGGACGCGTCGTGTCCACCGGCTCCGGCGGCCAGACCCAGATGGCCGGCTGGGACGCCATGGAGAAGACCGCGTCGGCCTCCGGCTCCGACATGTACCTCAAGGTCGACGACAAGCCTCTCGTCATCAAGATCGTCGGCGACGGTCCGTTCGACGTCTACAACTCGCACTGGATCGACGAGATCGAGGACGGCTCCAAGAGCGTGCGCTGCTGGGGCACGCCCGACTGCCCGCTCTGCCAGATCGGCGACAAGGCCAAGCGGTTCAGCGCGTGCTTCGACGTGATCTCCATGGAGGACCCCGCCACCCCGGTCCTGAAGGTGTGGGAGGCCGGAATCAAGATCGCACGGCAGCTCAAGGACATCGCGACCGACGGCAAGCGCGGCCCGCTGAACAGGGCGGACCTCTACTTCACGATCAAGAAGGAACAGAAGAAGAAGAGCGTGGAATACACGTTGGAGCGCGTCAAGGAGCGCGATCTGTACGAGGAGTACGACGTCGAGCCGCTGACCGAGGAGGCCCTGGACGCCTTCGTGGCCGAGGCCCACCAGTGGGGCGACGTCGTCAAGGAGAAGCTCGACGAGGAAGCGATGGCCGAGGTCGTCGACCTCGTCATGGAGGACTGACCCCGTCCCCACCGACCGCCCGCCCCGGGTGTCGACCTACACCCCGGGGCGGGCTGCTTCTCGAATCCAGGGGACGTCCCGTGCACCAGCTCGTCACCACGCTCGACCAACTCCAAGACGTCGTCGACTACTTCGAGGCCCGCGACGGGTTCGCGTTCGACGTCGAGACCACCGGGCCTCACCGGGGCGTGCCGGCCGTCAACGAAGTCACGTGGCTGTCTCTGGCCACCGACGGGGCCTGCTCAGTCATCCCGCTCGGCCACCCCAACGGGTACAACCTGCTGCGGAAGGCGACCCGGCGGAAGAACAAGGCCACCGGGGAATGGGAGCACGTCCCCTACCTCTACGACGAGCCGCCCAAGCAGCTCCGCCCCAGCCAGGTATTCGACGTCCTGGAGCCGCTCTTCTTCAGCGACCGCACGAAGGTCGCCCACAACGCTCCCTTCGACCTCTTGAGCGTGGCCAAGTACTTCCCGGGCCGGGGCTTTCCGCCTCCGCCCTACGGGGACACCATCGTCGCCGCGTGGATGCTCAACGAGAACCGGCTGCTCGGCCTCAAGCCCCTGGACAAAGAGCGCTACGGACTCGACTACGACCACGACAACACCGGCAAGTGCGTCGAGAAGTGGCCCTTCGGCCAGGTCCATGAATACGCGTGGCTCGACGGCCGCACCACCTGGCTGCACTGGAAAGACATGCGGCCCAAGCTCACGGCCGAGGGCCTGGACGACATGTGGGCCCTGGAGATGGACGTCCTCCACTGTCTCCTGCACATGGGCCAGGGCGTGCCGATCGACATCAACGCCCTGAAGGAACTGCGCACCCGGCTGCGCGGCGAAATGGAGCACGCCGAAGCCGAGGTCTACCGCGCCGCAGGCCGTGTCTTCAACATCGGCTCTGTCCCCCAGAAGCAGAAAATCCTCTATGAGGAACAGGGCCTCAAACCAAGGAAGTTGACGAAGAAGGGGGCTCCCTCAACCGACGCCGAGGCCCTGGAGCCCTACAAGGGCCGCAACGACTTCGTCTCCGCCCTTCTCGGCTATCAGGACGTCTCCAAAATCCTTTCGACGTACGTCGAGGGTTACCTGGGCGACGGCGAGGACAAACCGACCCAGATCTTCAACGGCCGCATCTACCCGATGCTCAAGCAATACGGGACCGTGACCGGAAGGTTCAGTTGCTCCACCCCGAACGTGCAGAACTGGCCGAGGCCGGACACGGTGTGGGGACGGGCCATCCGGGACCTGGTCGACCCTATCCCCGGGTTCAAGCTCCTGGTCGCGGACTACGCGCAGATCGAGCAGAGGATTTTGGCGCACTTCGCCGGCAAGGGCGCTTTGTGGCAGGGCTTTTGGGACAACATCGACGCCCACACCGCGACCGCGAGCGCGGTATTCGGCGTCGCCCCCGAGGACGTCACCAAGCAAATGCGGCAGGTCGCGAAAGCCATCGCTTTCGCCATCAATTACGGCGCCGGGCCACAGAAGGTCGCCGACATGTCGCACACCACGCTGCGCCGGGCCAAGCAGATCCTCGCCACCCACGAGCGGCAGTTCCCCGAGGTGTACAGGTACAAGGCCAAGCTACTGCGCACCGTGCGCTCGCGTCGGCCGGAGCCATACCTGCGCACCCTCCTTGGTCGTAAGCGCCGTCTTCCCGACCTGCTCTCACACGACCGGGGGCGGCGCGCGAAGGCCGAACGCCAGGTCGTCAACTCCCACATTCAGGGGAGCAACGCGGACATGACGAAGCTCGCCCTGGTGCGCCTGCACAAGAGCCTGCTGCCGGATATGCAAATCCTGCTCACCGTCCACGACGAAATCGCGGCCATGTGCCCGGCCGATATCGCCGAGGAGGGAGCGAAGGTTCTCCAGGAGGCCATGGCGGGCGCGGAAATGCAGCTCCTTTCCGTCCCGGTCACCACGGACGTAAAAATCTGCGACCGCTGGTCTGAAGCGAAATAATTCCCCCACCTAGGCTGGAAGCATGCCTGATATCGAGACCACAGGACCCGCCATCTTCCGAGGAATGCTCCGGGACATTGTCGCGTGCAGCGATTACGACGAAGTGTGCCTGCTGCTCGGACTGGTACCGGCCGGCCCCGAGGTCGACGAGAGCGAGCACCTCGCGTCCCACAACAGGATCGAACGCTTCATGCCGGTAGCCGCTCAGGCACTCAACCACGCCGATGTCGCGGCGAATGTTCTGTGCCGGCTGACGCAACTGAGCGGAGACGAGCGGGAAGTCGACGAGCGCTCTCTGGCGATGTTCCATTTCGTCACCCGCACCGCGTGCACCGCCGTCATCTCTCAGCTTCTGGAATCCGGAACTCTGGAAATCGGAGACGACTCATGAGCAGTGAATTCTGGCTGAAGAAGTTCACCGAGGCCCAGGGCGGACCGCCCCCGCCGCGTCCGCAAGCCGGCCTGACCCCGAGCGGCGCCCCATGGTGGGCCCACCCCACCTACACCCGCCCCGAGACGGCGCCGGCCGAGCCCGCGAGCACCCCCGAGCAGCTCCAGCGCGAGTACCAGACCGAGCGGGCCCAGTCCGCCAAGCACTCCGAGCTGTGCCCGTCCTGCTCCAGCGAGCACTACTGGCGCCCCACCCCCAACAGCCAGGCGACCTGCTTCGACTGCGGCTGGCCCGTCCAGAACTCGACGCAGGGCGTCGCCGTGGCCAACAACTCCTCGGCCCCCACCAAGGTCTCGCTCCACCAGGCCGAAGGCTCCGGCTACAACCCGAAGACCATCGTCGGCCGTCTCTGACTCCCTCCACCAACACTCGACTCATTCATGGAGACCCGCATGCCCGTCCTTCGTGCCGCCCTGCTCATTTCCGCTATTACCTGCATCGCCGTCGGCTTCTATCTGATCGTCGCCTCGCAAAGCAGCGGCAGCACTCATCGGGAAACGCCCCGCACCCCGGCCGCCAGCATCGGACCGGACGGCGCAGAACCGGCATGGACGCACGTCTGCCTCGGCGATGACGACGAACCGAAATGGTGCAAGGACATCTGAAAATAGGCCACCCATTTGGCCCTGTGCGGTATTTTTTCCGTTTCATACGGTTCATGAATGCCGCTCAGTGATGAGACCCGCGCTCTCATGGCGCGGATCAACAAAAAGTACGGCGCCGGATCGGTCGTTCTCGCATCGAAGATGCCCACCGTCCCCCGGTTCACCTCGGGTTCCCTCTCCCTCGACGTCATGCTCGGCGGAGGGTGGCCCGGCAATCAGTGGAACGAGATTCTCGGCGCCGAATCGTCGGGCAAGACCACCATCGTCCACAAAACCATCGCCGCCAATCAGCAGCAGGACCCGGACTTCACCACATTCTGGGTCGCCGCAGAAGGCTATGACCACGAATGGGCCATGACCCTCGGGGTCGACGTGGATCGCGTCATTGTTTTCGAGACGAACGCCATGGAAACCGCCTACACCGAGATGATCAAGGCCGCCGAATCCCGCGCCGTGGACGCGATCGTTCTCGACTCCTATCCCGCCCTGGTCGCCGACGACGAGGACGCCAAGAACATGGACGAGGCGACCATGGCCGGCGGCGCCCGCGTCACAGGGAAATTCTTCCGCAAGGTCGGGCAGGCCACCCGCCGGTCCCTCGTCGAGCAGGAACGGCCGCTCCTCGCTCTGATCGTCAATCAATTCCGCGACCAGATCGGCGGCTGGGCACCGAACGGCGCCACCCCCAAAACCTCCCCCGGCGGCAAGGCAAAGAATTACGCCTACTACACCCGCGTCGAGGTGAGCCGTACCGAATGGATCGACGAGAAGCGCCCCGGCGGCTCGGTGCGCGTCGGACAGGTCATCAAGCTGAAGACCCTCAAGTCCAAGTCGGCCGCACCCCAACAGGTCTCCACGCTTCGCTTTTATTTCGCGAACAGCTCGACGGGGATCTGCGCCGGTGAATACGACCTGGCCTCCCAGCTCATAACCCAGGGCATCTACCACGGCCTCATTCGCCTCGACGGCAGTTGGTACAAGTACGGCGACTACATGTGGCAGGGCGACAAGAAGATGGCCGCCGCCATGCGGGAAGACCTCGACCTCCAGCAGCAGCTCAGCGCCGACGTGATGGCCGCGATCCGGGTGAGCGAGGACTGATGGACCGGCGCATCAAAGCCTCCCGCAGCCAGGAGAAGAAGCTCGCCAAGGAGATCGGCGGCATCACCGTCGCCGGTAGCGGAAACGGCTGGGCGGTCAAGAACGACATCAGGAACGACCACTGGTCGATCGAGTGCAAGACCACCACCGCCGCCCGCTTTTCCCTGACTCACCGCGACCTGGTCAACACCGAGACCAACGCCCTCCTCGACCTGCGCGACATGGCTTTCGCCGTCGAGATGCAAGGCCGTACCTGGGTCGTCGTCTCCAAGGAAACGTTCCTGCGCCTCATCGAACGCGAGGAGGACACGTGATGGGAATCCGCGCTGTCGTCAACGCACCCAACTGGTCCGAGACACACCACCGGGGCGAGGCGAAATGCCGCGACGCCTCACTCACCCCCACCAGAAACCGCGACGTGTTCTTCGAGGACGAATCCCTCGCACTCGATATCTGCAACGGCACCTACGACGGCCGGGTCTGTCCACGCCGTACCGAGTGCCTCCGCGTCGCCATGTTCAACAAGGAGAACTTCGGCGTCTGGGGCGGCATGAACGCCAAGGACCGCCTGGAAATGCGGATGCGCAACCCCGGAATGCCCGAGCGATGGATCTGGCACGCCCCCGGAGAGACAGAGAACCCGACCAACGAGGAGACCCCGTGGCAAGCCGCGTCGTAAAGGGCGGGCCGGCGCTCACCGAGTACCTGAACGCAGCCAAGAGCGCAGAGCCCCTCTTCGGGGATCTCCAAAAGCACGTCCTGGAAAAGGCCCTCAAGCCCTCCGGGCGCCGTCAGGACGTCCTCCACCCCAGCGAGATGGTGAAGCCGGACTGGTGCCATCTCGCGGCTTTCCACCGCCTGCGCCTGGAGCAGGAGCCCGCCGAGCGCAAGAAGACCAACTTCACCCGCGAGAACATCTTCCAGGAGGGGCACCAAACTCACGCGAAGTGGCAGCGCTGGCTCGCGGAAATGGGCCGCCTCGCCGGTGACTGGCTGTGCCACTTCTGCGGCACCGAATTCTGGGCCGAAACAACCCCCGACAGGTGCACCGACTGCTCGGCACCCGCCGAGTGCATCGAGTACCGCGAAGTGCCCCTCAACGCCCACCCCTTGCGCATCGGCGGCAAGGCCGACGGCTACAGCCCGCACGACAACGCGCTGATCGAGATCAAGACTCTCGGCCTCGGCTCCCTGCGCTACGAGCGCCCCGAGTTCCTGGAGCGCTACATGGTCGAGACCGACACGTTCGGCAAGCTCCCCGACCTCACGCGCCTGTGGCGGGACTTCCGCCGGCCGCTGCCCAGCGCGGTCCGCCAGACCCAGCTCTACATGTACCTCGGTGTCCACTTCGAGGATCTCGACATCGACCGCACCGTCTTCTTCTACGACTTCAAGTCGACCCAGGAGACGAAGAGTTTCACCGCGACCTACGACGAGTCGTACTCCGAGCCGCTCATCGACGCCGCCCAGGCCATCGTCGACTGCATCGCCGCCGACACCGCCCCGTTCTGCAACGTCAACGGCCGCGCCGGCTGCACCTCGTGCCTGGAATTCAAGGAGACCCGATGACAGCCGCAGACCGGCTCTGGGACGAACTCGAATCCCAGGGCTTCGACAAGGAGGAACGCCCCGATGGCTACCTCCCGCCGCTGCCGCACGACATCACCCACCTCACCGACCAAGAACTCATGGTCCTGTACGGCCAGTACGTCTCCTGGACCGCGTACGCCGCCATGCGCCTGGTCGAGGCCCGCGCCAACGAGCGCGCCGCCAAACAGAACCTGAACCACTCCACGGCCACCGCCAGCCTCAAGGCGTCCATGGAGAAGACGGTCGCCGGCCGCAAGGCCGCCGCCCAGGCCGACGTCCAGGTCCAGGAGGACGAGCGCGCCCACGTGGACGCCCAGAGCCTGTGCGACGCCCTGGACATGGTCCACAAGAACGCCGAGGCGCGCGCCAGCTTCTGCTCACGCGACCTCACCCGCCGGCAGAACTCCCGCGACACCGAGTCCCGCTCCCACCGATGGGGCGTGTGATGCCGCGCACCTACATCGGCATCGACCAGTCGTACTCCGGCTGCGCGATCGTCTCCTACTGCCCGGCCACCGGCTCCGCCGAAGAGCACACCTACGACTTCTCCCCGGCCAAGGCCGGCTCCGGACCGCAGCGCCTGGGCTACGTCCACAACATCCTGCGCGAGCACTTCATGCACCTGCGCCATGAGGGCACGGTGCGCCAGGTCTGTTTCGAGGGATACGCCTACGGCTCGAAGTTCCGCCGCGAGGAGCTGGGGGAGTTGGGCGGCGTCATGCGCCTGGCCCTCGTCCAGACCTTCCCGCCGCACCTGCTGCACGCCGTCGCCCCGACCACCGTGAAGAAGTACGTGACGGGCTCCGGCCGCGCGGACAAGGACAAGATGATGCTCGCCGTGTACATGCGCTGGAAGCACGAGTCCTCCAGCCACGACGCGGCCGACGCCTACGTCCTGGCCCGCATCGCGGCCGGCCTGGAGACCCAACAGCCCCTGGAGCTGAAGTTCCAGCAGGAAGTCATCGACTCCATCCTCAACCCCAAGCCCCCGCGCACAAAAAGGACGGCATAACCGAAAACAATTCCGCGCGCATACGCTCCCTGCATCGGCTCTAATGCAGGGAGCAATCATCGTGCAGACTCAGTCGGACGCGGTCTCCGAAAAGGAATTCCGCGTCAAGTCGACAACGCCGCCGCCTGAACTCGGTTCCGCCATCGCGCACGCCATCAAGGCCGGCAATCAAGTCGTGCTGAAGGCCGTGGGCGCCGGCGCAATCAACCAGTCGGTCAAGGCCATCCCCATCGCCCAATCCTTCGTCTCCTCCTTCGGCACGAGCCTCACCGAGGAGATCACCTTCTTCCGCAGCCAGTCCCCGGAAGGGGAACTCCTCGGAATCGCGATCCGCGTCATGGGCTCATGAAATATCACGCAAAAACTAGCGAGCCCTAAACTCCCCGGAGCAGGCCCTCTCGCTTCACAACTCAGACAGCACTCATGTTCAGCAATCTCTCCGGGCCACCCACGCGCCGCGCGGAGGAGAACATGAGCCACTGGACACCGCCCAACCGAGGCAAGACGAACGTCGTCACCAGCCTGAACACCGGCGAATTCCCCACCATGGGCGCCGAGTCGCACCAGGTCACCTGGGCCCGCCCCACCAACGGCACCTCCCGGCCCCGCACCGGCCTGTCCAAGGGCCAGGACCCGACGCTGAAGAACGCCGCACACCGCAGCCACCGCACCACCAGCGCGGCAGAGACCTACGGCCCCACCGGCGTCGTCACCGTCTCCCGCTCCTACCACGGGCCCGGCTGCCCCTGCTGCGCCACCACCAGCTCCCGGCAGGTCCGCTCCGCTTTCGGCGAGCAGGACAACTTCAGCTCCGGACGCTCCACCGGCTACCAGGGGGGCTGACCCATGTGGCCTCTGCTCGCACGGCTCGCCGCCTCCGGCCTCGCCCGAGGTGCCGCCTCCACCGCCTCCCGCTCGGCCGTCACCTCGGCCGCCGAGTCCGGAGCCATCCGCGCAGGCACAGCCGGTGCCGGAAACGGCGGCCGGGTGCTGTCGGCCATGCAGTTCGGAAATGCGGCGGCCAACGCCATGCCCAGCGGCAACGGCTCCCCGGCCCCAGCACCGGCGGTACCCGACCCGGCGGACGACCTCGGGTGGGCCCGCTCATGAGTACTGACGCCACCTCGCCCAGCAGCCCGCGCACCGCATCCCTGCCCCTGACCGGCTCGGCCGCCGACGGCTCCCTCGCCGTCGCCCCCGCCCAGCCCGACATGGACCAGCAGGCCGACAGCAGCTTCGCCTTCAACGCCGGCCTCGACCGGGCCCCGGCGCTCAACGAATTCACGCATGGAGCCAACTCCACCTGGAGGTGACATGGCTGACCTCAACTCGCGCCAGTTCCGCCAGCCCGCCTTTCGCGGGTTTGGCGACCAGGCCATGCGCTCCCACCGCGTCACCCCCACGCCGGCCTCCGACCCGGCGTCGGCACCGGCTGCGCGCCCCCAGGGGCAGCAGGCGTCTCTCTTCTCGGCCGACGAAGTCCGCAACCCGCAGGGACCGCCGGCTCCGACGTTCAACGCCTCCCAGTTCCGCATCTCGCGCCCGGCGCTGCCGGGGATGTCCACGCGCTCCATGGCCAGCCAGCGCGT
The DNA here is from genome assembly GCF_042881845.1 of Streptomyces sp. NPDC058257. Classification (NCBI taxonomy): domain Bacteria; kingdom Bacillati; phylum Actinomycetota; class Actinomycetes; order Kitasatosporales; family Streptomycetaceae; genus Streptomyces; species Streptomyces sp. NPDC058257. Next base: position 168,709 of record NZ_JBHVXJ010000002.1, read on the forward strand.
CACCCCGCCGCCCGAGCCCGCCGAGTCCACGCAGGCTCCCGCGTCGAGCAACTGGACCCAGCCCGAACTCACCATGCTCGGGCCCACCCCCTCCAGCCCGTCCTCGCCCGGTGCGGCCGGCCCCAGCCCGACCCACTGGCCCGCGCCCACGGACAGCACCGCACCCGCCCCGGCCGCGCGCACGCGCCAGCCCGTGACGATCAATGGCGCCGCCTATGCCGCTGCCGGCCAGCGCTTCGGCCCGGAGCCCGTAGCCGACCAGAACATCTCGATGCCGGGCCGCCCGGCCCCGCCCCCGCCTGCAACGCCGGCCGCACCCCCGGCCACCCCCGCGACGGGGTCCTCCTCGGCTCCGGCCTGGGTCGGACGCACCGCACGCTACGGCGGCCTGGCCGTGGGGCTGGGCGCCAAGGCGTTCACGTCCATCAACAACATCGCCACCGACCCCAAGCGGTCCGGCAACCCGCTCTACAAGTCGACTGGAGGGTGGGCCAAGTCGTGAGCTACCCCCAGCGCGCAGGCGCCAACGCGAACCTGTCCTACAACCCGCCCTACCAGGGCGGACCCGTCTCCGGCGGCACCACGTACACCGGCGGCAGCGGCGGCTACCTGATGACCGGTGCCCGCGACATCCTCGACGCACGGCGCCTGATGGAGACCGGACACGTCCCGAGCGCGGAGTACCCCGACGGGTACCTCGGCACGATCGGCGCCGGCACCCGCCGCCAGGATCGGCTCCTGGAGAACATCGGCAACCGCGCCACCCAGCGCTCGTACCAGCGCGGTGTGCACAAGGGGGAGAGAATCGACCCCGCCGATTACTACTGGACCGACGACGTCAACCCGACCGCCGGCCTCGAAGCCCAGGCACGCGGCGAGAAGTGGACCCAGCGTGGGTCCTTCATCGGCTCGCCCCTGGTCAACGACGGCAAGAGCGAATCCCTGGTCGCCACCCAGGCCCGGTTCGCCACCGCGCAGCGCGTGTACACCCAGGAAGTCACCCCGCCGTTCACGGCCGTCAACGAGGCCCGGCGCGCTCAGTTGCAGCGCTTCAAGCCGGCCTGGAGGTGACGGAATGCGCTCCCAGGACTCCATGTATGCGCGCCGGCCGTGGTCGACGCTCCAGGAACAGCAGGTCACGAATTACCTGCGGGAGTGGACGGACCTGCCGCCGGATGCCGCCCGCAGGATCAAGCCGCCCATTCCGAACATCGGCAGGACGCCCCCGCGATTTGGATACCGGCAACACGTCCCCGGGATTTCCGACATCGCGCGCCTGGACGAGGTCTATCCCGGAAGCCGAGTCGACTACAGCCAGCGCCAGTCCGGATATTCCGCGACCTCGTACCCCGCTCTGGGAGTGATGTGAAATGCCCAAGGCCACCCGTACCACCGACCGCCGCCGCACCGGCCGGGGCGACAACGTCACCGGTGTCACCCACGGAAAGTCCAACCTCCAGGACCAGCGCACCAAGGGCGCGTACGGGCCCAAGGCGCCGTCTGCGTCCTCGGAGTTCAGCGCGGGCGTTTCCGTCGGCCGCACGATGGGCGCCGGTGTCACCTCGGGCTCCTCGAAGAAGCGTGCTGCTCCCGCTGTCCGAAAGCTCGGTGAGAAGTGATGCGCCTGCCCCGGATCAATCTCGCCTGGCTGCGCCGGCGCAAGGCCAAGGCGCAGCGCACCGCGACGAAGACGGTCAAGAAGGCCGTGAAGAAGAAGGGTGGTGACCCGAAGTGAGCTACGCGAACCCGCGCTCCCTCACCGGCGATCTCAACGAAGGCGTCACCGACGGCGCGTACAAGAAGGTCGTCACCGACCGGGGCGGCGTCGTCGAGGCCACCACCTACGCCGTGCGCAGCGACCTGGACGACCGCTGGTACGGCATCCACGAGGACCCGGTAAAGCACCGCCCGGACGGCGGCGCCGTGTCCACGCCGAACTTCGTGGCGACGCCCACACCCCACTACGTCGGGATCTGATGTGAAGCGTGAGTGCAGCGGGTATTACTACCCGCCGGCCGTGACCAAGAAGCTGCTGGGTGTCGGGCTCAGCGTCTTCACGGCCGGCGCCGCGCTGCAAAAGGCGCTCGGTTCCACGCCGTTCAGCGTCGTGGACGCGTCGACCGACAGTGCCGCGTACTGCATCGCGCTGGCGTACACGACGCTCGGCATTGTGCTCGGCGTGGCCTCGACGGTGTACTCCCTCAAGACCTCCAGCCTGCGTCTGATGGGCTACCTCGGCGCGTATCTCCTCGCGTTCGCGTCCGTGTCGCTCATCAATTCCCCGGCAACCGTGTGGATGCAGTTCGCCAACGTCGCCGCCTTTCTCGGGATTTCCGTGGCCTCTTTCTCCGCGTGGCTGAGGCATCTCCGGGAGCGGCCGTGACCATGAGCGATGTTGCAGCCCAGGCAGTCTCCATATTTGTCAGCGCAATTGGTCTCGTTATCTTCAGGCTGATTGCGAAATACCTGCCCGAAGACCCTCCACCTGTCCCGCGACGCACTCGGCGCAGCTCCGGCACTGAAAGCGACGAAGACAATGGCAACTAGTGCTCTTTCCCGCCCGGTCTCCTATTCCCCGCCCGTCATGGTCGGGCTGGGGATTTCGCTATACACGGTCGCGCTGGCGATCGGGCGGGGACTCGGCCGCGACGGGGCGTTCTCCGCCATACACACCGACGGCGCTTCGGAATTCATCGCCGTCTGCTACGTCGTCATCGGCGTCGCCCTGGGCGCCGGCTCCTGCGTCTACGTGTGGCTGAGACACGACCTGGCCCCGATGCGCTACATCGCCGCATACCTGCTGGCGTTCGCCTCCCTGGCGTGGTTCCGCGAGGAGCCCTCGATCGTCACGAACGTGGCGAACTGCCTGCGGTACCTGTCGATCTCCGTCGTGGCATCGGGTGCCTGGTTGTACCAGCTCCGAGGAGTGCGTCGCCGTGCATACCAGTGACCTCACCGCCCAGATCGTCTCCATCGTCATCAGCGCGCTCGGAATGACAGTCGCCTGGGCCATCGCCCGCCACCTCCCCGAACCGCCCGTGACGGACCCCGAGTCCGGCGACGAGACCAGAGAAAGGCCAGCCTGATGGCGAACGAAAAGTGGAACCTGGAGACCAACTCCGAGCTGACGTCCGAGTCCGGCAGCCCCGTCGCGCTCGTCGAGAAGCCGCTGAGTGCCGAGGAGCGGGTGGATGCCCGGCCGGCCGACTACGGCGACAAGATCGTCCCCCCGAAGCCGACCTGGTACAAGACGGCCGACGGCGAGGACACCGGCGCCGGCCGCGTCCAGCCGCGCGAAATCCAGATCTACTGGCACTCCAACATCGGCGAGATCACCGCGCACGCGAAGATGCCGCCGATGCCCCCGCTGCCCGACGCCGGCGGCTACAACCTCGGCAGCCGGGGCCTGGACCACATCTACATCGCCGGGCACCGCGTCACGGTCGTCGGCGAGGGCGACGTCATCGTCCCCGGCGGAGAAACCGACGCGCTGATCACCGGCTACTGGGACCGCACCGACCCCGCCCGCCCGCAGTGGACACGCATCGAGCCGGAGACCGAGTACACCGTCACGGTCGAGGCGTACAACCACGACAACGTCTACGGCCCGGCCTCCGACCCGCTGACCGTGACCACCCCCGCCGTCGGCTACGACCAGCAGCACACGACCCTGCCGCCCGGCCCCGTCAACGACGTCCAGTTCGACGGCCCCCTGCCGGTCATCACCAGCTCCGGCGGCGGCCCCGTCAAGCTGCGCTGGCAGAAGCAGCTCAACGTCACCAAGTACGAGGTGTGGGACAACTCCAGCCGCGAGACGGACGTCCCGATGGACGACGACCGCATCGGCCTCAACGTCGGCGACGTCAAACTCGGCGAGGTCAACCAGCCCACCGGCTCCGGCCCGGTCACGTTCACCACCCCGAACTACACCGTCCCCGAGCAGCGCCTGGCCCTCAAGGTCCGCGCGGTGCGCACCGACGCCAACGGCACCGCGATCGGCTCGTTCTCGCCCGTGCTGCGCAGCCAGATTCCCCCGGCCACCGCCTCCCCGGGCAAGGCCGGCACACCCGCGCTCACCGAGTCCCCGATCGTCGGTGGCCAGGTCAAGCTCACCCTCACCGCCCCGTCGATCGGCAGCGTGAACGGCGCCCCCAGCTACTACGCGGTCTACGACGGCACCCGCAAGGTCGCCACCGTGCCCGCCCCGCTCGGCACGGCCCCGCACGTCACGCTCTCCTACAAGGCCGGCACCGCGTACTCCTTCACCGTCGTCGCCGGCAACTCCCTCGGCGTCGGCCCCGCCTCCACCGCGCTGACCGGCACGGTGCCCACCCCCGCCGCGCCCACCGCGCCGGGCGGCCTCGCGCTCAACGGCGCCGTGTCCACCACCAGCGTCCCCGTGAAGTGGAACGCGATCACCATGGACCCGCCGGTCACCAAGTACACGCTCTACCAGGGCACCACCAACAAGGGCGACGTCGCCGCCCCCAACACCTCCGGCACGGTCACCGGCTACACCGCCGGCCAGAACTACTCGATCACCGTCACCGCCACCAACTCCGTTGGCGAGTCGGCGAAGTCGACGGCACTGACCGGCAAGACGAACGCCGCGCCCACCGCCCCCACCGCCGTGGCCGTGAACTCCGTGACCACCACCGGCATGAACGTCACCTGGACCGCGCCCACCGGCGCCCAGCCCGCCGTCACCTCCTACAAGGTGTACGACGGCTCCACCCTCAAGGCGACCATCCCGGCCGGCACCACCACCGCCGCCATCACCGGCTACACGGCCTCCACCGCCTACTCGATCACCGTCGCCGCCGTGAACACCGTCGGCGAGAGCGCCAAGTCGAGCCCGGCCGTGACCGGCACTACCCCCGCCTCGTAAGGAGAACCAAGACAGTGCCCACCCCCACCCTCGGCCGCACCGTCCACTTCCGGGCCAGCGCCGACGACGCCGCACAGATCAACAAGCGCCGCAAGGACGCCGTCCAATCCCGCATCGCCAGCCAGGAGAGCGGTGCCGTCGTACACGTCGGCAACGAAGTCGCTGAAGGCCAGGTGTTCCCGGGCGTCATGGTCCGCATCTGGCAGGCCGGCTCCGTCAACCTCCAGGTCCACCTCGACGGCACCGACGTCTTCTGGGCCACCAGCCGCTCCGAGGGCGACGCGCCCGGACAGTGGACGTGGCCGGAGGTGACAACCTGATGGCGCCCCCACTGTCCGCCACCGCGTTCGCCAACGCCCTGCGCGCCGAAGGCTGCACCGTCGTCACCGTCGGCTCCTGGACCACGCACAACCGCAACCACAAGGGCTCGTGGGGCCCCGTCCACGGCGTGATGGTCCACCACACCGTCACCTCCGGCACAGCCAGGACGGTGACCATCTGCAAGGACGGCTACCCCACCCTGCCCGGCCCCCTGTGCCACGGCGTGATCGGCAAGGACGGCGTCGTCTACCTCGTCGGCTACGGCCGCGCCAATCACGCCGGCGGCGGCGACCTGGACGTCCTCAACGCCGTCATCGCGGAGTCCTACGCCACGAACCCGCCGGCCACCAACAAGGGCGAGGGCGACTCGGGCGCCATCGACGGCAACGCGAGGTTCTACGGCTTCGAATGCGAGAACCTCGGCACCGGCAACGACCCCTGGCCCGCCAAGCAGATCGAGGCCATCGTCCGGGCCACCGCCGCCGTCTGCCGCGCCCACGAGTGGGGCGCCAAGAGCGTCATCGGACACCTCGAATGGTCGGATCAGAAGGTCGACCCCAAGGGCTTCACGATGGCCTCGATGCGCACCCGCATCGCCGAACGCCTCAAGCACGCCGCGAGCTGGTCACCCGGCACCACGACCACCTACACGGTCAAGAAGGGCGACACCCTCTCCTCGATCGCGCGCGCCAAGCTCGGCGACGCCGACCGCTACAAGGAGATCGCCACCCTCAACAAGGACAAGCTGCCCGATCCCAACAAGCTCCAGGTCGGCCAGGTACTCAAGCTCCCCAAGAAGTAGTCCAGTTCGGATAGCGCACTGTGCAGCGCTGGAAAAGAAAGCAGCCCCACCATGAGCGTCTACGACTGGGCCGTCTCCCTGTGGCGCACGGCCGTCCCCATCATCGTCGGCTGGGTCGCCGCACTCCTCGTACAGATCAACGTCGACATCGACGAAACGGCCCTCTCCAACGGCCTCGTGGCCGCCTTCGCCGCCGTCTACTACGGCCTCTTCCGCCTCCTGGAAACCAAGGCCAGCCCCGGGTTCGGCTGGTTCCTCGGCCTCGCCCGCCCGCCGACCTATCCGCAGAAGCCCGCCAAGAACCCCAACCCTGTGTACGGGACGCCGCCCGTATAGCGGATACCAGCCTCATTTTCTGAGGCTCTACGGTGACAGCGCCGGAACGCCTTCGGGATGGCCGGGGCCCTGTCCCCGTAGAAAGGACACCCGGTGTCCCGGCCGAAAATCCCCGACGTCTCCTGGCGCCAGTGCCGCATCGCCGCCGCACTCTTCCTCGCCGGTCTCCTTACGACCGCCGCCCTCACCCCCCAGGCAGACGCCGACGACGACCGCTCCACCCGCGAGCACACGGTGCTCACCCCCACGATGACGCCACTGCGCGACATCCTGAACGGCGATCCCGCCGGCCTCGCCGCCTCCCTGCACCTCCAGGCCCAGGCACAGGCCGAAGCCCACCGCCAGGCCGTCGCCGAAGCCGCAGCCAAGCGCCGCGCCCAGCAGGCCAAGGCCGCCGCACAGCACCGCGCCGAGCAGCGAGCCGCAGCCAAGCGCCGCGCCGCCGAACAGGCCGCCGCCAAGACCGAGCACACCGCGCCCGAGCGCAGCTCCCGCACACAGCGCCGCTCCTCGCCGCCCGCGCAGGCCGCGACCGTCTCGGGCGCACGCGCAGTGGCGCGCTCCCAGCTCTCTTCCGCCCAGTACCAGTGCCTGAGCAACCTGGTGAGCCGTGAGAGCGGCTGGAATCATCGGGCGTCCAACCCCTCGTCCGGCGCCTACGGCCTCTTCCAGGCCCTGCCCGGGTCGAAGATGGCATCTGCCGGCAGCGACTGGCAGTCCAACCCCCTCACGCAAATGCGGTGGGGGCTTTCTTACGTCAAGTCGCGCTACGGAACTCCGTGCGGAGCCTGGAATTTCTGGCAGAAAAATGGGTGGTATTAGCGTCAACGCATGACGCAGATCCGCCTACTCCTTTGCAAGGATTGCCACTCCACGGAAGTACTTCCGGAGTACAAGGGTGACCCGCGCGGAGACACGGTCCTCGAATACGCCGTAGCCAAGCATCAGTACCCCAACGGGGAAAGGCATTTCGGCCGGCTCTACCCGGTCGACGGCGTAGACGAGGACCGTTGGAATTCCGACTCCTCCGCCCGCGATGAAATCCTCAAGCGGGTCTGGCAGGAAGAGGGCGCCACCGGCATGGAGCCCTGGGTCTACCAGGCCGTCGACACCCTCAAGGCCGACGCCATGCAGTGCTGGCGCGGCCGGGGTCGGCCCGAGACCTGCTCCGACTTCCACAGCGACAAGAAGCGCCTCGTGCCGCCCACCGCCGGTGACCGCAAGTCCGAGGGCCTGCCCAAGTGGGACAAGCACAACCCCTCCCAGCAGCGCTACCTCTGCGACTACTGCCCCATCCGCAGCGTCAACGAGCAGAAGATGCGAGCCAGGCTCGGGCAGTACAAATGAGCCCCACCAACCGCCGCCACCCCCCGGGCGGCTGGGAGCGACGCTTCTTCGACAAGGTCGACAAGGGCACTGAGTTCGACGACTGCCACATATGGCTCGGCGCCAAGGATGAGTACGGCTACGGCAAATTCAGATTGCCCAACGGCCGCGTCAAGGGCAGCCACATCATCGCCTGGGAACTGGCCAATGAACGCACCGTCCCCCCGGGCTGGCACGTCGACCATCTCTGCCGCATTCGCGCCTGCTGCAACGCGGACCACCTGGAACCCGTACCGGCGGCCGAGAACGTAGAACGCGGCGAGTCTTTCTCCGCCAAGAACGCGCGGAAAACAAACTGCCCCAAGGGCCATGAATACAGCGAAGAAAATACTCGCTGGCATTCCGGACGCCGTGAGTGCATCACCTGCATTCGCGCCCGGGACAAGGAACGACGCCGCGCTAAGCGCGCAGCCCAGGCCGACCAGCACGACGGCGAATTCGACTACAGCACCTACTACTACGAGATCTGAACCGGAGACTTCCATGCCCGAGGACACCGCCCTGAACGTGCGCACCGCCTTCCTCGTCGTCCAGCACGACAACGGGGAATGGGAGGCCGTCAGCGACATCGACAAGCCCGTCAAGCCCGAACACGCCCCCAGCGTCATCGAGATGAAGTTCGGCTGCTCCGAGGTCGTCTCCGACATCGAAGCCTCCAAGCTCGCCGCCATCACCGCCCACCAGCTCATGGCCATGACGGCACAGATGCAGCAGGCCGCCCAGAACAAGTCCCTCGCCGACCAGCTCAAGCTCTGAAAGCCCGCCGTGCTCGCCGCCGTGATGGTCGTCGAAGGCGTCCTGCGCCTACCCGACAGCGAAGGCCATATCGACACCGGCTGGGGCCTCTACCAGTCCCTCGCCAAGAACTGCCGCCTCCACCTGCTCTCCCACACGTGGACCGAGCAGGACATCGCCATCTGGCTGCACAAGCGGCAGATCACCGGCCACCAGTCCTACCTCCACGCGCCCGAGCCCGGACCCGCCGGCCGCCTCGAAGCACTCCACCGCGTCCGCGCCTGGCGCATCGGCGCCCTCGTCATCGAGTCCGACCCCGCCTGCGCCACCGCCGAGCTGGCCGCCGGCTGGAACACCGCCCTGATCACCTCCGCACTCCAGGGCCCCCGGCCCCCGAGCACCGAACCGCAGGCCATCCGCCCCTGGGACGACCTCGCCGAGGACGTCGAGCGCCAGCACGACCTCCGCCTCACCCCCCACACACCGGAGCACCGATGATCATCCCCGCACACCTCGCCCCCCGCCGGTTCAAGCTCATCCGCACCGACGACGTCACCGGCGTCTCCGGCGAAGGCCACGTCGCCGACGGCATCGAGTGGCCCGACGGCACCTGCGCCCTGCGCTGGCGCACCCAGATCGCCACCCACGCCCTCTACGACGCCATCGAGCACGTCGAGCACATCCACGGCCACGACGGCGCCACGCGTGTGGAGTTCATCGACCCCCGCCAGGACTAGCCGATGGCTATGTCCCGCAAGCACTACCGCGCCATCGCCCGCGCCCTGCGCCAGGCCCGCGAGTACTACCCCGACGACACAAACGGCATCGACTACGTCATGCGCGAACTGGCCGGCATCTGCGCGGAAGACAACCACCACTTCAGGCGCCAGACGTTCTACGACGCCGCCACCTCGGAGACCCCCGCATGATCATGTACTTCGCGGGTGCGGAAATCCCTTCCCACCGCAACCTGCTCGCCGCCGAAGACGTCCCGCACGTCGGCATGTCCTACATGGGGCTCCGCAGGCGCGTGAAGTTCAGCAAGCCGTGGTCCATCGCCGAGCACTACACCCCCCAGCAGTCGGTGTTCCTGGACAGTGGCTGCCACACGCTCAACCGCGCCGGCGTCGAGGTCACCCCCGAGGAAATCCAGGACATCGCCGACCACTACGACACCTTCGTGGAACAGAACCTGGACCGCGTCCAGGCATACGTCGAATTCGACGCCCTCCCCATGGGCCGCGACTGGATCGAGCAGCGCCGCCAGCACCTCGACCCGGAACGGTCGATCGTCGTTTGGCACGAGGAATGGGGCCTGGACGTCCTCAAGCGCATGGCCGACACCTACCCCTACATCGCGGTGGGACAGGGCACCTGCGGCGACCGGGACATCATCCCCACCCTCCGCTCCATGAGCCGCACCATCCGCCTGCACGGCATGGGCTTCTCCAGCCCCCCGCTCATGCTCGCCGCCGACTGGCACTCCGTCTCCTCCACCACATGGCTATCGGCCGCCCAGCACGGCGAATCGTTCATCTGGACCGGCACCGAGATGAAGCGCTACCCCGCCCGGTACAAGGCCCAGGCCCGCAAGCGTCACAGGACGTTGATCGCAGGTGCCGGATTCGACACCGACCTCATCGACGCCGACGACGCCACCGAGAACCTTCGCCTCAGCCTGTGGTCCTGGCGCCGACAGATCGACCACATTTCGCAGCGCCACGGCAAGGGAGTAACTGACACCGCCCTACCCCCCACACCCGAAGCCGGGGAAAGCAGTGCCCCCGCAGTTACGGCGACCTCTTCAGAAGAGCAGCACGAAGGGGCAACTCAACCCTCCGCCGGACGGGGCACGAAACTGCTCCCCGGCATCGAGACCGAGGCATTCGTCCACCGCTACACCGACCCCGACACCGGGGAACGCCAGAGCCGCACCGAGCACCGCATCAACGCCGTCGACCCCCGCGTCCGCGTGTGCGACGGGTGCTTCCTGGCCAACAAATGTCCCGAGTACCAGCCCGGGGAATCCTGCGCGTACGAGATGCCCGTGCGCGTGCGCACCAAGGAGCAGTACCTCGCGTTGCTCGACTCGATGATCAGCATGCAGGCCATGAGGGTCTTCTCGATGCGCATGTCAGAGGAGGTAGAAGGCGGGTACGCCGATCCGAACCTCTCCTCCGAGATGGACCGCCTCGCCAAGTTCGTGAAGTTGAAGAGCGACATCGAAGAAGCAGGGTTCAGCTTCTCGATGAAGATGCAGACGAAGGACAACGCGGAGGTGGGCCTGATCAGCCGTCTCTTCGGCCCGAAGTCGGACGGGCCCCCCGCGCTGTCCCCCGCCGGGACAGTGTCAACCGAGAGCGCCCTGTCCCAGATGGGAATCATGGACGCCGAGATCGTGGAAGAACCTCAGCCGAGGTCGGAGTAACTCGGTCTTCCCCCTCTGACAGGGGAAACTCCTCCTCGTAGAAGGGCCGCAGGAACAACACGTCCTGCGGGTCCGGCAGCCGGTCCAAGAACTCGTGCAGCTCCCGCGCCGCGTCCCTAGGGTGGTGCTCAACCGCGTAGTGGAACGACTGGCTGTCCACGTACCTGGCAAACGCTGCCGCCTGCCGAGCCAGCGCCTGCCAGTCGTACTTCTCGCTGACGTCGCGTAGCCGCTGTTGAACGTCCTTGTGCGCAATATCCACGCCCGCTCCCTCACTCATTGCCGCGTGCCCCTCACTGTCCCCCAGCGCCAGCGCGAGCGTCAGCGAAACGGCAGCGCTTGTCAGAGCCTCGCCCAACCCGTCCTTCGCGGCCACGTTCAGCACGAATGCCTGCTCGGCTTCGGACAGCGCGTCCCAGGGGCACGGCAAGCACGCCAGCACCTCGTGAGGAACCTGCAATTCGGCCATGCTGAGCCTCCTCCCTCGGCCACACCCTGCCATGGTGCGTACGCAGTTGCGTGCGCACGTGCAGGATCTCGCGCAAAAAAATAGGGCCCTGCGTCCCACGACGCAGAGCCCCGCCCCTCAGCCGCTACGGCTTCCCGATCACCTCGTCCACCGGCTTCAGGCCCGCCAGATCCTGCATCTCCTGGTCCACCGGCTCGCCGAGCTGCACCATCCCCTCGATCAGGAGCGAGAACGCCTCCGCGTCCACGCCGTGCAGCGCCCGAAGGCTGTCGGGCATCTCGCCCTCACACGCCTCCTCCAGCCGCTCCCACGCCTGCGCGAGTTGCTTCTGCACGTCCTCTTTCGTCCGCATGATGACCATCCGCTGCTCGTGCCTCATCCCCGCTCTCCTTCCGCTCCGAGCCCGTCGCGCAGGATCTCCTCCAGCGCACCGAACTCCTCGAAATCGACTTCGAGGTTGACGCGTCCCAGGACGCCCACCTCCGGGTGCTCTTTCGCCCAGACGCGAACGCCGCCCGAAAGCCCGCCCGGGACGGTGACTCGCTCGTGGAGTCGCGCCAGCAATGCCGCCAACGACGGGTAGGTCTTCGCGAAGAGAGCACGCTCCTCCGCCTCTTGTGCCGCCTGTTTGGCTCGACGGTCCTCGGCCTCGCGCTCCTTCTTCGCGGCCTTCGCCTTCTCCGCGTCAAGAGCGCCGTCCATGCGCGCCTTCAACCGCTCCGGCGTCATCACGAACCGGATCTTCGCCATGGTCGGCCCCGGCTCACGGAACTCGGTCACACGGAAGGTGCCCCGCTTGACCTCACCCGTCACCCACACATCTGGCGGACTCTGCGTACCGTCCGGCCAGGGGAGCAACAGCCGCCGGCCGGCATGACCGACCTCGACGAGAAGCCCCGCCGCGATGGTCTCCCTCAGGTACCGGAGAGCAGTCGTCTCCGTCACCTCCAGGTGATCTACCAGCCGCCGGCTCGTAGTGCCGACCGACAGCAACGCAGCCTGCGGCGCCGCTGCCTCCATTTCGCGAACCGCCGCGACAACCGCCTCGTGCCGCCCGTTCAAGCTCTGCTCCATTCGGATTGTCTATCACTCGATTCCAGCCGCCCGGGAACTTTCAGGTCCCTTACTCCTTCGGGCACCCCTCGTGCGGCGTCAGACATGCGTGGACGCCCAGGTGCGTGATCCCGCCCTCCTGGCGCGCGCCCAGCGCTATCGCGGCGGCCAGCGCCGACAAGACGCCCGTGGGCTTCTGGCCCTCCTTCTGGTGCTGGAAGACGTCGGCCTTGTGCGCGATCACGTCCTCCGACTTCTCCGCGACCTCTCTCAGCCGCGCCTCGGACGCACCGGCCAGCTCCGCGCTCCAGAACGGCACCAGACCCAGCAGGCCCAGGCGCACGTTGTCCCAGAAGTAGTCGTCGTCGACCACGGGGTCAGGCACACACGTGACGTACACGCGCACTGCCGCCTTCTTCAGCTCGTCACTCACAAGTTCCTCCTCGTTGATTTCGGGCATGCAAAAGCCCCCCGCTCCCGAAGGACCGAGGGGCTCAGCAAGACTGCGGGGAACTACTCCCAGAGCACGTGCGTCGGCGCCTCAGGATTCGCGACCGCCAGACACAGGTATTTGCCGTACTCATCCACCACCACCTGACCGGACTCGTCGTACATCAGCCCGTGGTGGCACTGCCGACACATGCCGGCCGACGCACCAGGAACTCCGGTCTGTACAACTGGGATGGGGAAGAGGCCGGCCGCGTCCTCCTCATCCAGCGGACGCCAGCCGTTCGCGTACAGCTCCGAGACCATCACCAAGACCTGCGCATCAAATTCCCCGGCCTCAGCGTCGTCCAGCTCGATGCGGACACCTTCGCTCTCCACCTCGACCACGGTGAAGCCGCTCGTGTAGCCCGCCTCCGCCAGAACACGCACGCACTGGCGCTCCAGCTCGGTGCCGGCCGCAGTCAGCGCCTCCGGCTGCTCAGCGCCGACGACGTCGCGGCCGGCACGCGTGATGAAGGAACTGATGGGGCCGTGCCGGTGCCCCGGTCCAACTCGGTGACCGCAGGCATCGCGCCCGATAGCCAGACCGGCATCCCGCAGAGAGTTGGTCGTGGCGACGCCCGTTTCGGACGGGAAACGGCCCAACCGGTCCGCCGCAGCGGCCCGCAAGCCCCGCATCTTCGCGGCCGAGAGACGAGGGCCGGCGCCCTGCTTAGCCACGGCAGTCCTGCCTCACGGACTCCAGGTACCGGTCCTCGATCTGGAACGGCATCTCGCCGGACATCACCCACAGCGAGTCCGGGCGAACCGACTGCGCGTGGTCCTCGGCGTTCTTCGGGTTCGGGCGTACGTCCCCGACTGCCCACACCGCGAAGATATCCCCGTTCCAGGCCCCGATCCGGTTCACCGCTTCCTCGATCTTCACGGAAACCTTGACCTCGTCGGTGACCACCAGGTCGTCACCGCCGGCCTCCTTGTTCACCTTCGCCACGACATAGAAATCGTCAGCCATAACGTCTCTCCCCACCTTGTCTCGACGGTCACTCGTTGTCCCAGCGCCGTCATCGTGATTGTCCCGCAGCACCTCCGGCTGCGAGCCATAACGCCCCACGCCTCAGTGCTGCGCCCTTGCCTCAGCGTTAGCGGCCTCGTGCGCCTTGAACTCCGGGTCGGTCTCGTAGTCGTAGTCGGTGAGGACCAACCACCCGATCTCCATTCCGTTGTCCCAGGTGTACATGTCATAGATCAGCTCGTACGCGACGCCCTTCGCCTCCAGAAATGCGAGACCCAGCATGAGGTTCACGCGCTCAGTCCCGAAGGTGTACTCGCGCTTCCACTGCCGGCCGGGCAGAGCGCCAGGGGTGGACTCGTTCTTGTACCGGTCCCGCAGTTCCTCGTCCGAGAACCGCGTGACAGCGTCACTCCAATACGAACCGTTCTGCCTCAGGTACATGAAGTCGACGGCCGTGACCTTCAACCTGATTTCCACCTAGCTACTCCCTAGAACCGTGAGTCTTTGTTCTGCGCCACGTCGGCACAGCCCTCCACCCAGTCACTGCGCACCACGTTCTGCTTACCGGAAGCCTGGACCCAGGAGCGGAAAAGGTCGTCGCAGCTTGCCCTTATCGCATCGCGGCTACGGGTGTCCGTCGGCATGTAGGCGCCTCCGAAAGCCTCCTTGTACCCGAGCGTGTAGCTGCGCTTGTCGAGACCGCCGTCTTCGCCTCCGCCCCCAATTACTTGAGCCGCGACTATCGCGCCGATCGCGACAGCTAGGCCGATGGCAATTCCGATGATGATCTGGCGGGACCGGTGGTTCATGTGCCCTCCTCGTTGTCGCAGATTAGTGGCCCCCACTGACAGCGGGGCGAGTTCGGCTGACTGGTTTCGCCTGCCCGAGCACTCGCGCGTCAACTGCGCGATCCGGTGCAGGAGTTGCGTGAACTTCGTACGTCCTAGCCGGGCCACTCCGGCTTGCTGACGGCTAAGATCTCGGTGCGTACGCAACTACGTACGCAACCGTCGGTCAGGGGAGGGCCCATGCGGCGCGAGAGCGCGGACGAGATGTTTCTTCGAAGGCAGGAAGAGATCCTGCGGGACTACAACGTCTCGACCGCGAGCGTGACCGCTACCGGGGTGGAGGTCCGCCTCACGCCGCGCCTCGCGGAGTACGTCCTGGGGCTCCTGGAGGGCCGCACGGACGAGGACGCGGACGCCCTGCGGGAGCTGATCCAGGGGCCTGGGAGTGACGCCGAGGAGGGCTCTCCTGAGCCCCCTGCGGCACCTCAGCCGGGCGACGAACTGGCCGCCAGACGGGCAACGAAGGAAGAACCCGCAGGTCAGAGCAGGGATGTCACGACATACGAGTATTGGTATTCTTCGTCAACACCGAGTACATCCAGTTCTTCCTCACCGACGTGCACGTCGGTGTCGCCGGTGACACCGCCCTGGTGACCTGCACCGAGAACATCCTCAGCGGCGGCCCGCCCCCGGAGGGCGGCGGCGAACTCGGGCCGCTCGTCGGCCAGCTCGTCGTCGCCACCAATGTGTTCCGCCGCACAGTCGACGGATGGAAGCTCTGGTCACACCACGCCTCACCCGTACTCGCCGAAACCGACGACGAAGAGGGCGAGGAGTCACCCTCCTGAGTGGGTAGGGGCGGTTCCAAGAGCCCCCGCGGGCAAGGACTGCCAGTGCGCGCAGGTAGATTCGATCGAGGCTGGTGTGCCGACCGCACTCGGTGCAGGCCTGCCGATACCGACGATTGCAGGAGTGATTCGCGTGGATCGTGTCGCGCTGCGCGGCCTGAAGGCCCGTGGGCACCACGGTGTCTTTCCGCGGGAACGCGAAGAGGGCCAGACCTTCATCGTGGACCTGGTTCTTGGCCTGGACACCCGTGCGGCCGCCGCCGACGACGACCTGGCGAAGACCGTGCACTACGGCGTCGTGGCGGAGGAGGTCGTGGCCGCCGTCGAGGGTGATCCCGTCGACCTCATCGAGACGCTCGCCGAGCGCATCGCCCAGACGTGTCTCAAGCACGACGGAGTCCTGGAGGTCGAGGTGTGCGTCCACAAACCGGACGCCCCGATCACCGTCCCCTTCGACGATGTGACCGTCACCATCACCCGGAGCCGAGTATGACCGCGTTTTCCACGCAAGGGCAGAGCGACCCGACCGTCCAGCCGGTGCCCACCGCCGTGGTGGAACAGGTCGACGCCGCCGACACCACCCTCTCCAACCCCAAACGAGCCGTGATCTCCCTCGGCAGCAATCTCGGCAACCGCCTGGAGACGCTGCAGGGCGCGATCGACGCCCTGGAGGACACCCCAGGCCTGCGCGTCAAGGCGGTCTCTCCGGTGTACGAGACGGAGCCCTGGGGCGTCGATCCGGACACCCAGCCGTCGTACTTCAACGCGGTCGTCGTGGTGAAGACCACCCTGCCGCCCTCCTCGCTCCTGGAGCGGGCCCACGCGATCGAGGAAGCCTTCCATCGCGTACGGGACGAGCGCTGGGCCGCCCGCACGATCGACGTCGACATCGTGTCGTACGCCGACATCGTCTCGGACGACCCGATCCTCACGCTCCCCCACCCGCGTGCGCACGAGCGCGCCTTCGTCCTCGCTCCCTGGCACGATGTGGAGCCCGAGGCGCAGCTCGCAGGACGCGGCGCGGTAGCCGACCTGCTCGCGAAGGTCACCCGCGACGGCGTCACGCCCCGTGTCGACCTGGAACTCAGGCTGCCCGAATAGTCGTTAGGGTCTATCGGACCCGCACGACGAGAAGCGGGTCCGTACGACGACGAACGCGACGAGGGGTCATCCGTGGAGCACCTGCGCATCAGGACACTGGCCGGCCTCTTCGTGGTGGCCGGAGTGCTGTCCTGGGCGGGCGCCAGGCTGTGGGACTCCGTCGGCACACTGCCGCGGGTCCCGCTGGCCGCGCCCATCGTGCTCGCGGTGATCGCCGCGGTACTGCTCGCCACGGCACTCTCGCTGCGCTCCCGGCTGCGCGCGCAGCGCGAGCGGCGCCCCGGGGCGAAGGGCGTCGAGCCGATGATGGCCGCACGCGCCGTCGTCTTCGGCCAGGCGAGCGCCCTGGTCGCCGCCCTGGTCGCCGGGATGTACGGCGGCACGGGCGCCTTCCTCCTGGAGTACCTGGACGTCCCGGCCCGCCGCGACCAGGCAATCTACGCCGGCCTCTCGCTCGTGGCGGGCATCGCGGTGATAGCGGCGGCCTTCTTCCTCGAGCGGGTCTGCAGCCTCCCGGAGGACGACGACGAGAACGGCGGGACGGCCACAGCCGCCTGAAGCGACCCGGCGGGAAACGCCCTGAAGGGGCGCGGGGAGCCGCTCGACCAGCCACCACGCCCCCGCCCGCAGACGGCCCCGCACGTCCCGCGGAGCGAGCGCCTGGCGCGCCCGACTAGCGCGCCACGACTAGCGCGCCATGATGAGGCTCATCGCCTCATTGCGCGTCGCGGGGTCACGGAGCTGACCCCGCACCGCCGACGTGATCGTCTTGGCGCCCGGCTTCCGCACCCCGCGCATGGTCATGCACATGTGCTCGCACTCGACGACCACGATGACGCCGCGCGGCTCCAGGATCTCCATCAGGGAGTCCGCGACCTGCGTGGTCAGCCGCTCCTGGACCTGCGGACGGCGCGCGTACACGTCCACGAGACGGGCGAGCTTGGACAGGCCGGTGATCTTCCCGTCGGACGACGGGATGTAGCCGACGTGCGCGACGCCGTGGAACGGGACCAGGTGGTGTTCACATGAGCTCTGCACCTCGATGTCCTTCACCAGGACCATCTCGTCGTGGCCGAGGTCGAACGTCGTCGTCAGGACATCCTCGGCCTTGAGCCACAGGCCACCGAAGATCTCCTTGTACGCCCGCGCCACGCGCCCCGGGGTCTCCCGCAGGCCCTCGCGGTTCGGGTCCTCGCCGACCGCGATCAGCAGCTCGCGCACGGCATTCTCGGCTCGCTTCTCGTCGAACTCGCCGATCGTGCCCTCGCCGTCCAGCGTCACGGGGTCGGTCATGTGTGCCTCGTTCCTAGCGTTCCACGCGTCAATGCGTCAGTAGTACGAAAAACTGCGCCCCCCAGGCTAGAACCAAGGGGGGCGCAGCTTCCATTCCGGGCCTGCTGAGACGCCGGGGATCAGCTCTCGGAGCGATCCTCCTTGGTCACATCGACGGGCGTATCCGTCGGGCCCGCTGTCACCGCGGGAGTGGCGCCGTTCGCACCGTTCGTCAGTGACAGCTCCCGGGGGGAGAGCACCGGCGGGCGGGTCGAGGGCGTGCGCCGCGAGGAACCGGTCCACGCCGGGCGGGCCGGGCGCTTCACGATGCCGGAGAAGACCTCGGCGATCTGCTCCTTGTTGAGGGTTTCCTTCTCGAGGAGCTGGAGGACCAGGTTGTCGAGAACGTCGCGGTTCTCGACGAGGATCTCCCAGGCCTCGTTGTGCGCGGTCTCGATGAGCTTCTTGACCTCTTCGTCGACCAGCGCCGCGACCTCTTCGGAGTAGTCGCGCGGGTGACCCATCTCGCGGCCGAGGAACGGCTCGGAGTTGTCGCCACCGAACTTGATCGCGCCGAGCCGCTCGGTCATGCCGTACTGCGTGACCATGGCCCGTGCGGTCGCGGTGGCCTTCTCGATGTCGTTCGCCGCGCCTGTCGTCGGGTCGTGGAAGACGAGCTCCTCCGCCGCGCGCCCGCCCAGCATGTACGCGAGCTGGTCGAGCATTTCGTTGCGCGTCGTCGAGTACTTGTCCTCGTCCGGCAGGACCATCGTGTAACCGAGGGCCCGGCCGCGCGACAGGATCGTGATCTTGTGCACCGGGTCCGAGTTCGGAGACGCCGCCGCGACCAGGGCGTGTCCGCCCTCGTGGTACGCGGTGATCTTCTTCTCCTTGTCGGACATGATCCGAGTCCGCTTCTGCGGACCGGCCACGACACGGTCGATCGCCTCGTCGAGCGCGTGGTTGTCGACCAGCTTCTTGTCGCCGCGCGCCGTCAGGAGCGCCGCTTCGTTCAGCACGTTCGCCAGGTCGGCACCCGTGAAGCCCGGCGTACGCCGTGCCACCGCGGCGAGGTCGACGTCCGTGGCGACCGGCTTGCCCTTCTGGTGAACCTTGAGGATCTCCAGACGGCCCAGCATGTCCGGACGGTCGACCGCGATCTGGCGGTCGAAACGGCCGGGGCGAAGGAGCGCCGGGTCGAGGATGTCGGGGCGGTTCGTGGCGGCGATCAGAATGACGCCGCCCTTCACGTCGAAGCCGTCCATCTCGACGAGCAGCTGATTCAGCGTCTGCTCGCGCTCGTCGTGACCGCCACCCATACCGGCACCGCGGTGCCGGCCGACGGCGTCGATCTCGTCGACGAAGACGATCGCCGGGGCGTTCGCCTTGGCCTGCTCGAAGAGGTCACGCACACGCGAGGCGCCGACACCGACGAACATCTCGACGAAGTCGGAACCGGAGATCGAGTAGAAGGGGACGCCGGCCTCACCCGCGACAGCGCGCGCGAGGAGCGTCTTACCCGTACCGGGCGGGCCGTACAGGAGCACGCCCTTGGGGATCTTGGCTCCGACGGCCTGGAACTTCGCCGGCTCCTGGAGGAACTCCTTGATCTCGTGGAGTTCCTCGACGGCCTCGTCCGATCCGGCCACATCCGAGAACGTCGTCTTCGGAGTGTCCTTGGTGATCAGCTTGGCCTTGGACTTCCCGAACTGCATGACCCGGGAGCCGCCGCCCTGCATCTGATTCATCAGGAACAGGAATACGACGACGATGAGTACGAAGGGGAGCAGGGAAAGCAGGATGCCGACGAACGGGTTCTGCTTCGACGGCGAGACGGTGTAACCGTCCGGGATCTTCTTGTCCTGGTACTTGTCCTGCAAGGTCTTGGCGATGGCAACACCCTGGTTGCCGATGTAGCTCGCCTGGATCTTGCTGCTGTCCTTGACCTTCTGGCCGTCCTTGAGCTCGACCTTGATGGTCGACTCGTCACCGGTGGTGAGCTTGGCTGATTCGACCTTGTCGTCGTTGATCGCCTGCACAACCTGGCCGGTGTCCACTGTTTTGTAGCCGCCGGACGAACCGACGACCTGCATCAACACGACCACGGCAAGGACGGCCAGCACGATCCACATGACTGGCCCACGGAAGTATCGCTTCACGTCCATCCATACGGAGCGATGACGCCCCGTCCCTCCTGCCATAGTGAGTTTGATAAAGACTGTTCTTCGGACGGTACCCCAGCATTGCCACCCGAAGCCGCACGGGAGGGCTGACAAACCCGTCTTCGCATGCTCCAACGCCGGGAAACGGGTGAGGGTTCCCGGCCGCCTCCGTGGAGTTGGCCGGGGAGCCTTCGGGGAGCAGGGTGTCAGCCGCCGTAGACGTGCGGAGCGAGCGTGCCGACGAACGGCAGATTGCGGTACTTCTCCGCGTAGTCCAGGCCGTACCCGATGACGAACTCGTTCGGGATGTCGAAGCCGACCCACTCCACGTCGATCGCGACCTTGGCCGCCTCCGGCTTGCGCAGCAGCGTGCACACCTTCAGCGACGCGGGCTCGCGCGAGCCGAGGTTGGAGAGCAGCCAGGACAGCGTCAGACCGGAGTCGATGATGTCCTCGACGATCAGGACGTGCCTGCCCTTGATGTCGGTGTCCAGGTCCTTGAGGATCCGCACGACACCGGAGGACTGGGTGCCCGCGCCGTACGACGACACGGCCATCCAGTCCATGGTGAGCGGGGTGGACAGCGCACGCGCCAGGTCCGCCATGACCATCACTGCGCCCTTGAGCACTCCGACGATCAGCAGGTCCTTGCCCGCGTACTCCGCGTCGATCTTCGCGGCCAGCTCAGCCAGCTTGGCGTCGATCTCTTCCTTGGTGATGAGCACCGACTGAAGGTCGGTGCCCATGTCTTTCGCGTCCACCCGCATCACTTTCGGTCGTCCGTCCCACCGGCTGCGCGGGGACCAGGGGCCCCTCGGTCAACAGCCTTGCCGGATGACCAGTCTGCCACCCTGGCGCTGGGCGACGACTTTGCCCGGGAGATTGATGGCTCCCTGGCCGCGCCAGCCCGTGATCAGCCGGTCGACCTCTTCCAGATGCCGGGCGAACAGCGCACCGGCCGGGGCGCCCGCGTCGATGGCGGCGCGGCGCACGATGCGGCGGCGCACGGCGGGCGGCAGGGCGTAGAGCTTGGCGCACTCCAGGAGGCCCGCGGCATCGCGCACGGAGGCTTCCGCCTGTGCGGCCCAGTGGTCCAGGGCGTCGGCGTCGTCCCGGGACAACTGGGCCGTACGGGCGAGTGCCTCCACGACGCCTTTGCCAAGCGCCTTCTCCAGGGCGGGCAGACCTTCGTGCCGCAGCCGCGAGCGTGTGTAGGCGGGGTCGGTGTTGTGCGGGTCGTCCCAGACGGGCAGCGACTGGACCATGCAGGCCTTGCGGGCCGTCTGTCGGTCGATGTGCAGGAAGGGGCGGCGGTAGCGGCGGTCGGCACCCGGTCCGCCGGACACCGCCGCCATCCCGGACAGCGAACGGATGCCGGACCCGCGGGCGAGGCCGAGCAGGACGGTCTCCGCCTGGTCGTCACGGGTGTGGCCCAGCAGGATCGCCGCGGCGCCGTGGCGTTCGGCGACGGCGTCGAGCGCGCCGTACCTCGCGTCGCGGGCCGCGGCCTCGGGGCCGCCGTCCCGGCCGACGTCGACGGCGACGGACTCGATCGGTTCGAGGCCGAGGGCGGTGAGCCGCGAGACGACCTCGGCGGCGCGCAGATCGGACCCGTCCTGCAGTCCGTGGTCGACGGTGACGCCGCCGGCGCGGATGCCGAGCTTGGGGGCCTCGAAGGCGAGGGCGGAGGCGAGCGCCATGGAGTCGGCGCCGCCGGAGCACGCGACAAGGACGAGTGGCGCCGGGGCCTGCTCGCATGGAGGGTGGGCGTGAGCGGGGCGTGCGGGAACGTGCTCGGGGGTGCGCTGCGCTTCGGGGCGCCTTGGATCGGCGCGATGGGCTTCGGTGCGCTGTACGTCGGTCAGTACGTCGTGGAGTACGCGGCGGACCGCCAGGCGTATCGCCGCGACCGCAGGATGGGGACCCATGTCCGGTTCCCTTCATGAAGTTCGGGGGTGAGCCTCGGACCTGTCACTCAGGACCACATTCGGGAGATCAGGCCTCAGGCAGATCCCATGAGGTTAGTCACTCAGAGTGTGTCGATGGTGACAGAGCCGAGCCGTTCCCCGAGCATTGCACGCCTACCCATGGCTCACGGTCCCTCGGACGGGTGATTGCGGAGGCGTTCTCCTGCCATCGGCCGCAACTCGCTCCCTTGCCGCCCTCACTCTCCCTTACGGTGCACCCGCGCGACCCAATCCGCCGGTTTGGCGATCTCCGACTTGGTGGGCAGCGTGTTCGGCGAGGTCCACACCCGGTTGAAGCCGTCCATTCCGACCTCGCCCACGACCGCTCGTACGAAACGCTCGCCGTCGCGGTATTGGCGCAATTTCGCGTCGAGGCCGAGCAGCTTGCGCAGGGCCTGGTCGAGGCGGCTCGCGCCGCGCGCCCTGCGCTGTTGGAACTTCTCCCGGATCTCCCCGACGGAGGGCACCACGTCGGGGCCGACTCCGTCCATCACGAAGTCCGCGTGCCCTTCGAGCAGCGACATGACGGCTGTCAGGCGGGCGAGGATCTCGCGCTGGGCGGGGGTCTGCACGAGCTCCACGATGGAGCGGCCCCCGTCGTCGTCCTCGCCCTCGGGGCGACCGCCGACGAGCGACTGGGCCGTCTCCCTGATGCGCTCGATGACCGTCATCGGGTCGACTTCGGTCTCCGAGAGGAATGACTGGATCTCACCTTCGAGGTGGTCCCGCAGCCAGGGCACGGCCGAGAACTGCGTGCGGTGCGTCTCCTCGTGCAGGCAGACCCAGAGCCTGAAGTCATGGGGGTCCACGTCGAGTTCGCGCTCGACGTGCACGATGTTCGGTGCCACGAGGAGGAGCCTGCCGCCGCCGCTCTGCCCTGCCGGGAGGTCGCGGGCGGCGGGGGCGAAGGTCTCGTACTGCCCGAGGACGCGTGAGGCGAGGAAGGAGAGCAGCATCCCCAGCTCGACGCCCGTCACCTTGCCGCCGACCGCACCGAGCACGGCGCCGCCGGGGCCGCTACGCCGGTCCTGCATCTTGTCCAGGAGCGGCTTGAGGATCTCCCGGAAACCGGCGACGTTCGCCCGGATCCACCCGGCACGGTCGACGACGAGCACCGGGGTGTCGTGGGTGTCCTCCGTGCCCATCCGGGTGAAGGCCCGGACGTGCTCCTCCGAGGACTTCGCGTGCTTCCGGAGCTCGGCGACGATGGCCCGCGCCTCGTCCCGGCTCACTTCTGGACCCGGCCGGACGAGCCGGGTCGCGGTCGCCACCGCGAGATTCCAGTCGACCATCTCCGCACCACCGATGCTCGTCATGCGTCAACGGTACGTGGTCGGCTCCGCCCGCGGAGGGGGTTGAGCCCCGAGATTGCCCTACTCCAGCCCCGTAGGGGTCAGCGGGACTCGACGGAGAGGCGCCGGGTCCGGTGGGACTCGGCCCAAAGGCACCACGGCCCCCATGGCGGCCCAGTGGGACTCACCGGCGTTTCACCCGCCCTCACCGGCACCCGCACTTCGCCACCGCCGACGCCATATGGTCGAGTGCCGCCTGGGCCGCCATGGGGTCCGTGGTGCCTGTCGTCATGAAAGCGAAGACCAGGAGGCGGCCGTCCGTGTCGACGACCGTGCCCGCGAGGGTGTTCACGCCCGTCAAGGTGCCGGTCTTGGCGCGTACGACGCCGGTGCCCGGTGAGCCCTTGGGGTAGCGGTCGACCAGCGTGCCCGTGAAGCCGGCCACGGGCAGGCCCGTCACCACCGAGCGCAGTTCGGGGTGGGCGGGGTCCGCGGCGCGGGCCAGGAGCGCGGCGAGCAGCTCGGCGGAGCTGCGGTCCGCCCGGTCCAGGCCGCTTCCGTCGTGGAACTTCGTTCCGTCCAGCGGAAGTTGGGCCTTCTTGAGCTGGGCACCGATCGCCTTGCCCGCGCCGTCGAAGCTCACCGGCTCCTTGGCTGCGAGCGCCGTCTGGCGGGCAAGTGCCTCGGCGATGTCGTTGTCGCTGTGCGTCAGCATCCGCTCGACGAGGGCGGACAGCGGCGGGGACTCGACCTTGGCGAGGGACTCGGCGCGATCGGTCGCCCTGGACGGGCCGGGGGCCTTCTTCTCGTCGCCCTCGTTCTCCTTGCCGCCCTCGTTCTTCTTGCCGCCCTCGTTCTCCTTGTCCTTCTTATCCTTCTTGCTCTTCTTGTCCTTCGCGGTCGTCTCGATGCCCTCGTCCGCCAGGAAGCCCGCGAACTTCTCCGCCGCGTCGGCCGCCGGGTCCCCCGCGCGCGGGGCTGGCCCGCTGGAGGAGTCGTCGAGGCGGCCCTCGTCGGCCATCAGGGCGCTGACCAGGGTGAGGTTCTCGTTCGGGCCGATGGGGTGCTGCTGCTCCCCCGAGTACAGCGAGGTGTCGTACGACAGGTTCACCCTGTCGGCGCCGCGGTCCTTCAGGGCGCGCGCGGTGTCCTGGGCCAGGTCGCGCAGGCTCGCGGCGCTCCCCGAGTAGGGGCCGTCCTCGCGGGCGGTGAGCGTGGGGTCGCCGCCTCCCACCAGTACGACGTCCTTCGAGTCCGGCTCGATCACCGTCTTCGTGGTGATGCGGTGGTCGGCCCCGGCCGAGGTCAGCGCCGCGACCGCCGTAGCGATCTTGGTGGTGGACGCGGGCGTCAGAGCGTCGCCGCCACCCTTGCCGTAGACCTGCCGCCCGGTACCCGCGTCGATGACGACCGCCGAGCGCTCGGGACCGAGCGCCTTGTCCTTCAGGAGCGGATCGAGGACGCCCGCGAGCGCCTTGGCGTCCGGGGCGGGCGCGGAGCCACCGTGCGCGGAACCCGCGGGTGCGCCGAGCCCCCTGAGCACGGAGGGAGCGCTCGGGGCGGCCCCGGGCGCCCGTCCGGACGTACGACCGCCGTGATCTGCGCCACCCCCGGCCTCCTGGGAAGCCGCCCGGTCACGCTCGGCCGTACGCTGACCGGAAGAGTCCCAGGGTCCTGCCGTGGCCACCGCACCTGCCGCGACCGCGAGTCCGACGGTGGCGGCACCCGCCGTGAGCTGCCAGGTCTTGAGCTTCGAAGGAGTCTTGAGAGCGGCAGGGATCTTGGGGGCCGAAGGCTTGGGAAGCTGCCCCGCTAGCCCCCGAACCTGCTGCCAGGTCTTCTGCCAAGGCTTGAGCTCGGGCACCACAACCAGCCCCTTTCGCGATCACACATCTGCGTGAGGGACACTTAACCACCCGAAGTATGTGCTGATCATGGAGGAGCCACCCGTGGAGTTCGACGTCACCATCGAGATTCCGAAGGGTTCGCGGAACAAGTACGAGGTGGACCACGAGACCGGCCGGATCCGCTTGGACCGTCGCCTCTTCACGTCGACCAGCTACCCCGCCGACTACGGATTCGTCGAGAACACCCTCGGCGAGGACGGTGACCCGCTGGACGCCCTCGTCATCCTGGACGAGCCGACCTTCCCGGGCTGCCTCATCAAGTGCCGCGCGATCGGCATGTTCCGGATGACCGACGAGGCGGGCGGCGACGACAAGCTGCTCTGCGTCCCGGCGTCCGACCCGCGCGTGGAGCACCTGCGCGACATCCACCACGTCTCCGAGTTCGACCGCCTGGAGATCCAGCACTTCTTCGAGGTCTACAAGGACCTGGAGCCCGGCAAGTCCGTCGAGGGCGCCGACTGGGTCGGCCGCGCGGACGCCGAGGCCGAGATCGAGAAGTCGTACAAGCGCGCGGAGGCGCAGGGGCACTGAGTGCCCATCCCCTGACCTCTGAATTCCTCTGACGGGCCGCGTGATCTTCACGGAGACCACGCGGCCCGTTCGCGTATCTGTGCGCATACTGTTCGTACTGGAGGTGCACAAGGTACGTATGTGGGAGCGAGGCAGTGAAAGTGGCTGATCAGGAGGCCGAGGACCGAAAGCCACAGTCGGACGAGGCACGGAGTGCGTTCACTCAGCCCACCGGCGTACAGGCGCAGCCACAGGCACCCGAGGACGAGTCGCAGACGACCTCCGAGTTCGCGATCCCGACGGGTCTGCCGAACCTCACGTCGCCCAGCCTCTCCTCGACCACCCAGGAGACCGAGAAGTCGGCGTTCACCACGCCGAACACCTACAGCTCCCGCAACGCCCCGCCCGCCTTCACTCCCCCGCAGGGCATACCTCTGGTGAAGCTCACCAAGGAGACGCCCTGGCAGGACCAGATGCGCACGATGCTGCGCATGCCGGTGGCCGAGCGGCCCACTCCTGAGGCCTCGCAGAAGCACGAGGACGAGACCGGCCCCGCCGTTCCGCGCGTGCTCGACCTCACCCTGCGTATCGGCGAGCTGCTGCTCGCGGGCGGTGAGGGCGCCGAGGACGTGGAGGCGGCGATGTTCGCCGTCTGCCGCAGTTACGGCCTCGACCGCTGCGAGCCGACCGTGACGTTCACGCTGCTCTCGATCTCGCACCAGCCGTCCCTGGTGGACGACCCGGTCACGGCGTCCAGGACGGTACGCCGTCGGGGCACCGACTACACGCGTCTGGCTGCCGTCTTCCAGCTGGTGGACGACATCAGCGACACGGACACCGAGGTCTCCCTGGAGGAGGCGTACCGCCGTCTGGCGGCAATCCGCCGTAACCGCCACCCCTACCCCGGATGGGCGCTCACGGCGGCCGGCGGGCTGCTCGCGGGCTCGGCTTCCGTGCTCGTCGGCGGTGGCGCGCTCGTCTTCGTGATCGCGGCGGTCGGCGCGATGCTCGGCGACCGTCTCGCCTGGCTGTGCGCGGGCCGCGGGCTTCCGGAGTTCTACCAGTTCGTGGGGGCCGCGATGCCGCCCGCCGCGATGGGCGTCACGCTCAGCCTCGTGCACTCCCAGGAGGTCAACGCGTCCGCGGTGATCACGGGTGGCCTCTTCGCGCTGATCCCCGGAAGAGCCCTGGTCGCGGGCGTCCAGGACGGCCTGACCGGCTACTACATCACGGCGGCCGCCCGCCTCCTGGAGGTCTGCTACCTCGTCGTGGGCATCGTCTGCGGCGTGCTGCTCGTGCTGTCGCTCGGCGTGATGCTGGACGCGACGAGTCTGCAGCCGGAGACGACGTTCGTGGAGGTCGACTCGCGCCCGGTGATCCAGATCCTGGCGTCGATGGCGCTGAGTCTCGCCTTCGCGATACTGCTCCAGCAGGAACGTCACACCGTGCTGATCGTGACCCTCAACGGCGGTATCGCCTGGATCATGTTCGG
Organism: Streptomyces sp. NPDC058257; assembly: GCF_042881845.1. Classification (NCBI taxonomy): domain Bacteria; kingdom Bacillati; phylum Actinomycetota; class Actinomycetes; order Kitasatosporales; family Streptomycetaceae; genus Streptomyces; species Streptomyces sp. NPDC058257. Next base: position 195,925 of record NZ_JBHVXJ010000002.1, read on the forward strand.
CGCACTCGCGCAGACGTCGCTCGAACTCTCGCCGGTCGCGTCGACGGCCATCGCCGCCGGGCTCGTGGGCCTGTTCGGTCAGCTCTTCTCGCGCTACCGCTTCGCCTCTTCACTGCCGTACGTCACCGCCGCCATCGGCCCGCTGCTGCCCGGTAGCGCGACGTACTTCGGGCTGCTCGCCCTCGCCCAGAACGACATGACCACGGGCATCAACTCGCTCACCAAGGCGGCGGCGACGGCACTGGCCATCGCGATCGGCGTGAACCTGGGCAGCGAGGTCTCGCGCCTGATCCTCAAGGTGCCTGGCGCGACCACCGCGGCGAACCGCCGTGCGGCCAAGCGGACCCGAGGGTTCTGACCCCGGGTCCCACCAGTCCCACCAGCCGTCCGCCCTATCGCTTGGCGTGTCGACCGCGCGCCCCGGGGGCAGCCCCCGGGCCATCGCCCTCGGCCGCCGCGGCCTTCTTGGACTTGCCGCGCGCCCGCAGGAACTCGATCGCGATCGGCACCACCGAGATCAGGACGATCAGGATGAGGATCGCCTCGATGTTCTTGTGCACGAAGTCGATGTTGCCCAGCCATGCGCCGAGCATCGTCACGCCCGCGCCCCACAGGACGCCGCCGATGACGTTGAACGTGATGAACGAGCGGTACCGCATGCCGCTGACGCCCGCGATGATCGGCGTGAACGTCCGCACGATGGGCACGAAGCGGGCAAGGACCAGGGACTTCGGGCCGTGCTTCTCGAAGAACTCGTGCGCCTTGACCACGTTCTCCTGCTTGAACAGCTTGGAGTCCGGGCGGTTGAAGAGCGAGGGGCCGACCTTCTTGCCGAAGAGGTAGCCCGCCTGGTCGCCGAGGATCGCGGCGATGCAGATGAGGAGCACACAGAGCCAGAGCGGGAAGTCCAGCTGCTTCGTCGTGATCAGCAGACCCGTCGTGAACAGCAGTGAGTCGCCCGGCAGGAAGAAGCCGATGAGCAGGCCGGACTCGGCGAAGACGATCGCGAGCAGACCCCAGACCCCGAACGTGTTCAGAAGGTAATCCGGGTCCAGCCAGCTTGGTCCGAGCGCAAGCGTCGTCACGGTTCCGGGCTCCTGAGGGTGAGAGGGCGATGCGGCGGGGACGGCCGCCCAAAGCTATCAACGCGAGGTGACGTGCCCAGGTTCCACCGCCCCTCCCAGAGTGCGCTGTGCGGGATCTGGGACAAAGCTGTGTGCCAGGGGTATCGAAGATTTCGGCGGCGGCACCGATCCGCAATCCGACGTACTGGTCGTGACGACGAACGACGTACCGGGATACCGCGTACAACAGGTTATCGGTGAAGTCCTCGCCCTCACCGTGCTTCCCCAGGCTCTCGGCTCCGCTTCAGCAGGGGAGACCCCGATCGCCACTTGGGCGGCCAGATCGGTGCGGGCCTGAAGTCCATGACCGGCGGCGAGTTGATGGGCCTCACGAAGACGCTGGTGGAGACCCGCGACCAGGCCATGGGAGTCCATGGACTCCCATGGCCTCCATGGAGCGCCTCAGTGAGCAGGCACGCGCGCGTGGCGCCGACGCGGTCCTGATGATGCGCCTCGACGTCACCGAGGCCGCGGACGTGGGGACAGAGGTGTGCGCGTACGGGACTGCGGTGGTGATCGTCCGGGAGAGCTGACGTAAGGGGCTTGCGCCACAGCGGAAGCCCCTTACACGGTCACTCGTGCCGTGCGGCGTTGGCTCGGATCGCGTCCCTCAGGTGCTCGGCGAGACCCGGCCGCATGGAGTCGTAGAACTCCTTGAACCGTTCGTCGGACACATACATCTCGCCGAGGCTCTGGTGGAAATCGAAGGTGCACTCGTAGAACCACTTGGTGATGTGCTGCCGGTGTTCCTCGGCCATGGCCATGGCCCGCTCGCCCGTCGTGGCCTCGCCGGCCTCCATGAGGGCGCCGTAGCGCTCCGACCAGTCGGCGACCTCGGCCTGCATGCGTTTCCAGTCGTCCTTGGTGTAGCGGGCGGCCCGCCGCTGCGACTCGGCGTACGAGGCCGTGCCGCCCCAGCGCTCCTCCGCCTCCTGCGCGTGCTCCTCGGGGTCCTTGTCCCCGAAGACCTCGAACTTCTCCTCGGGTGTGAGGTTGATGCCCATCTTCTTCGCCTCCATGGCGGTCTCGACGGCGGCGGCCATCTCCTGGAGCCTGGCGATACGGGCGCTCAGCAGCTCGTGCTGACGGCGCAGGTGCGCGCGCGGGTCCGTGTCCGGGTCGTCCAGGAGGGCCGCGACCTCGTCGAGGCGGAAGCCGAGCTCCCGGTAGAACAGGGTCTGCTGCAGCCGGTCCAGGTCTGCGTCGCTGTAGCGCCGGTGGCCCGCGTGGCTGCGCTCGCTGGGCACGAGCAGGCCGATCTCGTCGTAGTGGTGCAGCGTGCGCACCGTCACTCCGGCGAAACCGGCGACCTGCCCCACGGAGTAGCTCATGGCTCCCGCCTCCCTGTCTCGGTACGCGATTCAGCCTGATTCCTCACGCCGCGTGAGGTGCAAGTGCAGATCCCGGCAGTCGGCCATATTCTCGCCATCAGGCACGGAGTACGCCTCTGCCAGGCACGGAGTACGCCTCTGCGAGAACAGGGACGAACGACGAACAGGGACAGAAAACCTCAGCCACGAGGAGACCGCCCATGCCCCGCCAACACCCGGGTCCAGAGCAGCCCACCAAGCGCACCCTCTCGGTGAACCCCTTCTACGGGGAGGCCAACCCGGTCAGCGGCATGACCGAGGCGCCCCCGAAGCACCGCCTCCCCGACGGGCCGCTGCCGCCCACGACGGCGTACCAGCTGGTGCACGACGAGCTGATGCTGGACGGCAACTCACGCCTCAACCTCGCGACCTTCGTCACGACGTGGATGGAGCCGCAGGCCGGTGTCCTCATGGGCGAGTGCCGGGACAAGAACATGATCGACAAGGACGAGTACCCGCACACCGCCGAGCTGGAGCGGCGCTGCGTGGCCATGCTCGCCGACCTGTGGCACGCGCCGGACCCGATGGGCGCCGTCGGCTGTTCGACGACCGGGTCGAGCGAGGCGTGCATGCTCGCCGGGATGGCGCTCAAGCGCCGTTGGGCCAAGGCCAAGCGGAACATCGACCGCTATCCGTCGCCCACCGCGCGCCCCAACCTCGTCATGGGCGTCAACGTCCAGGTCTGCTGGGAGAAGTTCTGCAATTTCTGGGAGGTCGAGGCGCGCCAGGTGCCCATGGAGGGCGACCGGTTCCACCTCGATCCGGCGGCCGCCGCCGAACTCTGCGACGAGAACACGATCGGTGTCGTGGCGGTGCTCGGCTCCACCTTCGACGGGTCCTACGAGCCGGTGGCCGAGCTCTGCGCGGCCCTCGACGACCTCCAGGAGCACACAGGGCTCGACATCCCCGTACACGTCGACGGCGCGTCCGGCGCGATGGTGGCGCCGTTCCTCGACGAGGACCTGGAGTGGGACTTCCGCCTTCCGAGGGTGGCCTCGATCAACACGTCGGGCCACAAGTACGGCCTGGTCTATCCGGGCGTCGGCTGGGCGCTGTGGCGGGACGCGGAGGCGCTGCCGCAGGAGCTGGTCTTCCGGGTGAACTACCTCGGCGGTGACATGCCGACGTTCGCGCTGAACTTCTCCCGGCCCGGCGCGCAGGTCGTGGCGCAGTACTACACGTTCCTGCGCCTGGGCCGGGAGGGCTACCGCGCCGTCCAGGAGGCGGCACGGAACGTCGCCCGCGGCCTCGCGGAACGCATCGAGGCGCTCGGTGACTTCCGGCTGCTCACCCGGGGCGACGAGCTGCCGGTGTTCGCCTTCACGACGCTGGAGGACGTGAAGGCCTACGACGTCTTCGACGTGTCCCGGCGGCTGCGCGAGCGGGGCTGGCTCGTGCCGGCGTACACCTTCCCGGCCCATCGCGAGGATCTGGCGGTCCTCCGTGTGGTCTGCCGCAACGGCTTCACGGCGGACCTCGCCGCGCTCTTCCTGGCGGACCTGAGCAGCCTGCTGCCCGAACTGCGGAACCAGCCGCACCCGATGACCCGGGACAAGGACGCGGCGACGGGGTTCCACCACTAGATCCGCTCGATCTGCTCGATCCCTCCCACTGGACCCAACTGGCCCCAACCAGCCACAGCCACCAGCCACCCCCATAGGCAAACTTGACCAGAGGGCGCATCGGCGCATCGGCGGTCGTATCAGCGGTCGTCCCCCGCGTGCGGCTCCCCGGTCGCGTACGGGTTCTCCTCCCCCTCGACGAGGACGCCCACGAACGGATCACCCTCCCCCGCGAACGTGTACGCCCCGCCCTCGATCCGCCGGATCAGGCCGTGCGCCCACTCCACGCCCCCGTCGGCCGTGTGCACCCAGTAGTTCATGATCTCGCCGATGTGCCCGAGCTGCTCCGGGCCGTCCTCGGGGATGTAGTGCTCCGTGACGGACCCGCGCCATTCCTCGATGCTCCGCACCCGCTGCTTCAGCAGATCGACCACCTCGTCACGGGGCAGCTCGACGATGAACCCGATCGCCGCCGTGAGCATGTCAGGGCGCTGGTCGTACGAGACCAGGTTGGACCGGAGCAGGGTCAGGAACTCCTCGGTGCCCGCCTCCGTGATCTCGTACTCCGTGCGCGGCGGTCCGCCCGCCGTCGACGGGGCGGTCTCGTGCGCGAGCAGCAGACCTTGCTTGGCCATCTGTTTCAGCGCGTGGTAGATCGAGCCGGGCTTCGCGTTGGACCACTCATGGGCGCCCCAGTACTCCAGGTCGTTGCGCACCTGATAGCCGTGGGCCCGTCCGTGCTGGCGGACGGCGCCGAGGACAAGGAGTCGGATCGCCGACATAAAAAGCCACCTCCTTCTAATCAACTTTGATTAGAGTAGCGGTATGGCCGAGACAATGATCCCCTTGTTCCCCTGCCACGCACTCGACGAGACCCTCGATTTCTACAGAGCCGTGGGCTTCGATGTGACCTTCCGCCAGAAGGCGCCCAATCCGTACGCCGTGGTCCGGCGCGGAGACATGGAGCTGCATTTCTTCCAGCTCAAGGGATACGACCCGCAGGCCTCCTACAGCACCTGTTACGTCGTGACCGACGACGTGGACACCCTCCACGAGGCCTTCCGCGCCGGGCTCAAGCAGACGCTCGGGCGGATACCGACCCGCGGCCTGCCCCGGATCGGCGCCGTGAAGGACATGAGTTACGGGGTGCGGCAGTTCCTGATGACGGATCCGGCGGGCAACTGCGTCCGCGTCGGGCAGCCCATCGCCGACTCCTTCGAGCACGCGCCGGTGCCGAGGGAGAGGTACGCGCGCGCCCTGCACCAGGCCACCCTCCTCGGCGAGTCCAAGCAGGACCACGCCGCCGCCGTCCGCATCATCGACCGCGCGCTCGCGACGGACGGCACCCCCACCCCCGTACAGCTCCGGGAGCTGCACGCCCTGCGGGCGGAGATGGCCGCGCACCTCGGAGCGGAGGAGCAGGGGCAGGAGCAGGAGAGTCTCTAGCCCCAGCTGTCGCCGCGCTCCAGTGCCACCAGTTCGAAGGCGGTCTTGCCGTCGAGGGACTCGCGGATGATGTCGGCGTGGCCCGAGTGCCTGGACACCTCGCTGATCAGGCGGAGCAGCACCCACCGCATCGACACGTCCTCCTTCGGGAACCACGGCTGATCGGGGAGCGCGAAGGTCTCGTCGAGAGTGGGCAAGGAGCGGATGAACTCCTCGGTACGGGCTGCCACTTGACCCCAGTACCCGAGGACCGACTCGACCGACTCGCCGTCGACGAGACGGAAGCACTCGTCCCAGTTCGCCTCGGTGCGCTCGACCGCGGGGTCGACGCCCTTCGCCCGTGAGATCCAGCTCTCCTCGACCTCCGCGACATGCTTGAGCAGCCCGGAGAGCGAGAGCTCGCTGGCGCTCGGCCTGGTCGCCGCCTGCTCGTCGGTCAGGCCGATCAGGGCCCGCCTGATGCCGCCGCGCTCGGCGTCCAGGAAGGCGAGCAGCGCGCCGCGCTCGTCGCCGGGGGCCTCTGCGTTGACGTGGGTGACCATAGGGTCCGCCTCTCCGAGCCTGTGGAGCCTGCCGGGCTTTCCGGCCTTTCGACACCCCTGACGTTACGGACCCTTGCGGTCAGCTTCTGTCCGCAAGGGTCCGGCCCAGAACGGGGGATCCGGGAGGCTCAGAACGGGAACTGGGAGCGTCCGTGCTGCACCGAGATCCACTTCTGCGTGGTGAACGCCTCCACCGTCGACTCGCCGTTGAGACGCCCGGTGCCCGAGCGCTTCTCGCCGCCGAAGGGCACGATCGGCTCGTCGTGCACGGTGCCGTCGTTCACGTGGAACATGCCGCTGTTGATCCGCCGCGCGAACCGCACACCGCGCTCGACGTCGGCGGTGTGGACGGCGCCGCTGAGCCCGTACGGGGTGTCGTTGGCGATGCGTACGGCTTCTTCCTCGCCGTCGAAGGGCACGAGCAGCGCCACCGGGCCGAAGATCTCCTGGCGCAGGGCCGGGGAGTCGGCGGGCAGGTCCGTCAGGACGGTGGGCGCCACGAGGTTGCCCTTGGTCCGGCCGTGCAGGAGGGCCTTGGCGCCCGCGGCCACCGTCTGATCGACGATCTTCGTCACCGCGTCCGCCTGCGAGGAGTTGATCAGCGGGCCGATGTGGGTGGCCGGGTCCGCCGGGTCGCCGACCTTCAAGGACGCGACCTTGGCAACGAACTTCTCGGTGAACTCCGCCTCCAGCGACCGGTCCACGAGGATGCGGTTGGCGGCCATGCAGACCTGCCCCTGGTGCACGAAGCGGCTGAAGACCGCCGCGTCCACGGCGTAGTCGATGTCCGCGTCGTCCAGGACGACCAGGGCGCTGTTGCCGCCGAGCTCCAGGATCGACCGCTTGAAGTGCGAGGCACAGACCATCGCGACATGGCGGCCCACGCGGTCGGAGCCGGTGAAGGAGATGACGCTCGGCACCGGATGCTCGATGAACGCGTCACCGATCTCGGCGATGTCGGTGACGACCACGTTCAGGACGCCGGCCGGAAGACCCGCGTCCTCGAACACCTTCGCAAGGAGGCCGCCGCCCGTCACCGGCGCGTTCTGGTGCGGCTTGAGCACCACCGCGTTGCCGAGAGCGAGCGCGGGGGCGACCGTCTTGATGGAGAGGAGAAGCGGGAAGTTGAAGGGGCTGATGACACCGACCACGCCCACCGGCTCGCGGAAGAGACGATTCTCCTTGTCCGCGCCGGGCGACGGCAGGATGCGGCCCTCGGGCAGCAGCGCGAAGTTGACCGCCTCGCGCAGGAATTCCTTGGTCAGGTGGATCTCGAAGGCGGCCTTGACCCGGGTGCCGCCCAGCTCGGCGACGATGGCCTCGGCTATCTCCTCCTCACGGTCCTCGATGATGCGCAGGGCACGCTCGAAGACCGTACGCCGGGCGTAAGGGCTGGTCCTGCCCCACTCCTTCTGCGCGCGGTCGGCCGCTCGGTAGGCCTGGTCCACCTCGTCGGCCGTCGCGACGGTGATCGACGCCAGCTTCTCCCCGTTGTACGGATTGAAGTTGATGATGTCCCAGGAGCCGGTACCGGCCTTCCACTCACCGTCGATGTACTGGTGAGCCAGGTCAGTGAAGAAGGACATGAGACCCCTTGCCGCCGTCTGTTCGGACATCAGAATGCCCGTCATCGTACTGACGCCTCAGATGAGTTGGAGCAGACCACGGAGAAGGTCGCGACTATCGGCCGGATTCGGGCTGTCGCTCTGAAGCTGACCCACCACCCGCTCGTACTGGCCGACTTCCTCCGCCTTGTCGAGGTACAGGGCTCCCGTCAGCTGTTCCACGTATACGACGTCCGAGAGGTCCGATTCCGGGAAGCGCAGCATGGTGAACGCTCCGCTCTCACCCGAGTGCCCACCGAAACTGAACGGCATGATCTGAAGAGTGACATTCGGCCGCTCCGAGATGTCGATCAGATGCTGGATCTGACCGCGCATCACTTCTCGGTCCCCGTAAGGGCGTCGGAGCGCCGCTTCGTCCAGTACGCAGTGGAAGCCGGGCGCACGCTCGGAGATGAGCAGCTTCTGGCGTTCGAGGCGCAGGGCGACACGGCGCTCGATGTCGGCCTTGCCGGCGTCCTTCATGCCGCGCGAGACGACCGCGTGCGCATAGGCCTCGGTCTGCAACAGGCCGTTGACGAACTGGACTTCGTAGACGCGGATGAGCGATGCGGCGCCTTCGAGCCCCACGTATGTTTGGAACCAGCCAGGCAGGACATCCGAATAACTGTGCCACCAGCCGGTGAGGTTGGCCTCTCTGGCGAGCGAGAGCAGGGCGACCCGCTCGGCATCGTCGGTGACGCCGTACAGCGTCAACAGGTCCTCTACGTCCCTGGACTTGAAGCTCACCCGTCCCAACTCCATGCGGCTGATCTTCGATTCGGATGCGCGGATCGAGTAGCCGGCCGCTTCACGGGTGATACCGCGCGATTCCCTCAGGCGCCTGAGTTGCGAGCCAAGGAGCATGCGCCGTACGACCGAGCCGCTCGACTCCCCTGCGGTCACTTCGCTCAACCCTCCCCATCACTTGGAAGCCAGCAGTCTGCCATTAAACGCTTCAGGCCGTACTCGTTCGGTTACAGAAACGGAAAGACTTCGGAAGTCCTCCACAAGAAGTCGTAGGAAGAAATGGGCGAGAAGTAGCACGGGAACTAGCAAGTCCGGCGCGTGCACGTGCATCTGCCCTTGCATCTGCTGTACGCATTCGGAACCATGGACCGCGCGACGTTGCTGTACCACCGTCGGACCGAGTTGTACCCGCATCACTGCCGTACCCGCGTCGCTGCTGCATCCGCGTCGCTGCTGTACCCGCATCACTGCCGTACCCGCATCACTGCCGTACCCGCATCACTGCTGACCGCATCACTGCTGCATCGCACCACCGCTCCATCGCTATGTACCGCGAAACCGGGGAGTGCCTCGCATGGGGACGAATGGATCGACCATGCTCGAGCCGTTACGGCAGGGGCTTCCCCCACTCGACCCCTCAGCGGTCTCCAGCGCGGCCTCCTGCTCCCTGCCCGCCCGCTATGAAGCGGTCAGCAGCGCACGGCAGTTCACCCGCAAGACGCTGTGTCAGTGGGAACTGGAAGAGCGCTTCGACGACATCGCCCTCGTCGTCTCCGAACTGGTCACCAACGCCTTGCGGCACGCCCTGCCTTCGGATATCCCTCGCGACCAACGGCCGCCGGTGCGGCTGCACTTGATGTGCTGGGCCTCACGTCTGGTGTGCGCGGTGCGCGACCCCAGTGACGACAGTCCGGTCGCGCGCGAGACGGACGACGACTTCTCCGCCGAGTCGGGCCGCGGCCTGTTCCTGGTCGACTCGTTCAGCGACAGCTGGGGCTGGCACCCGCTCGCGGGCGCGCTGCGGGGCAAGGTCGTGTGGGCGTTGTTCCAGCTGGCTTAGCGGGGCCGGGCCAACTGCCGTGGGGCGCTGACCAACCACAATGGGCCCGGGCCAACTGCCCTGGTGCGCTGACCAACCACAATGGGCGCTGACCAACCACGATGGGCGCTGACCACCTGCCGTGGGGCGCTAACCACCTATCAGGTGGTCGAAATCCCCGTCTTTCATCCCGAGCAGCATCGCCTCTATCTCGGCGCGCGTGTAGACGAGCGCCGGACCGTCGGGGAACCGCGAGTTGCGTACGGCGACGTCGCCGCCCGGCAGTTTCGCGAACTCCACGCAGGCACCCTGCGAGTTGCTGTGCCTGCTCTTCTGCCAGACCACCCCGTGTAGCTCCGTGGCGGCCATGCCGTTAAACACGTGGTGCACAGTCGCTCCCCGGTGGTGCAGTACCTGATGTGGTGGCCTTAGATGCAGTGGTCAACTGTCTCGGATCATAGCTGTGTTCACATGCCGATGCATGGGCAGATGCACGTGCACGCCGGGTGTTCCCTTGATTACAGCTCTGTCAGCATTCCTGTCAGCATTCCCGTCAGCACCTGCCCACGTCCCCGCATGACATGCGAACACGTCCCCGCATGACATGCGAACACGTCGCCGCATGACATGCGAACGCGTCGCCGAGCGGGCACTCCGGGCCGGAGCTTCGCGAGCCAAGTAGGCGCATCAAGTTCGCGTACTTAGTTCGCGCACTTACGCCTTGCACTTAGCTCGCGTACTAAGAAAAGACGCACACCGCGCCCTTTGTGTTCCAACGTTCAGGTAATGGACCGGATGAATCTCGGCCTGCGGCCCGTTCAACAAAAAGCAGGACGCTCCCTGTGAGGTGAACAGGGAGCGTCCTGCTGGTCTGGGCTGGGCTGGCCTGGCCTGGTTCGGGACGGCACGCTTCAGCGAGCCGAGCCGTACGGCAGCAACGCCATCTCCCTCGCATTCTTGATCGCGCGAGCAAGGAGTCGCTGCTGCTGGGCGCTGACCCGAGTGACCCGCCGGGAGCGGATCTTCCCCCGGTCCGAGATGAACTTTCGGAGCAACTCCGTGTCCTTGTAGTCGATGTACGTGACTTTCGCCGGCCCCAGCGGATTGGGCCGCGGCTTCTGGACGCGTGGGGACGGCTTGCGGGGGGACATTCAGACCTCCAGGAGGGTGTCGAAGGCAGGGGGCAGGTGTTTCCAGGCGTCGCGCCCCGCGGCGTACTCCTCGTCGGTCAGGAGGCAGGATTCGAGGACCTCTTGGAGGCCCTCGCGGTCCAGGCCCGGCGAGGTGAAGACCAGGTGCTGGCAGCAGTCGCCGTGCTCCGGATGCCAGTCGAGGGCCGCCGCCGCACGCCGCACCGGCGGCACCATCTCCCACGCCGCGTCCGGCAGCGAGGCCAGCCACGGCCCCGCGCTCTCCACGCAGAGCGCACCGCCGGCCGCGTCCCAGCCGAGGAGCGTGTCCGGGTGGTCGGCCAGCCAGAACCGGCCGCGGCTGCGGGCCGCCGCGCAGGTCAGGTCCTCCAGGGCCTGGTAGAGCCGCTCCGGGTGGAAGGGCCGTTCCCGGTGCCATACGAGGGTGGCGACCCCCGCTTCATCCGCGTCGGTCGGCAGCAGCGCGCAGGAGGGATGCTGGGCGGCGGCGGCCGCCTCGACGTCGAATCCGGCGAGCGCGGCGCCCGCCAGGTCCCCATGACCGCTGATCGGGACCTGACGGGCGGTCGGGTGGAGCTGGGCGAGGAGTGCGCGATCCTCGTCGTCGGCTTCGGGAGAGTCCGCGACGGCGAGCACGGGCGCGTACTCCAGCTGGCGCGCCCAGGTGTCGGCGACCGTGCGCTGATCCGTGGCGGCCGCGGCCAGCCCGGCCTCAGCGAGGTCGTCGCCGTTGCCGAGGCAGGGCAGCAGGAGGGCCGGGTCGACGGCCGTGATCACGCCGCTCAGCCGCAGCCCTTCGCCCACGTGCGCCGTGATCACCTCGGCCATCGCCTTGGGCTCGACGGAGTCCCACAGCTCGACGACCGCGAGCCGCGTGAGACCGGAGTCCGCGAGCCGTTCGAGCTCGGGCACCAGGTCCTCGCGCAGGGCACAGCACGCACAGTCGTTGACCAGCGGCGCCTCTCCGGTGGAGAGCACCCCGGTGGCGTCGCGCACCGTACGTACGACTGTGCCGTGCTGCACAGCTGTCGCCAGGTCGTGATGGAGCGCCACGCTCCCCGGAACGGTGGTGAGGAGCCGCGCGACGGCCTCCTTGCGGGCGTCGGAGTGCAGCCCGCCGACGATCGCGATGTCCATCGGCCCCCTCGATCCCCTCGGTTCCATCGGTTCCATCGGTTCCATCGAGCTCACCGCGCGCCGTATCGGCGTTCGAAGCGCTCCACGCGGCCCGCGGTGTCCAGGACCTTGGCCGTGCCCGTGTAGAAGGGGTGGCTCGCGGAGGAGACCTCGACGTCGATGACGGGGTAGGTGCGCCCGTCGTCCCACTCGACCGTCTTCTCGCTGGTCGCGGTGGACCGGGTGAGGAAGGCGAAACCGGCGGACTTGTCGCGGAAGACGACGGGGCCGTACGGCGGGTGGATGTCCTTGCGCATCGAGGTCAGCGCTCCTCTCGGAAATCGACGTGCCGCCCGACGACCGGGTCGTACTTGCGCAGCGTCACGCGTTCGGGGTCGTTACGGCGGTTCTTGCGGGTCACGTACGTGTAGCCGGTGCCGGCTGTGGACCGGAGCTTGATGACGGGGCGGAGTTCGTTGCGAGCCATGCCACTAGTGTATGAAAATGAATCCCGTTTTCAAAACGGTTCCACAGGGGATCTCGTCCCCACGACCGAGAGGTGCGTCACCTTGTCCGCCCACTGCCAGCTGACCGGCGCCACGCCGGGCTTCGGCAACCAGATCTCCCATTCGCACCGGCGCACGTCACGCCGGTTCGACGTCAATGTCCAGCGCAAGCGCTACTGGCTGCCGAGCGAGGGCCGCCACGTACGGCTGCGGCTCAGCGCCAAGGGCATCAAGACCGTCGACTCCATCGGCATCGAGGCCGCCGTCGCCAGGATCCGTGCGCGTGGAGTGAGGGTCTGATGGCCAAGAAGAGCAAGATCGCGAAGAACGAGAAGCGGCGCGAGATCGTCGCGCGGTACGCCGCGCGGCGGGCCGAGCTGAAGGAGATCCTCCGCAGGCCCGGCACCGGTGAGGCCGAACGGCGCGCCGCCCAGGCCGAGTTGGCGCGACAGCCACGGGACGCGAGCGCGACCCGCGTACGCAACCGGGACAGCGTCGACGGCCGCCCGCGCGGTTACGTGGGCAAGTTCGGCCTCTCCAGGGTGAAACTGCGTGACCAAGCGCACGCCGGATTCCTCCCCGGAGTGCGCAAGTCGTCCTGGTAGCTTGGCGCGCGATTCACCGACCTGATCCGACTGCCGTGATGCGACTGCCGCAGAGCGTCGTGTAGGGGGACTTCAGTGCGCATGCACGTCCGGAACGTACGTATCGGTGCCGCGGCCGCGGCCGCGGGTCTTGTCGCCGCGCTCGTCCTGACCGGTTGCAGCAGTGACGGCGGCGATGGTGGGGACGGCGGCGACGCGGGCAAGGACAAGGGCTCGGCGGCGACCTCCGCCGGGGCCGACGGGAGCGACGGGGCCGACGGGAGCGGCGGATCCGATGCGCCGGACGAGGGCGGCGCCAAGGGCGGCGGCTCCGAGGGCAGTTGGGTCGCCACCGCGGACGGGAATCCGCTCGCGCTGGTCATCGCAGGAAAGCAGGCGACGCTGCTCGGCGAGAACGTCCTGTGCAGTGGGACCGCCGGCGGCGAGACGCTCGACCTCAAGTGCGCCAAGGGCGAATCGGATCGCACCGATGGCACGATCGAGTCGGTCGACAAGACGTCGATGACGGTCTCCTGGCAGGGTGCGGGCAAGGACCAGTTCAGGAGGACCGAGGGCGGGAAGCTGCCGGAGGGGCTGCCCACGGCGGGGCTTCCGCAGTCCTGAGGCGCGGTGCCTGAGGTGCTGAACGACTAGCGGGCCGTGGGACCTTGTCCGGGGTCCTGCGGTCCGCTGTCTGTTGGTGCGTCCGCGCCCGGGGTGGCTTGTGTACCTGTTTCCGAACCGTCCACCAGCATGGGCGGCGGCGCGGTGTCGAGGGCGTCCGACAGTTCCTGGAGGGTCGCGAGGAGGAGGGACGCTCCTCTGCGTACGACCCGGTCGGGGACACCGTCGCCGTCCCACGCGTCGAGTGCCTCGCGTACGGCTTCCCACTTCGGGACCCGGCGTTCGCGTATCGCCTTCGCGCCGTCCTCCGTCGACTTGCGCAGGGCTTCCGCGAGGTGGTCGGCGGCGGGGACGGGGGTCGCGTCGCGGTCCGGGAGGTGGGCCTCCATCAGCATCGCCACGCGGCCGAGTTGAGCGAGGACCTCCTCGGCGTCGGCGGCAGCGGCGCGGGAGAGGCCGCGGTGGCGTACCGGTTCGTGCTTGGCGCGGGCCACGGCTTCCTGCCAGGCGATACGGGCGTCGCGGGCGGCGAGGAGCGCCGCGCGGACATCCGGGCAGGAGCTTCCGGTGGGGTCGGCGTAACGGCTGACGACGGCTGCGGCGTAACGGCCGTCCGCCACCAGCCAGTCGGCCAGGCGGTTGCGCAGGCGCGGGGTCTCCCACGCCGGGTACACGGCGTACGCGATCATCGCGAGGACACCGCCGAGGAGCGTGAGTACGACGCGCTCCGGCACGGTCTGCGTCCACTGTTCGCCGCCCATCCCGAGCAGGAACACGACGTACGCGGCCACGCAGGCCTGCGCCGCGACCTGCCCCGTGCGCATCAGCAGATACATCATTCCGGCGCAGAGCACGGCGAGCGCCGCGGAGAGCTCGGTACCGGGGCTCGCCAGCTGCACCAGGCCCGTGGCCAGGGCGACGCCCACGAGGGTGCCGCCGAAACGGGCCACCGCGCGGGAGTACGTCTGCGAGAAGTCGGGGCGCATGATCATGACGGAGGCCATGGGGGCCCAGTAGCCGTGGCCGAGGGGAAGCCAGGTGCCCAGGAGGTAACCGGCGGCGGCCACCGCGGTGACGCGGATCGCGTGGCGGGTGACGGGGGATTCGTGGCGGCGGCGAAGTTCGGCCTTCATGGCGCGGAGGGCTGCGGGGAGCAGGGCGGGGAAGGTGGGGCGGAGGAGGGGGGTTGGGGTTGGGGTTGGGGTTGGGGCTGAGTTGAGGTTTGGGGCTGGGGCTGGGGTTGCTCCCGTTGTTTCTGTGGTCTTTGTGCTGTCGGCTGTTCCTGTGGTCTTTGTGCTGTGGGCCGTGGCGGTGAGGGCCGCGGCCTTGTCTGGGGGCTTGCCTGCTGTTTCGACCACGTCGCGCAGTAGTGCGGCCAGGCGTTTCGCCGCTCTCTGTGCCGGGCCCGTGAGGATCGCTCCGGTGTCCGGGGTCTGGAGGGTGGCCACGGCCGCGGGTGGGATCTTCACCGGTTCGCCCTGCCGGATCGCCCTGGCCGCCGCGTCCAGGATCGTGCCCGCCGCGGCCAGGATCTCGCGTACGCGATCGCGCTCGGGGCCCTCTTCCGGTACGCCCACCGCCGGGTCGGCCAGGGAGGCGAGTACCGGGCGGATGCGTTCGGCGACGCCGCGGGCGCCGTGGAGTTCGGCGGGGCGGCTACGGGCCTGACGCGGGGTGACGGTCGCCGCGTCGCGGGCCGCCATCAGGGGTTCCGGGTCGAAGTCGGCGTGGGGGTCGTGGCGCAGGCGGCGGGCGTAGTCGGCCTCGGCCGCGAGCGCGTCGGCGAGGGCGTCTCGGTGGGCGCCCCATCTGCGTACGGGGAACAGGACGACGAGGGCGGCCTGGACCGCGCCGCCCACCACCATCATCGCGGCGTGGCCGGCGGCGGCGGCCAGGGAGCCGGGGAGGGTGACCGTGACCAGCATGATCGCGACGTTGGACGAGGCGATGATGCCGACGGTCGGGCCCGCGGCCCAGCTCAGCCCCGAGAGGAAGGTCCAGAGGGAGAGGAGGGCGAGGAAGAGGAGGGTGTGGGAGCCGGTGAGGTAGCCGAGGAAGGTGGAGACGGCGAGGCTCGTGCCGGAGGCCAGGGCCAGTTCCGGGCGGGGCCGCCAGCTGCGCTGAAAGGTGGCGATGGCGGCCTGGAAGGCCCCGAAGGCCGAGCTGGCGGCTACGGCTGGGCCGAAGAGGGTGAGGCTCACGCCGATGATGACGGCGAGGCCGACCGCACCTCGGAGGGCGATGAGGGGTTCGAGGCGCTTCCGCTCGACGGTCAACCCCGAGCGGGTGGTCTCCTTCAGCGCTCGAAACCAGGTCACCCTGTGATGATACGGGGCATATCGGGCTTGGTTGTCGCTGTGTGGGTGCGTAGGGGGAGCTTGCGCCTGACTACTCGCCCTGCTCGCCCCCCCCTGCTCGCCCCCCCTGCTTGCCCTGCTCGCCCTGCTCGCCCTCCAGTCGATCCGGGTATCGGGCGGGCGGGCGGCAGGTGGACGGCGGCGGACGGCAGCAGGCAGCGCCCGCACCCCCTAGGCCAGGCGCCGCCGCCCCGTCCCCACCTGCGCCTCATCCGCCGCCGCGGTCCCATGGGCCCAGCCCTCATGGTCGGTGACGCCCCGCACCCGCGTGGTGGTCGTCTCCGGAAACATCCGCTCGGCGTGGGACGTGACGGCCACATCCCGAGCGGCGAGGACGGGCAACAGCTCCCCCGCGTCCGGGGACCCCACGGCGACATCCTCCGCCGCCGCGGCGAGACGTGCCCCGAGACGATTCGCATACGCCAGCAGGAACGCCTGCCGAAACGTCTTCGTACGCTTCCGGCCCCCCGCCCGCTGCCCGGCCTCCGCCTTCGTCATCGCGGCCGTCCCCTGCACGAGGAGCGAGGTGTGGAGAAGCTCGACCACCTCCAGGTCGGGTTCGAAGCCGACGACGGTCGAGAAGCCGTATGCCTCGTTCCACACCGCGCGGCAGCGATTCGCGGTGGCCACCGCGTCCAGGAGGATCGCCTTCGCCGTCTCGTACGGGGCGTCCACGCCGATACGGCAGGCACCCGGAGTGTCCTTGGCACGGGTACGGGACGCGAGCAGCGCCTCGTCGATGGTGTGCCTGGCCATCAGCTCCTGCGCCTTGGCGGTGAGCGCCTCCGCCTCATCGGGAAAACCGGTGGCCTCGGCCTTCGCCAGGAGGGCACGGATGCGGGTGAGGATGCGGGGCTCTTCGTGGCCGGGTGGCGGGGGCGCGTGGAGCGGACTGCCGGGGGCGGGACCCACCGGCTCGATCGCGGGAAGGCGCAGCAGAAGACGGTAGAGGGCGAGGACAGCGGTGGCCCGGGAGAAGCGATCCGACTTCAGTCCGTCCACGGGGGCGAGCTCGGCCAGCTGCGCCTGCCAACGGGGCGGCAGCGTGTCCCCGTACCGCCCGGTCTGCGTCGTGATCACCTCGGCGGCCAACCGCACCAGGAGAACCCGGTCGACTCCGTGGGCGGTGTCGTCCTGGGCGCGGCCGACCATGCGTATGACGTCCGCGGGCTGCCAGCCCCGCTCCCACGCGCGGCCCACCAGCTCCTCGCCCCTGCGCCACAGCTCCGCGTCGGCCTCCGGGGCCGCCGCGAGGAAGGACGCACCGGTGTCGAGCCCCTCGTCGCCGTCCGCGTACAACGCTGCCGCGAACGCCTTGTCGATCACCTCGGTCACCGGATCCATACGTCAAGGGTATGGCTGGCCCTACCCCCAGGACGCCGTCCAGTGGTCGTGCCCCGTAGGGCCGCAGACCAGTCGCGAAGTGCTGCAGCTCCTGAGGGAGTTGGTCGACGCCGAAGGGCAGACCACGGTGATGGTCACGCATGATCCCGTGGCGGCGTCGTGCGCGGACCGGGTGGTGTTCCTGGTGGACGGGCGGGTGGCCGACGAGGTGCTCGCGCCGGATGCCGGGGAGGTGGCCCGGCGGATGGCGGGTCTGGAGCCGGGTCCCGTGACCGCGGGCGCCGATTCGATGATCGCGGGTGGCCGATGATGTTCCTCGCCTCCCTCCGTACCCGCTGGGCCGGTCTGCTCGGCGCGTTCGTCGCTGTCGCGCTCGGCGTGGCGCTGACCGCCGCGATGGGGCTCGGGCTCGCCTCGACATTCAGCGCGCCGGAGCGGGAACCCGTGCGGTTCGCCGACTCCACCGTGGTCGTTATGGGACGGAACACCCTGACTGTCCCGGTAGAGCGCGACCCGAACACAGGCCATGTGACCAAGCCGCTTACTCATCCACACCCTGTGGATATCGAACTTCTGCGCGAGCTACGACGCCTCGGTCCTGTCCGGCTGGACGGCGCGAAGTGGGACGGGGCGAAGAGGGACGGGGTGGGCGTGGACGCTTCGGCCGATGAGGTGCGGGAAGTCGTCGGTGCGCGGGCCCGTGTCCTCACCGGGGGCGATCGGAGGCTGGCCGATGAAGCGGAAGACGGACGCTGAGGCCCCCTTCCACAGCAGGGCCCTCCCCATCCACAGGAGGCCCGTCCCTTCCACGACAGGACCCTCCCCTCACCCACCCCGGCTGCTCCATTCGCCCCTGCTGGTACGGATCGCCCGCCCATCCCCCGCCCATTCCCCGTCCACCCCACTCCACTCACCCCACTCCACCCCCGCAAAGCCCTCCGCGGAATTGTCAGTGGCGACTGCGAGACTCACTCACATGACAGAAAGGTGGGCCCTCGCCCCCACCGAGACCGGCGGCGCCACCCTCGCCCCCCTCGGAGGAGACGGCCTGCCCTCAGGACCGACCCTGCACGAGCCGGACCTCGCCAGAGCCGTGCGCGAGAGACCCGACACGAGCCGCTGGGTCTGGCGATCCACCGCCGAGATCTACCCCGCGCTGCTCACGGCGGGCGTCCGCGTGGAGCGGTGCTACGACATCGAGGACGCCGAGCTCCTCCTCCTCGGTCACGAGGGTCGCCTGGGCGAACCCCGCTCGGCCGCGGCCGCCTGGGCCCGGCTGCACAACGCCCCCGTACCGAACGACCCTCCCCCCAGAGCGGCAGCTCCCGGCGCCCAGGATTCCCTCTTCGAGCCCTCCCCCGTGACGTCCCTGCCCTTCGACGCCCTCCTGGAGGTGTATGCGGCGCAGCAGCGAAGACACGAGGCCGCCGAGCACCCCGGCAGGATGCGGCTGCTCACGGCGGCCGAGTCGGCCGGGATGCTGGTGGCCGCCGAGATGAACGTGGCGGGCCTCCCCTGGCGCGCCGATGTCCACCACGCCCTGCTCACCGAGCTGCTCGGCGAGCGGTATGCGGGCGGCGGCAGGAACGCGGGAGCGGCCGAGCCCCGCCGCCTCGCCGAACTCGCCGACGAGATCTCCACCGCCTTCGGCCGCCGCGTCCGCCCCGACCTGCCGAACGACGTCATCAAGGCCTTCGCGCAGGTGGGCATCAGGATCAAATCCACCCGGCGCTGGGAGCTTGAGGAGATCGACCACCCTGCCGTGCGCCCCCTCATCGAGTACAAGAAGCTGTATCGGATCTGGACGGCGCACGGCTGGAGCTGGCTACACGACTGGGTGCGCGACGGCCGCTTCCGGCCCGAGTACACCCCGGGCGGCACCGTCAGCGGCCGCTGGACGACGAACGGGGGCGGCGCGCTACAGATCCCCAAGATCATCCGGCGTGCGGTGGTAGCCGACCCCGGCTGGCGGCTCGTCGTCGCCGACGCCGACCAGATGGAGCCGCGCGTCCTCGCCGCGATCTCCCGCGACCGGGGCCTGATGGAGGTGGCGGGGAGCCACGAGGATCTCTACACGCGTCTGTCGGACCGCGCGTTCTCCGGCGACCGCGACCACGCCAAGATCGCACTCCTCGGCGCCGTGTACGGGCAGACTTCGGGCGACGGCCTGAAGAACCTGGCAGCGCTGCGCCGCAGATTCCCCGCCGCCGTCGCGTACGTCGACGACGCGGCGAAAGCGGGCGAGGAGGGCAGGCTCGTACGGACGTGGCTGGGTCGGACGAGCCCCCCGGCAGCCGGAGCGGGGGACTTCGACGAGGCGGGCATCCCGCAGGACGACCCGGCCGATCTCCCGTCCCAGGACGGCGAGTTCACTCCGGGGTACGCCTCCTCCAACACGCGGGCCCGCGGCCGCTTCACCCGTAACTTCGTCGTGCAGGGCAGCGCGGCCGACTGGGCCCTGCTGATGCTGGCCGCGCTGCGTCAGTCCATCGCCACGGCCGGTCTCCGCGCCGAGCTGGTCTTCTTCCAGCACGACGAGGTCATCGTGCACTGCCCGCAGGAGGAGGCGGAGACGGTCACGGCGGCGATCCGCGCGGCGGGAGACCTGGCGGGGCGCATCACGTTCGGCGAGACGCCGGTGCGTTTCCCGTTCACCGTCGCCGTGGTGGAGTGCTACGCGGACGCGAAGTAGCCCTCGCACAGGCCACGCGGACGCGAAGTAGCCCTAGCCCTCGCGCAGACCACCACCTCCTTCAACCCGCCAGCAGGCCCTTCAGCTCATCGACCACTTCGCTGCTGTCCGTGCCGTCCAGCGCCGCGAGGGCCGACCTCCACTGCGCATGCGCCTCCTCGGTCCGCCCCTCCGCGTACAGCAGGAGGCCACGCTGGTGACGGGCCAGGCCCGCCATGTGGGCGTCGGCCCGCTGCTCCGCGCGCTCAAGAAGGTCGGCGCACTCGCGCTCCGCGTCCCGTGAGCGGGACACCTCGCGCAGGGCGCGGACCATGCCGAGCCGCACCTTCGACTCGTTGTGCCAGTCCTCGGCCTCGCCGTGGATGCGCAAGCTCTCCTCGAAGTGCGTGAGCGCGATGTCCGGTTCGTCGAGGAGAAGGTGGGCATGGCCGATGTCGCAGTGCGCCTCCTGCCGGACTCCGGCGTGCGCGAGGGACTCGCCGATCTCCAGGCTCCGCTCGTGGTAGTCGATGGCGGTGCGCGCGTCGGTGTGCTCGTAGATGTTGCCGAGGTGGCTGAGGGCGAACGCCTCGCTCAAGGGGTCGCCCAGGGCTTTGGCCAGTTCGAGGCTCTGCCACAGCGCCTCGACGGACTCCTCGTAGCGGCCGAGGGCTTCGAGCAGGAGGCTTCGGTTGAGGACGGCACGGTGGACGAACGACGTGAGGTCGAGCTCGCGCCACAGGCCCAGGGCCTCGTCGATGAGGGCGAGCGCCGCGCCACTGCGCCCCGACACATAGCTGAGGCCCGCGAGGTCGGTGAGGGCCTGCGCCTCGGCCGCGGTGTCGTTCCAGCGGCGGGCGGCGGTCACCGCGAGGCGGTTCAGGAGGTCCGCCTCGGCGAGCCGGCCACGGCGCTTGAGGTACGAGAAGAAGCAGCGGACCAGTACGGGCAGGAGTACGGATTCGCGGCCATGCCGGTCGGCGAGCGCGATGACGTTGGAGAGCTCCGTGTCGCCCCAGGCGAAGGCGTCATCGCTGGACATCGGCGGTACGGCCGGGATCGGGGACACGTCGTCCGGGATCGGGGACACGTCGTCCGGGGCCGGGGAGGCGTCGGCGGGAGCGAGGGCGGGGGAGGGGGAGGGGGAACCGCCACCCCAGGCCGGAGAGCCACCGACGGGATCCGGGGAACACCCACCCCAGGTCTGCCTGGGCGGCAGCCGGTCGTCGACTCCCATCAGCCGGTCGTCCCGATCCAGCCCCTCCGGCATGATCGCCATCACCGTCTGCCGAGCCGACTCCGCGTACCACTGGAGCGCCGATTCCACGGCGTCCGCCGCCCTCGCCCCGTCCTGGTGAGCCGCCTCACGCGCGAAGTCACGTACGAGATCGTGCGGGGCGTAGCGCCCGTAGGCCGTCTCGTCCAGGAGCGCGACGTCGACGAGCCGGTCGAGCGCGGCCCCCGCACGCCACTCCTCCACGCCCAACAGCCGGGCGATGAGCGGGACTCCGTACGCCGGAAGGTCCAGCGCGCCGATCGCAGCGAGGGCGGCGGCCGCGTCCCGGTCGGACTCGCGCTCCGCCGTACGCAGCGACTCCAGAGCGACTGCCAGCGAGCGCCGCACGCTCAAGTCGTCGTGCTCCAGGTGGCGCAGGCGTCCGCCGCTCACGGTGAGGAGTTCGGCGAGGGCGTCCGGGGTGAGCGCGCGGCGGGCGGCGAGGCGGGCCGCGATGATCCGCAGGGCCAGCGGGAGGCGCCCCGCGAGTTCGACCAACGGGTGCCCCGCGTCGAGCCCCGCGCGCCCGGAGACAGCGCGCAGCAGGGCGATGCTGTCGCCCTCGGAGAGCGGCTCCAGCGGGAAACGTCCCGCCCCGTCGAGCGCGGTGAGCGGAGAACGGCTGGTGACGATGACCGTACAGCCGGGCCCCGCGGGCAGCAGCGGGCGCACCTGCGCGGCGGTCGCCGCGTCGTCGAGGACCAGCAGAGTGCGGGTGGGCGCGAGCAGCGAGCGGAGCAACGCGGCTGCGGCGTCCGGGTGTTCGGGGCTCTGGCTCGACTCGACCCCGAGGTCCCGGAGCAGGGCGGCGAGGGCCTGGGCGGGTGTGAGGGGCGTCATCCCCGGGGTGGCTCCGCGCAGATTGATGTAGAGCTGCCCGTCGGGGAAGTACTCACGCAGCCGGTGCGCGACGTGCAGGGCGAGCGCGCTCTTCCCCACGCCCGCCATACCGGACAGGACGGCGAGGGGCGGCCCGGCGCCGGGCACCCGCTCGTACGCGTCGCCGTCACCGTCACCCACATCGCCGCCGTCACCGTCGACCTGACCCGTGAGGAGCCGCGCCAGGGAGCGCACGACTTCTTCGCGGCCCGTGAAATGGGGTGGGGAGGGCGGGAGTTGAGCGGGACGGGTTGAGGAGGAAGCAGATGCGGGTGCGGATGCAGGTGCGGACGTGGATGCGGACGTGGATGCGGAAGCTGCTCGGTCGGAGTGGGTGAGAGAGGGCGACGCCTGTTCCGCCGAGGAGCCGGAGGCCAGACCAGCCCCCTCACCCCCCGCACCGAAGTCCACCGAGGCGGCCGCATCGAGCTCACCCGAACCGACCCCGGCCACCCTGTGCCCGCCGGAACCGACCCCGCCCACTCCATGCCCGCCGGAACCGACCCCGGCCACCCCGTGCCCGCCCGAACCAACCCCGGCCACCCTGTGCCCGCCCGAACCGACCCCGCCCACTCCATGCCCGCCCGAACCGACCCCAGCCGCATCAAATCGATCCGAGCCGAGCCCGGCGGCGGTATCGGGACCGGCCGCCGAGTCGAGTCCCCCCAAAGCCACCCCCGCGGGCTCCTGCAACACCTCTCGATGCGCCTCCCGCACGGAAGAACCCGGCTCCACGCCCAGCTCCTCCACCAGCCGACGCCGCAGCTCGCGGTGGACGGCGAGCGCCTCCGCCTGGCGGCCCGTGCGGTGCAGCACCAGCATCAGCTGTCGGTGGAAGGCCTCACGCAAGGGATACTCGGCGACCAGTTCCGCCAGCTCCGGCACGAGCCCTCCGCCACCGGCGCCGGTCGCCAGTTCCGCGTCGTACAGCAACTCAAGGGCGAGGAGCCGCGCCTCCTCAAGGCGCGGTACGAGGGCGTGGCCCCCCGCGTCAGCGGGCAGTCCGCCCAGCGGAGTGCCGCGCCACAGGGCGAGCGCGGCAGAGGCGGACTCCACACAGACGCCCCAGTCGCGTTCCGCGTGCGCGACCCGCGCCTGTGCGACCAACTGCTCGAAGACCCGCACGTCGAGTTCGCCGTCGGCCACCCGCAGCCGATACCCCGGAGGCACAGCCCGCAGCCGTTCCGGATCGTCGAGGAGCCGACGAAGGCGGGTCACGTGATTCTGCAGCGAGGCGTGCGCGGACGCGGGCGGGGTACCGCCCCACAGCGCGTCCTTGAGGGCGTCGACGGAGACCACCCGGCGCGGTTCGAGCAGCAGCGCCGCCAGCAGGGCCCGCCCCTTGGCGCTCTGTACGGGCTGCGGCTCGCCCTCGGCGTCGTACACCGCAGGCGCGCCCAGGAGTCCGAACCGCAACCCGTCGCACCGCACGTCCACGCCATCTCCCGCCAACCGTTGGCGTCATGTTAGCGATCGGTTGGCGGCCTCTGATGGGATGAATCCATCGGGCCCGGCCCCGCCGGTACTCGCGCTCAGCGCGTAACTCGGGGGAGTGTCACCGTTGCGGCCGGGCCCGCTCAGCTTCCGCGATGCACTCTCAACTTCCCGACGGGGTGGGGAAGTTGAGAGGCTCGCGGAATCATGGCCACAGCGCGCGAGACACCGTACGCAGGCGGGAAGCGCCGCCCCACGGGCCCCGGCCACATGCGTCGGCCTCCGAATTCCGGCACGAGGTGCTCACCGATCACGCACGATCTGCCCACGATTGGTACGCACCGTCGAATCCCTCAATGACGCCCGAAGCGGTATCCCCGTATCCCTCGGTAACGCCAACCGGCCATTCCGACGGGTGACGCCAACGGGAAGCACCAACGGGAAACCTGACCGGCAACACCACCAGCCGACACCACCAGCCGACATCCCCAGGCAGCGCCAGGCAGCACCAGGCAGCACCAGGCAGCACCAGGCACCGTCCATCATTCCGACGGCACCCGCACCGTGAAGACCGCCCCTTCCCCCGGCGTGCTCCGCGCCGTCACCGTCCCGCCGTGCCCCTCCACCAGCTGCCGGACGATCGCGAGGCCGAGGCCGCTGCCGCCGGTAGCCCGCGTACGCGACTTGTCGGCGCGCCAGAAGCGGTCGAAGACGTGCGGCAGATCGTCGGGCGCGATTCCGGTACCGGTGTCGGCGACCTCCACCACCACCGCGTCGAGTGTGGCGCGGCAGCTGATCGTGACGCTGCCGCCCTCCGGAGTGTGCCGGATCGCGTTGGAGACCAGGTTTCCGATCGCCTGGCGGAGCCGGAGCGGATCGGCGGTGAAGCAGGGGTCGCCGAGCGTGGTCGCGCTCAGCCGTACGCCCGCCGCCTCCGCGCCCGCCTGGTGCCCCGCCGCGACCTGGTCCACGATGTCGGACGCGTGCACGGGCTCACGGTGCAGCCGGAGCGTACCGGCGTCGGCGGCGGCAAGATCCTGCAGGTCATTGACGATGTGCTGGAGCAGAAGCGCCTCTTCGAGGAGCGAGGTGACGAGCTCAGGGTCGGTCTCGACCACGCCGTCCTCGGCCGCCTCCAGCCAGCCCCGGATGTTGGACAGCGGCGTACGCAGTTCGTGCGCGACGTCGCTCACCATGGCCTGACGCTGGTCCTCCAGGGCCTTGCGGTGGGCGGCCATGTCGTTGAAGGCCTCGGCGAGCTGGCGGATCTCACCGGCGGAACCCGCCGACCGCGCCGTGACGGGTTCGACCCCTTCACCCGTCTTCATCCGCTGGGTCGCGGCGGTCAGCGCCCGCAGAGGGCGGGTCAGCCGGGTCGCGGCGAAGGCGGTCACGGCGACCGTCACCGCGAGGATGCCCGCGGAGAGGCCCGCGAGCCGGAGGGTGTTGGCCCCAGAGAGGCTGAACTTCGAGCTCTCCACCGCGCGGGCCACCGCGGTGCGCGAACCGTCGGAGCTGGTGACGAAGAGGAGCGCGGGTTCGGAGACGTACAACCCGAGCTGCTCGCGCCGGGCGCTGCCCACGCAGGCGGCGGTCTTGGTGTCGTACTCCCTGCCGGCACGGCTGACCCCGCCCGACGGCACGGCGGGGGAATCCGTTTCCGAGGGGGTGGTCGTGGGCGTGTCCGGCGTGTCCGGCGTGTCCGGCCCCTCGGGAACTCTGACAGCATCGCCCGGCTCGGTGGGGGTGAAGGCGTCGGCCTGGCCGCCCGTCACCGATTCGGGCACGCCCGAATCGGTGGGATCGGTGGGATCGGTGGGATCGGCGGGATCGGCAGGATCGGCAGGATCGGCAGGATCGGCAGGATCGGCAGGGGTGTAGCGCCCGGAAGACCGGGCGAACACTCCCGCCGACTGCCACCACGTCAGATCGAGCCCGACCTTGACGGGCGGGGCGCCCCCGCGCCGCAGGCAGGCGTTGGTGAGCTTGTTGAGCCGCTCGAGCGCTTTGCTTTCGGTACGGGTGGGCGTGTCGAGCTGATCACTGTGGCAGATCGAGTCGAGGAACCGGGACGGGTCGTTGGGGGCGTCGACGCGAGGACGTCCACCGGGGCCTTGAACGGCCCGGGCGGAAACCCCGAGGTCGTGCATGCAGCCCACGACGCTCGCGGCGACCTTCGCCAGCTCTCTTCGCTCCACCGCCGGCAACCGGAAGGGACCGACCGCGCGCGGGTCGATACGGTCCTGCCCCCCGGTCTCGGCGTTCGCGTTCCCCGCACCGGCGGTCAGGGCCCCGTCGACGGCGAGCGGATCGACGACGGCGGAGGCTTTGGCAGGCAACTCAGTGCCAACTACCCCTTTACCGCTTTTGTTTCCCGCCCCACCCTTATCCCCCTTACCGCCCTTACCGTCCTTACCGCCCTCATCGCCCTCATCCCCCTCATCACCCTTGCTCCGCGAGTCGGCGATGACGACACGCTTCTGCGTGGTCAGGGTGATACGCCGTCCGGTCTTCCGGGCAAGCTCCCGCACGGTCTTGTCGGCACCCTGCCACCCGGGCGCACCGGCCCCGAGGCCCAGCAACTCGTCGTAGACACGGGCGTCATCGGCGAGCACCTGCCCCTGCTCCTGCCGGATCGCGCCGGACGTGGTCTGAGCGGCGAGCCAGGCGGTGGCGGCGATCGAGACCACGGAGACGAGCACGGAGACGACGAGCAGCCGGGGCAGCAGGCTCTTGCGGAACGGTATGTCACGCGCCATGTCGCGCCGCCGCCCCCGGGGCCGCGGCGGTGGGTGCGCCGATGGGTGGGGCGCCGGTGGGTGGGGCGCCGATGGGCGCAACCGTGAGCTTGTATCCGACACCGAAGACCGTCACCAGATGGCGGGGTCTGCGCGGATCGTCCTCGATCTTCTTGCGCAGATTGAGGACATGTACGTCGACGGTGCGCACCGATATGTATCCGGACGACCCGTGGATACGGTCCAGGAGCTGGGGCCGCGTGAACACCCGCTCCGGCTCCGCCGCGAGAGCCGCGAGCAGGTCGAACTCCCCCGGAGTGCACTCGACGAGCCGCCCGTCGACGGTCACCTCGTGCCGCACGGGATCGACGGCGATCCCACCCGCCCGCAGCACACGCGGCACGGATTCGGCACCCTCGACGACCGGGTGGTACGTGCCCTGGGCACGCCGCAGCAGCGTACGGACGCGGGCCATCAGCTCGCGCGGACTGTACGGCTTCGTCAGATAGTCGTCGGCGCCGAGATCGAGGCCGAGCAGCAGATCGTCCTCGGTCGTACGCGCGGTCAGCATCAGAATCGGAATGGCGGCCACGGGTCCGGGCCCGCCCCCGCTGCCGCCCCCATTCCCGCCCCGCAGCACACGAGTGACGCCGAGCCCGTCGACGTGCGGCATCATCACGTCGAGCACGAGCAGGTCCGGGGGCCTGCGCCGCACCTCGTCGATCGCGGCACGCCCGTCGTGGACGACGGCGACCGTGTGGCCCTCACGCTCCAGATAGCGGCGGACCAGCTCGGCCTGTTTCTCGTCATCCTCCGCGACCAGGACAAAAGCGCACATGGCGATGAGCATAAGCGGGGCGGGCCTGCCCGAACGGAATACGAACAGCGGCCTGACAGGATCCTCATAAGTCCCCGCGAGACTGCCTACGCCTCGTGCGCCCTGTGCGCTCCGTGCGCCCCGTGCACCCCGTGCGCCCCGTGCGCCCCGTGCACCCCGTGCGCCTCGTGCGCCTCGTGCGCTCCGTCGTACGGCACGACGACGACCTGGAACTCGTCCTCGTAGACAACGCGCCCCGGATCCGACGACCGCACCACCCGGCACTCGATGTCGTGGGCGTCCAGGATCTCCAGATACCCGGGTACGCGGTCGATGAGATGGGTGGCGGTGACCTTGAACCAGGCCACGGCGCCGGGCGTGACGGCATGGTCGTAGACGGTGGGGTCGACCTTCGACGGGGTCGGATACGCGGAGTCGTACCAGTCGTTGTTGGCGCGCCGGAACCGCTCCTGCTCCGGCGTCAACTTCCCTTCCCTCGCAAGCCCGTTGACGAGAAAGAACACCCCGGGGAAGTGCCCGCGCTCATGACGCACGGGCGACTCGTAACGAACGTATGCGGCAACACCTTCATCACTCATCGCGGCATCCTCGCACCCCCACCGGGAACGCCACCAAAGGGCCTCTCTCCCCCGCCCGTCCGCAGTCGGCGGCGTACCCGAGGGGACGACCCGGTAGGCCTGCCCGCATGGCCCCCGCATGGCCCCCGCAACCCATACGGCCGCCCCACCTCGCGCCGACCGTCCATCCCCCCGAAGGTGGTCCGCATGACCGTGACCCGCACCCGTACAGCCGCCACCCCCACCGGCCCTCGCACCGGCCCCCGCACCGGCCCTCGCACCGGCTCCCGCACGGCCGCCCGATTCGCCACCGCCGTAGCCGCCACCGCCCTGCTGGCCCTCACCGCCACCGCCTGCTCGGACAGTGACGTGGACAAGGCCAAGGACAGGGCCGCCTCCGCGACGGCCAAGGCGGGCGAAGCCGTGTCATCCGCCACGGAGGCCGCAGCCTCCAAGATGGCCGAGGTGAAGGACGGAGTGGACGCGAAGGCCGACGTGAAGGTCGACGGCCCCACCAAGTCCGACGACAACCGGGCAACGGCGAAGATCACGGCGACCAACAGCACGGACAAGAAGGCGGACTACGCCATCTCCGTCAACTTCCGCGACGGCGACGGCAACCTCCTGGACACGGTCGTCCTCAACATCAACGGCACAGACCCCGGCCGGTCGAAGTCCGGCACGGCCCGCAGCAACAGGAACCTCTCCGGCACCCCGAAGGCAGAGATCGGCAAGGCACTACGCCACTGACCGATCGCGCCCCCAGCCAGCCGGATCAGGCCGACTCCCGCACCACCAGTCGTACCGGAGTGACCACCGAGGACAACGGAAGGCCACAGTCTCGCCCCACGCGCTCACCCGATGCCGTCGACTCGAACAACAGCTGTGCCATCAGTCGCCCCATGCCCTCAATGTCCTGGTGCACCGTGGTCAGCGACGGTTCCGTCACTTCGGCGATGGTCGCGAGGTCGTCGAAGCCGACGACTGCGACATCCTCGGGTACGCGGCGCCCACGTTCTCGCAGCAGGCGCAGAGCACCGACGGCCATGAGGTCCGAGGCGACGAAGACCGCGTCCAGGTCCGGGCACCGGTCGAGGAGCACGGCGATGGCATCGGCGCCACCCCGCAGTGTGAAGTCGCCCTCGGCGATGAGTTGGGGCGGGGAGTCGGGGAGTACGTCCCGGTAGCCGTCGAGGCGGTCGATCGCGGAGGCCTGGTCGAGCGGGCCGGTGACGGTCCCGATACGCCGGCGTCCCATCCCCACGAGATGCCGGACGGCTTCCCTGGCTCCGCCACGGTTGTCAGCATCAACGTACATGTGACCGTGACCGTGACCGTGACCGTGACTGTGACCGCGACGGCCGGAGTCAGCGCCCGCCCGACCGCCGAAGACGGCGGGCAGGCCCATGCGCTCGACCATGGCGGGCAACGGGTCGTCGGTGCGCAGCGAGAACAGCAGGGCGCCGTCGACGTGGCCGCCACCCAGGAAGTTCCCGACGCGCGGATAGTCGTCCGGCTCCTCGATGAACAACAGCACCGGTTGCGCCCCTCGCAGGACGAGCTCCTGTCGGATACCGCGAAGCAGGCAGTCGAAATACGGGTCCACGAAGAGCCGGTTCTGCGGTTCTGTGACCACGACGGCGACAGCGTTGTTGCGGCGCGTGACCAGGCTTCGGGCGGCCTGGTTGGGTATGTATCCGAGCTCGTCCACGGCCTGTCGGATACGATCCGCGACCGTGGCCCGCACTCGGGGCTCCCCGTTGATCACACGGGACACGGTGGACTTCGACAGCCCTGCCCGCTGCGCTACGTCCTCAAGTGTGGCGCGACGTCCGTTCGACCGTTCCGTCAACACCGTCTCCGATTCGCGCAGTTCACCGGACGCAGAACACGTTAGCGGCCGAACGCCGGTACAAGGGGGCCCAATACCTCGCGACGTCGCTCACCGGCCGACGGAGTCAGGCGCGCTCCGCCTCGCCCGCCGCCTCATCCGCCACCCCGCCCGCTGCCTCATCCGCCACCCCGCCCGCTGCCCCGCCCGCTGCCTCGTCCGTCTTCTCGGTGGCGTCGGCCCCGGTACGACGACGGCCCAGCAAGGCGGTTCCCGCGATCACCAGGCCGATGGCGACGACCTTGGCGGCCTGGTAGTAGCCCATCGCCATCTCTTGCGGGGTACCGGGCAGCCGGAAAAAGACCCACACGGCCGCGAGTCCCCCAAAGACGATCAGCCCGACGGCCCCCCACGCCCCGAGATCCTCCCACCAGGGCCCAGGCCCGTAATCCCGCTCATCGTTCTGCTCGACGTCCTTGTCGGTCACGGTCCGCTCTCCTGTACGTGTAGTCACGATCAACAGGGGAGACGCAAGCCCAGCACGCCCGGTTCAACAAACGGAACGTTCACCACCACCACGCACAAGTAGAAGCCCCAAGTCACGGCAGGTGAGTCCTCGGGCGTCCACAGCGCCGCCAGCCGCCCTCCGACGGCCAACGGGGCGGCCTCTCAAGAAGGAGGGCCGCCCCTTGGCAGGAGATCAGGGGTTAGATCCCGAAGCGGCCAAGGCCACCACGGCGAAGGTGCTGACAAGCATTCGCGTCATCATTCTTGCCCTTCAGTCTGCGTATGCCGGAGGTCATCCCGGCACCTCTGAAGCTATGTCCGGCACCAAAGAGCGGGCATCGAACCCTGGTTGTGCTTCCACATAGTTCCGCCCCCACCACATCCCGGCAGGAAAAAACCCCAGGTCACGGGGAGTGAGTCCTGGAGTTAATCCGAACCGCCTTCGGACTCGAGCCCGAGACCTACGCATAACGAGGCCAGCAAGATCGTCTCGGGTGATGTTGAACGGTGCCGCCAGGTCCCGTTTCCCCTGATCAGAGAGGCGCGGCCGGGAATCGCATGCCACTCAGTCCGTCTCGTGTCGCACTGTCCGCTCACGCAGCGCTCACGCGGAAGGCAAGGCTCGCCAACACCGATGACTGGCAGCGAACTCCAGAGCAGGCCCACCAAGAGGCGCCTCGCGGCACAGGATCGCCTTGAAGCCAGCCTTATCCGGGGCGGTCCAGCCCGGCGCACATGCCGCGCTGCTGGGAGCCGTGTGATTGTAACGGGCGGGGCTGAGCAGACGTCGTACTTCCTCGTAGACGCCGTACGGGTCGCCAGTCGCAAGGATCATCACAGCCATCACGTCGATGGCCTGATCGAGCTTTCCCCCGGTATTCCGTTTCCCCTCCTCCAGCCGACCAAGATGTTCGGCGATCTCTGGGCGCGCGGCCTCGAAGGCTGCAGGCAACCGATGATCGGCGTCGGCCAAGTCCCAGCCCTCCGGGATGAAATACGTGAATTTCGATGAACCTTGTTCAACCTCCCTCACTACTGGTTCGGCATTCCAGGGCCCAGCAGTGATCCACGTCCAGGAGCAGCTTCGACCGGCAAGGCCAAGGGCGGTAAGCCGACGACCAACGCGAAAGCCCAGGCCAAGCACGCCAAGAAGGCCAAGCGCCGGAAGCCCGAGAGGTAGGTCCCTGAGCGGCTCCGCTCAGGCAAGCAATCTCACGGCACCCCGACCGTGCGACGCGTCATACCCCGAGCAACAGAAGGCGCCAGGTCACAGGCTATGTGACCTGGGACTTCCGCAGAGCCGCCTTCGGAATTTGAACCCGAGACCTACGCATACGCAGGCAGCTGCACATCCTCAGCTCTCATTCCAGTCGAGACCGAATCGGTTGAGGTTGCTGAGGTCTCTCAGCCGCTCAGTGCGTTGGGCGATGAGTTCTCGAATCCGACGTGCCAGGGCGTCGCGCATGACCGTCCATGCATCCTGCTGCCTCTCTGGAACGACCGGTATCTGGCGACGCAACTCCCGTTCAACCTCGTCACCGCGAGCGTGGGCCCACTGACCGTCCCGCTGCCAGTGGATCACCGCTGAGCGGCTGATCGCGTTCCGGAGGGAGCCGACGTTATACCGGTAGCCGAGCTGTTTGAGGCAATAGTCCATCGCGTCGATCGTCAAGGGCCGGTCCGCGGCGATGAGGACAAGGCGACTGGCCTCTTCGAGATTCCGCGGGCCTGGTAGTGGGCCATGCCTGTACAGGGCGTACAACCCGCTGCCGGCCCAGCAAAAGCGCCGGTCGGGTGAGAGAACGGCGTTCGCCGTCGACCTCCCCAGTTTGCGGCCGTAGTCACGCTCTGCCAGACGCACGAAGTCCAGGACGTGGACAGGCGCGGGAACGGAACAGGCAATCGCGTACATGATTTCTGCATTGCCCAACCTTCGCGGCCCGCCGCATCCGCAGCGCCCCTTCTCCCACGGAGCCAAAGGAGACCCACATAGGCGGCAGACGCCCAAACTCATGCCTCCCCTTCGGTTTCGACGAGGCTGGAACTCACCCTTCGCTCCAATCCGGCGATGTCGTCACCGAAGCGGCCACGACGGGACCGATGTCTTCTTCGGTGTCGGGTCCGACCGCGTCGAGATAGCGGGCAATCGCTTGCTCGTCGATAATCTCCAGGTTGTCGCCCGAAGCGGCCTCGATAAGACCGTGCGCCTTGCGCAGCACATCGCGCGGCTTCCGGTTCGACCGGTTGAACAGCGCCGCCACAGCGGCGGGGGTGAAGGGGTGGACGTCGGCGGACGCCCGGTCAGTCTTCTTCCGAGCCGCGTCGAGGTATTTGGTGAGGAGTTTGACGGCCGAGGGGAGATCCCGCAGAGCCGGCAACACCACGATCCGGTGCTTGTTAGCTTCGGAAATCTCAAAGGTCGGGAGGTCCGCGAGTTCCCACGCCGTGCCGATGGTGAGAGCAGCCCGCGGATGCATGGTCACCACGACGCTGAGCATGTCGGCCATGGGCAGCGTCTCGAGGATGATGTCGCGAAAGCGCTCCGTCTCCAAGTCGCGTTTGGCCTTGGCCGTAGTGGTGCTCGCGAGGTCCTCCAGTTGGTCGCAGCAGAGCAGCACGTGCTTCATTCCGGCAGCCGCCGCGAAGAGGAGGAACGTGGCGAGATACACCGATCCGTTGCGAGTCCGGGAGGCGGGCTTGACCTTGTCGACGTAATCCCTCGCCACGGAGGGGTCGGCGTCACACAGGGCGAGGATGAGCTTGTCGTCGGGCGGCCCAAGGGTGCGGCCCCGCAGATCCCGGTGTTCATCGATGACGAATTTTGCCAACGTTTGCGGATCTTCGGCCGCGGTTCGCGCTACGAGCGCCCGCCGCAGGCGCTGGGCAAGGGTGAGGTCCCCATCATTCACCCGGAAGTCGGTCGCGTATTCGACGGCAGTGAAGAGAGCCGCGCTGAGGGAGCGGATCTGGGCGGTGTCGAAGCTGGTCAGCAGCCCACAGATCGGCGCCTCGTCGGCGTCCTCCTCATCGAGCCCGCAACTGAGATAGGCCGTACGGCCGAAGTCCTCGTTAAGGCTCCCGGTGAGATGCTGCATCAGCACGGACTTGCCAAAGCCGCGAGCGTCCGAGTCTCCCGGCCCGGTGCCGGTCGACCACAGATAGCCGAACCGAAGGCCCGAGAATGCCGCGCCCAGCACGAATTTCTCGATGGTCTCCTGGAGTTTGTCCGCATTTACATCCGGCTCGTAGAGGAGTCCGTTCTCGCGCTCGTCGCTGCCACCGAGTCGGGCGATTCCGGTGGTCGGGAAGGGGTTGTTACGCAGCCCCCACTGCTTCTTCAGCCAGACGGGGCCCGCTGTGCGGGGGACGATGGTCATCGGTTTCGGGTCTCCTTGGTGATGTCGGTGGTCTCGGTGGCGACGTCCGGTGCGATGCTGATGACGTTGAACACCCGGCGGAGGCCACTCGCGTTGGGGATGACAAGCGGCTTGGTCGAGGCGGGAGCGACCCGCAGCGATGCCTGATCGAGGTGGATGCTCAGGCCGAGGCCCTCGTGCTCACCGGCCAGCGCTTCCCGAAGCGCCCGATCGAACTCGTCATCGCTGATCCGCTGTTTCCAGCAGACCGCGGCTCGTAGCTGCCAGACGGGCAGGTACATGCCCCCAGCCCCATCGGCGCGCTGATCGCGCCAAACTGCCCAAGTGCCGTCGAGAGCGGCCCGCCGGACGTCCTTTCCGACGCGACGGCTGATCTCTACGCTGTCGCCGCTGCCCGTCACCGTGGCGGTCGACCAAAGCCTCAAAGCTGGTGGTCCCGGGGCGTAGTAACTAAAGTTGGCCAGACCGAGAAACCGTGTCCACCTGCGCAGCAGCTCGTGACTGATGTAGTCCATCTTGCAGCCCGCAGCACTGAAGGCGACACGAGTCATAGCCTCCTCGCAGGTGACGGCGAACTGCTTGCGGCTAATCGCCTTCTGTCGAGCCTGCGCCCTCTCCTCGAACCGCCGGACATACTTGCGGACACTTCCGCTGATGACTTCGGGCTCTGCGGTCCAACCGAGAGAACCGCGCAGCGCGGCATCCGCGGCGAACCGGACGAAGTCCTCGAGATAGGCGCCATTGGTCCGATACTCCATGGCGTTGAACTTCAGCAACGGGACCGTGAGATGGGCGGCATCGCTGTCCGGCCGGGCTCCGACCAGACGTAGGAATCCTTCGAACTGCGGGTGGGTTGCGATCAGCACGCCGGTGAGGGCGTTGTAGGCCGTTCGGCGGTCTGCAGCAATGAGCTGAGCCCAGCCCTCACCGGCCTGAGTGAGCGTGAACGTGGAACTGGCGTGGGCGAAAGCAGAGTTGGGGCCGGAGGGTAGGATATGTCGCTCCACCCACCCCAGCCGCATGAGCTCCTTGAGGACATCTACGGTGTTGTGGACGTGCTTCTTGATGTCCGCCTTCGCCCGCTCCCACTTGTGCGGAGAGTAGGAGCCGTCTGTGTCGCTCTCGCGCGCCACATCCGCCGCTCTTTGGACCAAGGCCCGTCGGACCTGCTCGAACGACGCCCCATTGGCTACCTGACCGATGGCGACCTCTATGTACGCCAGGTCCTGCAGCCGCGGGATCCCGGATCCCCCCACGCTCACCCCTGCCCCCCGTGACATGCGACGGGCCGCGTGGCGCGGGGCCGAGCGGCACACATCGGAACGATGCCGCTCACAGGACTCCGTGAGGTAAAACGACGGGTGGGATGCATCGATGCTCCGAGACGGACGAGGACGGTCGGATGCCACCCAATGTCGCCGCAACGCGCTTGCTGCACAAGGGAGTTACTTGTATTGGTGTTCTCATGGGGCATGAGGACGCCCACATCTTTATATAGCCCGCCGATTCGCGCGCACGTGCCACCAGAACCACTGTCAGCTGGCCTGACTGCCGACCCGCTCCCCACCCGCGGCACGGGCAGCGTCACCACGGCCCACGGCCGCTCTGGCGTCGACCCCGGATGGAACCAGGGCAAGGGACATGCCATCGATTCGGGGAAGGGATACCCGCGGACCGGCCCCGGTCCGTTCCTGACCTCCGGAGGCGCTCCGCTCACGCATCGCTCACGCACAGGCATCGGGGCCCTAGCCGCCACATGCGCCAAACGACCCCGGAAAAAGCAAAAGCCCCAGGTCACGGCGAGTGAGTCCTGGGGCTTCCACAGAGCCGCCTTCGGGATTCGAACCCGAGACCTACGCATTACGAGTGCGTTGCTCTGGCCATCTGAGCTAAGGCGGCACGCGTCCCGCACCTATGGTGCGATCAGCAGCGACGCCAAGTCTACACAGTTTCCGGGGGTGCTCCGTACACGCCCGGTGTGCGGAGCACCGGGGCCCGCGTCACCCCTGTGAGCAGCCCCGTTGTACCGAGCACCCGAGCCCGCGTCACCCCCGTGAGCAGCCCCGTTGCACGAAGCACCCGAGCCCGCGTCACCCCTGTGAGCAGCGCTTTCCGTCGTCCGGGGCCTTGCCCTCCAGCAGGTACGCGTTGATCGCCGAGTCCACGCACTTGCTGCCTCGGCCGTACGCCGTATGCCCGTCTCCCTCGTACGTGAGCAGCTTGCCGGAGGAGAGCTGGTCGGCCAGGGACTCGGCCCAGCGGTAGGGGGTGGCCGGGTCGCGTGTGGTGCCGACCACGACGATCGGGGCCGCGCCGTCCGCCTTGATGCGGTGCGCCTCCCCCGTCGCCTTCTGCGGCCAGTACGCGCAGTTCAGCGAGGCCCAGGCCAGGCCCTCGCCGAAGACCGGGGAGGCCTTCTCGAAGTCCGGGAGCGACTTCTTCACCTCGGCCGCGTCGGTGAAGGCGGGGGGCAGGTCCAGGCAGTTCACAGCGGCGTTGGCGAACATGAGGTTCGCGTACGTTCCGTCGCCGTCGCGCTCGTAGTAGCTGTCGGAGAGGGCGAGGAGGCCCGCGCCGTCCTTCTCCTTGATCGCGGCGGTCAGTGCCGAGCGCAGTTGGGACCAGGCCGCCTCGTCGTACATCGCGGCGATCACACCCGTCGTGGCGAGCGCCTCGCCCAGCTTGCGGCCGTCGGAGTCGCCGGCGGGGATCGGCGTGCGGTCCAGGTCGCCGAAGAGCGACTTGAGGCGCTTGCCCGCGTCCGCCTCGCTCTCCGTGCCCAGGGGGCATTCCGCCCGGCCCACGCAGTCCTTCGCGAACGACTGGAACGCCGTCTCGAAGCCCTCCGTCTGGTCACGGTTCATCCGGCGGGCCGGCAGGGACGGGTCCATCGCGCCGTCCAGGACGAGGCGGCCGACACGGTCGGGGTAGAGCCCGGCGTACGTCGCTCCCAGGAACGTGCCGTACGAAGCGCCCACGTAGGTCAGCTTCTCGTCGCCGAGCGCCGCGCGCAGGATGTCCATGTCACGGGCCGCCTCGACCGTGGAGACATGCGGCAGCACCTCGGCGGAATGCTTCTCGCAGCCCGCCGCGAACTTCTTGAAGGAGTCCGAGAGTTCGGTGGTCTCGCGCTGGTCGTCCGGTGTGATGTCCGTCTGCGTGTACGCGTCCATCTGCTTGCCGTCGAGGCAGGTGACGGGCTCGCTGCGGGCCACACCACGCGGGTCGACCGCGGCCATGTCGTACTGGGCACGGACCTTCTCGGGGTACCCGAGGGCCGCGTACGTCTGGAGGTAGCCGATCGCCGAGCCGCCGGGGCCGCCCGGGTTGACCAGGAGCGATCCCAGGCGCTTGCCGGGTCCTGTGGCCTTCTTCCGGGAGACGGCGAGCTTGATGGCCTGACCGTCCGGCTTCGCGTAGTCCAGGGGTGCCTTCATCGTGGAGCACTCGAAGCCGGGGACGCCGCACT
The DNA here is from genome assembly GCF_042881845.1 of Streptomyces sp. NPDC058257. Classification (NCBI taxonomy): domain Bacteria; kingdom Bacillati; phylum Actinomycetota; class Actinomycetes; order Kitasatosporales; family Streptomycetaceae; genus Streptomyces; species Streptomyces sp. NPDC058257. Next base: position 232,618 of record NZ_JBHVXJ010000002.1, read on the forward strand.
CGCGCCAGTTCAGCTTCTGTCCGTAGTACGGGGCCAGCTCGGCCGGGGTCGCGCGGGGCAGCGCGGCCATGGACACGTCCTCCGTCGTGCTCCCGGCGGAGCAGCCGGAGATGAGCAGTCCGGCGGCCAGGAACGCGGTCGCGGGCGTGCGAAGTCCTCTGATGCGCATCACGCGAGCCTAACGCTATGCGATGACCCGGTGACGCAATGTGCCCTTGAGTGCCCTTACGGGTGACTCGGTCAACCCTCCTGCCGGAGGCCTGCGCGCCGCGCGCCTAGCCCGCCCGCAGCGCCACCGTCATCGCCTCCACCGCGAGCAGCGGCGCCACGTTCCGGTCCAGTGCGATGCGGCAGGCTCCGATCGCCTCGATGCGGCGCAGCGTCGACTCCGGCGAGGCGCCGCGCGCCAGGCGCTCCAGCATGTCGAGCACCTCCGTGTTGGCCAGCGCCACGCGGGAGCCGAGCTGCAGGGTGAGCACGTCGCGGTAGACACCGGTCAGTTCGATGAGTGCGAGGTCGAGGCTGTCGCGCTGGGTGCGGGTCCTCCGGCGCTTCTGCCGGTCCTCAAGTTCCTTCATGACGCCCGCCGTGCCGCGCGGCATCCGGCCGCCCTTCTCCGCGCCGAGAGCCGCCTTCAGGTCGTCGGTCTCCTTGACGTCGACCTCCTCCGCGACCTGCTTCGCGTCGTCGCCGGCCGTGTCGATCAGCTCCTGCGCGGCCTTCAGGCAGCCGCCGATCTCAGCCACCCGCATCGGCAGCTTGAGCACGGCGGCGCGGCGCTCTCGCGCCCTCGGGTCGGTCGCGAGGCGGCGGGCGCGGCCGATGTGCCCCTGGGTGGCGCGCGCGGCGGCCGCGGCGACGTCCGGCTCGATGCCGTCGCGCCGGATGAGCACGTCCGCGACGGCGTCCACCGGAGGCGTACGCAGTGTCAGGTGGCGGCAGCGGGAGCGGATCGTGGGCAGCACGTCCTCAAGGGAGGGCGCGCAGAGCAGCCATACGGTGCGGGGGGCGGGCTCTTCCACGGCCTTCAGGAGGACGTTGCCCGCGCCCTCGGTGAGGCGGTCGGCGTCCTCCAGGACGATGACCTGCCAGCGGCCGCCCGCGGGCGACAACTGGGCCCGCCTGACCAGCTCGCGGGTCTCCTTGACGCCGATGGACAACAGGTCCGTACGCACCACTTCGACGTCGGCGTGCGTGCCGACCAGGCTGGTGTGGCATCCGTCGCAGAAACCACAGCCGGGGGAGCCCCCGAGCGCGCGGTCCGGGCTGGTGCACTGGAGCGCGGCGGCGAAGGAGCGGGCGGCGGTGGACCGCCCGGAGCCTGGCGGTCCGGTGAACAGCCAGGCGTGCGTCATCTTCGACGCCTCGGGCCGCGGAGCGCCCGTGGCCACGGCGGTGACCAGCGCGTCGGCGTCCCGAGCGGCGGCGCCGAGCTGCTCACTCACCCGCTCCTGGCCCACCAGGTCGTCCCATACGGTCATCGGTCACCGCCTCCGCCCTGCACACCTGCGTCGCACACGTCGCTCGTCACGCTGTCGAGTTCATTGTGGAGCACACCACTGACAACGCGGGCCGCCCGTCCGGCGAGGCTCAGCGCCTGTTCCGCCCCCGACCGCCCCGGCCGTCCTCGTCCTCGTCCCGCCCGCCCAGCAACTCGTCCGCCAGCGTGGGCAGATCGTCCAGCGGAGTCTCCTCCGCCCAGTCGGAGCGAGGACGCTGGCGAGGCTGCCCCTGCTCATCGACCTGAGGCAGCTCACGGGTCCGGTCGTTCCCACCGCCGCCCGAAGGCTCGGCCTTGGGCCGCTCGTCGCGGAAGTACCCCGGCGGCACCTTCTCCTCCTGCACAGCAGGCAGCACAGCCGTCTCGTCGGCAGCCCCCGGCACCGGCGGCTGCGGCAGCACCTCGGTCTCGTCCGAGCCGGACGCGTCCCGCACCGCGGGCAGCACCGCCGTCTCGTCCGCGGCGGAAGCCCGAGCCGCGTCGGGCTTCACGATGGGCGTGGGCACCGTCGTCTCGTTGTCCGGCACGGCGTCCGAAGGGGAATCCGAAGAGGCCGAAGGCGAATCCGAAGGGGAATCCGTAGGGGAAGCAGCCCCCGTCGAAGAAGGCGAAGCAGTCGAAGCACTCGTAGCCGTCGAAGCAGCAGCCGCAGCCGCCGCCGAAGCAGCAGCCAACCGCCGCGCCTCCTCGGCCCGCAGCAGCGCCTCCTCTGCCTTGCGCTGCTTCTCGACCCGCCGCGCCTCGGCCTCGGCCCGCAGCCGCGCCTCTTCCTCCGCCTCGCGGTGGCGCCGCGCCTCCTCCGCCGCCCGCACCTTCTCCTCGGCGAGCAGGCGTGCCTGCTCCTCCTCGGCCCGGCGCTTGGCCTCCTCGGCGCGCTGCCTGGCCTCCTCCGCCTGGCGCTCGGCCTCGCGGCGCTGCGCCTCCTCCAGCTCGCGGCGCTTGCGCTCCTCCTCCTCGGCGCGGAGCTTGGCGAGCTGCTCCTGGCGCTCGCGCTCGACCCGCTCCTCCTCGGCCTTGCGCGCGGCTTCCTCCTCGGCCTTGCGGCGCGCCTCTTCCTCGGCTGCCTTGCGGGCCTCCTCCTGCGCCTTCACCTCGGCCTCGGAGAGCGGCAGCATCAGGTCGAGCCGGCGCCGGGCCACGGTCGTGACCGCCTCCGGCTCCTGGGCGGCGTCGACCACCAGATACCGCCCCGGGTCGGCCGCGGCCAGCGTCAGGAAACCGGAGCGCACGCGCGCGTGGAACTCGGCGGGCTCCGACTCCAGACGGTCGGGTGCCTCGGTGAACCGCTCCCTTGCCGCTTCCGGGGAGACGTCGAGCAGCACCGTCAGATGCGGCACGAGCCCCGCCGTCGCCCACCGGGAGATGCGGGCGATCTCGGTCGGGGACAGATCGCGCCCCGCACCCTGATACGCCACGGACGAGTCGATGTACCGGTCGGAGATGACGACGGCGCCGCGCTCAAGAGCGGGACGTACGACCGTGTCGACGTGCTCGGCGCGGTCGGCCGCGTACAGAAGTGCCTCGGCGCGGTGCGAGAGGCCGGCCGACGACACGTCGAGCAGGATCGACCGCAGCCGCTTGCCGACCGGCGTGGCACCCGGCTCGCGCGTCACGACGACCTCGTGGCCCTTGGCCCGGATCCACTCGGCGAGCGCCTCGGCCTGCGTCGACTTGCCCGCGCCGTCGCCGCCCTCCAGGGCGATGAAGAATCCCGCGGTCGCGATCCCCTGCACGGGGTCGTCGCCGCCGCGCAGCGCGTCCCGGAGGTCGTGCCGCAGCGGCACGCCCTGCCGGTCGTCGATCTTGGCGAGGACCAGCGCGGCCACCGGCAGGAGCAGCGCGCCCACCAGCATCAGCGTGAAGGCGGCGCCTCCGTGGTCGAACACGAACTTGCCGTTGACGAAGCGGTGCGGGCCGATCGCCGCCGCGACCACGGGGGCGACGAGCGCGCCGAGCGCGATGAAGAGGCGTACGACCGCCTGGAGATGTTCCGTCGTGCGCGCCCTGCGGTAGTCCTCGACCTCCTGGTCGAGCAGCGCGTGCCCGGTGTGCGCGGCGATGCCCGCGCCCACCCCGGTGAGCACCAGGAGCAGCAGCACGGTCGTCACGTCGGGCACGAGACCTGCGGCGAGCAGCGCCACGCCGGTGAGGGCGATCGCGAGCGCGAGCAGCCGGCGGCGCGGGAGCGTGGGCAGCAGGGACGGTGCGGTGCGGATACCGAAGGCGGTGCCGCCGGTCAGCGCGAGGACGACGAGGCCGTACGTGACGGGCCCGCCGTCGAGGTCCTTGGCGTGCAGCACGGCGACCGCCACAGCGGCGGCGACGGCTCCGGCGACCGCGGCGCAGGCGGCGATGAGCAGCGGGATCGCGCCGGTGCGGCCCTTGTCGGTGCCGCTGCCGGTGCGCGGCCTGCGCAGCCCTTCGAGGGGGCTACGCGCGCGTGGCGTCTGCGTGGCGGGAAGTTCGAGGAAGTAGACGATCGAGAGGGAGGCAGCGAAGAGGCCGGCGGCGACGAACGAGCCGAGCCCCGCCTGGTGCAGCTCGAACCAGTCGAGCCCGGCTCCCAGGAGGTTGCCGACCAGCGTGACGGCGACGAGCGCGGCGGCCGCGATGGGCAGCGCCACGAATCCCGTACGCAGCGACAGGCGCCGCAGTGCGTCCATGTGGTCCGGCAGCGGCCGCACCGTCGCGCCCTCCAGGGGCGGCGCGGGCAGCAGCGCGGGGGCCGCGCTCTCCCGGCAGACCGTCCAGAAGCGCTCGGCGACTCCGATCACGAAGGCGGTGACGAGCAGTACCGCGAGCGCGTTGTCCGGCGTCCAGTCGATCCACAGCGGCGCGACGACAAGCAGCGCGGCCCGCAGACCATCCGCCACGACCATCGTCCAGCGCCGGTCGAGCGGCCCGTCCGGTGACGTGATCGAGCTCAGAGGTCCCAGAAGTACCGCTCCGAAGAGCAGCGTCGCGAGAACGCGTGCCCCGAAGACAGCGGTGACGGCGAACGCCACCCCTCGATAACCGCCCCCGAACGCCCCCTCGGCGATGGCCGCTTGCAGCGCGAGCACCACGAGGACAAGGAGGGCGAGGGCGTCGCCGACACCGCCGACGAGCTGGGCGCTCCAGAGGCGCTTCAGCTGCGGCACGCGCAGCAGGGCGCGGACAGCACGCTCTCGCGAATCTGCGACCAGGGCGTCGTCGGGGGTCGGGTTTCCGACCGTTGGCTGCTCGGCACGCGTCATCCGTCCAGCCTATCTGGACGGTGCGACACCCCGAAGGGGCGCCCGAACAAACGGGCGCCCCTTCGGTTCACACATTCACAGCGCCGCACAGAAAGACGTACAGAACGCGCACGCCGCCTTACTCGGCTGCTCGGCTACTCGGCGTCGGACGCCTTGGCCGCCGAAGCCGTGGTCTTCTTGGCGGCGGCCGTCTTCGTAGTGGTCTTCTTCGCGGCCGTCGTCTTCTTGGCGGCCGTTTTCTTCGTGGCCGTCTTCTTGGCCGCGGTCTTCTTGGCGGGGGCCTTCTTCGCCGCCTTCTTGGCGGTCTTCTTGGCCGGACCCTTCGCCCGCTTCTCCTCGAGCAGTTCGTAGCCGCGCTCGGGAGTGATGTCCTCGACGCTGTCGGCGGCCCGCAGCGTCGCGTTCGTCTCGCCGTCAGTGACGTACGCCCCGAAGCGGCCGTCCTTGACGACGACCGGCTTCTTGCTGACCGGGTCCTCGCCGAGCTCCTTCAGCGGCGGCTTGGCCGCGGCCCGCCCGCGCTGCTTGGGCTGGGCGTAGATCGCGAGGGCCTCTTCCAACGTGATGTTGAAGAGCTGCTCCTCGGCCTCGAGGGACCGCGAGTCCGTGCCCTTCTTCAGGTACGGGCCGTAGCGGCCGTTCTGCGCGGTGATCTCCACGCCTTCGGCGTCTGCCCCGACCACACGCGGCAGGGACATCAGCTTCAGGGCGTCCGCGAGCGTCACCGTGTCGAGCGACATGGACTTGAAGAGCGAGGCCGTGCGCGGCTTGACCGCCTTCTTGCCCGTCTTCGGGGTGCCCTCGGGGAGCACCTCGGTGACGTAGGGGCCGTAACGGCCGTCCCTGGCGATGATCTCGTGGCCCGACGTGGGGTCGGTGCCGAGCGCGAAGTCACCGCTCGGCTTGGCGAGCAGCTCCTCGGCGTACTCGACGGTCAGCTCGTCCGGCGGCAGGTCGTCGGGCACGTCGGCGCGCTGGTGGCCCTCCGCGTCCTTCTCGCCCCGCTCGATGTACGGGCCGTAGCGGCCGACGCGCAGCAGGATGCCGTCGCCGACGGGGAAGGAGGAGATCTCCCGGGCGTCGATCGCGCCCAGGTCGGTCACCAGTTCCTTGAGCCCGCCGAGGTGGTCGCCGTCGCCGTTGCCCGCGTTGGACGCGGCCCCCGCGTCGTCGCCCTCACCGAAGTAGAACCGCTTCAGCCACGGCACGGCCTGCGCCTCGCCCCGCGCGATGCGGTCGAGGTCGTCCTCCATGCGTGCGGTGAAGTCGTAGTCGACGAGGCGCCCGAAGTGCGTCTCCAGGAGGTTGACCACGGCGAAGGACAAGAAGGAGGGCACAAGGGCCGTGCCCTTCTTGAAGACGTAGCCGCGGTCGAGGATCGTGCCGAGGATCGACGCGTACGTCGACGGGCGGCCGATCTCGCGCTCTTCGAGCTCCTTGACCAGCGAGGCCTCGGTGTAGCGGGCCGGCGGCTTGGTCGCGTGGCCGTCGACCGAGATCTCGTCGGCGGACAGCGCGTCACCCTCGCTGACCTGCGGCAGCCTGCGCTCGCGGTCGTCGAGCTCGGCGTTCGGGTCGTCCGCGCCCTCTACGTAGGCCTTCATGAAGCCGTGGAAGGTGATGGTCTTGCCGGACGCGCTGAACTCGGCGTCGCGGCCGTCGGCGGCCGTGCCACCGATCTTGACCGTGACGGAGTTGCCGACCGCGTCCTTCATCTGGGAGGCGACGGTCCGCTTCCAGATCAGCTCGTAGAGCCGGAACTGGTCACCGGTGAGGCCGGTCTCGGCGGGCGTGCGGAAACGATCGCCCGAAGGGCGGATCGCCTCGTGCGCCTCCTGCGCGTTCTTGACCTTCCCGGCGTACGTACGGGGCTTGTCCGGCAGGTAGTCGCTGCCGTACAGCTGCGTGACCTGAGCGCGAGCGGCGGTGATCGCCGTGTCGGACAGCGTCGTGGAGTCCGTACGCATGTAGGTGATGAAGCCGTTCTCGTACAGCTTCTGGGCCACCTGCATCGTGGCCTTCGCGCCGAAGCCGAGCTTGCGGCTGGCCTCCTGCTGCAACGTCGTCGTACGGAACGGCGCGTACGGAGAGCGGCGGTAGGGCTTGGACTCGACGGAGCGGACCGCGAACCGGGTGTTCTCAAGGGCCGCGGCGAGCGAACGGGCGTTCGCCTCGTCCAGGTGCAGCGTTTCGGACTTGAGCTGTCCGACGGAGTTGAAGTCGCGGCCCTGCGCGATGCGCTTGCCGTCGACCGTGGTGAGGCGCGCGACCAGCTGCGAGGGGTCGGACGCGTCGCCCGGGCGGCCCGTGCCGAAGGTGCCCGTCAGGTCCCAGTACTCGGCGGAGCGGAAGGCGATGCGCTCGCGCTCACGCTCGACGACGAGGCGGGTCGCCACGGACTGGACACGGCCGGCCGACAGGCGCGGCATGACCTTCTTCCACAGGACCGGCGAGACCTCGTAGCCGTAGAGACGGTCGAGGATGCGGCGGGTCTCCTGGGCGTCGACCATGCGCTTGTTGAGGTCGCGGGGGCTGGCGACGGCCTCCTGGATCGCGGCCTTGGTGATCTCGTGGAACACCATGCGCTTGACCGGGACCTTGGGCTTCAGGACCTCGAGGAGGTGCCACGCGATGGCTTCGCCCTCGCGGTCCTCATCGGTGGCGAGGAAGAGTTCGTCGGAGTCCTTCAGCAGGTCTTTGAGCTTCTTGACCTGCGCCTTCTTGTCGGAGTTGACGACATAGATGGGCTCGAAGTCGTTCTCGACGTCCACGCCGAGACGGCGCACCTCGCCGGTGTACTTGTCGGGGACCTCCGCGGCGCCGTTCGGGAGGTCGCGGATGTGCCCGACGCTTGCCTCGACTACGTAGCCGGGGCCGAGGTAACCCTTGATCGTCTTCGCCTTGGCAGGCGACTCGACGATGACGAGTCGGCGGCCGCCCTTTGCGGTCTCGCTGGTCGGGGACAACTTCGCTCTTCTCTCCGGTCGGTACTCGGTGGCCGGGTGCGTGGCCTCGCTCGGTGCGCTTGAGTTGCGCTGACGCTGCGGAGTGTGACGGTACATCCCGCCCCCGTGTCAAACGGGAAAAGCCCGCAACGGCCACTCGAACGGTAACCCGACTACCGCCATTCCTGCCGCCCGGAGTGGCGACCTGCCGTTTCCTCACCTGGTTCACCATGGGCTTCACCACCGGCTGCGCACCGGCTCAGCACCGGCGCGGGGCCTACGGCCCGTACGCGCCCCGCAGCCGCCGTCCGGTCACCGACCGCCTCCGGTCACAACCGAGTGAAACACCACACCCCGAGCACCAGCGCGCCCGATCCCGCCAGGGCGGCGAGCGTCGCGGATGCGACAGGGTTCACACCCTCGGCGACGGGCGCGCGGTGCGCCACACGTGCTCCGGTCCACAGCAGCAGCCCTGCTCCGAACAGCGCGAACACCGTGCCCGCGAAGATCGCTGGTCCGCTCTCCATGTCATTGCCTCCCCGTACCGAGTTCCCGGCTTGGGAACTTGACACGCCCGGGAAACCGGGGCGCGAACCCCGGGTGAACGGAGGGCGCCCGGCCTGAAGAACCGGTCGGCGCGGGGCCCGGCCCGACCGGAACCGGCCATCTCGGGGCTGGTTCGCACAGTCCACCTTCTCGATGTACGTCCGGCGGTCGCCGCCGCCCGTCCACCCCACCCACAACGGGGGACCGACGTCCCCGGAAACGTACGAGACACGCCGTACGCTCACCGCCGACGGCCCGGCGGCCCCCTCGCGGCGTCTCTACGACTCGACGGGCTCCAGGAAGCCCTGCTCGACGAGGAGCCGGATCTGCGAGGGCGTCCGGTCCCGCAGCAATACGGGGTCCTCCCCCACCAGTTGGGCGATCGCGTCGAGGATCCGCCCGGCGCTCAGCGTCCCGTCGCACACGCCTGCGAAGCCCGCGCCCACCGTGTCCACCTTGGTGGCCCGCCGCATCCCGCGGTGCTGGCGCAGCACGACATGCTCCGGGTCCTCGGCGCCGGGCAGCCCGACCTGCTCCTGCACGACCTCGGCCGCGAGCTTGAAGTGCCCGGCGAGCAGCGCGGCGTCGTCGTGCGCCCGCAGGTAGTCCTGGCGCGCGAAGAACTCCCGCACCGTGTCACCAAGGGGCTGCTCGACGGGGTGCGGCCACTCCTCCACGGTCACGGACGGCTCGGCCCCAGCGGATCCGGCGCCACTCTTGCGCAGCGTGATCCACCCGAACCCGACCGCGCGCGTCTTGCGGGCCTCGAACTCGTCGAGCCACGCGTCGTACCGCGCCGCGTACTCCTGCGGATCTGACCGGTGGTCCCCGGCGTCCCGCAGCCACAGCTCCGCGTACTGCGTGACGTCCTGCACCTCGCGCTGCACGATCCACGCGTCGCACCCGCGCGGCACCCAGGAACGGAGCCGCTCGGTCCACTCCTCGCCCTCCACGTGCTGCCAGTTGGCGAGGAAGTGCGCGTACCCCCCTTCGTTCAACCGCTCCCCCGCCTGCTGAACGAGCGACCGGCACAGATCGTCCCCGCCCATCCCGCCGTCGCGGTAGGTGAGCCGCGCCCCGGGAGAGATCACGAAAGGCGGATTGGACACGATCAGGTCGTACGTCTCCTCGCCCACGGGTTCGAACAGGGAGCCCTCCCGCAGGTCGGCCTCGGGCGCCCCGGAGAGCGCGAGGGTGAGCCGCGTGATGTGCAGCGCGCGGGGATTGAGGTCGGTCGCGGTGACCCGGGTGGCGTGCTGCGCGGCGTGCAGCGCCTGGATCCCGGATCCGGTGCCGAGGTCGAGAGCACTGGCCACGGGCATACGCACCGTGAGACCGGCCAGCGTCGTGGACGCCCCGCCCACACCGAGTACGACCCCTTCGTCGTGGCTGCCGATGCCACCGGCACCGCCGACCGCGCACCCCAGGTCCGAGACGATGAACCAGTCCTCGCCGCTCGGCCCGCCGTAGGGCCGCACGTCCACGGTCGCCTTCAGCGCACCCTCACCGTCCGCCGCGGACAGCCAACCGCTCTCCTGTAGAGGGCCGACCGGCAGAACGGCCGCCACGCGCGCGTGCGGCACGGAACGCTGCAACAGGAAGAGCCGTACGAGTGTCTCCAGTGGCCCCTCGCCGCGGGTGGCCCGCAGGGCGGGCACGGTCTCGCTGCGCGCGAGCGCCGTGTAGGCGGGCGCCCCGAGCAGCTCGAGCAGCCCGTCAGCGGTGAAGTCGGCCGCCAGCAGGGCTTCCCGCAACTGAGCGGAGGCGTCGGCACGATCGGACGAGGGCAAGGGGGCGCTAGCGATACTCACCCCCTCATTGTGACCCGCATCCGGCTCACCGGCTGTGCCCGCCGCCGACGGGCGCGGCCCGGCGCGACACTGCCCCGACGCCCCGGGGACTCTTTCCCCCGGGGCATCGGGGCAGCGGGCGAAGGAAGGGTGCGGCCCCTAGGCCGCAGAAGGCGTGGCGGAAGCCGACTTGCAACTGTCCTGCTTGCTCATCGCCTTGCCCACCTCGCCCTCCTGCAGCTTCTCAAGGGCCTCGTTGCCGCTCTTGCTCAGCTTGTCCAGCTCCCCCGCGACACTCTTGAGCCCGTCGGCGAAGTCCGCCTGGTCCTTGGTGTCCAGGCCGTCGACCTTCTTCTTCAGATCGCCGTACGACTTGGAGATGGCGTTCAGTTCCTTGACCGCGTCGTCGGTCTTCTTCTGACCGCCGTCGACCGGCGGGGCGCCCGCCTTCTTCACCGCGGCGCCCATCGACTTGTAGGCGTCGGACATGTCCTGGAACGCCTTGGAGTCGGTCTTCTGGACGTCCCCCGGCGAGCTGTTGTCCGAGGTCTCCTTCTGGATCGCCGCGTTGGCGTCGGCGATCTTCTTCGACTGCGGCTGAACCGAGTCACAGACGTCCTTGGCCCAGGAGTCCAGCTTCTCGTTGCCGTCGTCGCTGCAGCCCGACAGCGCCAGTACCAGTACCGCACCGCCGGACAGTGCGGCTGCAAGCTTCTTGTTCACCGGATTGGTCCCTTCCATGGCTCTCGGCCCCGGAACTTACACGCCAACTGGGCTACAACCGCATGCCGGGGGCCCGGTACCACCCCTATTGAAGCCATTTGCACCAAGCGCGGAGCGCGAGAGAAGGCTCACCGGCCGGCTCACGAGACACACGAAGGGCGGACGCCGCGTCAAAACGCACCGTCCGCCCTTGTGTTGGGCAGAGTCTGACCCGGCGTTACGAAACCACGGCCGGATCAGCCGAGTTACCTACTCGCTCCGCACCACCTTCCTCCTCGTCGCCCACGGCGATCCCTCGCCTCTTGGACACGTACACCGCGCCGATGATGACCAGGATCGAAAGCACCGCGATCAGTGCCCGCACCCCGGCGCTCGCGTCGTCCCCGTAACTGAACTGGACGACCGCCGGCGCGATGAGCAGCGCCACCAGGTTCATCACCTTCAGGAGCGGGTTGATCGCCGGCCCTGCGGTGTCCTTGAACGGGTCACCGACGGTGTCGCCGATCACCACCGCGGCGTGGGCCTCACTGCCCTTGCCGCCGTGGTGGCCGTCCTCGACGAGCTTCTTCGCGTTGTCCCAGGCGCCGCCGGAGTTGGCGAGGAAGACCGCCATCAGCGTGCCCGTGCCGATCGCGCCCGCCAGGAACGAGCCGAGCGCGCCGACGCCGAGCGAGAAGCCGACCGCGATCGGCGTGAGCACGGCGAGCAGACCCGGCGTGGCCAGCTCGCGCAGCGCGTCCTTGGTGCAGATGTCGACGACGCGCCCGTACTCAGGCTCCTCGGAGTAGTCCATGATCCCGGGGTGCTCGCGGAACTGCCGCCGCACCTCGTAGACCACCGCTCCCGCCGACCTCGACACCGCGTTGATCGCGAGCCCCGAGAAGAGGAAGACGACCGCGGCGCCCAGGATCAGGCCGACCAGGTTGTTGGGCTGTGAGATGTCCATCACCAGGTTCATGGGAGCGCCGTCGCCCATTTTCTCGCCGACGTCCTTGGCCGCGGTCGCGATGGCGTCGCGATACGAGCCGAAGAGCGCCGCGGCCGCGAGGACGGCCGTGGCGATGGCGATGCCCTTGGTGATGGCCTTGGTGGTGTTGCCGACGGCGTCCAGGTCCGTGAGGACCTGCGCGCCGGCGCCCTCGACGTCACCGGACATCTCGGCGATGCCCTGCGCGTTGTCGGAGACCGGACCGAAGGTGTCCATGGCGACGATCACGCCGACCGTGGTGAGCAGGCCGGTACCGGCGAGCGCCACCGCGAACAGGGCGAGCATGATCGACGTACCGCCGAGCAGGAACGCCCCGTACACGCCGAGCCCGATCAGGAGCGCGGTGTAGACGGCCGATTCGAGGCCGAGTGAGATTCCGGCCAGGACGACGGTGGCCGGCCCTGTGAGCGAGGTCTTGCCGATGTCCTTGACCGGACGCCGGTTGGTCTCCGTGAAGTAGCCGGTGAGCTGCTGGATCAGTGCGGCCATGACGATGCCGATCGCGACGGCGACGACCGCGAGAACCCGCGGATCGCCTTCGTGACCCGCGATCGCCGCGTCCGAGACGCCATCCAGGTCGGCGTACGACGACGGCAGGTAGACGAAGACCGCCGCTGCCACGAGCGCCAGCGAGATGAACGCGGAGATGAAGAATCCGCGGTTGATGGCGGTCATCCCGCTGCGGTCGGAGCGCCGTGGCGCCACCGCGAAGATCCCGATCATCGCCGTCACGACACCGATCGCCGGAACGATCAGCGGGAAGGCGAGTCCGGAGTCGCCGAACGCCACCTTGCCGAGGATCAGCGCGGCCACCAGGGTCACGGCGTACGACTCGAAGAGGTCGGCGGCCATGCCCGCGCAGTCGCCGACGTTGTCGCCCACGTTGTCGGCGATGGTCGCGGCATTCCTCGGGTCGTCCTCCGGGATGCCCTGCTCGACCTTGCCGACCAGGTCGGCGCCGACGTCGGCGGCCTTGGTGAAGATGCCGCCGCCCACACGCATGAACATCGCGATCAGCGCCGCCCCGAGGCCGAAGCCCTCAAGGACCTTCGGCGCGTCGGCCGCGTAGACGAGCACCACACAGGAGGCGCCCAGAAGACCGAGCCCCACCGTGAACATGCCGACGACGCCGCCCGTGCGGAAAGCGATCTTCATGGCCTTGTGCGAAACAGCGGTGAGATCCTTTTCGGGCTCACCTTCCGTGGGAGTGGCCTCTCGTGCGGCTGCCGCCACACGAACATTGCTGCGTACGGCGAGCCACATGCCGATATAGCCGGTGGTCGCCGAGAACACCGCACCGATCAAGAAGAAGATCGATCGGCCGGCGCGCTGATTCCAGTCGTCTGCCGGCAGCAGCAGGAGCAGGAAGAACACCACGACGGCGAAAACACCGAGAGTGCGCAGCTGCCTGCCGAGATAGGCATTGGCGCCCTCCTGGATCGCCTTCGCGATCTTCTTCATGCTGTCGGTGCCCTCGGTCGCCGCGAGCACCTGGCGTACGAGCACCCAGGCGACCGCTAGGGCCGCGACCGCGACGATCGCGACGCCCATCACGATGAGGCGGTTGTCGTCGGTCAGTACTGCCGCTGCGAAGGTTGAGGTGTGGTCAAACTGATGAGGGGTAGAAAGCCCCGCCATTCGTCCTCCTTGACGCCTGGGGTGAGCTCAAGATGTGGACGGATTGTAGGGAGCTGAACCTGATCAAAACAGAGCGCCGCAAACGGAATTGGCTAGAGATTGCTTCCCAGCAAATGATCGTGACCGCAGATTGGCCCCGAAAGCGGTAATGCCCCAAAACCGTTGACGGAGGTCGACTGCCCCGAGGCAATTGACCGGGGCAATGATCAAATAAGAAAAAGGCCCTGCTCCGGATGGGGAGCAAGACCTTGGTGCGGCGGGAAGGGGAAGCCGCCGAATCGGGCTTGATCAGACCAGGTCGGGCCGGATCGGACCGAGCCAGATCGGACCGAGCCAGATCGGACCGAGCCAGATCGGACTTCGGCCGGTCAGAGAAGCGGCGCGGGGGTCGTCGGCCACGTCATCCGGATGAGACCGCCGTTCTCGCCCGCGGTGACCTCCACGTCGTCCACGAGCCCGCTGATGACGGCGAGACCCATCTCGTCCTCACCTTCGGCGTCCAGGTCGTCGGCCGCTCCGGGCCCCGAGCCGGGTGCGCGGTCGCCGGACGTCGCGTGGGGGGCCTCATCGCCGACCTCGATGGAAAACTGCTTCTCGTCCTCGATCAGGGCGACAAGAACCGGCGCCGAGACGCCGTTGCTCTGGTGCAGTCCGACAGCACGCGTGCAGGCCTCGCCGACAGCGAGTCGGACCTCGTCGAGAACGGCCTCGTCCACTCCGGCCCTGCGCGCGACCGCCGCCGCCACGAGCCGGGCGGTCCTGACGTGCTCGGGCAGCGCGCTGAATCGGAGTTCAACGGTGGCCATGCATCCCCCTCGGACATACGCGCGTGCTGTCAGAGGGCCGGGCCGAGGGCCCGGTCCCCTGCTGTTCTGCCACCCCCGGGCCGAGCAAGCAGCCGACCCGGGGCATCCGGCTCTCAGTCGGTGGCCGCGACCGCTTCCTCGACCGAGGTGTGAATGGGGAACACCTTGGTCAGGCCGGTGATGCGGAAGATCTTCAAAATACGTTCCTGGTTGCAGACCAGGCGCAGTGAGCCCTCATGGGCACGCACCCGCTTCAAGCCGCCGACCAGTACGCCAAGTCCGGTGGAGTCGAGGAAGTCCACGCCCTCCATGTCGACGACCAGGTGGAAACTGCCGTCGTTCACCAACTCGACCAACTGTTCGCGCAACTTGGGCGCGGTATAAACGTCGATTTCGCCACCGACCTCGACGACCGTACGATCGCCGACGGTACGGGTCGACAGGGACAGGTCCACGGATCCTCCAGCACCTTGCTATCGAGCGGTCATCCCTCGGGACACCTCGGCAGAGCCCCCAGGACGGATCGCCAGCCGCGATGGCATTCAATCACTTACCGGCAGGCGTGCACGACGCCTTGGGACCATTGTCCATCCTGCCAGTGACACACTCGGTGCCGATGGCCAACTTTCCTCCACCGGGAAGACCCTTCACGGGCGCCCCGGCACGCACGTCTCCACGGACGGTCCTGGACCGGCTCACCGCGGGGCCGAGCCGTGCTTCGCGCGTCACTCATACGGAGCACTTGCCCCCGCGCGCGGCCCGATATGCAGTCTGGCCTGATCGCATTCGTTCCGAGGTCGTCGCGGCGGTGCAATCGGCCGGGATCGAGCACCCCTGGGCCCACCAGGCACTCGCCGCCGAGCACGCCCTGGACGGCGAGTCGGTCATCGTCGCCACCGGCACGGCGTCGGGAAAGTCACTCGCCTACCTCACCCCCGTCCTCTCGGCCCTCCTCGACGGCTCAGAAGCCCCGAACGGCCGCGGCACGACCGCGCTGTACCTCGCCCCGACGAAGGCCCTGGCCGCCGACCAGCGCCGCGCCGTACGCGAACTCGCGGCACCCCTGGGCAACGCGATCCGCCCCGCCGTGTACGACGGCGACACCCCCGTCGAAGAACGCGAATGGGTACGTCAGTACGCCAACTACGTCCTGACCAACCCCGACATGCTGCACCGCGGGATACTCCCGTCCCACCCCCGCTGGTCCTCCTTCCTGCGCGCCCTGCGCTACGTCGTCATCGACGAGTGCCACACCTACCGCGGCGTCTTCGGCTCCCACGTCGCCCAGGTCCTGCGCCGCCTGCGCCGCCTCTGCGCCCGCTACGGCTCCGACCCCGTCTTCCTCCTCGCCTCCGCCACCTCCGCCGAGCCGGCCATCGCCGCCGAACGCCTGACCGGACTGCCGGTCAAGGAGGTCGCCGACGACGCCTCACCCCGCGGCGACCTCGTCTTCGCCCTCTGGGAACCCCCGCTCACCGAGCTCCACGGCGAGAACGGCGCCCCCGTCCGCCGCACCGCCACCGCCGAGACGGCGGACCTGCTCACCGACCTGACCGTCCAGGGCGTCCGCTCGGTCGCCTTCGTACGTTCCCGGCGCGGCGCCGAGCTGATCTCGGTGATCGCCCAGGAGCGCCTCGCGGAGGTCGACCGCTCCCTGACCCACCGCGTGGCCGCCTACCGGGGCGGATATCTCCCCGAGGAGCGCCGCGCCCTGGAGCGGGCCCTGCACTCCGGCGAACTCCTCGGCCTCGCGGCCACCACCGCGCTCGAACTCGGCGTGGACGTCTCCGGGCTGGACGCCGTGATCATCTCCGGCTATCCGGGGACCCGTGCCTCGCTCTGGCAGCAGGCGGGCCGCGCCGGGCGCTCCGGGCAGGGCGCGCTTGCCGTCCTCGTCGCCCGCGACGACCCGCTGGACACGTATCTCGTCCACCACCCCGAAGCGCTGTTCCAGCAGCCGGTCGAGTCGACGGTCCTCGACCCCGACAACCCGTACGTCCTCGCGCCCCACCTCTGCGCGGCCGCCGCGGAACTCCCGCTCACGGACGACGACTTGATCCTCTTCGGCCCGGCCACCGAGGAGCTGCTCCCGCAGTTGGAGGCCGCGAAACTGCTGCGCCGCCGCACGAAGGCCTGGCACTGGACCCGCAGGGAGCGGGCCGCCGACCTCACCGACATCCGCGGCGAGGGCGGGAAGCCCATCCAGATCGTCGAGGAGGGCACGGGCAGGCTGCTCGGCACCGTCGACGCATCCGCCGCGCACTCCGCCGTCCACGAGGGCGCGGTCCACCTTCACCAGGGCCGTACGTATCTCGTGCGCCGCCTGGATCTGGAGGACTCGGTCGCCCTGGTCGAGGAGGCCGGTCCGCCGTACTCCACGACGGCCCGGGACACCACGGCCATCTCCATCCTGGAGACGGACACCGAGATCCCCTGGGGATCGGGCCGCCTCTGCTACGGCTCCGTCGAAGTCACCAACCAGGTCGTCTCCTTCCTGCGCCGCAGGCTGATCACCGGGGAGGTCCTCGGCGAGACCAAGCTGGACCTGCCGCCCCGCACCCTGCGCACCCGTGCGGTCTGGTGGACGGTCACCGAGGACCAGTTGGACGCCGCCCGCGTCAATCCGGAGATCCTCGGCGGCGCCCTGCATGCCGCCGAGCACGCCTCCATCGGCATGCTGCCGCTCTTCGCGACCTGCGACCGCTGGGACATCGGCGGCGTCTCCGTGCCGCTTCATCCGGACACGCTCCTGCCGACCGTCTTCGTGTACGACGGCCATCCCGGCGGTGCGGGATTCGCCGAGCGGGCCTTCCACACGGCCCGCGAGTGGCTGACCGCCACCCGGCAGGCCATCGCCTCCTGCGAGTGCGAGGCCGGTTGCCCGTCCTGCATCCAGTCCCCGAAGTGCGGCAACGGCAACGACCCTCTGCACAAACGCGGCGCGGTCCGTCTGCTCTCCACCCTGCTCAAGGACGCTCCCGCCCCCTGAGGGGCATCGGTGGATCGCACCGCCTTCGGGCCGCCGACCACCGGGCGCCGGTGTCGCCGCCCCCGGCAACGCGAGGCGCGCAGCGGATCGCCACACGGCAGAACGCGCCGCCCTCACCTCAGGCTTCCGTCCAGCAGGCCCCTCAGGGCGGTCTGAGAGCCCTCCGGCGGCTCGCGCCGCCCCCTCGTCAGTCCGCCACCCGGCGTGCGCCACAGCCCCCGCTCCGGGCGTCGGAGCGATCGGCCCCGCCGGGCCCGCCCTGGACCTGACCTCCGTCCCGAACGGACCGAAGCCCGCCGCCGCGGTGACGTCCGCGATCTCGCCCCTCACCGCGCACCGCACGATGCGCACCCCCTGCGCCTCGGCCACCCGCCCGGCCTCGGCACACGCCCCGGAACGCCCGTCCATCCAGTGGTCCGCCGCGGCGAGCGCCGCCAAGTCCGCCGCGCCGCCCGCTCGATGGCGGGCGACGATCACCTGCCCCATCGCGAGGACCGCGCCGCAGATCACGCACAGCACCGCCATCACGACGACGACCCACACCGTGGCGGCTCCCCGGTCGCCCTGGTCCGACACCGGCCCGGCCGTTCGCCACCCGGCCCGCCCCCTCACGCTCCCACCCCCGAGGTCTCCCCCACCGACACCGTCTCCTCCGCCGACGCCACCGCCTCCGCCCGCAGCCGAAGACCGAGCCCGAGCGCCTCAGGCCCCGGCGAGTCCGCCACGACCTCCACCCGCACCAGGTCCCCGTCCCGCCGCACGACCACCGACGCACCGCGCGGCGCCGCCTGCCGGGCCGCCGCCACGGCCCCGCTCGCAGGGTCCTGCCGGGCCATCGCGCGCGCCCCTGCCCGTGCCGCGTCCACGCACTGGATCTGCGCGGACGCGGTCAGCAATGCCCAGACCAGCGCCATCGTGAACAGCACGAGCGTGGGAAGGACCACGGCCGCCTCAGCCGTCACGAACCCCTGGTCCCCGCGGCGCCCGCGGCCGCCCCCGGGCCCCTTAGAACTGGACATCGAGCGCCTTCTCCACGACCGCCTGCAACGCCGCCCTGACCTGCCCGCTCGTCACCACCTTGTAGAGCAGTCCGGCGAATCCCACCGCCGCGATGAGCCCCATCGCGTACTCCGAGGTGACCATCCCCACGTCCCCGCGAACCGCCCGCCCCACATACGCCCTGTACTGCGACGCCCGTACACACAGCTGTCCCCACATCTCAACCCCCATGAAATTTCCGTCTTTTCAGAACACGGCAGCCACGCCTCACGCGGCCGCCGTCCAGCCAGTCGTCCAGCCACTCGGCCGTCGAACCACTCAGATGCCGTTCAGAAGTCGCTCACAGGCCGCTCAACAGCCCGCCCGCCAGGCCGATCACCACAGGCAGCACCCCCACCGCGATGAACGCGGGCAAGAAGCACAGCCCCACCGGCGCCGTCATCAGCACTCCGGCCCTGCGCGCCGCAGCCGTCGCCGTACGACCCCGTTCCGCGCGGCAGTCCGCGGCCAGACGCGCCACCGGATCCGCCGCCGGAGCCCCCGACTCCCCCGCCCGCTCCAGCAGGCGGGCCAGCGCCCCCGCGCCCGGTATCGCGCCCAACCTCCGCCAAGCGTCGACCGGTTCACCGCCGAGCCGCACCTCCGCGGCCCCCTGCGCGAGCCGCTCCCCGACCGGCCCCCTCAACGCGTCGCCCACCGCGTGTGCGGCCACGACGGGCCCCGCGCCCGCAGCGACGCAGGCCGCCAACAGATCAGCCGCCAAAGGGAGTTGCCGAGCCGCCTCCACGACGTCGAACTCCGCGGCGCGAGCGCCCCGCCCCCGCCACCAACGCCACACCCCGTACCCGGCGCCCAACCCCACCAGGCACCCCGGAAAGCCGCCCACCAGCACCCACCCGGCACTCACCGCACCGGCCACCGCCAGCCATCCCCGCACCGCCTCCCGGCGCCGGAACCACCGCCTCGACGAGCCCACCGCTAGCCGCGCCTCGACCCCCAGCACAGCCCCCGACCGCCCCCGCACCGCCCGCTCACGCCGCGCCGCAAGGACCGCCGACACCAGCCACAGCAAGGCCGCCGCACCCCACACAGCCACCCCCACCTCGTGGACGACGAAACTCATCGCTCCTCCGCTCCCCGTACGATCCGCAGCGCCCACCACACGCCGGCGCCCTCCAACGTCCCGCCCACCGCCAGGCATCCCAGCCCCGCCCCCGTATGCAGCAACACCCGCAAGGGCGCCGCCCCGAGCGCGCTCCCCATCAGCAGTCCGAGGACCGGAAGCCCCGCGAGCATCACCGCCGTCGACCGCGCACCCGCCAACTGGGCCCGCAGATCGGCACGCTGATCCCGCTCCGCGCGCAGCGCGCCCTCAAGCCGCTCAAGGCCCGCGGCGAGCCCGGCACCGCGGTCCACCGCCACCCGCCAGCACGCCGCGAGCCCCAACAGCCCCTGCGCCCCCGGCTCCCGTGCCGCTTCCTCCAGCGCGCCCGGCACATCCCCGCCGAACCGCGCCGCCGCCAGAACCCCGGCCCGCGCCTCCCCGAGCCCACCACCGGCCGCGGCCCGCAATGCCTCCCCCGGCTGCCGCCCCGCCCGAACCTCACCGGCGAGCACCCCGCACAACGCGATCACCGCGGCGGCCCGACGCTCCCCTTCGAGCCGCGCGTCTCCGGCCCGCCGTACACGCCGCACCAGCGGCACCCCGGCCGCACCCAAGATCAGCGGCACCACCGACTCACCGAGCAGCGCGACCGCCGCCCCGCCCGCCAGAGCCCACCACTCGTGCCGCACCCGGGCGCCGGCATAGTCCGCCGCCCGCCGCCACGCCGCGTCCCCCGACGCCGCCTCGAAGCCCCCTCCCGCCAGAACAGCCCGCGCCCGCCGCAGCCCTCGGTCCCGCCCCATCACCAGCCAGGCCGCGCTCCCCGCACACGCGGCCGCCGCCACCCCCGTCGCACTCATCGCCCCTCACTCCAACCACCGGCCGTCAGGAGCGAGCTCAGCCGCTCCCAGCCCCGCTCCCGGACAAACTCCTTCTCGCCCCACCGCAGCGCCGGCACCGTCACCACGAGGCCGGACGGATCTCGTTCCAGGACACGCACCTCGGCGATCCGCCGCAGCCCCGTCCGGTCCCGTGCCAGATGGATCACCACGGAAAGCGCGGCGGCCAACTGGCTGTGCAGCGCCGCCCTGTCGAGTCCGGCCGCCGTCCCCAGGGCCTCCAGGCGGGCCGGGACGTCCCCCGCGGCGTTCGCGTGAACCGTGCCGCAACCGCCCTGATGGCCCGTGTTCAGGGCGGCAAGGAGGTGGACCACCTCAGCGCCACGCACCTCGCCGACGACCAGCCGGTCGGGACGCATCCGCAGCGCCTGTCGCACCAGGTCGTCGAGGCCCACCTGACCGGCCCCTTCCTGGTTCGCCGGTCTGGCTTCGAGGCGCACCACGTGCGGGTGATCGGGCCGCAGCTCCGCGGAGTCCTCGGCGAGCACGATCCGCTCCCCCGGCCCGACGAGGCCGAGGAGCGCGCTGAGGAGCGTCGTCTTGCCCGACCCCGTGCCGCCACTGATCAAGTACGAGAGCCGGGCGTCGAGCAGTGCCCGCAGTACGCGGTCTCCACCCGGCGGCACCGTCCCCGCCGCTGTCAGTTCCGCCAGCGTGAAGGCCCGGGGGCGTACGACGCGCAGGGAGAGGCAGGTCGATCCGACGGCGACCGGAGGCAGCACCGCGTGGAGGCGGGTGCCGTCCGGGAGCCGTGCGTCCACCCAGGGCCTCGCGTCGTCGAGCCGGCGTCCGGCCACGGCCGCGAGCCGCTGTGCGAGCCGCCGCACCGCCGTCGCGTCCCTGAAGGACACCCCGGTCAGCTCCAGGCCTCCGCCTCGGTCCACCCACACCCGGTCGGGCGCGGAGACCAGCACGTCGGTCACCGAGTCGTCAGCGAGCAATGCCTCAAGGGGTCCCGCGCCCACCAGCTCCGAGCGCAGCTGCCGCGCCGCGCCCAGGACTTCCGCGTCGCCGAGCACCCTGCCCTGGGCCCGCAGCGCCTCGGCGACGCGGGCCGGTGTCGGCTCGGTCCCGTTCTCCGCGAGCCACTGGCGCACCCCGTCCAGCATCTTGGCCCCGACGACGGCGCTCATGAGCCGCCTCCGGTGGCATCGACAGGGACGCGCTCCCAGAAGGCCGTGCAGAACCGTGCCAGCGGCCCGCGGGCGGCACTTCCGGGCGGCATCCCCCCGGCCTGCGCGGCCAGCAGGCCCGCTTCCCGCGGCAGTTCGCCGACGAGCGGCAGCCCGAGCAGTCGCGCGACCTCCTCCGCGTCAAAGCCACCGAGGCCGTCGATTCCGCCTCCTGCGGCGCGACCGGCGCCGCCGCCTCCGGCGACCACCACCCGCAGATCCCGCAGCACCATCCCCACCGCCGACGCGACCCGCCGCGCCCCGGCCACCGCGCGCAACTCCGCCGGCACCACCAAAAGCCCCAGATCCACCTGGGCCAGCGCCTCGGCCACGCCTTCGTCCACGCGGCGCGGCAGGTCCACGACGACCGCCCCGCCCCGCCGCCGGGCGGCGGCGATCACCGCCCGCATGGCCTCGGGCGCGATGACCACCGCGTCGCCCCGGTCCCAGCTCAGGACGCGCAGGGAATGCAGCTCGGGCAGTGACTCCTCAAGCGCGCCACCGCCGACCCGGCCCCTGGACTGCGCGAAGGCGGGCCAGCGGAGTCCGTCGGCCGCCTCGCCGCCCAGCAGCACATCGAGACCACCCCCGAGCGGGTCGGCGTCGACGAGCATCGTGCGTCGGCCCGCACGGGCCGCCGTGACGGCAAGCGCGCACGCCAGCGTCGAGGCACCGGCTCCCCCGCTCCCGCCGATCACCCCCACCGTGAGCGCGGGCCTTCCCACGCCCTCGGCGACATCGGCGATGCGGTCCACAAGCCATCGCTCGCCGTCGGGCAGGACCAGCACATGATCGGCGCCGATCTCCACCGCGCGCCGCCACACCCCGGGGTCGTCCTGATCCCGCCCGACCAGGACGACCCCACGCCTGCGCGCGGCTCCCCGCACCCGGTCCACCGCGTCGTCCCCGACAAGGACCAGCGGCGCCGCGTCCCAGCCATCCCTGCGCTCCGGCACGCCGTGCCGCACCTCGGGCCGCGCCCCCGCCGCGGCGCACAGCCGCAGCAGGTCGTCCAGCAGGTCCACATCTTCCGTGACGATCAGCGGTCCGCCCTGTCGTCCATCGGACGACGGCGGCCCGTCACGTGTAATCACTCCAGCCACGATCCTCAGCCCCCACTCACTACAAGCCCGTTGAATGCCGCGTTCCACATCGGCGCTGAACCGGCCAAAGCAATCCGGCCATGAACTTCGCGTGCAGAACGAGCGGATTCAGCGTGCAGCGGTAGCGGATAACGTGTGGATCTTGGTCAATAACTGTGGACAAGACAGGGGCTGTGAATATCCCCTTCACCCATACCGGTGACATCTCTGGGACTTCCACAGAGCAGCCCAATGACTACATACAGTGACGGATCATGGGCATGCGAAAAGATCGCCAGAACGGCCGCCGGAGGGCGCCAGGCGATCAGATGAAGGTCGAGAGAGGTCCGGAAAACCCATCCGGACATGCGACGACCCCCGCCGGGGGGGAGAGCGGGGGTCGTCCCCACGGTCCGACTCGGGGGGGGAGGAGCCAGACCGGGTTAGCACGGTCGCGAACGATCCGTGACTTCCATGGTGTACCCGAGAGCCTTCTCAGGCAAACCCACGCGCCTCACCTTACGCCGAATGGTGGGCGCCTATGCTCGGGCTCGTGGAAAACCACTCCTTGCCCCGCACAGCCGCCTTCTTTGACCTGGACAAGACGGTCATTGCGAAGTCGAGCACTCTCACCTTCAGCAAGTCGTTCTACCAAGGCGGCCTGATCAACCGCAGGGCTGTACTGCGAACTGCATATGCACAGTTCGTCTTCCTCGCCGGCGGAGCCGATCACGACCAGATGGAGCGGATGCGCGAGTATCTGTCCGCGCTGTGCCGCGGATGGAACGTGGAGCAGGTCAAGGAAATCGTCGCCGAGACGCTTCACGACCTGATCGACCCGATCATCTACGACGAGGCCGCTTCCCTCATCGAGGAGCACCACACCGCGGGGCGGGACGTCGTCATCGTCTCCACGTCGGGCGCCGAAGTGGTCGAGCCGATCGGCGAACTTCTGGGCGCGGACCGAGTGGTGGCGACCCGGATGGTGGTCGGCGACGACGGCTGCTTCACCGGCGAGGTGGAGTACTACGCGTACGGCCCCACCAAGGCGACGGCGATCAAGGAACTCGCGGAGTCCGAGGGGTACGACCTCGACCGCTGTCACGCTTACAGCGACTCGGCGACCGACCTCCCCATGCTCGAGTCCGTGGGGCATCCGCACGCGGTCAACCCCGATCGCGCGCTGCGGCGTGAGGCCCTCGCGCGCGAGTGGCCGATTCTCGACTTCCACCGCCCGGTCCGCCTCAAGGAACGGCGCCAGAAGCCGTCCCGGCCCGCGCTCGTCGCGGTGGCGGCGGTGGGTGCCGCGGCGGCCACGGCGGGCCTCGTGTGGTTCGTGAGCCGACGCCGGACCTCACGCGCCCGATTCACCCTTGTTTGAACCTAAAAGTAAAGAAGTAGTGCCAGCACTTCCGCTTACTCCAGGACAGGAGTACAAAGGATTCAACGGCCCGCGAGACCAAGGACATCCGAGAGGATGACCTTTGAACGCAACTAAGGCCCCACGGACCGAAGCATGAACACCGAGCACCCACGCGACGTCGACCCGTCGATTACGGGCCAGCCGCACCAGGTGACGGGCTAAGTTCCCGACCTGATGGGCAACCTTCGAGGACGCTTGGTAACACGGTGAACATGCCAGCGGCGGTACGAGAACTCGTACCGCCGCATCCCTGTTCAGGGCCTCTTCCGCAGGCGCCTCAGGCCGCGCCGCGCTGCATCGCCTCGCAGACCGCCGTCGACTCCCTGGCCCCCAGTTCGACGGCCCGCCCGCAGTGGGCGATCCAGGCCGCCATTCCTTCCGGAGTCCCGGACGCGTACCCGTCGAGCGCCCCTACATAGGCCGCCCTGCCCTGTTCCCCGTGCCCCGCCTCGGCCGGGCAGACGGACTTCGGGTCGAGCCCGCTGCCCACCAGGACGATGCGCTCGGCCGCCCGCGCGACCAGGCCGTTGTGCGAGCCGAAGGGGCGCAGGCTGAGCAGCTCGCCGTGCACCACGGCCGCCGTCACCAGAGCCGGTGCGGAGCCGCCTGCGATGATCAGCCGCGAAAGACCCTCCAGACGGCCCGCCACCTCGTCGGAGTCCGGCGCATCCAGCTCGACCAGCGGCTCGTCCACGGGCTCACCCGCAAGGCGCGGCCGGCCCGCCGCCTCGTCGTTCTCCGCGGCGGCGACCAGGTGGAGGCGCGCGAGGACCCGGAGCGGGGACTGCCTCCAGATGGACAGGAGTTGCCCCGCCTCCGCGGTAAGTCGCAGGGCCGCGCCGATCGTGCGGGCCTCGCCGTCGCCGCTGAAGTCGCTGCGACGCCTTACCTCTTCGAGCGCCCAGTCGGCACCGGAGAGCGCCGCCGAGCCGCGTGCGCCGCGCAGCGCCGCCTCGGAGGTGATCTCGTTGCTGCGGCGCCGCATGATCCGGTGGCCGTAGACCCGGTCCACGGCCTTGCGCACGGAGTCCACGGAGTCGGCCACGCCGGGCAGTGCGCCCAGGGCCGCGAGCGGATCGGCTGTCGTACTCATGAGTACGACCCTACGCACCCACCGCACTCCCCCACGAAGGAGTGGTCTTCTTCACGCCGGATCGATACACCAGGTAGTCACTCGACTACCCTTGGTGAACATGAAGATCGCTTTCGTAGGGAAGGGCGGCAGCGGCAAGACCACGCTGTCCTCGCTCTTCATCCGACACCTCGCCGCCACCGGAGCGCCGGTCCTCGCGGTGGACGCCGACATCAACCAGCACCTGGGCCCAGCGCTCGGCCTCGACGAGGCGGACGCCGCCGAGCTGCCCGCCATGGGCGCGCGCATCCCGCTCATCAAGGACTACCTGCGGGGCTCCAACCCCCGGATCGCCTCCGCCGACACGATGATCAAGACGACGCCGCCCGGCGCGGGTTCGCGGATCCTGCGGGTGCGCGAGGACAACCCCGTGTACGACGCGTGCGCGCGGCCGGTGGAACTCGACGACGCAGCCGTGCGTTTGATGGTCACAGGGCCGTTCACCGAAGCCGACCTCGGTATCGCCTGCTACCACTCCAAGACGGGGGCGGTGGAGCTGCTCCTGAACCACCTGGCCGACGGGCGCGACGAGTACGCGGTCGTCGACATGACGGCGGGTTCGGACTCCTTCGCGTCCGGCATGTTCACCCGCTTCGACATGACGTTCCTGGTGGCCGAGCCGACCCGCAAGGGCGTCTCCGTCTATCGCCAGTACAAGGAATACGCACGGGACTTCGGCGTCGGCCTCTTGGTCGTCGGCAACAAGGTGCAGGGCCAGGACGACATCGACTTCCTGCGCGAGCAGGTGGGCGACGACCTCCTGGTGACGGTCGGGCACTCGGACTGGGTGCGCGCCATGGAGAAGGGCCGCCCGCCCCGGTTCGAGTTCCTGGAGGACGACAACCGCCACGCCCTGCGGGCACTTCAGATCGCCGCCGACACCTCGTACGAGCGCAGGGACTGGGACCGCTACACCCAGCAGATGGTCCACTTCCATCTGAAGAACGCGCAGAGCTGGGGCAACGAACGAACGGGTGCCGACCTGGCTGCCCAGGTCGACCCCGACTTCGTACTGCGCGAGTCACAGCCGCAGAGCGCCTGACGGCACGCCGACCGGCGGACGGAGTCCGGCGCAGCACCCCGAAGCCCGCTAAGCGGTGCGAGGGGTGCAGAAGGAGGGTCCTTCCTGGCTGCCCAGGTCGGCCCCGACTTCGTACTGCGCGAGACGCAGCCGCAGAGCGCCTGACGGCGGCTACGGCTTGTCGGCCGGGGCTCCCGGGACTCCCTTCGGCGCCGGTGCGGGCCGGGCGGAGAGGAAGGACGCCCAGCCCTCCTTCGGGGCCTTGCCGACCCGGAGTTTGGTCAGGCGCTCCACGGTCTGCGGGTCCTGGGCGTCGAGCCAGTCGGCGAGCTGCCGGAAGGAGACGCACCGCACGTCGCGCTTGGTGCAGACGGACTCGATCGTCTCCTCGATGGCGCGCATGTACGTGCCGCCGTTCCAGGACTCGAAGTGGTTGCCGATGATCAGCGGGGCGCGGTTGCCCTTGTAGGCGCGGTTGAAGCCCTGGAGCAGGCCGTCACGCATCTGGTCGCCCCAGTACTCGTGCTTGCCCGGGTCGCCCTGGGAGGTCGTGCCCGACTGGTTGACCATGAAGTTGTAGTCCATGGTGAGTGTCTCGAACTTGCGGCCGGGTACGGGGACCAGCTGCATCGACAGGTCCCAGAGGCCCTCCTTCTTCTTGGGCCAGATCTGGTCGTTGACGCCACTGGTGTCGTAGCGGAAGCCCAGCTCACGGGCCGCCCGCATGAAGTTCTTCTGGCCCTCCAGGCAGGGCGTGCGCGCGCCGACGAGTTCCTTGTCGTAGTCGAAGGGCAGTGGCTTCGCCTTCTTCATGCCCGTGTTCGTCTTCCAGGCCTTCACGAAGGACTTGGCCTGGTTGATCTCGCTCTTCCAGTCGGCCACCGACCACTGGCCCACGCCGCCACTGGTGCCGCAGAAGTGGCCGTTGAAGTGGGTGCCGACCTCATTGCCCTCGAGCCAGGCGCCGCGGAGCTGCTCCACGGTGTTCTTGATTCCCTTGCGGTCGTTGAAGCCGATGTCCGAGCTCCCGGACTGGTGCTGCGGCGGGTCGTAGAGCTTCCGCTTCGCCTCGGGGAGCATGTACACGCCGCTGAGGAAGTACGTCATCGTGGCGTCGTTCCGCTTGGCCACCTTGCGGAAGTGCGAGAAGAGCTTCTGGCTGTCCTCACCGGCGCCGTCCCAGGAGAAGACCACGAACTGGGGTGGCTTCTGGCCGGGTCTCAGTCGCGCGGGGCGGGGCAGGTGCGGCTGTTGGCCAGTGAAGGCGGTGGAGCCGTCACCGATCATGCGTACCGCGCTCTTGGGAGCCGGGGCGGGGGACGCCTTCTTGGCTCCGTGTGTGACTTTCTCGGCGCCGGTGTCGCCGCTGGCGCAACCGGCCAGTACTGCGGCGCATGCGGTGAGGGCGGTGACGCCCCCGGCGATCCGCTGGATCCTCTGGGTGGCGGCCATCTTCCGCCCACCTTCTTCCTTCGAGTCGGCTACGGGTCGGGGTATGGCTGCAGGGGTCATCACCGAAGGTGTCGCGGTGCAATTGCCCTGAAATGCCCGACAGTGCCGCCAACGTCGCACGAAGGTTTGGGCCAGATGTTCCGACAAGCCGACAAATAGCTTTAATCACTCTCTAGAGTGATCTACTGACCCATTTGCCTCGTTTGTCTATCCTTCGCATTTACTCTCCATTACGATTCATTTACCGAGAGTTGAGATATCCCGCCGCTGCAACGCCGTGACCCACGGCCGCGACCCGCCCTCCGGAGACCGCCGGAGGACCCCCTGTTCCGCGACCGCGCTGCCCCGGAGGAGACGGGAAACCATGTCTGCCTGCGTCCCCACCCATGCCACCGACTCGGCCCACGCCTCACGCGACCACGAGCCCCACGCACCGCCGCCCGGCAAATTCCGCAAGTTCCGCAAGTTCCGCATCGCCGGCACCGACGTATCCGCGTCCATCGCCGTCTTCCTGATCGCCCTGCCGCTGTCCCTCGGCATCGCGCTCGCCACCGGAGCACCGCTCCAGGCGGGCCTCGTCGCCGCCGCAGTCGGCGGCCTCGTCGCCGGACGGATCGGCGGATCGCCGCTGCAGGTCAGCGGCCCCGCCGCGGGGCTCACGGTCGTCACAGCCGACCTCATCCACCAATACGGCTGGCGAACCACCTGCGCCATCACCGTTCTCGCCGGGTTCGCCCAACTCGCCCTGGGTTGCCTGCGCGTGGCCCGCTCAGCGCTCGCCGTCAGCCCCGCCGTCGTGCACGGCATGCTCTCCGGCATCGGCGTCGCCATCGCCGTCGCCCAACTGCGCATCGTGCTCGGCGGCACCCCGCAGAGCACCGTGCTCGACAACCTCCGCGCGCTGCCCGCCCAGTTGGCCGACCTTCACCCGGCCACGCTGACGATCAGCGTGCTGACCCTGGCGGTGCTGCTGCTCTGGCCGCGGATTCCCGGCCGCGTAGGCAAAGCCGTCCGTGTCCTGCCCGCGCCCCTCGTCTCCGTGGCCGCGGCGACGGCCGTCGCCGCGTTCGCAGGGCTGAGCGTGGCCAAGGTCGACCTCCCATCGTGGCGCAGTCACTCCCTTGCGGGCCTGCCCGAAGGCCCCGTGCTGGGGCTCGCCGCCGCCGTGCTCACGATCACGCTGGTCTGCAGCGTGCAGTCACTGCTCGGCGCCGTCGCCGTGGACAAGCTCGTCTCCGGGCGGCGCGACCTGGGCACCGGTGGCGGCCGCTCCAACCTGGACCGCGAACTGCTCGGCCAGGGCGCGGCCAACGCCGTGTCCGGGGTGCTCGGCGGGCTCCCCGTCGCCGGGGTCGCGGTGCGCAGCGTGGCCAATGTGAAGGCCGGTGCCGTCAGCCGGAACTCCACGATGCTGCACGGCGTTTGGGTAGTAGTAGCCGCCCTGCTGATGGTTCCCCTGCTGGAGCTGATCCCGCTCGCCGCGCTGGGCGCCCTGGTGATGGCCGTCGGCATCCAGATGGTGAACCTGAACCACATCCGCACCATCACCCGCCACCGCGAGATCCTCGCCTACACCACCACGACACTCGGCGTCGTCTTCCTCGGCGTACTCGAAGGCGTGGCCCTCGGGGTCGCCGTGGCCGTGGCCGTCGCGCTGCACCGCCTCGCCCGCACCCGGATCACCCACACCGAGGAGGACGGCACCCACCACGTGCGCGTGCGCGGCCAGTTGACCTTCCTCGCCGTGCCGCGCCTCAGCAGAGCGCTGCACCTCGTACCCCAAGGGGCATCCACCATCGTGGAGCTGGACGGATCATTCATGGACCACGCGGCGTACGAAGCACTGCAGTGCTGGCAGGACGCGCACACCGCGCAGGGCGGCAACGTCGAGGTGACCGGACGCGCGGGGACGCGGATCGCCGAGCCCGCGAGCGCCTCGCACTCCTGCTGCAGGCCCTGGACGGCCTGGCGCAACCACCACTGCGACCGCCCGCTGGAAGCCCCCCGGGGCGAGAGCCGGCCCAGCGGGCACCAACTGGCAAGCGGCATCAGCGCGTTCCAGCGGAACACGGCCCCGCACGTGCGGAGCGAGCTCGCCCGCCTTGCCCGCGAGGGCCAGCAGCCCTCGCAGCTCTTCCTGACCTGCGCCGACTCCCGGCTCGTCACCTCGATGATCACGTCGAGCGGCCCGGGTGACCTCTTCGTCGTACGCAATGTCGGCAACCTGGTGCCGCTGCCGGGCGCCGAGAGCGGGGACGACTCGGTGGCCGCCGCGATCGAGTACGCGGTGGACGTCCTTGAGGTGCGGTCCATCACCGTGTGCGGGCACTCCGGGTGCGGGGCGATGCAGGCACTCCTCGGCACCCCGCCCGGAGGCGCGCAGACACCCCTGAAGCGGTGGCTGCGGCACGGGGCGCCGAGCCTCGAGCGTCTCGCGGCGCACAAGGACGAGGGCGGCTGGGCGCGGCTCGCGGGACGGGCACCCGCCGACGCGGTCGAGCAGCTCTGCCTGACCAACGTGGTCCAGCAACTGGAGCACCTGCGCGGCCACGAGTCGGTGGCGCGGCGCATGGCCGAGGGCACCCTGGAGCTGCACGGCATGTACTTCCATGTCGGCGAGGCGCAGGCGTATCTCCTCACCGAGAGCCCGGACGATGTATTCGACCAGGTCACCCCGTCACCGCACGAAGGAACACCGCGTGAGGAGCCCCCCACCCGAGTAAAGGTCTAAACCAATTTTCGGCAGGCTCTTGTCACCAGGGGTATACGTCTGATGAGCTGTGGCTTTGGACACAACGGACACCCTGGGAATGGGAGATGTCGTGAGCAACGAAAGCCTGGCCAACCTTCTTAAAGAAGAGCGAAGGTTCGCGCCGCCGGCCGACCTGGCGGCCAACGCCAATGTCACCGCGGAGGCGTATGAACAGGCCAAGGCTGACCGGCTCGGCTTCTGGGCCGAGCAGGCCCGCCGCCTGACCTGGTCCACCGAACCGACCGAGACGCTCGACTGGTCGAACCCGCCGTTCGCCAAGTGGTTCGCCGACGGGAAGCTCAACGTCGCGTACAACTGCGTGGACCGTCACGTGGAGGCCGGCAACGGCGACCGCGTGGCGATCCACTTCGAGGGTGAGCCCGGCGACAGCCGGGCCATCACCTACGCCGAACTCAAGGACGAGGTCAGCCGGGCCGCCAACGCGCTGACCGAGCTGGGCGTCCGCCAGGGCGACCGCGTCGCCGTCTACCTCCCGATGATCCCCGAGGCCGTCATCTCGATGCTGGCCTGTGCCCGCATCGGCGCCGCGCACTCCGTGGTCTTCGGCGGCTTCTCGGCCGACGCCATCGCCAAGCGCGTGAAGGACGCCGACGCCAAGGTCGTCATCACCTCCGACGGCGGCTATCGTCGGGGCAAGCCCGCCGCCCTGAAGCCCGCGGTCGACGACGCCGTCGCGCGCGAGGACAGCTCCGTCGAGCACGTCCTGGTCGTGCGCCGCACCGGCCAGGACGTGGCGTGGACCGAGGGCCGCGACGTGTGGTGGCACGAGCTCACCGAGCGCCAGTCCGCCGAGCACAGCCCCGAGGCGTTCGACGCGGAGAACCCGCTGTTCATCCTCTACACGTCGGGTACGACGGGTAAGCCCAAGGGCATCCTGCACACCTCCGGCGGCTATCTCACCCAGGCCGCGTACACCCACCACGCCGTCTTCGACCTCAAGCCGGAGAGCGACGTCTACTGGTGTACGGCCGACATCGGCTGGGTCACCGGGCACTCGTACATCACGTACGGCCCGCTGGCGAACGGCGCGACGCAGGTCATGTACGAGGGCACGCCCGACACCCCGCACCAGGGGCGCTTCTGGGAGATCGTCCAGAAGTACGGCGTGACGATCCTCTACACCGCGCCCACCGCCATTCGTACGTTCATGAAGTGGGGCGACGACATCCCCGCGAAGTTCGACCTCAGCAGCCTGCGGGTCCTCGGGTCGGTCGGTGAGCCGATCAACCCCGAGGCCTGGATGTGGTACCGCAAGAACATCGGCGCCGACAAGTGCCCCATCGTGGACACCTGGTGGCAGACCGAGACCGGCGCCATGATGATCTCCCCGCTGCCCGGCGTGACCGAGACCAAGCCGGGAAGCGCCCAGCGCGCCCTTCCGGGCATCTCGGCGACCGTCGTCGACGACGAGGCGCGCGAAGTGCCGGACGGCGGTGGCGGCTACCTCGTCCTGACCGAGCCGTGGCCCTCGATGCTGCGGACCATCTGGGGCGACGACCAGCGCTTCATCGATACCTACTGGTCGCGCTTCGAGGGCAAGTACTTCGCCGGAGACGGTGCCAAGAAGGACGACGACGGCGACATCTGGCTTCTCGGCCGCGTGGACGACGTGATGCTCGTGTCCGGGCACAACATCTCCACCACCGAGGTCGAATCCGCGCTCGTCTCGCACCCGGCGGTCGCCGAGGCGGCCGTCGTGGGCGCGGCGGACGAGACCACCGGACAGGCCATCGTCGCGTTCGTGATCCTGCGCGGCACGGCGAACGCCGACGACGAGGGACTCGTGGCGGACCTCCGCAACCACGTCGGCACCACGCTCGGCCCCATCGCCAAGCCCAAGCGGGTCCTTCCGGTGGCAGAGCTGCCCAAGACCCGGTCCGGGAAGATCATGCGCCGCCTGCTCCGGGACGTCGCCGAGAACCGCGCGGTCGGTGACGTCACCACGCTCGCCGACTCCTCCGTGATGGACCTGATCCAGAACAAGCTGCCCGCCGCACCCAGCGAGGACTAGGTCAGACCTGATCTTTGGACCCGAGAGGGGCACCCGGCACCACGCCGAGTGCCCCTCTTGCGCATAAAGTGAAGATCGCCGGATAAGTCCGTTCGCATGTTAGGTACGCTAAGGATCGCGTCAACATCACGACAACAACGCGACAAAGAAGAACCTAGGTGCGCCGGGAAGTCTGGTCGGCAAGTGATTCGTCCTGCCTACCGACCGGAGGTCGACCCCCGTGGCCGCGCCCGCACCCAGCAACGGCAAGAACAACAGCCGCGGCAACAGCCGCAAGGTTCTCGGACGGCTCTCGCTGCCCGAGCGGAACTTCGTCGCGAACGCGCTGCGCGCCGAGACCGTCGGCGGTGTCCTCCTCCTCGTAGCCGCCATCACCGCGCTGATCTGGGCGAACACCGCAGCCGGGTCGTACGAATCCGTGCGCGGCTTCCACCTGGGACCGAGCTCGCTCGGCCTCGACCTCTCGATACAGCACTGGGCGGCCGACGGGCTGCTCGCCGTCTTCTTCTTCGTCGCCGGCATCGAACTCAAGCGCGAGCTCGTCGCGGGCGACCTGAGCGACCCGAAGGCCGCCGCGCTCCCCGTCATCGCCGCACTCTGCGGCATGGCCGTACCGGCTCTCGTGTACGTCCTGGTCAACACGGTCGGCGGCGGCTCCACGGACGGCTGGGCGGTGCCGACCGCCACGGACATCGCCTTCGCCCTCGCCGTCCTCGCGGTCATCGGCACCTCGCTGCCGTCCGCCCTTCGCGCCTTCCTGCTCACGCTCGCCGTCGTCGACGACCTCTTCGCGATCCTGATCATCGCGGTCTTCTTCACCAGCGACCTCAACTTCGCGGCGCTCGGCGGCGCGGTCATCGGCCTCGCGGTCTTCTGGCTGCTGCTCCGCAAGGGTGTACGCGGCTGGTACGTATACGTTCCGCTGGCCCTGGTCATCTGGGGGCTGATGTACAACAGCGGCATCCACGCCACGATCGCCGGTGTCGCGATGGGCCTGATGCTGCGCTGCACCCGCCGACAGGACGAGGAGCACTCGCCGGGCGAGCACATCGAACACCTTGTACGACCCCTCTCCGCGGGCCTCGCGGTTCCGCTGTTCGCGCTGTTCAGCGCCGGTGTCGTCGTGTCGGGCGGCGCGCTCGGGGACGTGTTCAGCAAGCCGGAGACGCTCGGTGTGGTGCTCGGTCTCGTGGTCGGCAAGGCGGTCGGCATCTTCGGCGGAACCTGGCTCGCCGCCCGGTTCACCAAGGCCGAGCTCAACGACGAACTCGCCTGGCCGGACGTGTTCGCGGTGGCCTCGCTCGCCGGTATCGGCTTCACCGTCTCCCTCCTGATCGGCGAACTCGCCTTCACCGAGGACCCGCTGCTCACCGACGAGATCAAGGCAGCCGTCCTGATGGGCTCTCTCATAGCGGCCGTGCTTTCCGGGATCCTGCTCAAGGTGCGCAACGCCCGCTACCGCGCGCTGTACGACGACGAGGAGCGCGACGACGACCTCGACGGCATCCCGGACGTGTACGAACAGGACAAGCCGGAGTACCACCTGCGGATGGCCGCGATCTACGAAAAGAAGGCGGCCGAACATCGCAGGCTTGCCGAAGTGTCGGCCGGGGCACGCGCCGGAGACGATGGTCCGGCATGATCTGAGCAGGTTCGACTGCGCAGACTGAACTGAGCGGTCGTATCCGAGCGGTCGTATCCGAGTCGTATCTGAACAGACGTTGTGAGCACGCATACGCAGGCTTACGGAGAAGGGGAAAGCGATGAGCACACCCGACGGGCCCGTCGGCACCGAACGCAGCCTCGGCCAGCTGGTCTCCACGGCGACCAGCGAGATGTCCGCGCTGGTGCACGACGAGATCGCGCTGGCCAAGGCCCAGCTGCGGCAGGACGTCAAGCGGGGTGCGGTCGGCGGCGCCGCGTTCGCCGCGGCGGGGACGGTGCTGATCTTCTCGCTGCCGATGCTGAGCTTCGCCCTGGCGTACGGCATCCGTACGTGGAGCGGCTGGAACATGGCGATCTGCTTTGTGCTCTCCTTCGCGGCGAACGTGCTGGTCGCCGGGGTGCTCGCGCTGATCGGCGTCGTCTTCGCGAAGAAGGCCAAGAAGGGCAAGGGGCCGCAGAAGGTCGCCGCTTCGGCCAAGGAGACGGCTGCCGTGCTGCAGAACGCCAAGCCGCACCCGCGTGCGGTGAGCCCCGTGGACGTGGTCACCACCGCGGGTGCCACCCTGGATCGTGGCAGTGAGAAGGCGGCAGCTGTGGCACGCTCGTCTTCATGACGGACCCCGCCACACCCACCCCCCATCCGGCCCAACCGACGTCACCCGTGCGCATCGAAGGACCGTGGACCCACCGGGACGTCGCCGCGAACGGCGCGCGCTTCCACATCGCCGAGATGGGCGACGGGCCGCTCGTGCTGCTCCTGCACGGCTTTCCGCAGTTCTGGTGGGCCTGGCGGCATCAGATGGTGGCGCTCGCCGACGCGGGCTTCCGGGCGGTGGCGATGGACCTGCGGGGCGTGGGCGGCAGCGACCGTACGCCGCGCGGTTACGACCCGGCGAACCTCGCGCTCGACATCACGGGCGTCGTGCGGTCCCTCGGTGAGCCGGACGCCGCGCTCGTCGGGCACGACCTGGGCGGGTACCTCGCGTGGACGGCGGCCGTGATGCGGCCCAAGCTGGTGCGCCGCCTCGCCGTCTCCTCGATGCCGCATCCGCGGCGCTGGCGCTCGGCGATGCTGTCGGACCGCAAGCAGACCGCCGCGAGTTCGTACGTGTGGGGCTTCCAGCGCCCGTGGGTGCCGGAGCGTCAACTCGTCGCGGGTGACGCGGCTCTGGTGGGGCGTCTGGTGCGTGACTGGTCGGGGCCGCGGCTTCCGGGCGACGAGGCGGTGGAGACGTACCGCCGCGCCATGACGATCCCCTCGACGGCGCACTGCGCGATCGAGCCGTACCGCTGGATGGTGCGGTCGATGGCCCGTCCGGACGGCATCCAGTTCAACCGGCGCATGAAGCGCCCCGTGCAGGTTCCCACGCTGCATCTGCACGGCTCCCTGGACCCGGTGATGCGGACGCGCAGTGCGGCGGGCTCGGGCGAGTACGTCGAAGCGCCGTACCGCTGGCGGCTGTTCGACGGACTCGGGCACTTTCCGCAGGAGGAGGACCCGGTCGCCTTCTCGACCGAGCTGGTGAACTGGCTGAAGGATCCCGAACCGGATCGGTAGACCGCGCGCGGGGCTCCGGATCGGTAGACCGCGCGGGGCTCCGGATCG
This sequence comes from Streptomyces sp. NPDC058257, assembly GCF_042881845.1. Taxonomy (NCBI): domain Bacteria; kingdom Bacillati; phylum Actinomycetota; class Actinomycetes; order Kitasatosporales; family Streptomycetaceae; genus Streptomyces; species Streptomyces sp. NPDC058257. The sequence continues at coordinate 268,120 of NZ_JBHVXJ010000002.1, forward strand.
ATAGGCCGTGCGGGGACTGAATCGGGATCGGCGGGGTACGCGATCAGAGTCGGCGGAGTACTCGGTCAGAGTCGGCCGGGGACGGCAAATACCTGAAACAGGGTCAGAAAGACGCCCATACCCGGGAGTAGGGGAACGTCTGTTCTTCGAACGGCTACTTGCCACCCGCATAGGCCAATTGGGGCGCGTGTGCGCGGTTACCGACCTTGAGGCACGGGCACACGTCGGGGTATGGGCTGGACGCACGACTACAGTGAAGTAGCACGCAACCGCCGCTCAGCCATCGCGCTGAACAGCCGTGAGAGGGGCGGTCCGCATGATCCGGGCCATGAAGGCCCTGCTCAAGAAGGCATCGGCATTCCCCACATCCTGCGCCGCAGGGCCCGCTGGGTCTCGGCGCGGCTGAGGCATACGCGCGACTGATCCGCCTGCTCCACCGACTGCTCCCCGACTGCGGCCCCGGCTACAGCGCGCAGCCCTGACTGTCGACCTCTTGGTTGGCGGTTCGGCCCGCCTTGATGTCCTCGCGGACCTCGTCGGCGGTGAGCGCGTAGCCGGTGTCCGGGTCGTCCAGTGACTTCGCGAAGACCACGCCGTAGACCTTGCCTTCGGGCGTGAGCAGCGGGCCGCCGGAGTTGCCCTGACGGACGGTCGCGTAGAGCGAGTACACGTCGCGGCGCACGGTGTCCCGGTGGTAGATGTCCGGGCCCTTGGCGGTGATGCGCCCGCGCACGCGCGCGGGTCGGACGTCGTACGGACCGTTCTCCGGGAAGCCCGCGACGATCGCGTTGTCACTGCTCGACGCGTCCTTGGACGTGAACTGCAGCGCGGGCGCCTGGAGGGTCGGCACGTCCAGTACGGCGATGTCGCGCTCCCAGTCGTAGAGCACGACCTTCGCGTCGTACGTCCGGCCATCCCCGCCTATCTGGACCGTCGGCTCGTCCACTCCGCCGACCACGTGCGCGTTCGTCATCACGCGACGGTCGGAGAAGACGAAGCCGGTGCCTTCGAGGACCTTGCCGCAGCCGCGGGCCTCGCCCTGCACCTTCACGATGGACTGCTTGGCCTTCGTGGCGACCGCGCTCTTGGCGAGCTTGGGGTCGGGTGCCTTGACGTCGGTGATGGGCTCGTTCGAGAACGGGCTGAAGACCTGCGGGAAGCCGTTGCGCGCAAGGACCGACGAGAAGTCGGCGAACCAGGTGTCCGCCTGGCCCGGCAGCGCGCGCGAAACGCCGAGCAGGATCTTGGAGTTGCGTACTTCCTTGCCGACCGTCGGCAGCGTCGTGCCCGCGAGGGCGGAGCCGATCAGCCAGGCCACGAGGAGCATCGCCAGTACGTTGACCAGCGCGCCGCCCGTGGCGTCCAGGGCGCGGGCGGGCTGCCAAGTGATGTACCGGCGGAGCTTGTTGCCCAAGTGCGTGGTGAAGGCCTGGCCGATGGAGGCACAGACGATCACGATGACCACGGCGACGACGGCGGCCGTCGTGCTCACCGCTCCCTCGTCGTCCGTGAGGGCGCCCCAGATGACGGGCAGCAGGTACACCGCGACGAGTCCGCCACCCAGAAAACCGATCACCGACAGGATGCCGACGACGAATCCCTGGCGGTAGCCGATGACCGCGAACCATACGGCGGCGACCACCAAAAGGATGTCCAGCACGTTCACCGATTCAATCCTCGCCTCGCATCGCGGTCGCCACGTCCCCGCAACCTTGTCATGCGCGCCAGTCGAGCGGCACCTGCTTGGTGCGGTCCCAGGGGCGTTCCCAGCCTGCGAAATGCAGAATCCTGTCGATCACTCCAGCCGTAAAACCCCAGACCAGAGCCGATTCGACGAGGAAGGCCGGGCCTTGGTGGCCGCTCGGATGAAGTGTCGTCGCGCGGTTGTCGGGATCCGTGAGATCGGACACGGGAACCGTGAAGACGCGGGCCGTCTCGGCCGGATCGACGACGCCGACGGGGGTGGGCGAGCGCCACCAGCCGAGCACCGGGGTCACCACGAAGTCGCTCACCGGGATGAACAGTTTGGGCAGCACGCCGAAGATCTGTACGCCTCGGGGGTCGAGCCCCGTCTCCTCCTCGGCCTCGCGCAGGGCGGCGCGCAGGGGGCCGTCCGTCAGCGGATCACCGTCCTCGGGGTCGAGGGAGCCGCCGGGGAAGGAGGGCTGGCCCGCATGCGAGCGAAGGCTGCCGGAACGCTCCATCAGGAGCAGCTCGGGGCCGCGCGTGCCCTCTCCGAAGAGGACGAGCACGGCGGACTTGCGCCCGGCGCCGCTCTCCGGGGGCAGGAAGCGGCTGAGCTGGGTCGGCCGGACGGTTTCGGCGGCGCGGGCGACGGGATCCAGCCAAGCGGGCAGGCCCTCGGTGCTGAGACGCACGTGTCCGTTGGGGCTGCCGGGGGGACCGGGTCGGCGGGGCTGGCCGGTCCGGTCGAGCCGCCCCTGGAGGCCGTTGCCCTCACTCATGCCGCTCATGCCGCTCATACCGCTCGTGTCACTCATGTCGCTCGTGTCACTCATGTGCGTATCGCTCGTGTCGGTTGTCTCGCTCGTGTCGCTCGCGTGCGTCATCGGCACCCCCGTCCAACTGTGGACAACGCCTGTGGCCCCTCGGTTCGTTCCTCGCTCATGCGGCGCCCAGCGGGGGCGCCGCCTTCCCCGGATAGTCCGGCGGGGGCTTGAGGCGCTGGCCCGGCAGACCGCCCATCTCGTACTTCAGGAGCTTCTTCGCCTTCTCCGGATCGGTCTCGCCCTCCCCGTACGACGGGCAGAGATCGGCGATCGGGCAGGCACCGCAGGCGGGCTTGCGGGAGTGGCAGATACGGCGGCCGTGGAAGATCACGCGGTGCGAGAGCATCGTCCACTCGCTCTTCGGGAAGAGGTCGGCGATGGCGGCCTCGACCTTCACCGGGTCGGTCTCCTCGGTCCACTTCCACCGGCGGACGAGCCGCCCGAAGTGGGTGTCCACGGTGATGCCGGGGACCCCGAAGGCGTTCCCGAGCACGACGAACGCGGTCTTGCGGCCCACGCCGGGCAGCTTGACCAGGTCTTCCAGACAGCCGGGGACCTCACCTCCGTGGTTGTCCCGCAGGGCGACGGCGAGCCCCATGATCGACTTCGTCTTCGCCCGGAAGAACCCGGTCGGCCTGATCAGCTCCTCGACCTCTTCGGGGTTGGCGCCGGCGAGGTCCTCCGGGGTCGGGTACGCGGCGAAGAGGCGCGGGGTCGTCTGGTTCACCCGCAGGTCCGTGGTCTGCGCGGAGAGGACCGTGGCGACGAGCAGCTCGAAGGGGTTCTCGAAGTCCAGCTCGGGGTGGGCGTACGAGTACACGTCCGCGAGCTCGCGGTTGATGCGGCGGGCCCGCCGGACGAGGGCGGCGTGGGACTCGGGTTTGGGCTTGGCCGGGGGTTTGGCTTTGGCTTTTGTCGGGGTCTTGGCTTTGGCCGGGGTCTCGGCTTTGGCCGGGGTCTTGGTGGCCGGGGTCTTGGTGGCCGGGGCTTTGGTCTTGGCCGGGGTGGTCTTCTTCGCCACGGGTGCGGTGGCCTTCTTCGCGGGGGTCCCGGCGGCCTTCTTCGCGGAGGTCCCGGCGGCCTTCTTCGCGGGGGTGCGTTTCGCCGCGCCGGCGGTGGCTTGATTCTTCTCCGAAGGCTGACTCACCGGTGGCACCCTTGTCCCTTTTGTCGCATTCTCTGGACCAATGGAAGCATGTTCGCCCACAGCGGAACCCGGGCAGGCTGTAACCTTCCGAATCCCCTTGGCCTGTGCTCTCACCGGCTTTTGGACACTCGGCCAGCCTAGAGCCCGACACTGACATCCGCCCCGGACCCTATGGATCGGCCCCCAATTGGCCCCCTCCCGCACAGCACGCGACGCCAGTGCGGCAGACTTGTGACTGATCACACTGTTTGGACCGTCCGGCAAAATGGGGAGCACGGTCCCCTGATGCAGGTCGACAAGGAGAGAACTCGTGGACGACGTTCTGCGGCGCGCCCCGCTCTTCGCGGCGCTCGATGACGAGCAGGCCGCGGAGCTCCGCGCCTCCATGAGTGAGGTGACGCTCGCGCGCGGGGATGCGCTTTTCCATGAAGGTGACCCCGGAGACCGCCTTTACGTGGTCACCGAGGGCAAGGTGAAGCTTCACCGCACCTCACCCGACGGCCGGGAGAACATGCTCGCGGTGCTCGGCCCCGGCGAGCTCATCGGTGAGCTCTCGCTCTTCGACCCGGGCCCGCGTACGGCGACCGCCTCCGCGCTCACCGAGGTCAAGCTGCTCGGCCTCGGCCACGGCGACCTTCAGCCGTGGCTGAACGCACGGCCCGAGGTGGCCGCGGCGCTGCTGCGCGCCGTCGCGCGGCGCCTGCGCAAGACGAACGACCAGATGTCCGATCTGGTCTTCTCCGACGTGCCCGGGCGTGTGGCCCGCGCCCTTCTGGACCTGTCGCGCCGCTTCGGTGTGCAGTCCGAAGAGGGCATCCACGTCGTGCACGACCTCACGCAGGAAGAGCTGGCCCAGCTGGTCGGCGCCTCCCGCGAGACGGTCAACAAGGCGCTCGCGGACTTCGCCGGGCGCGGGTGGCTCCGGCTCGAGGCCCGCGCGGTGATCTTGCTGGACGTCGAGCGGCTGGCCAAGCGTTCTCGCTGACGCGTTTTCGCTGACGCTGTTTCGTACGCGGATGGGGTCCCGCCTCTGTTGAGGTAGGGCCCCATTCGCGCTTCCGCCACAGGCTTCCCCGCCCGCCAGGTGGCACCCACACAGGTGGCACCCACCGGGGCTGCAGGGCGGCAGGTGGTCGTTCCCGCCCTGCGGCTAGATCAAGCCGTGTTCCCGCAAGTAGTCCAGCTGCGCCCGTACCGAGAGTTCCGCTGCCGGCCACAAGGAGCGGTCCACGTCCGCGTACACGTGGGCGACCACATCCGTAGGCGCCACGTAGCCGTTCTCGACGGCCGTCTCGACCTGGGCCAGGCGGTTCGCGCGGTGGGCGAGGTAGAACTCGACGACGCCCTGAGCGTCCTCAAGGACCGGGCCGTGGCCCGGCAGGACCGTGTGCACGCCGTCGTCGACCGTCAGGGACCGCAGGCGCCGCAGGGAGTCGAGATAGTCCCCCAGGCGGCCGTCAGGGTGCGCTACGACCGTCGTACCGCGACCCAGGACCGTATCACCCGTCAGGACAGCCTGATCGGCCGGGAGATGGAAGCAGAGGGAATCCGCGGTGTGTCCCGGCGTCGGGACCACGCGCAGCTCCAGGCCGCCCGTCGTGATCACGCTCCCCGCCTCCAGTCCCTCGTCGCCGAGACGCAGCGCGGGGTCCAGGGCCCGCACCTTGGTGCCGGTCAGCTCGGCGAACCGCGCGGCGCCCTCCGCGTGGTCCGGGTGGCCGTGGGTGAGGAGGGTGAGCCCGACCCGCTGCCCGGCCTTCTCGGCCGTGGCGATGACGTTCTTCAGGTGTACGTCGTCCAGAGGGCCCGGGTCGATGACGACCGCGAGCCCTGAGCCGGGTTCGGAGACGATCCAGGTGTTGGTTCCGTCCAGCGTCATCGCGGAGGCGTTGGGGGCCAGCACGTTGACCGCGCGCGCGGTGGCGGGACCGCTGAGGACTCCGCCCCGGGGCTGGCCGGGGAGGGCGGCGGCTTCGGTCATGCGGGGGTGGCTCCCGTCCGGTTCGTGGCAGGCGTGGCTGTGGTGACGGCGGGCATGGCCGTGGTGACGGCAGGCGTCGCCGTGGTGACGGCGGGCGTCGCCATAGTCATGGTCATGCGGAATCCCCCGTGGGGATGTGCTTGGTGAACTCTTCGTGGCCCGGCCAGGTCAGCACCAACTCGCCGTCCTCCAGGCGGGCCTGGGCCAGGACCGGGGTCAGGTCGCGCTCCGGGGCCGCGGAAAGGGCGTCGGCGGCAGACCCGTAGAGACTCAGTTGGCGCAGGGTCGCGATGGTCGGCGGCATCATCAGGAGGTCGCCCTTGTCGTACCCCGCGGTGGCCTCCCCCGGAGCGATCCACACCGTGCGGTCCGCCTCCGTGGAGGCGTTGCGGGTGCGCTGCCCCTCCGGGAGGGCGGCCACGAAGAAGAACGTGTCGTAGCGCTTCGGCTCGAACTCCGGAGTGATCCAGCGGGCCCACGCGCCGAGAAGGTCACTGCGCAGGACCAGGCCCCGGCGGTCCAGGAACTTGGCGAAGGAGAATTCGCGGGCCACCAGCGCCTCGCGGTCCGCCTCCCAGTCGTCGCCCGTGGTGTCGCCGACGACGCTCGACGGGGTCGGCCCCGCGAGCAGCACACCCGCTTCCTCGTACGTCTCGCGGACGGCGGCGCACACGATCGCCTGGGCGCCCGGCTCGTCCACGCCCAGGCGCGCCGCCCACGTCGCGCGGGACGGGCCCGCCCAGCGCACGAGGTGGTCGTCGTCGCGCGGGTCCACGCCGCCGCCCGGATACGCGTACGCGCCTCCGGCGAAAGCCATGGAGGCGCGTCTGCGCAGCATGTGTACGGCAAGGCCCGCCACGGAGTCCCGAAGGAGCATGACCGTGGCCGCCCGGCGCGGAGTCGCGGGCTTCAGGTCACCGCTGCTCAGCGCACGGATGCGGTCGGGCCACTCCGGGGGATACCACTGCCCATTAGCCATGGGCGGAGGCTATCTCCTGGTGAGCCGATGTTCGAGAGGCGTCTATCGGGTGCCAGAGGGCAGCGATCAAGCCTCAACCGGCCCCGAACCAGCTCCGAACCAGCCCCGAACCAGCTCCAGGATCAACCCACAACCCGTCCCGAACCAGCCCCAGGATCAACCCACAACCCGTCCCGAACCAGCCCCAGGATCAAGCCCCGGCCCGTTCCAGGATCACGCCTCGGTCAGCTCCACCTGGATCTCGACCTCGACCGGCGCGTCCAGCGGCAGCACCGCGACGCCCACCGCGCTGCGGGCGTGCACGCCCTTGTCGCCGAGCACCTCGCCGAGCAGCTCGCTCGTGCCGTTGATCACCGCGGGCTGACCCGTGAAGTCCGGGGCCGACGCCACGAAGCCGACGACCTTCACGACGCGCGCGACGCGGTCCAGGTCACCGGCGATGGACTTCACCGCGGCCAGCGCGTTCAGGCCGCACGTACGAGCCAGTTCCTTGGCCTCCTCGGGGGTCACCTCCGCGCCGACCTTGCCGGTCACCGGAAGCTTGCCCTCCACCATCGGGAGCTGGCCCGACGTGTAGACGTACACACCGGACTGAACCGCCGGCTGATAGGCGGCGAGCGGCGGCACGACCTCGGGCAGCGTCAGACCGAGCTCGGCCAGCTTCGCCTCCACGGCCCCACTCATGCCTTCTCCCGCTTCAGGTAGGCCACGAGCTGCTCGGAGTTGTTCGGCCCGGGCACGACCTGGACGAGCTCCCAGCCGTCCTCGCCCCAGGTGTCCAGAATCTGCTTCGTGGCATGGACGAGCAGCGGCACGGTTGCGTATTCCCACTTGGTCATATGGCCGACTGTAGCCGTTGTGAGGCGCTGCTCACGGTGGCCTCCTGCTTAGTCCGGGCGGCGACTGGTTAGGCTCGGAAGTGTGAGCAGGCTCCAGGTCGTCAGCGGCAAGGGCGGTACCGGCAAGACCACGGTGGCCGCCGCACTCGCGCTCGCCCTCGCGACGGAGGGCAAGCGCACCCTCCTCGTGGAGGTCGAGGCCAGACAAGGCATCGCGCAGCTCTTCGAAACCGAAGCGCTGCCGTATGAGGAGCGGAAGATCGCCGTCGCTCCCGGGGGCGGGGAGGTGTACGCCCTTGCCATCGACCCCGAGCTCGCACTGCTCGACTACCTCCAGATGTTCTACAAACTGGGGGGCGCCGGACGCGCGCTCAAGAAACTCGGCGCCATCGACTTCGCCACCACCGTCGCACCGGGTCTGCGGGACGTCCTGCTGACCGGCAAGGCCTGCGAGGCCGTACGCCGCAAGGACAAGAGCGGGCGGTACGCGTACGACTGCGTGGTGATGGACGCGCCGCCCACCGGCCGCATCACGCGCTTCCTGAACGTGAACGACGAAGTCGCGGGCCTGGCCAAGATCGGCCCCATACACAATCAGGCGCAGGCCGTGATGCGCGTACTCAAGTCACCCGAGACGGCGGTGCACTTGGTGACGCTCCTCGAAGAGATGCCCGTCCAGGAGACCACCGACGGGATCTCCGAGCTGCGTGCCGCGAAGCTCCCCGTGGGGCGCGTCATCGTGAACATGGTGCGGCCCACGCTGCTCGACGAGGCCTCCCTGGAGCTCGGACTCGACCGGACCCCGCGTACCGCCATCGCCAAGTCCCTGTCCGCCGCCGGGCTCGGCGGGGCCCGCCGGGGCGGTGTCGCCGAACGCCTGGTCGATCCGCTTCTGGAGCAGGCCGCCGAGTACGCCGAGCGGCACGCCCTGGAGGGATCCCAGCGCTCCGTCCTCGGCGACCTCGGCCTCCCCCTGCACGAGCTCCCGCTGCTGGCCGGCGGAATGGACCTGGCGGGGCTCTACGAACTCGCCACGGAACTGCGGAAGCAAGGGATCGCATGACCTCGGACCCCGCACGACACCGACACCAGGACACGACACGGGCCCCGGACACGACACACCCCCTGGACCCGGCCCGCACGCTCGACGTGGACCGCCTGCTCGACGACCCGAAGACCCGCATCGTGGTGTGCTGCGGCTCCGGAGGCGTCGGCAAGACGACCACGGCGGCCGCGCTCGGCCTGCGCGCCGCAGAACGGGGCCGCAAGGTCGTCGTACTGACGATCGACCCGGCACGCCGACTCGCCCAGTCCATGGGGATCGACTCGCTCGACAACGTCCCGCGCCAGGTCAAGTCCATCGACGGATCGGACAGCGGCGACGGATCTGACGGCAGCGACGGGTCGGACGGCATCGACGGATCTGACGGCAGTGGGTTGAACAGTGGCGGGCCGAACAGCGGCGGGTCGAACGGTGGCGGGTCGAACGGTGGCGGCGAGCTGCACGCCATGATGCTCGACATGAAGCGCACCTTCGACGAGATCGTCGAGGCGCACGCGGACAAGGAGCGGGCGAGCGCGATCCTCAACAACCCCTTCTACCAGTCGCTTTCGGCGGGCTTCGCGGGCACGCAGGAGTACATGGCGATGGAGAAGCTGGGGCAGCTGCGCGCCCGCGACGAGTGGGACCTGATCGTCGTCGACACGCCGCCCTCACGTTCGGCCCTCGACTTCCTCGACGCGCCCAAGCGCCTCGGCTCGTTCCTGGACGGGAAGCTGATCCGGGTGCTCATGGCCCCGGCGAAGGTGGGCGGCCGGGCCGGGATGAAGTTCCTGAACGTCGGGATGTCGATGATGACGGGGGCGCTCGGCAAGCTGCTCGGCGGGCAACTGCTGCGTGACGTCCAGACGTTCGTAGCCGCGATGGACACCATGTTCGGCGGCTTTCGCACCCGCGCGGACGCCACGTACCGGTTGCTTCAGGCGCCGGGTACGGCGTTCCTCGTGGTGGCATCGCCGGAGCGGGACGCACTGCGTGAGGCGGCGTACTTCGTGGAGCGCCTGGCCGCCGACGACATGCCGCTCGCCGGCCTCGTACTGAACCGGGTGCACAGCAGCGGTGCCGCTCAGCTCTCGGCCGAGCGGGCGCTTGCCGCCGCGGAAAATCTTGATGAGAGCCGCATTGTGGATCAGGAGGACGGGAAGGCTGGAGTGCGTACCTCCCACGAGGCTCCCGGCAACTCCCCCGAGGCCCCCGACCGTTCCGAGACCCCTGAGACCTCCGGTAGTTCCGAGCCCTCCGAGACCCCCGGTAGTTCCGAGCCCCAGGACACTTCCGGCCCCCAGGACACGCATCCGCCCGTGGCACAGCTGACCGCAGGCCTGCTGCGACTGCACGCGGAACGCATGAGGCTGCTCGCGCGCGAACAGCACACGCGCGACCGCTTCACCGCGCTTCACCCCGAGGTGGCCGTGGCCGAAGTGACGGCGCTGCCGGGTGACGTGCACGACCTGGCAGGCCTTCGGGCCATCGGAGACCGGCTCGCGGCCGGTACTGGTACTGACCCGGCCGGAGCTGCCTGAGCAACGGGACTGACCCACTGCCGCGCGGCTGGCGTCGGGGACCTTTCCCCAGCGCCTGCTGGGACTCTCCCCAGCCCGGTGGAGGCTTTCCCCCACCGCCCCGCGGCCGACGGGCGCTAGCCCACTGCCGCGTAGCTCTCGTACGTCTCGTCGTCCTCCAAGTCCACGGGCAGCAGGCCCGCGCCACGCTCGTACTCGGAGCGCGCCGTCTCCAGCAGACGGCGCCATGAGGTGACTGTGGGACGCCTGCGCAGCAGTGCGCGGCGCTCCCGCTCAGTCATGCCACCCCACACGCCGAACTCGACGTGGTTGTCCAGCGCGTCGGCCAGGCACTCCGTGCGCACCGGGCAACCGGTGCACACCGCCTTGGCCCTGTTCTGCGCTGCTCCTTGAACGAACAGTTCATCTGGATCGGTAGTGCGGCAGGCCGCCTGCGCACTCCAGTCGGTTACCCAGCCCATACCGGCGCCGTCCTCTCCCGAATCGAGGCTCCCCCACGGCGGCAGCGGCATATTCACCGCCGCCAGTTGAGGACGTTACGGAAGGTGGGCACAGCGCAACACCCCCTTCGGGCCCAATCTTGAATGGCCCGAACGGACTATGCGTAAGCGGCAGATCACCCGACGGAGTGAGCTGGCGACATGCGTGATTAACCCGGCAAATGCGGGCACTTCAGCTGGGCCACAACGGGCATCGGATGCCGCATGAGGCGATTTCGGGCACTTCCCCGAGCTCATTCCGAACGCGATCCGAGCTCGTGACGAACCTCGTGAAGAAGAGGGGACCCCACTCGGGATTCGGGACCGATGGGGTGAGGGAGTGTTGCCAAACCGCACTGCTGTGACAGTTGAGAGCAGCTTAGGCCAAGGCATTGAGGCGTGTCCGGCGAATCAGAACGTAGGCTGCCCTCATGGGAAAGAAGCGCTCCGGCGGTGGTCTGTCACCAACTCAGCAGGCCGCGAAGTTCCTAGGTGTCAGCGTGCTCGCGGGAGCCGTGCTGGCAGGCATCGCCCTGCCCGCGGTCGGCGCGCTCGGCCTCGCGGCGAAGGGGTCGGTCGAAGGATTCGACGACATCCCCTCCAACTTGAAGCAGCCGCCGCTGAGTCAGCGCACCACGATCCTGGACAACAAGGGCGGCTCCATCGCCACTGTCTACTCACGTGACCGCACCGTGGTGCCGCTCAAACAGATCTCGCCGTACATGCAGAAGGCGATCGTCGCGATCGAGGACTCGCGCTTCTACGAGCACGGCGCCGTCGACGCGAAGGGCATCCTGCGCGCGCTGAACCAGAACGCGCAGAGCGGCGGAGTCTCCCAGGGCGCGTCCACGCTCACCCAGCAGTACGTGAAGAACGTCTTCGTCGAGGAGGCGGGCGACGACCCGACGAAGGTCGCCGAGGCCACCCAGCAGACGCTGGGGCGCAAGATCCGCGAGCTGAAGTACGCGATCCAGGTCGAGGACAAGCTCGGCAAGAAGCGCATCCTGAACAACTACCTGAACATCACCTACTTCGGGCAGCAGGCGTACGGGGTCGAGGCCGCGGCCCAGCGTTACTTCTCCAAGCCCGCCAAGGACCTGCAGGTCCAGGAGGCCGCGCTGCTCGCCGGCATCGTGCAGTCCCCCAGCAGGTACGACCCCGTGAACGACACGCAGGAAGCGACCAAGCGTCGCAACACCGTGCTGCAGCGGATGGCCGAGACGCACGACATCACGCAGGCGGAGGCCGAGGCGGCGAAGGATAAGCCGCTCGGCCTGAAGGTGAGCAGGCCCAAGAACGGCTGCATCACGTCGGTCAGCGGCGCCGGGTTCTTCTGTGACTACGTACGCGAGGTCTTCCTCTCCGATCCGGTCTTCGGCAAGACCAAGGAGGACCGGGCCAAGGTCTGGAACCAGGGCGGTCTGCGGATCAAGACGACCCTCGACCCGCAGTCGCAGCAGTCCGTGCAGGCCTCGATAAAGGATCACGTCAACCAGACCGACGAAGTGGCGACGGCGGCCACCATCGTCCAGCCCGGCACCGGCAAGATCCTGGGCATGGGCCAGTCGCGGCCCTACGGCTTCAAGAAGGACGAGACCACGATCAACCTCTCCGTGGACCACGCGGTGGGCGGCGGCGCGGGCTACCAGCCGGGATCGACCTTCAAGCCGATCGTGGCCGCGGCCGCTCTGGAGGGCGGCACGCCGCCGACCAAGAGCTATGGATCTCCGTACGAGATGCCGTATCCCAGCAGCGTCGCGGCGTGCGACGGCAAGAAGTGGGTGAACTCGGGCGGCGACAAGCTCACCAATGAGAACGAGACCGAGGTCGGCCCGTACGACATGAAGGAAGCGACCGCGAAGTCGGTCAATACCTACTACGTGGAGATGATCGGCGACATCGGGATCTGCCCGGTGACACAGATGGCCGAGAAGATGGGCGTCGAGCGGGCCGACGGCAGGAAGATGGACCAGGCGCCGTCGATCGCGCTCGGCACCCAGGAGATGTCGCCGCTGACGATGGCGGGCGCGTACGCGACGTTCGCCGCGCGCGGTAAGTACTGCTCGCCCATCGCGATCGAGTCGATCTCCGATCCGGAAGGCAAGTCGATGCCGGTGCCGAAGTCGACGTGCTCGCGCGCGATGACGACGAAGACGGCGGACACGATCAACACCCTCCTGAAGGGCGTGGTCGAGGACGGAACCGGCCAGGAGGCGGGCCTCGGCTCCCGCCCGAGCGCGGGCAAGACGGGTACGACCGACTACCGCTTCGCCGCCTGGTTCGTGGGCTACACCCCGAACATGTCGGGCGCGGTCTGGGTCGGCGACCCGCAGCACAAGCGGAAGATGGTCAACATCACCATCGGCGGAGTCCCGTACGACAAGGTCTTCGGTGGTGAGGTCCCGGGTCCGATCTGGCGGGACGCGATGAGCGGGGCCCTGTCGGGCAAGCCCTCGCCGGGCTTCAACAACGTCCACATCCCGGACGGCGGCAAGGGCAAGGACAAGGACAAGCCGCACGAGGACAACAAGCCGGGCGGCGGCAACGGCGGCGGAGGCGGCAACGACGGGGGTGGCGACGGCGGGGGTGGCGACGGCGGGAACGGAGGCGGCAACGGAGGCGGCAATCCTTGGCCGGACATCTCCCTGCCGCCGGGCACCATCGGCGGGAACGAGGACGGCGGCGGGATCGGCGGCTGGGGCCGGTAGCCGGTAGGCCGCCGCTCCGTAGTCAGTCCGACCCACTGGCCTCATGAATGAGGGCGCCCCCTGGCTTCAGGGGGCGCCCTCATTCACGTACGCACGCGTCTGTTCACGTAGACGTGGTGTCTGCTCTCTGATCAGCCCGCGAGTCTCTGATCAGCCCGCGAGCAGCTTCTTGACCACTGCGGCGACGCGGCCGCCCTCAGCCAGGCCCGCGACCTTCGGGTTCACGATCTTCATGACCTGGCCCATGGCACGCGGCCCCTCGGCGCCGGCGGCCCTGGCCTCCTCGACGGCCTGGGCGACGATCGCCTGGAGCTCGTCCTCGGAGAGCTGCTTCGGCAGGTACTCGGCGAGGATCTCGCCCTCCGCCTTCTCCTTCTCGGCCTGCTCGGCGCGGCCGCCGTTGGCGAAGGCCTCCGCGGCCTCGCGGCGCTTCTTCGCCTCGCGGGCGATCACCTTCTGCACCTCGTCGTCGGAGAGCTCGCGGGCCGTCTTGCCCGAGACCTCCTCCTTCGTGATGGCGGTGAGGGTCAGCCGGAGCGTCGAGGAGCGCAGCTCGTCACGCCCCCTGATCGCGGCGGTGAGGTCTTCCTGAAGCTTCGACTTGAGCGTGGTCATGCGGTGATTGTCGCAGGTGCGTACGGCCCGACGCCCGCTGATTTAAGGGGCCTTCGGGTCTGACACGATGGGTGGATGCGCGCGCGATACGCAGTACCCCTGGGAATTACGGCGACGGCCGCCGCCGGTCTGGTCTACTCGGTGGGCATCGAGCCCCGCCTCTTCCGACTGCGACGGGTCACGGTGCCGGTCCTTCCGCCGGGGATGCGACCGCTCAGAGTCCTTCAGGTTTCGGACATCCACATGGTGTCCGGGCAGCGCAGGAAGCAGCGCTGGCTGCGCTCGCTCGCGGGCCTCCGCCCCGACTTCGTGATCAACACCGGGGACAACCTCTCCGACCCGGAGGGCGTGCCGGAGACGCTGGACTCGCTCGGCCCGCTGATGCAGTTCCCCGGGGCGTACGTCTTCGGCTCGAACGACTATTACGGCCCCAAGCCGCGCAACCCCGCCCGCTACCTGGTCGAGAAGTCGCAGGGCAAGCACGGCCTGAACGGCAATCCGCCCGCCGTCGGCGTGATCCACAACCCGTGGGAGGACCTGCGCGACGGCTTCGACGCCGCGGGCTGGGTGAACCTGACGAACACGCGGGGCGCACTGAAGGTCGAGGGCTACGAGATCGGCCTCACGGGCCTGGACGACCCGCACATCAAGCGCGACCGGTACGCGCAGGTGGCGGGCGGTCCCGACACGGGCGCCGACTTCTCGATGGGCATCGTGCACGCCCCGTACCTGCGCTCCCTGGACGCTTTCGCGGCCGACGGCTACCCCCTGATCCTGGCGGGCCACACCCACGGCGGCCAGCTGTGCATCCCGTTCTACGGAGCGCTGGTAACCAACTGCGACCTGGACAAGGACCGCGTGAAGGGCCTGTCGACGCACGAGGCGGAGGGCAACACCTCGTACCTCCACGTCTCAGCGGGCTGCGGCGCGAACCGCTACACCCCGATGCGCTTCGCGTGCCCGCCCGAGGCGACGCTGCTTACGCTTACTGCGGGGGGCTGAGGGGCGGGGCTCGGGCTTGCCCGGCTGAGGCGGGGCTCGGGCTTGCCCGGGGGATCCGGTACGGGTTCCCCCCGAGGTCCCGGGGGTGCTCGGAAACCGGATTTCGTCTCCGGGCGCCGGTCCGCTAAAGTAATCGATGTCGCCACGGCCTGCGCAGCGGGCCAGTGGAACAACGACATCGGGGTGTAGCGCAGCTTGGCAGCGCGCTTCGTTCGGGACGAAGAGGTCGTGGGTTCAAATCCCGCCACCCCGACAGCTAAGCAGCAGGTCAGAGGGCCGGTACTGATTTCAGTACCGGCCCTCTGGCGTTGTGGGTGTCTATCTGAGTGACTACCGCTTCGGAGGCGGGGGCGTGCCGAAGATGCCGTCCATGGCGATGGCGCCCGTCTGGATCACCGGACGGATCTGCTTCCGGTAGACCTCCTCGGTTACGGCCGTACTGGAGTGCCCGACGAGTCGGGAGATCTCTTCGAGCGGGATTCCCCCGTCGGACAAGATCGAGACGAAGGACGTGCGGGTTTCCCGAGGCGTCCACTCACGAGGATCGATCTCGATACCGGGCATCTGCGCGGCGTGGGCGAGGACCTTGCGGAACTCGCGCCGGACGTTCGCAGCGTCCAGCTCGGTGCCTACGGCCGAGGTGAAGACAAGGTCGTTTTCCTTCCACTGATCACCGGCCGCGAGACGCTGCCAGCCCTGACGCTCCCGCTGGATCTTCAGCGCGTCGACAGCCCGACCGGGTAGCGCGAGGGTACGGCGAGACTTCTTGGTCTTGGTGTCGCCGGAACTCCGGACCGAGCGCCATACGGCGAGGTGCGGCGGGATCTCGGGGGCGGTGGTCGAATCCCCGTAGAGGTCGACGTGATCCCAGCGGAGAGGGCGCATCTCCTCGGTACGGCCGCCGGTGAGGAGCGAGACCACGAAGTAGGCGTACAGCGGCGAGTCCTCGGCAGCGACGAGCACGGCCTCAGCCTGCTTGAGCGTGAGGGACTTGGATGGCCGGCCAGGTCGCCCCGCGGGGACTGAGCACAGCTCGACCACGTTGCGCTTCACCTTGTCCCGCGCCATGGCTCGCTTCACAGCGCGGTTCAAGCATGAGCGGACCGCCTCCAGCGAGCGGGTGCTGAGCACCTTCGACTTGGCGCCGAGCCACTTGTCCACGTCGTCGGCGCTGAGATCCCGCAGCTTCCGGGCGCCCAGGGCGGGGATCACGTGCGTGTTGCAGAGGATCGTGTTGGTGGTGAGCGTCGACGCGTCCCGTCCGTTGAGCCCGTACTTGAGCCAGTCCGTCACTGCGTCCTTGACCGTGTAGCCGGTGGGCGCGATCGCAAGGCCGTCCTCGTAGTCCCGCAGCACCTCCTTGAGCTTGGCCTTGGCAGCCGTCTTGGTCGTACCGCTGGCCTTCTTCACGATCCTCTTGCCGCTGGGGTCGAAGCCGAGGCTGGCCGTGGCCATCCAGCGTTGCCGCTTCTCGTCCCAATGGAGGCCTCCGTCTCCCCTACTACGTCGCTTCGACATCAGGCCGCCTCCTCCATTTGGTCACGGATGAAGTCCTGGACAGCGACAGCGGGGATACGGCGGGCGCGGTCGATGGTGATCGAGGCCAGGCGGTGCGTGCGGATCAGGTCGTAGACCTTGGAGCGTCCGAGCTTTAGCCGCGCCATGACTTCCGGGACGGTCAGCAGGTCGGCGGGGGCGGTAGTCATGCTGCGGCTCCTTCCAAGGCGTGTTGGTCGCGCAGGGCTTCACGGGCGGTGTCGCGGTTGAGCTGGAGGTCTCGGGCGATCGTCGCGGCGAGGGCGGACTCCCCCGGCGTGTGGCCGTGCCCCGCGTACTGCCAGTCGGCGAGGACGAGGACGGTGTCCGGTTCGCGGTCGTCCAGGCCGAGGGCGCCGCGTTCCTGGGCGGCGCGGAAGTCGGCGCGGGCCTGGCGGAGTTCACCGAGGGTGGTGGAGTAGCGCCGGGACTTGGAGGAGAAGTGGCCCCGGAAGCCGAGCATGTGCGCCCAGGCCCAGAGGCGGCGGTCCGGGTAGAGCGGATCGAGCAGCTTGCAGGCTTCGATCAGGCGGCGGGCGTGGGCCGGGACCTGGTGGCGGTCGAGCTCGGAGAGTTCGCCGATGCGGCGGTCGAGGGTGCCGGTGTTCTCGGCCGCCTTGGTCGCGTACTTGGCAACGTACGAGGCAACAGCCTGCTCGGTGATGTCGGAGCCGTCACCGAACGCCTTGACCGGACGCACGTCGAGTTGGGTGCCCCAGCGGAACGTACGGGCCGGTTGGTCGTCGGCGGCCGGGACCGAGGCCGAGGTGTATGAGTGCGTCGCGGCGGCGTGGATGGCTTCGGTGAGGAGGTCGACGCTCGCCCAGGACGGGGGCGGGGTGTCGGGACCGTCCGGGCCGTCGAGGCGGATGATCGCGTGGAAGTGCAGGGCTCCGCGCTTCTGGAATTCGGCGACCTTGCCGTACGAGAGGCGGGCGGACTCTTTCAGTTCGCGTTGGGTGAGTGGGGCGCGGGCGGCGATCTCTCGGCGTAGGCGCGTCGTGAACCTCATCCACAGGTCGCCCGCGTGGTTGTTGAAGAGGACGGCGGCGGCGTAGTCGTAGGTGGTCGGGTCGAGGGCGGTGCCGAGTACCGGGTCGTCGGTGGGGTGGTGGGTGCCGCAGCGGCAGGTGCCACGGTCGGGACGGTTGTGGACCGGACCGAAGGACGGGGCGGTGAGAGTGGTGAAGACGCGCGGGTGGTCACGGACGGTGGAGGGGACGTCTCGGCGGTCGTCGCCCGCCAGGCCTGCGCGGATCAGGTGGTAGGTGTCTCCGGCGTACGTCCAGGCGCACGAGGGGCAGCGGGAGGCACGGCGGTTGCCGCAGGCGAGGCGGAGGCGTCCGCCGGGCTCGGTCTGGGTGGAGTAGTGGTGGAGGGTCTCGCCGGTCGTCTTGTCCTTGGTGAGGGACCAGCCGGTGAGGTGGATCGGGTCGGAGCAGCCGCCGGTACGGCGGATCTGGTCCTGCCAGCGGTCGAAGTCGAAGGCCGAGGCCACCCTCAGCAGGTCGCCGAGGGTGATCGGGTCGAGCAGCGTGTCAGACACGGGCGCCCTCCCGCGTGAGCGGGCGGCGGACGGTGGCGATGCCGTGGCAGTCCAGGCAGTGGGCGGTGATGGTGCGCAGGTGGCCGTGCCGGTCACGGCCGCCGAGGGTGATGGCGACGGAGGCGAAGCCGTCGCAGGCCGGGCAGATGTTGGACGGCGGGCGGGTACGTGCGGTCATGATGGGGCTTCCTTCCGGATCTCTGGTTCGGAGAGGGGCACGGCTCCCGGGCGGCGGAGACTTGGCGGTTGAGGCGGCCCGGGGGCCGGTCAGCGGCGCTTGTGCTCGGCGGTGATGAGGGAGCGGATCACCAGCGCGCAGATGGCGATCGAGGCGCCGGTGATGGCGACCGCGAGCAGCATCGAGACCAGGACGGCGCCGACGACCAGGACGACGGCGGTGCCGCTGCCGACGAGGGCGACGACGCTGCCCGGCGTGAGCTGGACGGTGGGCCGGGCGGGAGCAGCCGGGGCGACGGGTGCCGGTGTCTGGGGGTGCTGGACGACGGCGGCCGGGACAGTGGCGAGCGGGGTGACGATGCCGGTCGGGGCCGGGTTGGTCGGGACCTTGGGGCGGAGCATGGTGGATCTCCCTTCGCGGGCAGCTACTTGACGGTGGAGTCGATGGCGGGGGCGAGCAGGCTGTCTGCGAGGAGGTAGCCGCAGAGCAGGAGGACGATCACGAGCCACCAGGGCGGGTGGATGAGCTTGAGGCCGAGGTAGCCGACGACGATCAGGGCGAGCCAGAGCGGGACATCCATGGCGGTGATCTCCTCAGCGGACCTTGCAGCGGTGGGTGCGGGCGGCGAGCTGGGCGGCCGACTGGCTGGCGTAGTCGGAGGACCAGCCGCAGCGGTCGGCGGTGCACACGGCGGCGTGCTTGGTGCGGCCGTGGCGGTCGCGGTGGGTGCCGATTTGGACGGGGCCGATCTGCATCACGGAGTGGAAGTGGTCGCGGGCGGGCATGGGTGGTTTTCCTTTCAGGTCAGGGTTCCGATCAGGTGAGTTGGGCGGCGATGGCGTCGGCGAGCTGGGGCGGGACGCCGAGGCGGGCCCGGAGGGTGTCGGTGTCGATACGGGTGCCAGTGCGGGCTTGGTGGTCGTCGGCGACCTTGCGGGCGTGGTCGACCAGGGCGGCCGGGACCGGGGCCGCTGATTCGGCGGTGGGTAGCGCGGGAGCTTCCTCGGCCGCGGGGACTTGGGCGGTGTCCGGCTCCGAGACGGCAAGGGGCTCGGGTGCGGGTTCGGGGGCTGTGGGTGCCGGCCGACCCGGCTCCGACATGGTCTCGGGTGCGTGGGCGGTATGGGCGAGCAGCGTGCCGCCGAGGAAGGCGAGGGCGGGCCAACCGGCGACGCCGAACCGCAGCCAGGCCGGAGGGTGTTGCAGGTCGAGGAACCCGGCGGTGGCGACGTTGGCCCCGAGGGAGGCCACCAGGGCGATCAGGAACCAGCACCAGGCGAGCCGGGACGGACCGTCGCTGCGAAGCCGCCGCCAGGCCGCGACCAGGAGGAGGTCGACGCTGATCGGGTAGGCCCACGCCTTCCAGCCATCTTGTCCGGCAGCGGCGGCGAGGTCGTGCAGGTGGGCGAAGGAGAGGGCGCCAGCGATGAAGGCCTGTACGAGGACGGCATCCAGTCGGACCGCGGGCCGGGCCATTACGAGCCCTCGCCGGGGTAGTCCGGCCCGTCGGTCGGGTCACATTCGGACGGCAGCGGCGGGAGAACACGACGGGGCAGCGAGGCGGCGACAGCCGCGCCCGTGACGGCTACGAACTCCTCGTCGGCGTCGGGCAGGTCGGCGTACAGGGCCAGGGCGCCGAGCAGCTGCACTGTGCGGTTGAAGTCCTCGTAGGCGTCCACTGGTTCACCTCCGGATTTGGGCATGGGCGGGGTAGGGACGTGGCGCGGATGCGATCGCGCCGACCGTGGTGCGGGAGTGGTCAGGCCGTAGCGGTGGCGGCCTTGGAGAGCGGCGCGTGGGCCAAGGGCAGCGGGGCGACGACGGGCCGGAAGGGTGCCAGCTCGGGCAGGTCCGGGGTGCGGTCGGCGTGCCGGTTGCAGATGTTCACGGCTTCGCGCAGCGAGGTGTGCGGGGCGCGGATGCGGGCCCAGCCGCCGGACGAGTCGCCGGTGACGGCGATGCCGGGTGTCTCGGTGGGAATCTGGATGGCGGCAAGGACGGCGTCCGGGGCGATGTCGCCGAAGGCCATGTTGGCGCTGGATTCGTCGTTCACGCGGTGGGCGGTACGGCCGGTGAGCTGGGCACGGAGCATCGTGATTCCCTTGCCGAGCTCGGAGCCGAAGCGCTGTCCGCAGATTTCCAGATAGATCCCGGCGGCGCGGCCGAGCTGGGCGAGGCGGACCAGGTCCGTGATGATCCGATCCCGCCGTTTCTCCTCGTCCTTGCTGGCGTAGAGGGCGAGTTCGGCGACCTCGTCGACCAGGACGACGACGGGTACGGGCCGCAGATCCTCACGCAGATCCCAGATGTCGGCGGCGATCTCCGCATCGGGAACGCCGACGCTGATGCGCTGCTCGGCGCGTATGAGCTCGTAGACGGCCTCCATGTGGGAGACGAGCACGTCGAGTAGTTCGAGGGCGGTGTCCTGGTTGCCGGCGAGGGCGGAGAAGCGCCGGGCCAGCGGGAAGAGTTCGACGCCTTGCTTGCAGTCGATGCCGACGAGGGCGACGTCCTGCGCGGCCAGCCCGGCAACGAGGTTGCGCTGATAGACGGACTTGCCCGACTCGGTGGCGCCGAGCGTGAGACCGTGCGGCACGGCCCGGTAGTCGCGGTAGTGCACAGCGCCGTCCTCGCGCAGGGCGACGGGAATGCGCATCGGGCGGCTGTCGGTCGTGGCGGGCATCTTCACCCGCTGGAGTACGTCGTAGCCGGTCATCCTCAACTCGACGATGCTGGAGCGCAGTTCGCGGGAGGTGACGCCGTACACCCCGAAGGAGTGGCGAAGCCGATCGGTGGCGGCCGAGACATCGAACGCGTCCTGCCCCGGGCGGAGTTTTAGGCGTAGGACGAGACCGGTACGAGTGGGCCGCAGCCGCAGAATGCGAGGAGCGCGCTGCTCAGGCACCGGGCGGTTGGCCATCCGGGCGAGGGAGAGGCGCCAGCGCGAGGGCGGGACGGTGAGCCCGCAGGCCTCCATGACCGAGGCGTACCGGACCAGGACCCGTAACGCGGCGAACGTGACGCCGAAGCTCACCCAGTACCAGGCGGGGCGCCGCCTCCGCAGGATCACTGCGGAGGCGACGACCAGCAGAAGCAGCGCGACCGTGAAGCCGGTCATGATCAGGCCGCCTTGGGCTTCGTGGCACCACCGGTGAGCGAGGTGACGGCGACGGCGCGGAAGGCGATGCCGTGCCGCTTCTGCCCGTTGAACTCGTTCTCCCAGGGGCGGGCGATCAGGCCGGTGAGGGCGACCGGGGTGCCCATGGCCAGCTCGTCGGAGATGCCGGGCTGAGGGACGGTGACGGACAGGATCTCGACCGCGTCGTTGGCCGCGAACATCACGTCCACGGTCATCAACTGGGCTCCGGTCTCGCTGTCTTGGGCGAGCTCACCGGTCCGGCGGTCCTTGACCTTGGGCTGCGGGGCCTTGGCGACCATCACGGTGGCGGTGGAGGTGTCGACGGGGATCTGACGCATAGCGGATCACTCCTCTAGAGATGTTGGACTCCGTCACTCATGTATAGGAGTGACATGAAGAAGAGTGCATCACTCCTATATATGAGTCAACCCGCCGCGACGAATAAGTCACGGCGGGCTGCGAGGAGTTGAGGGGGCGTCAGTCGGCGGCAGGGATCCGATACTCGAAAACGAACTGGTCAGCGGCCATGAGGGTGTCGCAGACCTCGACCACACGACCCTCGATAGTCCGGGCCTCACGGATCAGATGAACTACCGGAGCTCCGGGGCTGAGCGCGAGCTCGGTCGCCTCCGCTTTCGAAGCCGGACGCGCTTGCAGCGTCTCGACGAACTCCGCGAACTCGCGGCCGTGGTCTTCGAGTCGGGCGTAGATGCCGCCGCGGCCGGGGTTCTCGGCGAACAGCTCGGGGATGTCCTTCACGACGTCCCACGGCAGATATGAGGACGCGGTCTCGACGGGGGTGCCGTTACGGAAGTAGAGACGGCGCCGGGCAAGGACCTGAGTGCCGGGCTCGACGCCCAACCTCTCGGCGGAATCCGCGGGGGCCTCCATGGGCCCGATGTACAGGACGCTGACCTTGGCGGTGGCACCGGACTGCGCAGACTCGGCAAGGTACGCGGCCTTGCCGCCCTCCTGCCGAAGCGAACGCCGGAAGCGATCCGAGGACCGATGCCGCACCGGCGGCCGATCCTTCACCATCGAGCCCTTGCCGTGCCGAGTCTCGACGAGCCCACTGGCCCGCACCTCGACCATGGCCTTGCGAATCGTCCCGCCGGCCACGCCGTAGCGCTCCACGAGCTCCGACTCACTCGGCACCATGTCACCAGGCTTAAGGACTCCCGCCCGGATCTGCTGAACGATGTCGTCAGCGATCTGCACGTACCGGGGTCCGGCCCTCCCCTCTCCTACCGCAGTTCCCATAGTCCTTCTCTTCCTCCTATGCTCCTGTACATGAGTAACAGCGCCAAGGAAGGCCAGTCAACGCCACTGCACTCCGTGTCCGTAGCCGGAGTAGTGGTACGCGAGGACGGCCGACTCCTGGCAATCCGCCGCGCGGACAACGGCACTTGGGAACTCCCTGGCGGTGTGCTCGAACTCGACGAGACCCCCGAAGAGGGCGTACGACGCGAAGTCCTGGAAGAGACAGGCATCCACATCGAGGTGGACGAGCTCACCGGGGTCTACAAGAACACGACCCGAGGCATCGTGGCGCTGGTCTTCCGCTGCAAGCCGGTCGGCGGCACCGAGCGCACATCCAGCGAATCAACGGCGGTCGACTGGCTCACACCGGAAGAGGTCGCCGGTTGGATGTCCGAGGTCTACGCGATCCGGCTCCTGGATGCCCTCGATGGGGCAGGCCCTCACGTGCGAAGCCACGACGGCAAGCGCCTGACGCCAGCGCGATAGAACTTTCCCTACTTCATCAAGGCCCGCGCACAGCGCGGGCGCGCGCCGCCTCGACGGCGCGGCCTGCCTCCTGTCTCCGCCCCGGCTGGCCGCGCCAGGCGGCGCGCTCGCGAACTGCGGGCATGAAGTGGCAGACACCCTCTATGGCTGGGGCGGTCGGCTCCACGGCTTTAGGCAGCCACTTTGGGGCGAGCCTCGAAGATCATGGCCCCAACGTCGTGCTTTAACAGGCAGGTCCACAGACTGCCCGACTCGCCGGAAGCTTAAGGGGCCATGATCACTCGCCCCAAAGCAGCTCCAGCCCAAAGCCCTTCCGCCGACCTTACTGCTCCTCGAACCAGCCGCCCTCTTGCGCCACTTTCGACAGGGGAACAGTCTTCCCAGCTAGATCCCTTTTGACGCTAAGTTCCGCCATGCGGACCAGGAAAATCGGATACGCGACAGAATTTTTGGCAATCTTGCGAGCAATTTCGACTGGCATATCGACCGCAGAACGAAAGTACCCCATATGCCCGATGGCCATACCCCCTACCCGATATGCTCTCTTAATTCGTTCACTCTCTGCAGCCCAATCAGCCACCCCGGATTGAATCCTTTGCATCGTGGCAGCGAAAATAGCCTGCATAACCGCCACGTCATTTCCCTTATAGGGGGTCAGGTATCTATTAATAATTATCTCACGCGCAGAATCATCTGCCCACAAGGTAAGGGCAGCGGCAAGCCGTGGGCTCATTGAGTCCGGCAGCAGGTCAACACGCACATCTCGAACTTTACCCAACCAACCTCTAATCTGATCTACGCCATCGAATAGCCGCATCGCGTCGCGCCTATCGAGGTCGTCGATTACAGCATCCAATTCACTGTGAAGCTTGGACAGCGTCGCAGGCCCGCACAAGCAGAGTGCCACAAACGCCCAAATCTTCCGCTGTTCTGCGTCTGCTTCCTCAAGTTGCCTCTTCCACCAGCTCGAACTCCCAGCTTGCAGACGGGCACATCTGATCCGATCCATCACACTGGCCGACCCATCAAACAATCTAGTGATGCCCCCAGTTCGCTTACCTCTCGGAGCTAGGAGCGCAATAGCACATGCCGTCGACCAAACTGGCCAGCGCTCCCCAATAAGCAAACCCAGCGTATCAACGTACTTAGTAAATACGCCGCCCGGCTCCAGAGCACCCTCCTCCTGCGAGCTTTCCAGGAGTTCCTGGAATGATTCGGCTACACCATCAATTGTTACATCCGCAACAGAAATTAGCCCGTTCTGTGGCAATGAGATTCCAAATCTCCTCGTGAGGCTTTCGGCGTAAGTGCTACGGCCATCACGACTGTACCTAAAGAGAGCAAGCGGGTTCAACGCCGCACATAGTAGATCAACGCTGTACTTGCTGGGGCGCAGGAAGCGAAAACCGGAGATGTAGCCGTCGCAGATTCTTTCCTTGTATTCCGCCAAGAGATCAGGACGCTGAACGAAGAATCCCGCCTTTGCGGATGCCATCAAAGCCTTCACTACTTCATCATCCAGCACAACGTCGAATTGAGTGAAGATTTCAAGCAAATCTTGGTCTCTGTAGGACGTAAGTACCCCCAGAAAGTGCCCTGACCAAACCCACGAGATCTTTGCGCTTGCGGATTCCAAATTAGGAAACCCGCTCTCCCAAAGCTCGCGGACCTCCTCCCGCGTACCGTTCTTCTGAGCAAGGTCAGTAATTGATACCTGAATATCGCGAGGTGGAGCAGCCTGAAGAACTCCCATGCAACGCTCAAGCAGTTCAATACGACCGCAGTCATCTGGAAGGGAAATCGGCTCCTCACCACCATGACTGTACCGTCCATCTCCGAGGAGGGAGCGATATCCATCTCTATCCAGAATGAGTTCAATTACCTTCTTAAGGCTCCTGTGGTTTTGGCTAAAGACCCAGTCAGCCACAAGTGTGGCCGCAAGGGAACGGGGGTGCGACGTCAGCCCTAGGTCATTATCAGCGCAGAGGACCTCTAGGCGATCTACGAGGGCCGGTAGCTCACCCTTACTGAAGCAACCGGCATAGAATCTAGTGACGTTCAACCAATAAGTATTCCGGGCTACAGCATCAAAGCGCTCATCCTTAGTGCCGCGTCTCGGACTGCCCACAGGGCTATATGGTGCCGTTTCGTACAAAAATTTGCCAGCGAAGTACTCTCGCAAAGGCTGAACTTCAAACTCGAATAGCCCTTCTACGGCCCCAACAAGGAATACAACCCTTTGGGCAAGTCCTGTGAATAGTTCCTCGGCCCAGGAGGGGTCCCTTCCCTCGGAGATCAAATATTCTCTGATCACTTCGCGAAGTCGATTAGCATCAATCTTCCCTAGGGCCCTGCCGGTCTCCGCCTCGCTATGAAGCATCCACGCTAGATAGCGATGCAGGTCAATCAAAATCTCTTGGCGTTTCTTTACAGTCTCACTTTTTTCAGCCTCGCGCGCCAAGAACTGTTCGATGTAAAAGTCATACAGTGCAGTCCTCTTGTCAGGAAGGGCCTCCCCACGCGTATGAATTACTGTAAGAAGAATGGCCAACTGCATCGGATTCCGCGCCAAATCACGCATGTGCGGCTGGTCAAGCTTCTCCGCCAGTGTCCGCCGGAGGCTAGCCTTCTCCTTTTGTTTGAGGCGCCGCGATTTAGCCCATCGCTCGGAGTACTGCTCAATTAGAGGACGGCCCAGGCTCGTCAAAGTCCATCGCTGAAATAGCTTTGCAGGAAAGGCTGAGACTTCTGCAAGTGCGGACGGCCTAGTAGTAACAAGCATTTGCAGGGCAGCCGCTGACTCCTTCAGCCTGCGGGCCGCCGAGCTAATCTCTTTGACCATCTCGTTCCGAAGGCGCACTTCCGCTACTTCGTCCAAGCCATCAAGCACAATAAGGAGTGAACTCGAACGCGCAACGCTAGACAAATCATCCACTGTGAATGTGCGGCCACCTGACACTTCACTAATCAAAGCGCTGATGAAGGATTCGAGGGATTTCGTCGATTGCGCTGGCCTAGTTGCGCCCGCTTCCTGGCTGAATGGGTCATTCCCGGCCAACCAGCTCGCGTATTCTCGGAGATCTACTTTAATAGGGAACCGGACAGCTTTTGGACGGTGCTGTGCGGGGAGAGTTTCAAATTCTGCTCGTCCTAGCACGCGCATCCTGTGCACTTGACACACATACTGCGCCAAGGTTGATTTACCTTGGCCGGGACCACCTTCCAAGATAACTAGATCAGACAGTCGCGCTATAACGTCATGCAGGAGTAGCGTTGCTGCGCCAATGGGCTCATCGCGATCAATACTCGGTTCGCCCTGGTTGGAAATTTGAATGACTGCTTCGCGAACCTCAAGTGCGCGCTTCTCTTCCTTGCGCCTACCATCTGAATGCACCATTGGGATCACAGCAGGAACATCAACGAAAAGATTCAAAATCTCATTGCTAAGCTCGACCTGCTTGAAACGCACTTCATTATCCATCTCGAACTGCTCAGTGGCAAAACTACGCAAGGCATCAAGACGGCTGCCCAGCAAATCTGACCCGATTGATTCTGCCAACGACTGGAGTAGGTCAGTCCCACGCAAGATATCCGGGTATGACCACTTCACATCTGCATGGCCATCGCACCTTCGATCGAGGTCGTCTCTCCACCAGACACGAATGGGGACAGTGCTCTCAGCATTCAGCAGGTGGTTCAACTTGTCGATCGAACCTGCTCCGGGGAAGGCAGTCCCCGGGACGTTGCATACCAGGATGTACTCGATCGCCCCTTTTCTCCTGTTGAGGATTTCCTGAATCTTAGGGACTTCGGGTTCCATGGTTTCGACAAACCATTTGTGCACATCCTCAACAATGAACGGATTCCTGACAAATTTCACCTGGAAAATACGGTAATCGCCTTGCTGATTAGCGAAGAGCTGAACCGCATCTCGGCCTCCATCTCTCTGGCCAACGGGAAAACACTGGGTTCCAGGATATTCAAGGGAAATAAGAGCCTGGCTGAGGTGCTGGAACCGTTCGGGGTCCAGCTGCTCGTATAGGTAGGTCAACTCAGCCCCTCAACTTCGCTGGGTACAAAGATCCTGACGCTAGGTAGCACCTTATCTGCCGCACGTTGCTGATGTGGGGGTCTGATTGAACTGCTAGCCCCCGATAGAAGTGATTCTGATCCGTCCTCTTGTGTGACCGAAGACTGCACCGTCGTGACCATGGCACCGGTGCCGTGGTCCAGCTACCGCAGACCGTGTCGAGCAGCGGGCCGCCGCGAGTGCTCTTCACAAGCAGTCCTCGCCACGTGGCTACGCCTTCAGGAGCGGTCAGGTTCGCTCACTGCCAAGAGATGACCGCGGCTGGTCGCTACGCGAAGCGCGTCCCGCAAGGCTCCCGTCAGGTCTGTCACCAGGAGCCGAACCGCCTCCAGCTCGGCGTGCTCATCGCTCAGTGCTTCTAGTGCTTGCTCCAGCAGTTCGGCTGCCATCCCGAGCTGTACCGCCTCGATGTTGTCCGCCAAGCGGGACATGTGGCCATCGCTGTCGTCGGTGCTGAGGTAGCAGGGCTTGCCTTCCGGCCCCGACCACGGGAGGAGCCGCAGCTCGTTTCGGGTTGTCATCTTTCCGTCCATCCCTCGTCGGTCACATGGCGGGTGGTGAAGACCGCATCGGCGCGGTCCCCTGGGAGCACCAGGAGCGCGGCCTCGACCACGCGCCCAGTGATGTCGGCTGTCACGCGTGTGATCGCGAGAACCGCCAGGGCAGCGCTGATTCGAAGGGTTGAGGCTTCGTCTGGTGTCGGGAGGCGAGCGCTGACTGTCTCCCGGACTCCCGCCGATGTCGGGCGCAGTGCTGCGAATCTCGCCTCTGCCCCCTCGTATGGGCGCGGCTCGTTGAGCACGGTGGCCGGCTCCAGGTCGCGAGGGACGTAGATGCGGGCCAGGCTGTGCGGCGACTTCGCCTCGTAGCTGACGCAGTGGAATTCCGTCAGGGGGGTACCAGTCGGCACCTGCAAGAGATCTGGCAGATGACCCCGCGCCCGGATCTTGGTGGTGCTGACTGTGATGCGCAGAGTTGCGTCAGGGGCAGACTGCGAGGCCTGTGCGCCCCATCCGCCAACGTAGGTGATCCTGCGGAGGGAGCGACGGACAAAGTTGCCCTTGCCGTGGATCTTCTCGACTAGGCCCTCTCCTTGGAGCATTGCCAGCGCGCTCCGCAACGTCGCAGTGCTGACCTCGTATTTGGCGGAGAGTTGGGTCTCGGAGGGGAGGCGCTCGCCGGGCTTGAGTCGACCGGTCGTGATCTGGGTGCGGAGGTCATTGGCGATGCCGTGACGACGAGAAGGCATGGGCTTGATCACCGTCTTCTCGTCATCCGAAGCGCGACGAGTCGGGTTCGCGGGTGCATGGTCAGCAGCTCGCCCGTCTCGAATACGAGTTGCTTGCAGCCCTGGGGCAATTGGAAGAGGTCGGCGACTCGGCAGAGCTGGCCGCCGACTTGGATGACGTCGCCGCACTGGACGCTGGCTGCGGTGATCTCCACCGGGGCGACCATCGCGCCGCTGTGGGCCCATCCCCTCACCGCAGTACCTCCATGGCCGTCGCGTGGCAGGGGCAACCGCAGGTCTCGTAGACCACGGGAACGTCAACGGGTGCTGTGGCGGGGGAGGACTCCGCGCATGCGTGGTGTGTACCGATCCGGCACGCGCCAGACCGGTAGGGGACAGCTTCCGTGTACGTGATGTGGGGGCGCTGGCTGGGTGGCATCAGCAGGCACCCTCCATGGCGTACCAGGGGCGAGGTAGGGCAGTCGGGTGCTGCCGTGCACGCTCCTCACAGACAAGTAGGAGGGCACGTTCGATGCGGTTGAACACGCTGCTCAAGCTCCTATCGCTGATGGCCTGGTCCGCCGACATCGCCCGTCGTCGGGACCGTCTTGCGTACGACCGCCCAGAGGGTGCGGTCGTTCAAGCTGGTGGCGAGAAGGCCAAACCGGTCGGCCTCTGCCACCACTTCCAGGGCCTCCCGCCATGACTCGACGGAGAGCGATTCCGGCACCTCCGCTTCGATCCACGTGTCTCGGTCGTGCTCCTCCACGCGTGTGGAGAGCCCGAGGGCCGATAACCGAGCTGCGATGGCCTCCGCGCTCACGTCTGAAGCAGGCACAGGGCAGCCTCCGTCACCGGCGATCACTTTGAGTTAAGCTAGTTAACTAGATTAGAGCTAGTGGACTAGATTTTCCATATGTCTGAGCAGCCGCCTTATCTCCGCATCGCCGACGTACTGCGGCGGCGGGTCGCGGAGCACGAGTGGACGCCCGGAGACCGGCTCCCGTCCCGCGCCCAGATCGCCCAGGAGTGCGGCGTGGGCGAGAACGTGGTCCGTCGGGCCCAGGAGCTGTTGATCTCCCAGGGAGTGCTGGAGGGGCGCGCCGGTTCTGGTACCTACGTTGCCGAGCCCCGGAAGCGTGTGCGGGTTGTCCGGTCAGCTGCGCGCGAGCAGCCCCAGAGCTCCCCGTTCCGCGCGGACATGAAGGCTGTAGGCAGGCAGGGAGATTGGGAAAGTCGGACCGATGCCAAAGTCCCGGCGCCGGCCGAGGTCGCCACGCGTCTTGGGATTGCCGAGGGCGATCTGTGCGTCCGTACCGCCTATGAGTTCCTCGCCGACGGCAAGCCGGTTCAGCTGTCGACGAGTTGGGAGCCGTACGAGATCACCGGCGGCACTCTCGTCGTCCTCCCCGAGGGAGGCCCGCACGCCGGGGCGGGAGTCGTGAACCGCATGGCCGAGATCGGCATCACCGTTAGCCACGCTGTGGAGCAGCCGGAGCCGAGGCAGGCGACCGCCGAGGAGGCGTCGCTCCTGGGTATCCAGAAGGCGGCGCTGGTCACTCACATTCGCCGGACCTACTACAGCGACGAGGGCCAGCCCGTGGAGACGGCGGACATCGTGGTGCCCGCCGCTCTGTGCGAGATCGTCTATGAGGTTCCGATCAGCCGCTAGCAGAGCATTCCTGCACAGACCGAAGAGGCTCCGTTTCGCATGGGCCGGACCAGTACCCGGCGGAAATTCGTCTCGGTCGTTCGTATAGTGGCGCGCTCCACCTGTGGGCCATGAACCACGCCCGCTCCACAAGCGTCTGGGTCGACGGCGGACAGGATGGGAGCTGGGGTGAGTGGTGGTTGATGTCCGTGATGAAGGTGGGGGCAAGGCAGAAATCTCGGCTGATATCACCGAAAACCCTCCGACGATTTCCGGCCAAGAATCTCGACGTCTAAACATCCGATTTGGATGGAATTGCGAGATTGCCTCTATGTTCATCACCGACTTCAGAGGTGGGTAACCACCCCTGCGATGGTGCGGGCTCACGGCATCCTAAAGAAATTCTACTAGACAAGCCGCAGGTCAGGAGCGTTGTAGGTTCGCTGCCGAAGGAGATGACCTCGCCCGTCATGTCTCGCCAGACCCGGGCGAGGTCATCACACGGCGCCCTAATGGGCACACGTCGAAAGGAACGCTGTGGAAACGCCCAACGCTCCCCTCCGCCCCGAGAATAATGACAAGCCCTTCGTCAATGCCAGCGCACTCATGGTTGGCATCGGAACCCTCCTCATGGGCGTCGGCGCCTTGATCGCAGCCATGCGGTGACTTGCATCGGGGACGTCGAGCTCGCTCATGCGAGGTGAGTGTCTAACTGCGTGACAACCGCGGCGCACAACCGCGAACAACCGTGGACGCCAGCGGACCATCAGCGCACGTAACGAGCACATCACCCCAAGGACAGCGCCCATCCCAAGTTGCTTCGGGACGAAGAGGTCGTGGGTTCAAATCCCGCCACCCCGACAGCTGAAACACCAGGTCAAGGGCCTGATCCTCTCTGAGGATCAGGCCCTTCCTGCGTCTGCGGTGATCGTTTGGGAGAAATCTGGGAGAAGATCTTGGTCGGGGTCTCCCAGACGGTCCTGCATCTCGCACCCAGCGCACATCAGCCCTCACGCCGCTGAACCTGTGCGTTCGCCAATCGGTAACCAAGGTGCCCGTAACAGGGGCGCCGGAAGATGGCCCGCGTACGCGGTATTCCCTCACTTGCAGATCCCACTTATCCTCGCGATCACGCTACCGGGGGGTGAGCATGGCTGCTGAGGCAACGAGCTGGCAGAAGGAGCAAGTCAGTCGCGCTTACGTGCATGCCTTAGCAACGCAAGGCGGGTACACCATCTGCGACTGGAACGTGGACAAGGACGGGGTCGACGTCACACTCCGTTCCCGCGGCCTCATGGTCGATATCCAGCTCAAGTGCACACAGAGCCCGCGCACTATCAGAAGCGGCTACAGCTTCGACCTGGACGTTGAGACCTACGACAAGTTACGTGACCCAGAGCGCTCAGCGCCTGGTCACCTTGCACTGCTCATAGTTCCGCCCGACATCGGCCGCTGGGTCGTCCACCAGCCGGATTCGATAGTGCTTGCTTGCCACGGCTACTGGTCCTCTCTCTACGGGATGGGACACGCCCCTGGTGGCTCCACCACCGCAATCCACCTTCCTGAGCACCAGGAGCTCACCGTGAAGGCCATGGGGACCATGTTCGATGCTGCGCGTCGCATGACCAACAGCGCTGGTCTGGGGTTGAGCTGACATGGCGGACATCACCCCAGACTTTGGCCCCGAAGAGATTCGCAGCTACCTCAAGGTCACCGGATGGGCCCCGGTATCGGGCGGGGACGTAGCCGAACTATGGAGCCTTCCAGGGCCGGCGGACGAAGTCGTCCTGGTCCCGATGAAGCCCGGCGCACCAGACTTCGCCAAGAGGGCTCGGATCCTCACCCAGGACCTGGCAAGGGTCGAGTTCGAAGACGTCCAGACAGTCCACGACGCCATCGCCACGGTCTACAACGACGTCACTGACCTCCGGGCCTCCCACCCATCAATGAGCGACGGATCGATCCCGCTGGAGTCCGGGTACGAACTCTTCGTCTCCGCCAAACGACTTCGGGTGGCCTCAGCCGCGGCAACGATCCGGCGCCAAGGGCACTTCCGGAACTTCCCGACTCGGGCGCGTGATCAGGCGCGAGAGGTTCGCCTGGGCCAGACTCGTCGCGGCTCCTACATCGTGCCCATCATCAGCCAGGCACGCTCCCCCGAGGACGTCTACTCACCCCGTCAGGATCACATCGACGTCCAGGTCGAGGAGACTCTCTTCGACCGCCGGGTGACTGCCACGATGTCTCGCGCACTAGGCGTACTTGAAGACATGGCAGGCGCTGACCACGAACCCACGCCCAGCGAGATCAATGACTCCATCGGCGAGGGGGTCTCCTACGAACTGTGTCAGGCCCTCGCCAAAGTCGTGAACACCGAGTCCGTCAGTGCGCTCGACGTGGCATTCAACTGGTCCCGCGTAGCTGCACCACCGCCCGGTACGCCAGCGCGCGTTGAGTTCAACCGCGATGCGATCGAGATCGTCGACCTGGTGTCCGAACAACTCAAGACCAAGGTCTACACGCGGGAGCACTTGATCTACGGCGTGGTCACAGACCTCAGTCGCCACCCCGATGACGACACCGGGCGCGTCGGGGTCCAAACGCTCATTCAACGCCGCAGCCGCACGGTATGGATGGACCTCGCTGACAGCGACTATCACACAGCCGTGCACTGCCACGATGCCGGAATCCCCGTCCGAGTGAGCGGCATGCTGACCAGTCCACCCGGCGGGCTCGCCCGCATGAAGGTCACCGGCTTCGGACCTGACCCATCGCTGGGAGCAGACGACTAGCAGCTCAAAACGACGAGGCGGGACTGTCCCAACGACAGTCCCGCCTCTCGCGACTTGCTAGCCGCTCTATCCCCTCGACCTCAAAAGGCGATCGAGAACACGCACTGGCGAGGTCGAGCACATGACCCGACGCGCATCGAGCGCCGCCTCCCACCGTTCGGTAAGGCCGACCGTAAGGCGCCTGCGCATGCCTGGAGTGACGTGCGCATAGCGTGCAGAGACCGAGCCGTCGATGTGGCCCATGCGCTCGTCCATGAGGACCTTCTCGGTGCCGAGGTCCTCCATCATCGTCCGGTGGGTGTGGCGGAGGCCGTGCGGCGTGAGGCCCTTCGCGATCGGGAGCCAGCAGGCGTCCGCCCGCGCAGCAGCGCCTCGGCCTCGGGCCGGGACACCGGGCCACGGCTCGCCGAGGATCGGCACCGGGCGGGCCTCCTGGGGTGCCTTCTTCGGGTACCAACCGGAGACCGCCGGGGTGAACAGCCAGGTCGCGAAGCCGTTGCGGCGCCAGTGAGCAGCGTGCTCTGACATGACGCCTCCGCGTGCGAACCCGAGCTCTGCGATGGCGAGTTCGACACGTACGCGGGTGTCCTCGCGCACACGGTCGGGGTGGTTGAGGACGTTCGAAACCGTGCCCGTGGAGACTTCGGCACGGCGGGCGACATCGACGACCTTCGCGCCCTGGTGGCCGCCGGTGCGTGCAGCGCCCTGCCCTCGGAAGACGTACGTCCTGCCGTGGCAGGGGCAGGGTGTCGGCTTCGAGCGGGCGATGTGGTTGAAGACCAGGGCCGACAGCCAGTCCGGCGAGTCGATGTCGCGATAGCTGTCGTCCTTGGGCGGGCAGCGCACCAGCTCGCCGGTATCCAGCTCGTACAGCTGCCACTCGACCCGGAAGGCATTGGGCCGGACGAACTCCATTTCCAGGCCGACGATCTCGCCCCACCGTTTGCCGGTGTATCCCTTGAGGACCACGGCGACGAACTCGTCGTCGCGGCCGGACAGCAGGGCGGCCCGCTCAGCGGTCAACAGGATGCCGAGCGCATCGGTGACGACCTTCTCCGGGCCGCGGTCACGGGAACGGCCCGCGCGCTTGCCTCGACCGCGTCGTCTGGCCGCCGGGTTGGACGTGAGCAGGCCCTCGTCGATCGCGTCCTCGAAGATCAGGTGGAGCGTCGAGCGCCAGGTCTTGACGCTGGAAGCCGCGTACGCGGCCCGCTCCTTCTTCTCCCAGGCGTCGACGTCCGTGCGCAGGATGCCTGCGAGCGCCTTGTCCTCGAAGTCGAAGAGCAGGTGCTCCTCGATGTGGCGCTTGTAGTTCTGCATCGTCGAGGCGGCCAGGTCCTGGGAGGCATACCAGCGGCTCGCATACTCGCCGAAGGTCTCCTGCCCGAGGCCCGGGTCGCGCCACTGACCGCGCCGAACGGTCACCTCTTCCGCGTCCGCGGCCTGCTTGGCCTCCCGCTTGGTGGCGAACTTGACCACGTTGCCCGCGGAATCGGCGACGGTGCCGTACTTGCCGTCCTCGATCTTGTAGCGACCACGCCAGTAGCCGCCGCGCTTCTCTGCGTACCCCACAGATTTCCCTCCCTTCCGTCGTATGGGTGCGCTAAGCCACGGTTCCGTACTGGGACTTGGCCATCCGGCGTGGCGGCCGGGCCTTGAGGCGGACGGTCGGCACATCCGTCTCGAGTTGCTGCTGGGTGCGCGGCTTCCGAATCGGGGCGCGAATGACGCCAGGGTGCTGCGGAGCCTGGGCGGGACGCTCTTCGTTCATGCGAATGATCTCGGCTAGGTGCTCGTCCGAGAAGCGGTAGGCACGGCCGACTCGGGTGAAGGGGATGAGCCGTCGGCGGGCGCGGTCCTTGACCCACCAGGTGGAGCAGCCGAGTACGGCCGCGATGTCCTCGGGGAGGTAGAGGCGCGACAGGGGGGTGTCAGCGTGCGGGCGCTGTATGCGGGCAGGGGTGGTGGCCATGTGGGGCAAGCGGGGTCCTTTCGCGGCTCGGTGGAATCGGCAGCAATTCCAACCGGGTCGGGTTCGTTCAGGGGCGGTACAGGCGGCACTGGCCGTTCTGTGGGAATTTCGAGTCCAGGACAG
Organism: Streptomyces sp. NPDC058257; assembly: GCF_042881845.1. NCBI lineage: Bacteria > Bacillati > Actinomycetota > Actinomycetes > Kitasatosporales > Streptomycetaceae > Streptomyces > Streptomyces sp. NPDC058257. Next base: position 302,964 of record NZ_JBHVXJ010000002.1, read on the forward strand.
AATGGGCGAACTACGCATGGCCAGCAGCCGGAATCCACCCGCGTGCACTTCTTGTATTTCTGCACTCCGGGGTTTTAGGCGGTCGGCGCAAAGACTCCTCACGTAAATTGCCAGACTTCTGGCAGGGATCGGCACGGCGGGCGTCCCGGTAAGCATCAATGGTCCAGAGAATCGCCGGTTTGGGTAACCGGCGATCGTCGGCTATGTTGCGCCCGCGCTGACCGACTCCAGGGGCTCGGCGGGACCGCCGAGGAGCGCGCAGGGGGAGACGTCAAGGGCGGCGGCGATGGCGACGAGATCGTCGATGTCGCAGCGCCGGACCGTGCGTTCGATGCGGGAGAGCGCGGTGAAAGTCATGGGTCGGCCGCGCGCGGTGACCAGGGCGGCGAGCTGGCGCTGGGAGTGACCGCGTGCGGTGCGGATGCGCTCGATGGCTTGGGCGGCGGCCTGTCCGGCGGGTCCGATTTCGAGGGGGCGGGGCGGCATTGGTGTGTTGTAGCTTGCGCGCCGGTCGCTTGGGAAGCGTTTCCCTGTCTGCTGTGAGCGATGACGGTGTCGACGAATCCTGGTGGCGATTTCGTCAACCGGGATTTCGGTTCTACCGTCATGGGGTTGCCGAAAAAGTCGTGAAGGGTTTCAGAACCAAGTCTGGACTTTCGCGCACCAGGTGTGGCTGTGTTGTCCACACACCCGGCGCTGCCGGATTCCCCGCCCCGTTTTCCATATCTGGTCGCCCCTGCCGGCGACCGTCAGTGAAGGAGCCGCCCCTTGGAAGCCGACATCCCGATGCCCTCTCCCGAAGGCGCTCAACCGACCTGCCCGCAGCTCGCGATAGGTGGGTCGTCCATATCCCCGTCCGACCCCGCTTCGCTGTCCGAGGGCGAGCAGGTCTTGGCCGACCTGCGGGCGCAGTTCCGGCGCTATGTCGTACTGCCGAGCGACGACGCCCTCACGGCGGTGACACTGTGGGTGGCGGCAACCCACCTGCAGACGGCGTGGCAGCACGCCCCGCGTCTCGCGATCGTCGGCCCCGCCAAACGGTGCGGCAAGTCCCGCCTGTTGGACGTGATCACCGAGACTGTCCACGACCCGCTGATCACGGTCAACGCCTCAGCCGCCGCGGTGTTCCGGTCGATTACCGACAACCCGCCGACCCTGTTGGTCGATGAGGCCGACACCCTCTTCGGCTCCGTGAAGGTCGCGGAGAAGAACGAGGAGATGCGCGGCCTGCTCAACGCAGGTCATCAGCGCAACCGGCCCACTCTGCGGGTCTCCGGGCCCAGCCACGAAGTGTCGAAGTTCCCCACCTTCGCCATGGCCGCTCTCGCCGGGATCGGTGACCTGCCCGACACGATCATGGACCGTTCGGTCGTGGTCCGGATGCGCCGCCGTAGGCCGGGCGAGAGGGTCGCGGAATTCCGCACCGTACGGGACACCCCCATGCTGCACGCCCTGCGCGACAGGCTCGTGGGCTGGCTGGCCCCGCTCCACGCGGAAGCGATGGATCTGACGCCGACCATGCCGGTCGAGGACCGCGCGGCCGACACTTGGCAGCCGTTGATCGCCGTCGCCGACCTCGCCGGCGGCCAATGGCCACACCTCGCCCGTGCTGCCTGCCAGGCGATGACAAAGCACGAGGCCGAGCAGGACCAGGACAACAGCAGCCTCGGCATCCGCCTCCTGGGCGACATCCGCCGTGCCTTCGCCGCCGAGGGCAACCCATCGGCGCTCCGCACGAGCCGCCTCCTCGACATCCTGAACCAGGATGACGAGTCCCCTTGGCCCGGATACACCGACAAGGGCCTCACCCCGCGCGGCCTGCAGATCCTGCTAAAGGACTACACCAGCGGCGCGACCAACCGCCGCTTCCCCGGCGGCGTCCAGGCACGCGGCTTCACGCGCCTGCAGTTCGCCGACGCCTGGGCACGCTACTGCCCCGAATCCGAGCCGGATTCCACGACCGCCGCCTGACCCGCCACGACCCGTCGCGACTCGTCGCCGTGCAGGTCAGCACCGTGACGGGTCAGCTGCCCGCAACGGGTCGACTCGACATCATCACCGCTCCCGCATCTGCTCTGACCAGGCATGCGACGAGTCGCGACGGGTCCCGGCCCTCCACGGGCGCACCAGCCCTCCGTCCTCCCCTTGGAGCCATTCCGCCCTTGTCTTCGCTCACCCATGCCCCCACCTCCGTACCGGCGACGCTGGCCGCGGCGATCCGCACAGGTGTGGCGCTCCTGGCCGTGGCCGCCTTCGCGCTCTCCTACGACGCCCTGCGTCAGATGGCCGCCGCCAGCCACATCCACCCGGCTCTCACCTACGCCTTCCCTCTCGTGATCGACGGCTTCATCGCCATCGGCATCGGCGCTCTTCTCGTCCTGCGCACCGCGCCCTTGCGCCCTCGGCTGTACGTCTCCGCGCTGGTCGGTACCGCCACCGCCACCAGCATCTGGGCCAACGTGCTGCATGCCATCCGCCTCAACCAGCAAGCCCGCCGTCCAGGGCTCGCGCTCGACGACATCACCGTCGGGATCATCTCCGCCATCGCTCCCCTGGCGCTGGCCGGTGCGGTCCACCTCTACCTCCTCGTCCAACGCCGCCCCACGCACACGGAGCCGCCCGAGGCCGATCGCCACACCACGACGGACACCGGTCCAGAACGTGATGTGGCTGCCACAACGGTGGCCAAGGAGACCGTGGATCAAGTGGCTCATCCCGAGAAGCCGCCAGCCACACGTCGTGGTCGGCAACCGAGCGCCACCTTCGCCCAGGCCATCGAGATCGGTCGGACCGCTCCGCTCGGACGTGGCGGCCGTGTCTCCCGCCGCCATATCGAGAAGGCCATCCGCGACAAGGGACTGGGTGTGGGTCGCGAACGACTCGACGAGGTCAAGGAGTCCCTCCAGGCCGAACTTGACCGACCTCGCACCGACGCCCTCTAGGCCCATCTCCCACCGCGAACCGGCCGCTCGTCCCAGAACCTCCCTGGCGTGAAGGCCGGTTCGTCTGACTTCTTCAGACCCACCATCAGAAAGCTTCTCGTGCAAGAACGACACATCACCGGCCTCAACAGCGCAGCAAGTTGTCGGGTAAGGAGTCCTTACCCGACCTCCACCCCGCAGGGGGCGGAGGCATCCGGCGCCGAGGCGGCACCGGGGTCGGCCGGCCCGGGGGAGCCGGCCGAGATGGGGACCGGCAAGCCGTCGCTGCCCGCGTCGCGCAAGCCCGTGCAACGTCGCCGTCTGCGTGACAAACAGCTGCGCGATCGTCGCGTCCACCCCCGCTACAACGACGACGAGTTCACCCTCGTAAAGAACGCCGCCGCCCTGAGCCACATGGCGCTCGGTGGCTATGTGGCCGAGTGTTCGCTCGCCGCCGCCCGCTCCGACGACCCCACCGCAGCCGTCGCCGACTACCGCGCCATGATCAAGGCGCTCATGGCCGCCAACGGGCAGCTCGGCCAGATCGGCAACAACCTCAACCAGCTCACCTGGCACCTCCACAAGGACGGCGCCTGGCCCCATCCCGACACCGTCCAACGGCTTCTGGACCGCGTCGAGGCGTCGGTCGCCGAGCTGGACACCGCCATCGCTCAGGTCACCGAGGGGCGGTGAGCGGGTGATACCCAAGATCATTCTCGGCTCGGTCCCGGACGCCACACGCCGCACGATCGGCTACCTCTTCGGCAAGGGCCGCGCCAACGAACACATTGACCCGCACCTCGTGGCCTCCTGGAACGGCTTCGCCCCCGACCCCGGCCGCAGCTCCCACCGTGATCCGAAGGACGCGATGGCCCAGCTCGTCGCCCAACTCGACCAGCCCGTGAAGATGCTCGGCGACAAGGCACCCAAAGACACCGTGTGGCACTGCCCCGTCCGAGCCGCACCCGAGGACCCGATCCTCACCGACACCCAGTGGGCCGACATCGCCCGCCGCATCGTGGCCGCCGCCGGCATCGCTCCCGACGGGGACAAGGAGGGATGCCGGTGGGTGGCCGTTCGGCATGCCGACGACCACATCCATATCGCTGCCACCCTCGTCCGGCAGGACGGCCGGCGCCCTGAGCGCGGCTACGACCAGCGCGCGGTCCAGCGCGAGGCCCGCGAGATCGAAGTCGACTACGGGCTTCGGCGGCTGAAGCAGGGCGACGGAACCGGCTCCAAACGCCCGACTAGCAAGGAGCACTTCAAGGCCAAGCGCCTGGGCCAGGAGGTCGCCACCCGTGATGTCCTCCGTCTGCGGGTGCGCCGCGCGGTTGCCGCCGCAGCAGACGAGGCCGAATTCTTCGCCCTGCTGGAGGCGACGGGTGTGACCGTGCGCCTCAAGCTCGGCCCATCCGGCGACGCTCTCGGCTGCAACTTCGCCCTGCCCGAGGACACCAACGACAAGGGCGAGCCGGTGTTCTATGCGGGCTCCACCCTCTCCCCCGACCTGTCCCTACCCAAGATCCGCAAGAGCCTTGCCACCACGAGCCCTGAGCCGACCGCGGTCCGGGCGGGTGACCCGTGGCAACAAGCGACAGCCGCCGCCGAACGCATTCCCCACCACCTCTCCCGCAGCGACGAGAAGGTCGGTCAAGGCCAACTGGTCGCGCTCGGCGCAACGCTGGAGCTGCTGCCGATCACCGCGCCGCCCGCAGTGAAGGCGGAGCTCCAACAAGCCGCCCTCGCCTTCGAGCGCGCTACCCGCTCCCGCATCGCAGCCGACCTGGACAGCACCCGCGTCCTGCGTCGCGGCGTCCAAGCAATCTGGCGCGAGAGACCCCAGGACGGCGACGGATCCGGGTTCGCGATGCTCCTGGACACCGTGCTCACGGCGGTGGCGTTCGCGATGCACTGGCATCGCACGCACCGGCACGCCCAGCAAGAAGCGGCAGCCGAACAGGCCCTCGTCCACCTTCAGATCACGTACGGGCAGATCGCCGAGCCGGTCCTGGCGGGCCTCGCACAACGCGCCCCCAGCCTCCAGATGAAGCAGCGCTTCGCCCGCCACCTCCAGCAGGCGGTCCCCGATCATGCCGAGCGCATCCTGAACGACCCCGCCTGGGACGCGCTCACCACCGTGCTCGCCGAAGCAGAGGCCGCCGGGCACAACGCGGCAACCGTCCTGGACCAGGCGCTCGGCCAACGCCCCTTGGACAACGCCCACAGTCCCGCCCGTGCGCTGACCTGGCGCGTCCGCCGCCTCGGCGAGCGCCACGCTCCTGGCCCTCGCGCGCAGGCAGCCAGGGCCCGCAGCGCCGCACAACGCCCCACTGGCCCGATCCCTCCGACAGCAGCTACTCCGCCGCCGCAGGCGCCACCGGGACGGCGGCGCTGATCAGGCTGGTTCAGACAGCTCGGGAGTGAGCAGCTCCAGCGCTTCCTCCCAGCGGTAGCGATCGGCACCGCCGCCGGCCTTCGGCTTGTGGGGCTCGTACGAGCCGATCAGGACGCCCATCTCGCGCAGCACGTCGAGGCTGCGTGCGTACGCGGGGTGGGCAGCCTGGGCCGCGTTCAGGTACGGGAAGGCAGCGATCGGGATGCCCATCCCGTACGCCTCGCAGAGGATGCCCAACGCCAAGGTGTCGGAGATCCCGGACGCCCACTTGTTGATCGTGTTGAAGGTGGCCGGCGCTACCGCGATGGCATCGGCTGGCGGCAGCGGGCGCGGGTCGCCAGGCTGTCGCCAGGCCGAGCGGATCGGGTAGCCGGTCTGTGCCTCGATCGCCTCGGCGTCTATGAAGCCGAGTCCTTGCGGAGTGGCGACCACGCCTACGTCCCAGTTGGCCTCCTGGGCCGTGGTGATCAGCTTGCCGACGTCGCCAGCGATGCCGCAGGCGCACACGACGACGTACAGGAAGGGCTTCTTGGTCTGCTGGTCTGGCTGATCACTCACGCGGGGACTCCCAGTTGACGACTGAAGCGGTGCAGTTCCGGCAGCGTACGGCGGCGGTCGCGGGCGGCCATGTCGGCCACCAACTCGCGGACAGCCGGGCGGCGGATGTCCTGGGCGGCGCAGCTCTCGGCGATGCGGAGGGCCTGGTACCCGTCGGCCAGGCGTCCCTGCTGGCTGTAGGCACGGCCGGCCTCGATCCACAGGGCGGCGCGGCGCTCGGGGACGGGGATGTGCCGGCGCATGAGCGGTCGGGCGGTGTCCAGGGCGACGCCTGCGTCGCCGAAGACGACGGCCGCGCTGAGTCCGTGCAGGGCGACGTTGGTCGGGCTGAAGTTGGCCCAGGCGTCGGGACTGTCGAGCGCGACGTAGCAGGCGACTTCCTTCGCCTCGGTGAGGAAGTCACGGGTGGCCGAGCGGTCACCGCCGCTGCTGGCGGCGGTGACACCGCGCAGGAGCAGCAGTCCGAGCGCCGCGAGGTACCTCGGGGACCGCTGGTCGTACGAGCCCGTGAGCTGGTCGGCGGTGTGCCGGACGAGGGTGATGGCCTGAGCGGTGTGGCTGTCGCGGGCCAGGGCGTGGGCGTGAACGCGGACGCTGGAGGCGAGAACGACGGGGTCGCCGGAGCGTTCGGCCTCGGACATGGCGCGTCCGACCGCGAGCCAGGCATTGCCCTGGTCGCTCTGTTTGAGCAACAGGCTCGCCGAGGTCTGGTATGTCGTGGCGAGGAGACCGGACAGGTCGCTCGAGCCGGGGCTTTCGCTGATGGCCTGCCGTAGCTGCCCGATCAGAACGGGCAGCGTGCCCTCCAGTTGCGTGTAATCGCAGGTGCAGAAGAGACGTCGTACGCCTGCGACTTGGTCGCGCAGGCTCTGGAGATCCGGCACCGGTTCGGCAGTCACACGGGCTGCTCCGGGCAGCAGCGACTGGACCAGGTCCTGGTGGGCGGTGCCGGGGATGGTCGGGGCCGCGAGCGCAGCGATGCCGGCGGCGAGAACGGTACGGCGGCGCATGTCCTCTGTCTCGGGGTCGCAGGGGCTGATGTCCGAAGCGGCGGCGAGGCCGAGGCGGTGCGGAGGAATCGCCAGCACCTGCGCGACCTCGCGCAGCACGCGGACGTCCTCCGTGCCTCTGCCTCCTTCCAGGCGGCTCACCTTGGACTGGTGATAGCCCAGGGCAGAGGCGACATCCTTCTGCGAGCGCCGCTGTAATACGCGTGCTTGACGGATCACTTCACCGATCCGTCTCGCTTCACTTTGCGCTTCGGCCATCTGTGCCACGGCTCCTCCTGCCGTCGCCGATCCTGCCTGCTCAACCGAGCGTAATGGACTGGCAGTTCACCGTGATGCAGCTCCTGCATAGACGATGCAGCACCAGCACATGTCCTGGTTCGAGAGGCCCGTGCGGCGGTTGCGTGGAGTGGCCGAACCGATCCAGGAGGCCGCTCATGGAAGCGCACCACATCCGGATTTCCGTCTCCGGCTCGCCTGCCGGCGCCGCGACCGCACGCCAGCAGATCGCGGATGAGATACGGGATTGGGGAGTTTTCCTGGGGTCTGAACTCCTGGATGCGGCAGAGCTGGTGGCCTCGGAGCTGATCACGAACGCGGTTCGGCACGCACACGAAGGCCCGATCACAGCCGACGCCGACCTGCACGAGAAGGCGCTGCGGATCGCTGTGGTCGACACCAGCTCCGAGATCCCCGAAGTCTGTCTGCCGGACGCGGAGGGGGAAGACGGCCGTGGTCTGTTCCTCGTCGCCGCGCTCGCGGATCGTCACGGATTCGAACCGCTTCCTTCCGGCAAGCGCTGCTGGGCCGAGTTCGAGTTCAGCGCCCCGCCCCCAGTCCTCGCAACACACTTTCCCCAGCAGAGGAGTCAACTGTTGCCTGCCGTACGGATTCCCCCAGTCGCGGCCGAAGTGGTCGCCGTGCGACCGAGTGTTCCGCTTACCGGGGCAGTGACCGTCGACGGTTCGAAGAACGCGGCCCTGCCCCTGCTGGCCGCCGCTGCGGCGATGCACCGCCCGGTATACCTGAGCAATGTCCCGGCAAACACGGATGTCGAGACGATGCTCACCCTTCTCCAGCAGGCGGGCTGGCACGCGGCCCGTCCGGTCAGCGATCCGCACACCACGGTGATCTTGCCGAGCGACAAACCGCAGCCGGATCCGAACCCCGAGGTCGCTGCGCGCATCCGGGCTTCGTACTACCTGGTCCCGGCGCTGCTCGGTGCTTACGGACGGGCTCGCTTGCCGTGGCCGGGCGGCTGCGCCATCGGGCAGCGCGGGATGGAGCAGCACTTCAAGGTGTACGAGCGCTTCGGTGACCGCACGACCGTCGATGACCACGGCTACGTCGTCGAGGCGGCCACGGGTGAACGCGGCACGGTGTCGATCATGCTGCCCTTCCGGTCCCGCGGAGCGAGCATCGCTGCTGTCCTGCGCGCGGTCGTTGCCGGACGGCCGCTACGCCTGGGCCAACCGAATCTGTCGCCCGAAGCGCTCAGTGTCGTAGAGGCGTTGAAGACCGCCGGGTGGGAGTGCCGGATCACCGAGAGCGTCCTCACGCTCCAGCCGCCTCGGTCCGTCACCGACGACACGCTCGCGTGGAGGGTGCCCGGCGACAAGATCGAGGCCGGCACCTTGGCCTGCGCGGTCGCGGTGAGCGGGGGCAACGCACACATCGTCGGTGTCCGCAGCGACGACGTCGCGCCCCTCGTCAGCGCGCTGCGCTGGCTCGGTGTACCCGCCGAGGCGAAGGACGGCACCCTCGCCGTCCAGGCCGAGGACGCCCAGCCCACCAGCCGGCCGCTGCGAGCCATCGCCTCCCTGTCCCCCGGCGGCCTGGACGCGGACTTCGAACCTCCGCTGATGGCCCTGGCGCTCACCCTTCCCGGCACCCACCTGTTCTCCGACGACATCAATCCCGGCCGCCACGGCAACCTGCTGCCCCAGCTCGTCCGCCTCGGGGCCACGATCGACGAGCTGTCGTCCACGCAGTGCCGCTTCGCCGGGCCGCAGCAGCTGACAGGTGCCGGAGTGGAGGCCACCGACATCCGCACGGGCTCCGCCCTGCTCATCGCCGGCCTCGCCGCTCGCGGCGTGACCACTCTCGGCGGCCTCGAACAGCTCCGACGCGGCCACGCCGACCTGCCCGTCAAGCTGCACGCCTTGGGCGCCGACATCTGCGAGGTGATCCCGTGAACCGGCAGCTACGGCAGATCATCGCCACGACCGACGTCCACTCCACCTTCGGCTCGGCCATCCCGATGCTCGCCTACCTCCACACCGCCAGGCCCGACAGCCTGATCGTGGACTGCGGAGACTTCTTCGAGGGCAGCGGCTACTACCAACTCGGCAAGGGACACATCGAGCGCGAGGTCCTAACCACCCTCTACGACCTGCTAGCGCCCGGAAACCACGGCTGGCCGCACTACTTCGAGCCCCAGCTGCACCGGATGACGGTGTGCGCGAACACGACCGACGACAGCGGCAATCCGCTCTTCGACCGCGTACGCATCCGCGACATCGGCGGACGACGAGTCGCCGTCACCGCGGTGATGGGATCGCAGGCGTTCAACGCCATTCCCGTCGATCAACGCACCGGCCACCGCGTCGCCAATCCCGCCCAGGCCCTGCGCGAAGTGATGCTGGAGCACCACCACCGGGCCGACGCCTGGATGGTGCTGTCCCACTCCGGCTTCGAGGAGGACCTGAAGCTGGCCGCCGCCTGCCCGTTCGCCGACGTCATCTTCGCCGGGCACTGCCACAGCGACACCCTCGGCCCCGCACACGTCGGCGACACCCTCGTGGTCAAGGGACGCGAACTCGGCGCCGGTTACGCCGCCGCCGAATCCGTCGGCAGCGGCTGGGCCGCCCGCACCAGCACTTTCCCCGACGCCCCTACCGTTCCCGACGACCTCGCCGCCCTGCTGGCTGAGATCTCGACCATCGGACAGCAGCTGAAGAGCCCCCTCGGCACCGTGGCCGAGCCCCTCCGCAACACGCACCTGGACCGCCGCCAGCTGCTCGAAGAGATCGCCGGTCGACTGCACACCGGCCTCGGCGCTGACGCGGTCGTCCTCAACGAGACCGCACTGCGCCCCGTGCACCTCGGCACCACTCTCACCCTCGGTGACCTACTGGCCATCGAGCCCTTCGGCAACCAGCTCGTGCACGCCTTCCTCCCCGAACCTCACGCCCAGGACCACGGCAAGCTACTCGGCCTCCTCACCGACCGCGTCGGCCCTCTCGTCGTCGCCCCCGCTCCCCTGCCGTCGGCGGTCCGCACCGTACTGACCACGGACTACCTCGCCGACGGTTACCTCGGAGGGCGAACTCATCAAGCAGGCATACAACTTGGACAGGCTGTATGCCACGTCCTGACTGCCGCGCTGCCCACCTCCGCCGATCCCCAGGAAGCAGGCGAGCAATGATCCTCACCGGGCCTGAGATCAACGCCGCCGTGGCCGACGGCCGTCTGCGCATCGCCCCCTTCGCCCCGGACCAGACGAACCCCAACAGCTACAACGTCCGCCTCGGGGTCACCTTGCTGACGTACGCCTCCAGGGTGATCGACGCTCACCGCGCCAACCCCACCCGCTCCGTCCTGATCGGCAAGGACGGGTACGTCCTCCAGCCCGGAGAGCTGTACCTGGGCCACACCGTCGAGGAGGTCGGCTCGGACGTCTTCGTCCCGCTGCTGTTCGGTCGTTCGTCGGTCGGGCGGCTCGGGTTGTTCGTCGAGATCACCGCCCCTATCGGCGACATCGGGTTCCACGGTCAGTGGACGCTGATGCTCTCGCCCATCCGTCCGCTGCGGGTGTACGCGGGCATGAAGATCGGGCAGGTCATGTTCTTCGTCTCCACCGGTGACGTCGATCTGTACCGCGGCAAGTACCAGGGCGCGACAGGACCCCAGCCCTCCCGCTACTGGCGGGATACGGCCCGCATCCCGGCGGTCGCGTCATGATCCTCACGGGCCCCGCCATCGCCGCCGCCGTCAGCACGGGTGAGATCACCATCTCCCCCTACGACCCCGCACGCCTCTCGCCCAACGCCTACGACTGGCGTCTGGGCGACACCATCCGTGTCTGCGCAGGCGACCTGGACGCGGCGATGCCCACGGCTTTCACCGAGCACCCCATCACGGCCTCCGGCCTGGTCCTGAAGCCTGGCGTGCTGTATCTCGGTGCCACGTTGGAGCGGACCGGCTCGGAGACGTACGCGCAGTTACTGAATGGCGATCGCACCATCGGCGCCCTCGGCATCTGGGTCCACGTCTCAGCCCCACTCGGCCACCAAGGTCACGCCATCCGCTGGACCTTGGAGATCCGCACCGCCAGACCCGCCCGTGTCTATCCGGGAATGACCTTCGGCAAGCTCGTCTTCCTCACCTCCCTCGGTGCCCCTGCCAGCTACCAGCAGGAGCAAGCCAAGTACGCGGCCACGAATGGCATCGACATCTCCCGCCTGTACGAAGAGATCCCTCAAGGAGCGCTGTGAATCCCGCCATATGCCAGGAAGCGGGTCCGGTGGCCGCGACCTTCCTTGACCTGCCAGCCGGAAGCCCTGGCGGCAGCGTCGAACTCTTCCTCGACCTCTACACCGGAGATCAGCCGCTCATCCCCGCGCGAGCATTCATGCTGGCCCCTGCCGGGGGCAGACCTCACCTCCCCACCAACCTCGGCCTGCTGACGGCACCCGGCAAATGCTTGGAGGGTCCAGCATTCGCCCGTTACGTCGCAGCCCTACGACGCGCCTTAGTGGCCGCGGTCGACCCGGCCCAGATCGAGGTCCTTCACCTGCAGCACCTCGCCTTCGGCGCCACCCCCGCACTGCTCCGGGCCCTGCCATCCCACCCCAGGATCGCCCTCGTCCATGGCACCGACCTGATCTTCGCCGAAGCACACCGCGATCAACTCCAAGTGCTCCGCGAGACAGCGAGGGCAGCCAACGCCATCGTCGTGCCCACCAAGGCGATGGCGGACCACCTTCTGAAGCTCGCCCCGCAGACCGACCGCCGAAAGCTCGTCCACGTCCCCTGGGGCATACCCGACCACCTGCTCACCGATCCACCGTTCAGACCCGACCGAACCCCGACCAGCCATCTACGACTCTTGTACGCCGGTCGCCTGACCGCCGAGAAGGGCGTCGGGCACCTGATTACCAGCGTGTCAGCCCTTCCAGGAGTCGAACTGAGCATCGCCGCCCCCAGAGCCCAGTTCCACGCCATGGCTCCGCTCCTCAAACGGGTCGGGGTACGACCGCGATATCTCGGCTGGCTCCGACGTCCACAGCTGTGGAAAGCCTTCGCCGAGCACGACCTGCTGGTCATGCCCTCCACGACGCTGGAGGCCATGGGCCTGGTCGCGCTGGAGGCCCAAGCCTGCGGCCTGCCCGTCTTGCACCAGCCAGTACCCGGCCTCAACGAAGTCCTCGCCGCGTCCGGAGTGGCCACCGACTTCACGCACCCCGCCTCACTCGCACTCGAACTCGACCGGCTCCGAGCCGCACCTGACCTGTTCCCAGCTCTTCAGCAGGCGGGCTACGCGAACGCCGCCCGCTACCCGCTCTCGGCGACAGCAGGGACGTTGGCCGACCTCGGCCGCCAGCTCATCTGAACACGTCCACGGCCCGGTTTCGACGCGCCATTGCCCTTCCAGTTCCGCCCGCGTCACTACGCTGACGCGGCGGGACACCGATTGTGAACAGGGAGACCATGACGTACCGCACCGACCGCATCGAACAGCTCCTGAGCCAAGGCGTCCGGGACAAGGTCTATCCAGGTGCCGTATGGGCTGTCGGTGACGCCCATGGCACCCACGCTCAAGGCGCCGTCGGAGTCCTCGACCCTGCCGAGCCGGACGTGCCGATGCGACTCGACACCGCCTTCGACGCCGCCAGCCTCACCAAGATCCTCGCCGTCTGGGCCTCGATCGGGACCCTGTGGGAAGAAGGAAAGCTCGACCTTGACATCCCGCTCGGGACCTTCTGGCCCGAGGCCGACGGACACCCGCTGGAAGCCGCGACCGCTCGCAACCTCCTGACCCACACCGCCGGTCTACCGCTACGAGCCCAGCTCAAGAACCTCTACGGCACCGACCCCCAGGACGTCCGCGACGGAGTCCTGCACGAGGCCCTGCACCGGCCGCCGGGCGAGGCCGTCGAGTACACCGACCGGGCCGCCCTCATCCTCGGATACCTGGCCGAGCACCTCTCCGGACAACGGCTCGACCAGCTGGCCACGCAACGGACCTGGCAGCCGCTGGGCATGCACAACACACGCTTCGGCCCACTGCCCACCGAGGTCGCCGCACGCTGCGCACCGACGGAACTCGACCAGGACACCGGGACCCACCTCAAGGGCGTCGCCCATGACTTCTCCGCCCGGCTCCTGGGCGGGATGTGCGGCATCGCCGGTGCCTTCACGACCCTTGACGACCTCGGAACCTTCCTGCGCCACATGCTCGCCTCCTCTCCGGACGGAGGCGGGTTCGGCTCCGCCTGGACCGCGGATTCGCTGACCATCCAGACCGGTGGCCTGGAGCCGGTACGCGGCCTGTTCTGGCACCCGGCCCCCGGCAGCGTCTCCGACGACGACATCTGGGTCCACTACGGCTTCACCGGGACCGGCATGTGGATCTCGCCTCGGCAAGGTCGATGGGCGGCGCTCTTGACCAACAAGCTCTACTACACACGCGATCGGCAACCCCTCACTGATGTCCGCAACGCCTTCAGGGCGCTTGCCTTCGCCTGATGCAAGCAGTTTCTGCCGGCTTGCGCGGTGGGTAGGGGTTCCTTTAAACGTGTGGCTAGCCCGCGGTGAGATCGCCGGAGAGGCTGATCTCGATGGGGCGCTTCAGCTTGCTGCCGTATTTCCAGTCCAGGACGCCGTCGTGCTGGAGGCGTCCGACGACGATGCCCGGGGCGATGCCAGCCTGGCGGGCGAAGGCTGTGATGTTGGTGAAGGGCATGGGGCGCTGGGCAAGTTGCTTGTAGGTGGCCGCGTGCTCGGGCGGGATGAGGGTTTCCCTGGCGAAGGCGTCTGCCTCATCCTCGCTGCGGTCTCCCTCGGGGGTCGTGTCGTCGTCACGGCTTGTGTTGTCGATGAAAGTGAGGCGTTTGCCGTGCAGGAGGACATGGCCGAGCTCGTGGAAGACGGTGAACCAGAAGTGGTCGTCCTTCTTGAACCGGCCGCTGAGGGCGACTCCGACCTTTTCCGGGGTGAGCCATCGGGTGACGCCGGAGACGCGACTGTTGGGGGGCGCGGCAACGAACACCACCGCGACGCCGGCTCGAGCGCATAGGCGCGGGATTTCGGTGCGCCAGACGGCGGGTTCCTTGACGGTCAGGGCGCGCAGCTGGGGAAGTAGCTCAAGCAGGGCCGCGCGGTCGTAGGGTGCGCAGGGGATTTCGCGTGCTCTGAGTTCGGCCTGGCGCAGCCAGACGGCGGTGGCGTAGTCGTCCGGCGTGAGGACGGTGGAACGCCGGAAGGCAGCCCGGTAGCTGCCCCACACGTTCTCTGCAACCTCGGGGTCGGCGACCCCGAAGAACGCCAGCAGATGCTCGAGATTGTCCACCGTGCGCTTTTTGGTCGGCAGAATGCCCCGCTTGACCAACTCCTGCAGGGAGAAGCGGTCAAGCCAGTCGAGGCGGTGGCTGAGGGCTTCACGGCTCTGGGTACGGCTGACATGGGTGCGCCAGGCGGCCTCCATCTGGTTCCACAGCGAAGCCGGGATTCCGACGGCCCGCTCCAGCAGAAGGGCACTCTCGGGGGTGAGGACAGCGCTGCCCTGGACGATCTGGTTGACGTGCTTGGTCGACAGCCCGGTGCGGCGGGCAAGGTCAGCCTGGGGGATACCAAGGGCGTCGAGCTGTTCTTTCAGCGTGTCGCCCGGTGGCAGGGCTTCATCCGGCGCGAACGGGTGCTGGGCGGAGGGCGGAGTCACGTGAGTGCCTCTCGGTCGGCGAGGCTGCGGGGCGGGCCTGGTGGCAGGGTCAGGGGCGGTGGATCGCTGCAACGATCACAGCGCGTACGGCGTGCTCGTTGAGGGTGCCGTCGTCGAGGGTGCTGGGCGGGTCGTCGCGCGGGCGGACCACGAGATCGCCGTGATCACCGAGCGACACCAGCAGAGTGAAGCAGTCCCCGTTGACTGCGGGCCGCAGCCGCGCGGCCGCAACGTGGCGCAGGTCGGCCAGATGGTGGGCGGCCACCATCTGGCCAAGACGCCGGAGCAGGGTGGTCGCCCCGTCGGGGCCTAAACGGTCCCTGCGGGCAGGGCCGCTGTTGCAGACACGAGCGAGCTCGGCGTCCTCAAAGACGATCTCCACCAGCGACCTCAGAATCCTCTTCCGTGTACCTACTGCTTCCATGCTATCCTCCTGATCAAGGATCGCGAGATTTCATGCACCTACTGGGTAAATGAAACTTGAGAGTAGCGTGTGGCCTGTGCTGCTGCAGGCCACCGCAGAAGATCGGAAGGACAGCTCATGGCAGGCAAGAGCAGCGCATCCAACGGCAAGCGGGGCCGCAGCGCCATCACGGGCCGGTTCGTGAAGCAGGCCACCGTGAAGCGGCACCCGAAGACAACGACCAATGAAAGCGCCGGCAAGGGCGGCAGGAAGAAGTAGGCCCCCAGCCCCTCGCGACGGACCTCGCATTGTCAGTGGTGTGAGGCAATCGCAGCAGGCCCATGCAGTCACCACCAGAACCGGAGGGCCCGATGGCTCACCTCAAGCAGCAGTTCAAAGATGCGCTGAGCTCCATCGAGCCCGGCGACGACAAGACCAACGCACCAGAGGCACATCGCCTCGTCCGTGACGCCCTCGAGGCTGACTCCAAGCTCGCCGAGTACGGCGTCAGCCCGATCTTGATCGGCTCCTACAAGCGCAACGTGTCGATCCGCAGGATCAAGGACGTCGACGTGTTCGTGCGCCTGCCCGATGTTCCGAGCGACGTCACATCGAAGGACATCCTCGACAGGTTCTTCAAGGTCCTGCATGCGGATTTCGCCACGGACGCCGACGGGCACCGGCGCACCAA
Source organism: Streptomyces sp. NPDC058257 (assembly GCF_042881845.1). Taxonomy (NCBI): domain Bacteria; kingdom Bacillati; phylum Actinomycetota; class Actinomycetes; order Kitasatosporales; family Streptomycetaceae; genus Streptomyces; species Streptomyces sp. NPDC058257. The sequence continues at coordinate 318,884 of NZ_JBHVXJ010000002.1, forward strand.
GCGCCAGGACCGGAGCCTGCAGGTCTCCTTCCCGGAGTACGACCTCTACGTCGACGCGGTGCCCGCCCGCCCCTATGGCGACGGAACCTGGGAGATCCCCCAGAAGGGCGAAGAGAACGAGTGGGTGCGCACCAACCCCGACGGGCTGACGGACCTCTCGAGCACGATGAACGCGGACCACGACGAGTACTACGTACCGACCGTCAAACTGCTTCGCCAGACTCATCGCGCCCTGCTCGGCACGAAGAAGCCCGGCGGATTCTTCATCGAAATGGCCGCCTACCAGGCGTTCGCCTCAGGCGCAGTCTCGGGCAACGACCAGGCGGAGTACTACGTCTCCGCTCTCCGGGAGGTCAGCAAGATCATAGAAAACTTCGTGACCTACGGCATCGCGGTGACCGACCCGACCCTGCCCGGACACACCATCCACATCCGCGCGACCGACGATGAACTGGACACCGCACGTACGCGGTTCACCGACGCCGCGACGTCGGCAGAGGCTGCGCTCGCCGAGGAGGACGCGGGCAAGGCCGCGCTGGCGTTCCGGAAGCTGCTGGGAAAGAACGGCGATGGAGATACAGTCTTCCCCACGCTCCTCCCCGGCTTTAACGAGGACGGCAGTAAGAAGGCATCCGCGATCTCGCCCGGCGCTCGCGTCGTTCCTGCCGGCAAGAGGACCTTCGGGTGACCTCTGTCGGCTTCGACGAGTACGTCGCCTACGCACGGCTGCTCTTCGAGGAGGGCTTGATCCACGCTGGGTTCCACGAGGTGGAAGCAGGGTGGGAAGGACCGGTCCCGCACTCGGCAGGCACGACCCGTGTCGTGATCGACCTGCCGCCCAGTTTCCCGTTTCGGCCGCCGAGGGCGGTGCCAGTCGATCACGACGCGGTGCCCTGGTCCTGGCACCGCGACCTAGACGGCGCGCTGTGCCTGGTTGCTGAAGAAGATCACGACGGATTGTGGTGGACGGAGGCACCGGCGTTCCTCGAACACGTCACAGCATGGTTCGAGCACGCGGACACCGGATGGACGGACGATCGGCCCGACCTCGACCGGTACTTCCATCAGTCCGCGGACCGGCGCCTCTACCTCTACGACGACCTCGGCCAGTACCTCAACCGCTCCGTCCGCTTCAGCCCGGCCAGCAACAACACGATGCGGATCAGGCACGGCATCCGTCCCAGGAAGGCCCTCAAGCACAGCAAGGACCGCTTTGGGTTCGTGGCCGATCTCGGCGAGGTCGACGTGCCGCCGCAAACCTGGGCAGACATCTGTGCCCGGCTCGGCTCGAACGCGGATCTGGACCGCAGAATTCGCCAGCAGTCGGTCGCGGTCGTCGTGCTGGTTTACCGACGAGGCACCCACGAGGGCGCGATCGTGCTGGACGTAACGCCCACGAAGGAGGGCGGCACGGCCGTCACACGTCTGCGCTCGGGCGCAGACACCGAGGCCGCCCGGTCCGCTCGCGCAGGCGTCCTCGCTGCCGAACTGCGTGAATCCAAGGTTGCCGTGGTCGGCGTCGGCGCTTTGGGCTCGTTCATCGCCGACATGCTGGTGCGCTCCGGTGTCCGTCACCTCACTCTCATCGACAACGATGTGGTAATGCCGGGAAACCTCGTCCGCCACCTCGTCGGCCCCGACGCAGTCGGACTGCCAAAAGCCGAAGCAGTCAAGCGACACCTCGTCAGGCACAACGAGGCGCCGGCCACAGGCATCGACACCATCGATAGCGCCCTTACCTCGGGTGCCGACGCGGACGACCATTTGCGGAACCACGACCTCGTCGTGAACGCCACTGCCGATTTCGCCACCACCGCACTCCTGCATGTAAGCGCCCTGGCACTGGGCACACGGGTCCTGTCTGCGGCGCTTCAAAACGACGGCAGGACCTATCGCATCGACGTACTGCCACCGATCGACGCCGCAGCACCGCTGCCGCCTTCGACGACCAGAGCCGACACCGAGACACCGCAACTGTTCGAAGCAGGCTGCGGAAGCCCGATCTCCCCAACGCCGCCCCACGCGGTGATCGAAGCAGCAGCGGCAACCGTCCGCCACGCCCTCGGACTCCTCGTGGACCGCCCCCTCCATCCTGCAGGGGAGACGCGCCACCTCCACTCCGCACCACAAGGGAGCCACCACCAGTGACCCGGCCGGCACCACGGATCGAGCTGCGCCAGGCGGCATACGAGGTCATCGCGTCCGCGACCGCGCAGCAGCTGCCGCGGGAAACGGGTGGCATCCTCCTCGGCTATCAGGAAGACGCCAACGTCGTTGTCACCCATGCCCTCATGGTCAACGGACAAGGAGCGTCCACCCACAGGTACGTGCGCGATGACATCAAGGCGAACACGCTCCTCGCAGGGTTCCTGGCCGAGCGATCGGACGACGATCCAACCGGCTACGTCGGCGAGTGGCACAGCCATCCCGCACCGTCCGGACCGAGCCCGACGGACCTTGCCGCGATGCGGGCAATGGCCCGGGAACACGACGGCCCGATCGCACTCATCGTTTACGCTCCCGGCGGGACGGACCCCTTCTCCGGACTGACCACCCGGCGCCAACGATGGGGACGCGTCACCAGCAAGGCAGCAACGGTCCTTCCGCCACCACAGAGATTCAAGGCGCTGGGGCCGCTGCCCAAGGGCGCAGTCCGGCCTGACGGCGCGGTGTTCATCTCCTACCGGCAGTCTGACGGGTCCCCGCAGGCCGAGTCGATCGAGAATCTGCTCAGGGCGGCCGGTCTCGTCGTGTGGAGAGACCATACCGACCTACGCGCGGGCACAACGACCGCTCGCCTCGAACAAGCCCTGACTCAAGGGCTTTCAGCAGCCGTGCTCGTCGTGACACCGGACATCGTCCACAGCGACATCGTCCGAGAACGCGAGCTGCCTCGGCTACTCCAACTGGACGAGGACCCCGCCTTCAGCCTGTGCATCGCGAACAAGACCGCCAGATCAGGAAGCGATACGCGGTGCGACTACGACGCACCGGACCGACTCCTAAGACTCGCTCCCTCCCGGACCCTCGCCGACAAGAAGCAAAGCAACACGCTCCGGCCGTCGGGCGAGAGCGAGATCGTGCGCGACCTGCTGATGCACCGAGTCGAACAACGCAAGCCCGCCATTCACAGCCAGAACCGCGCCTTCACGATCCGAGTCCAGACCCGCCCCGCGCCCTTCGCTATGGACGCGGGCGAGGACGACCTGCACATCCGCATCAGGGCCGCCAGCGACGGGCGTCTGCCGTTGCGAGAGGGACTTCAACTCCTGCAGACCACACTGCCTCTGACCAGCGACGCCGTCTATGCAGCCAGCACGCAAACCGTACGCGTCTTTGGCGGAGCTCACCTGTCGGTAGCCCTGGCCTTGGGAGCCGCCCTGCCCGAGACCAAGATCGGCAATGTCGAGGTGGTCGACACCCGCGGCGCTCAGTGGACGTCTGCAGAAAGTGGTGACGACCCACTGACCAGCGAACTTCATACGCAACCAATTGACCTCGAACAAGCGCAGACACCCGACAGTCACGACCGCATCGCGATCTTCCTCAGCCTGACTGCCAATCCAGATCGGACCGCATTCGAGCAGCTTCTGCACGGGTCCAGCGACGGCTTCGCCGCGGCCGCCGTGATCTCCGTTGCTGGCGAAGACCGACTCGACCCGCGCGAGGCCGCACGCCTCAGCACGGCCGCCGCGCAACAGATCAAAGCGCTTGCCGCACACAGCGGACGTGCGGAGGTGCATCTCGCTTTCCACGGCCCCTACACGATGGCTCTACTCGTAGGGCGATACCTCAACACACTGCGCACCGTCGTGTATGAGTGGGACGATGCGACCCCTGGGAGGCCCCGCTACACCCCAGCTCTTGTGCTCGAGCCAGGTGTCACCGGCGGACCGATCACCGAGGTCCTGCTCAGCCAATAGGCGTGGCGATGCACGTGCAGCGTGCCAGCCGGTCTTACTCCGCCTGGCTGGAGCTGAAGCAGTGCGCCACGGGAATGTTGCTGAGCCAGGCGGTGATCCGGACGAGGTTGGTCGCGGCCCCGGTGAGCTGATGCTGGAGGCTGGTCTTGGCCACGCCGCAGTAGCGGGATTTACGCAGACCAGGTGCCAGGACGGCCGTCGAACTGAACGCTGCCGTTCGATCCTCGAAGCCGATACCCCCGCATGCCATTGACCTGGTCATCGAGGAGCGCCTCGTCCAACTCGGTCTCCGAGCCGAGACGTATGCCGTCACGTGCGTAGCGCGCTGGTCCGAGCCGTCGATGTGACCCATGCGCTCGACCATGAGGGCCTTCTCAGCGCCGAGGTCCTCCATCATCGTGCGGTGAGTGTGTGGCGTAGGCCGTGGGGTGTGAGGCCCCTGGCGATCGGGCGCCAGCAGGCGCCGGCCCGCTGACTTGCGCCGCGCCCGCGTGACATGATGCCGGGCCACGGCTCACCGAGGATCGACACCGGTCGGGCCTCCTGCGGTGCCTTCTTCGGATACCAGCCGGAGACCGCCGGGGTGAACAGCCAGGTGCTGAAGCCGTTCCTGCGCCAGTGGGCCGCGTGATCGGTGGTCGTGCCGCCCCGCACGAAACCGAGGTCGGCGATCGCCTGCTCGACGCGGACGCGGGTGTCCTCCCGCACACGAGGGCGCCAGCTTCGTGCGGGCGACGTGGTTGAAGATCAGGGTGGACAGCCAGTCCATCGAGTCGATGGTGCGGTGGCTGTCGTCCTTGGGCGGGCAGCGCACCAGTGCGCCGGTGTCCACCGACCTTGGCAAGCCGAGGATCGCCTGGGACGACGAGGCCACCCGCGCTGGTCGCCGACGCCCTCAACCTGCTCGGGCACCCGCCCGAACAGGAACTGGGCGAGAGGGCGGCGAACGCGGTGGGCCTTCTGGCCTGTTCAGGGGCCAGGACGCGGAAGGTCTTCGTCAGACCGAGTCATCGGATCGATCCGCCAAGCCGGTGGCCTCAGAGGGGATCAGCCTGACGCACCCACAGTGGGACGTACCCGGTGAAGGCACAGCCTGCCTGTCAGTGCTGAGCCATATCGTCGTTTCCCCGGACTCTGACGGTCGAGACAGATTGAGGACGAACACCGCCATGCTGGCTGACGAAACACACTTCGCCGACCATAGCGAAGGTGCTCGATGATCCCCCGTGGACCGGACTGCACGGTGACCACCCTGATCGAGCTGCAAGGCGGCAGGTCGCAGTGGGACAAGGCCATGCGGCGGCTACGGGAGCTGGGCTGGACGTGCCACGAGCTCAGCCCGAAGGAACGACGCACAGCCCGCCGGGCGTTCGACTCCAACGTCAATCTCAGCGAGTTCTGGTGGGTGGAGGTACCGATCAGGGGCTCCACCTGGCGTGCCGACCGCGAAGCAGCCTGGCAGATTACGGAGTTGAGCCGGTCGGTACAGACTGTGATCTACGGTCGGCTGTTCCGGCGTGACGAGTTCGATCGCGTCCTCGAGCCCGAGTGGCAGGTGCACTCGACAGAACACGAACCCGAAGGCACCGTCGCACCGGGCTTCCGTCGGCTTTGGCGAACAGTCACGCGCTGGTACGCGACTCGCACTGGGCTCCTCGACGTCCGCGTGCGCATCCATGCGAGCAAGGACGCCGCCCGACACCTGGCCCGGCATCTGCGCACGGACGGACCCCGAGCGGACCTCGACGTGCGGCCGCTCGACGGACGGGGGCGCACCGGAACCATCCATCATCGGGAGGACGCCCTCAACAGGGCTCTGGCGCTCTTCGGCGGGCCACTGCTCGCTATGGCCCTCTTCCTGTCAACAGCTCAGCATTTGATACCCGTTGCGGCCGTAGTGTGCTGGTTCCTCGCTGTCGTCTGTGCCGTCCCAGCCTGGTGGACGGCGTTCGCCCTGCCCTTGGCTCGCTCTCGGCTCCACTGTCTGGTTATCTGCGCCATTGCGACCCTCGCAGTGGCCGTCTACACGCTGGGCGTCCCTGGACTCTTCGACGGCGTCGACTCCCGTTACGCCTGGGTGACGGCAGCAATCGGCTTCTACGTGACCGGTCTGATCCTGCTGGGGCGCCGCTGGCGATGGCAGGTACTGGCCGCCACGGTGCTTCCCCTGCTCGCCACACTGCTCGTCGCGGCTCTGCCCTTCACCGGCAGGATCCTGCAGGACGGCTACGCGGACGAGCTGTCCCTATCACCGGAAGAGACGGCGGTCAGCGGGGCATACCAGCTCGCCGCGGCGGTGAGACTGCTGTGGCCCACCCTCGCGGCGATCCTCTTCGTAGCAGCCGCTTGGGGCGTCCTGCGCTACTTCCACTTCATACGGCCGCGGAGCGTCTTCGCTGGCACCCTGGCCGCAGTCTTCCTCACCCTTGGCCTGCTCACAGCCGCCGAGTGGACCTTCGCGTCACCGCAGCACGCGGCCGACAAGCTGAAGCGAGCAGCCTCTCATCATACCAAGGCCCCACCGTATTTCGGCATCTCAGCAGACTGGGTCTGCGTCCGTCCCACAGTCTCGGCCGACACCCTGAACGAGCAGGGTGGAGCGCTTATACCACGCACCCCCTACCTTTCGTTCGGCGTCGCCGAAGGCAACGTGGTCCTGTGGAACGCCGCAGCCGACCGCCCACTGCGTGTTCCGGCCGGACAGGTGAAGCTGCTTCCTGCCGGGAACCCCGGGCTCTCTTGCGTCACATGATTGGACGACACAGTCGGCAGAGAACCGAGCAAACTTGCTTGCGCTACGCAGCTCGGAACCAAGGCTTCGAGAGCACGGCACCCCTCGCTGGGAGATTTCTGGGAGATGATCTTCGGTCAGAGACCAACCGGAACCTCGCCGTGCCACTTCAGACCAACCACCTGACCTGCACTTTTACAAGATCCGCAGGTGTCGATCTTGCCCGAACCTCATTCGGGACGAAGAGGTCGTGGGTTCAAATCCCGCCACCCCGACAGCTGAAACACCAGGTCGGCAGCCTACTCACGTTGAGTAGGCTGCCGATCTGTTTCGTGTGCGTGTCTATCTGCGTGACTACCGCTTCGGAGCGCGCCTGAAGATGCCATCCATGACCACCGCGCCGGTCTGGATCACGGGCCGGATCTGCTTCCGAAAGACCTCCTCGGTCACGGCTGTCCCGGAGTGGCCAACGAGGCGGGAGATCTCCTCCAGGGGCACGCCACTGTCGGAGAGCAGCGAGACGAAGCTGTGGACAACAGCAACATCAACGAACCGACCACGTAGGAACAGCAGATCCGCCCAACATTCCAGCGGCGAGGAATGAGTTACAACTTTCTCTACTGGTTCAAGCACCCGGCGCCGCTCCTGCCGTCGGCCCGCTCCGCCCCGGCTGCGCCTACGCCCGCCCACACACGGATAGGGCCGAGGCCAATCAGCGATCACACGCCGCAACGGCCCAGGGAGAAGGCAATGCCTCCGGCGGGGGCGCTCTGACTCTGGGATGGAGGGGGCGCCGTACGCGACTGCGGGCCCATCGTGGCGAGCGTTAGGGGCTTCCATCCCGTCCACCATCGACCCAGGCATAGCCGAGCAGACGCGGCCCATGGCGTCCAGGTCGTTCGTACAGTGGCGCGCTTCACCTGGACGCCATGAACCACGCCCGCTCCACGGTGTGTGGGTCGGCGGCGGACGGGATGGAAGCAGGGGTGAGTGGTGGGTGAGGAATCATGCCGCGTTCGCCTGGCGTCTCGTCAGTTCTGTCGAGTACCCAAGGCTCGCGTGCGGTACGCTCAAACGTCAGTCGCATCACGCGAACACCAACAGCCGTACAGCGTCGCAAGTTTCCCGACTCGCGCTGACGCTGCACGGCTATGGCTCTAGGAGCTCTCTTGTCTGACGTTGAAGCGTCACGGACTCAAGTTCCGCGACATGTAGCTACAGAGAACCCCTGCTGTGTAGCTACACACTATCGGGAGGGCCATGGCATTGCAATGCCATTGCCAATACCCCTTGACAAGCCAGTCGACAAGCCAGTCGGCGACGGCAAGTCGCACCACAACGCATCCCGGATCGCAACCACGGCACAGGTCGTCCAACTGATCAAGGAGATCACGGTACTGATCTTGGCGATCGCCCCCTGGGTAATCACCAAGCTGTAGGCGTGCCTCAGACGTGCCCCATACAGCGGGCAGTGACGGGGAACCATGCGGACGATGGAGCATAACCGCAGGTGAACGCATCCCCAGCTCGCCGGGCATCCGCATACGCGATCTTCCAAACTGGTGCCTCAGGCCCCGGCAGTAGCTTTGACTTGGTCGTTGAGGCTCCGTTGGCCACGTGGGTGCGCTAAGGTCCGGCACGGAGCTGTGCTGAGCTCGGCATTGCCGAGTCTCGCTCTGTCCCTCTTCGCAGCCGTTATCTGCAAGGTCCTGGCATCAAAGTTGAGTAACAACGACCAGGGCATGGAGACGAACGACGAGGAGAACCGTATGGCTGATGTATCGAAGTTGAGCAGGATGAAGCAGGTGGCTAGCGCTGTTTGTGACGTACTGGGAGACCTTACAGTCGGGTTCGCGGGTGGGGCAGTGTCGAGCTGAGCACAGCTCCGTTGTCGTACAGCAGAGAAGTACAGCAACCGCAGCAACTGACTATGGCCATCAGTCAGCGTGAGAGACCGAACAGGGGCCTCCATGACCCACGTTGACCGATCTATCTAGAGCTACGGATCAGAAGGTCGTGCATCCCTTGAGGCGGTCCAGCCACAGGCCGAGCCGTCTCAGTTTCCGTCTCATTCAGCACCGTTCACGGCCGTTCAGACGGGACCGAAGCCTGTAGCTACTTCCGCGACCGACCGCCTATGAACGCAGGTGAACGGCCCTGTACGCGGCCCGGCGAGGCACCCCCACAGTTGGAAAGCGTGCCCCTGCCGTCGGCACGGGACGGGGGCGCGGTCGGCTCTGGCAGGTCATCCGCTGGCCATCGACGAAGCCCGACCGTCGGTTAGGTCCCGGACGATTCTCCGGGCCGCCCCCAGACAGGCCGGGGATGCAACCATTCTCTTCAGAGCTGGAACCCCCGGAAGCCGACCGCGCGCTTGAGACCCTAAAGGTCGGCACTGACAACGGCTGTGTGTCGGACTGGCTGTTGAGCGGTGAGTGCCTAACTGCGTGACAACGCCGACGGACAGCGGCGGACAAGCGCGGACGCCTGCGGACTATCAGCGCAGGTGAGGAGCACGGCAACCCAAGGCAACACCCCCACCCCAGTTGCGTTCGGGACAAAGAGGTCGTGGGTTCAAATCCCGCCACCCCGACAGCTGAAACACCAAGTCAGGCCCGGTTTCCAGAAATGGAAACCGGGCCTGACTCATTCTCTGAGGCCTGGGGAGTAAGCGGGGAGTGGATCAAGGAAATCCACTCCCCGGCGCTTGAGCCTCCAGCGCCCTTGCCCAGAGGAGGAGCCGCTCAGCTTCAGCTCCGCACTCGGGCCAACACCGGAGATCCACGGCAGGAGAGCATGCCCTGCATTGGCATGCTCTCCACTCGGCATAGACAACTGCCTCCGGCCAGAGCTGTTACGAGTTTCTCTACCTCATCGAGATTGTCGTCGCCGTCGCCGTCGCCGAGTACATCGACTGGTTAAGCCTGCGACGCCTCCGGCGAGCCGGACCCACGAACCCCTCCAGGAAAACCAGCCAACTGACTCTCCACGTAACCCGGGGCTCGACACCCCGACGAGGCTCGGTCTTCAGCGGGCGGTGCGGCGGCCTCGGAGGCGTGCGCGTCCCGCCACGAGCAGCAGCAGCAAGCTGTAGTACTGCAGCACGGGTACGGCGAGGGCCAAGGCGAAGGCGACGACCAGCGCTATGACGTTGAGGTAGCTCTCGGTGTACGAGTCCTCGATCCTCCGCCGGGTTTCTGGACCGTCCCCCTCATCAAGCAGCCCCGGAGAGGACTTCAGGATCCTCAGCATCGCCCACCGGCACACCATGCTGGCCAGGAGGACCGCGTAGTAGAAGGACGCCACGAACCGGTCGCGGCCGAAGGCGCCGATCATCTCCGTCGGGAGGGGAAGCACGACGACGCTCAGCAGCCACCCCATGTTCCATACCGTCATGGAACGGGGGACCTTTGCGATCGACGAGAAGGTCCGGTGGTGCTCCCCCCAGATATTCGCGATGACCGCGAAGCTGAGCAAGAAGCTCCAGATCTGGTTCACATGACCAGTGATCACCTCGCTGGCGCCCTCGTGGGCTGATGCGACCTCCGGGACGAGATCCACCAGCGGCAGGACCAGCAGGGTGATGGAGATCGCGGTCACGGCGTCTGTGAAGAGCACCAAGCGCTCCCCGGAGGCGCCCGACTCGATCCTGTCCGGAGTCGAAGGCGGAGCCGACTGCCCTGCCGGGTCCGGGCCTCTTGTCTCGGTCTTGTCGACGCCGTCGCTGGCACCCATACCTCGCACCTCTCCCTGCCCGGTCTAACGCGTTCTGCCGCCGCTCCCTGGAGCGGAATTACTGGATATTAGCTCTAGTTAATCAGAGCGAGGCTCCAGTCCGAGGGTGGAGGGTCCGCGAGGTGAAGCCCCGCCCGTCCCCCGGACGGCGGGGCGAAGGGAACGGGAGCAGCGTGAACGGAACAGCGGTGGTGATCGGCGGGAGTGTGGCAGGGCTGCTCGCCGCGTGCGCCCTGCACGATCAGTTCGAGCGTGTCGTGCTGATCGGGCGGGACCGTCTCCCGCAGGAGCCCGAGCCCCGCCGGGATGTTCCGCAGGGGCGCCAGCTGCACGCTCTTCTCGGGCGTGGCCTGGACGCCGTGGAGGCGCTGCTGCCCGGCTTTCGCGGTGGTCTCCGCGCCGCGGGCGCCATGCCGTTCGACGTGGTGCAGGACCTCTGCATCTGCATGGACGGCCGGCTGATGGCCAACGCGCCCTCAGGATAATCAACTTCGGTGTCAGCAGTACGCTTCGGACCACTCAGAGAGCGCACACAAAGTCGCCACCGACCTGCTGCTGGCGCGGCTCGCGGGCGACGCGGTGGCTCGCTGCATAGGCCACCCCCTGCCCAAACAGACCAGCGTGCGGGCCGACGTCGTCTACGTGACGCGGCGTTACCGGACACCTCCGGGTGCCCCCACACCCGCACGGGTGATGGCCCATCCCCACCCGGACAATCCACGGAGCGGGGTCATCACCCACGAAGAAAACGGCGTGTCGATGGGCGCGCCGGTGGCGAGGAGCTCGGTGATGTCGGGGGAGCGGCTTGGAGCGGCTTTGAGCGGCTTTGAGCGGCTAAGGACGCTCGACGCCCAAGGCTTCGACGCACCGGTCGAGAAGCCATTCCTGCGCCCGCTCGTACTCCCAGTCATTGTCGTCGTGCAGGGTGAAATAGCCGCTGTATCCGAAATAGAACCACAGCACGTCGTCGATGAACCGCGCACCACCCGGCACGCCGAGACCGTCAAGGTGCTCGGCGACCTTCCTGATCGTGCCGCGGTAGCGACCCGTGGACGCTTCCAGTTCTTGCGCGATCTGCGGATGGCTCGGAGCCGTCGCCAGCAGGATGCGCATCGTGTCCCCGTGCTGCTCCCGCACCGCGCGGCTGGCCTGCGCAACATAACGTACGACTTCGAAAGGAACGTTGAGCGTCGGGAGCGCTCGCAAACTCTCGCCCAGCACGCTCGAGTCCGCCCATCGTTTGGCCAGCTCGGTGATCATCCCCTGTTTTCCTCCGGCAACCGCGTACACGGTGGCCGGAGAAAGGTCCGCGAGCTTGGCGATGTCCTGGACCGTGGTGGCGAAATACCCTCGTTCCACGAAGAGGCGCCTGGCTGCATCGATAATGGCCTCGTGCGTTATTGCCGCATGCTGAGCTCGCCGCTGTTGTGAGGGCCGTTCCATGGGACAGACGGTACATCCACCGACCCGGTGTTCCGAGACGAGGAACCTCCGCCCCACTCAACGAGCCGACCCGCACCACGGCACCCGGCAGGAAAGGGGATTCGCACTGGCCCAGGGCGGTTGCGGGTTCCGTCGTATCGCGGCTGGTCGGGTGATCGCCAACTTGAGGCACGCGTGCGGGACGTCGAGCGACAGACCAGTGGCGCAGTCCTTGTTCCACACCTCGCCGCGTCGCCGCCCAGGTCGTCGGGCAGGTCGTCGGGCAGGTCGTCAGCACACTCTCGCCGCCCTGCGGAAGCGGGGTATCGAGTGTCCGGGCCGCCAGGCGCGTGCGCGGTACACATATCCTGCCGGTCGGAAGAGCGATCCCAGCTAGAACAAATGACCGCTCAGCGCGGGCCCCGCCTGTACCTCGGCCACCGGGACGCTGTGCGCGACCCGCGCTGTCGTTCACCACGGTGCTGCCGACCTCGCCGATCGGGCCTCCCCTCGTATGCTCCGCGGCATGCCGGGCCGTCCATTCGCGGGCCAGTTGCTCGAAGGACGCAACGGCCGCTGCGGATCCCCGCCGGACACCCGCCGGACAGGTGAAGCTCCTTCCCGTCGGGACAACGGGCCATGCCAAGGGCCGGCCACGGGCGCCGCGGTGCCCTCACGGTGCTTCCGGGGCCCCGGGAGCGCAGACCGGGAGCGAGCCGAAGTGGGCCCGAAGTGGGCCGAAGTGAGCCGTGTTCACCGCGTAGCCACCTTCGCACAACTCTTCGTACCCCTCATGAGTCACATCCCCAGAAGGCCTCACCCCTCTCGATTCCCTCTCGCGATTCCCTCTCTCATTTCCCCCCTCGATCAAGGGAGTTCCACCGTGCGTGCACGTACCCTGGCCGCCACCGCCGCCGTAGCGGCGCTCACAGCCGCAGGTCTGACCCTGCCGCTCGCCGGGAGCGCCGCGGCTGTCACGACGACTCCGCGGTTCGACTTCAACGGTGACGGATACGCGGACATCGCGGTCGGCATGCCGAACGCCACCGTGGACGGCAAGGCCAAGGCCGGCTACGTCAGCGTGATCTATGGCGGGCCGCAGAGCCCGAATCAGTCCTCCGGCGTCATCAGCCAGGCCGAGGCGGGCATACCCGGTACGCCCGAGGCGGGCGACCGGTTCGGCTCCTCCGTGGCGCCCGTCGACGTGAACGGCGACGGCGTCTTCGAGCTCGTCGTCGGCGCGAGCGGCGAGACGCTCAACTCCGAGCAGTTCGGCAGCGAGGGCACCATCACCGTCCTGGACGGCTCGGAGTGGAACGTCAAGGGCACCACCGTGGCCAGGGGCACGTCCGAGTTCAGCGGCATCGGCGGCACCATCGCCACGGGCGACTACGACGGCGACGGCGACACCGACCTCGTATACGGCGAGAACAGCGAGGAGCGCGGGTCGCTCCGGTTCCGCCCGGGGCCGCTCACCGCCGACCCGGTGGCCACCACCACCCTGCGCAGCTACGGCATGGGCGGCAGAACGAGCGACCTGGCCACCGGCGACTTCGACGGCGACGGCCGGGACGACCTCGCCACCACCTGGAAGGGCATGGAGGACTCCAGCACCTTCATCACGCGCTGGGACGACCAGGCCAAGCCCGCCCAGTGGTGGGCCGACGCCGACCGCGGCAGCGCGCTCGCCGCCGCCGACTTCGACCGTGACGGCACGGACGACCTCGCGGTCGGCCTCGTACAGCCCAACCCGGAGTCGGAGACCACGCATTGCGAGAACCGGCTCGGCGGTGCGGTGCTCCTGCTCAAGGGCTCGAAGACCGCGTCCTTCGGCACCGAGAACGAGTGCGTCACGCAGTCCAACCCGGATGTCGGCGGCGCCGCCGAGGAGGGCGACGACTTCGGCGCCGCGCTGGCCGCCGGTGATCTGAACGGCGACAGCCGCCCGGAACTCGTGGTCGGCGTGCCCGGCGAGGACGTGGGCACCGTGAAGGACGCGGGCGGCTACGTCACCATGAACGGTACGGAGCACGGCCTCCACGGCGGTCTGGCCCGCAGCCAGAGCACCCCGAACATGCCCGGCACGGCCGAGGCCGGTGACCGCTTCGGCGCCCAGGTGGCCGTCGGCGACTACAACCGCGACGGGCTGTGGGACACCGCTGTGAGCGCGCCCGGGGAGAACGCCGGTGAGACCAGGTCGGGCGGCGTCTGGTTCGCTCCGAGCAGCACAGAGGAGACCTACCCGCTGGGCAAGTCGCTGACCCCGTTCGGCTTCGCGCTGCCCCACGGCGCCATCAAGTACGGCGAGGTGCTGGGGCTCTAGGCATCCGCTTGTCCCCTCGCCCGCTCATGACGGCTCGGCGCCGCGGGAGTTCTGGAAGTCCCCGGCCCCCGGCTACGACGTGGCCACCGGCTACCACATGGCCACCGGCTACGACGTGGCCGCGGGCGACTTCGACGGCGACAGCGTGGACGACTCGCTGAGACTCCTGCGACGCGGGCACTGAGACTCCGGTGACGGATCCTCCGGTGCTGAGAGAGGTGACGGGCCCGGTACTGGGAGATCAGTACCGGGCCTGATTAACGAGCCCGACTATCAGGCCCGATTAACAGGCCTGCTTAACGGGCCTGATTCCCTTTGCCGGAGCCCAGCAGCTTGTGGGAGCCCTGCAGCTTGTGGGAGCCCTGCAGCAGTTGGGCCACCAGCAGGACGCCTCCCGCCGCCGCCCCCACCGCCAGGAACCCGCCGGAAGAACGCCAGGACAGCACCGACCACCGTGACTGCGCGGAGAACAACGAGCCCGTGCTCAGCCACGACCCCGTTGAGATCAGCGACAAGGAAGAACCGATCGAGCCGGCCGACAGGGCGCTTCCGATCGAGCCGATCGACAACGCCGAACCGACGGACCCCACGGACAGCACCGAACCCACTGAGCCGATCGACAACACAGAGTCCTGTGACCACAACGACAGGACCGAACCGGTGGAAGTACTACGGGCCGATGGGACCGACCGGACCGACCGGACCGACCAGACCGATCGGACCAACCGGACCGACGACCGTGCGGACAGTTTTGTCATGAGGCCATCCTGCCCGCCGGTCACTGTGCGGCGGGAGCTCTTCACGCTCCACGTCGTTTCGGCGCCGGTCCCTCCCCTGTGGGGACCGGTGCCGAACGACGTGGGCGGCTTCGTCCCGTGCCGTATCGGCCTATCGGCGCGGGTCGAGTACGGATCTACGGGCCGGATCCACAGGCAAGGCGGATACGGTCCGGATGTGCTCGGTGGAAACCAGTCGAGGTTCTGCGGCGTCAGAGGTCACCCCTGCGGGTAGCACGAGCTGGTGACCTGGTCTGACGCTGCGCGATTGGTTCGCTACCGCTTCGTGATCCTGTCAGCCTGGGCCCCGGACGGGGAGGTACTGCCTCTGTCCGGACGCCTTAACCGCAGGTCAGCCGTATAAAGTGAGTTTTCCGGTCCGGATATACAGGTGCGGAGGAGTAAGGGGTGGACGCCTTGAGTTCCGACTCAGGGGCTCGTACAGCCTTCGCGGAACGTCTCGCGCTGCTGTACAAGGAAGCAGGCAACCCTCCCCTCCAACGCGTGGCCGAGGCGGTCGTCCGGCATCAGCGGGTCGACGAACGAGGGCGGACCGTCCGGGTGTCCGCCCAGCGGATCAGCGACTGGCGGCGGGCGAGGAACGTGCCTGCCCAGTTCGCTGTCCTCGCAGCGGTACTTCATGTCCTGATACCCGAAGCACGTCGCGAACGGCCCGCGCCGGTGTCCACGGGTCTGTACGACATCGCCCAGTGGCAGCTCCTGTGGGAGCGCGCGGTGGCCGACCCGGTCAGTGGTCGCGTCGCCGCCCCGACATCCCCAGCAGGGGGAGGCGCGGGCGAGGAGCTTCCGGGTGACGCTCCAGCAGCCGTCACCAGTGTGTGTCCCTACCGCGGGCTTGCTTCGTACCGCCAGGAGGACTCCCGGTGGTTCTTCGGGCGCGACCGCAGCACGGATGCCCTCGTCGCCCAGCTTCGCGCCGCCGAGAAGACGGGTGGCCTCGTCATGCTCGTGGGCGCGTCGGGGGCGGGGAAGTCCTCCCTCCTGAACGCCGGCCTGGTGCCCACGCTGCAGAACGGTGAACTGGGAGACGAGAACGGGAACGCGGGCCCGGTACTGCAACTCGTACCGGGAAGCGATCCTCTCGCGGAGCTCACCCGCCACATACCCGAGCTCGCGCACGCCATCTCCCTCCTGGAGGACACGGCCGCGCAGGAGCACGGTGCTCCGCGATTCGCGGAGGCCGTGCGGGAGTCCGTCGCCGCGTGGGCGCGGCGCGAGACCTCGTCCGCCGCCCGCCCGGTCGTCATCGTGGATCAGTTCGAGGAGACGTTCACCCTCTCCTCCGACGATACGAGCAGGCGCACTTTCATTCAGGTCCTCCAGGCCGCCTGCTCTCCCATCGACGCCGGTGGCCCGGTCGACGCCGGTGGCCCGGCTCCCGCACTCGTGGTCCTCGGCATACGCGCCGACTTCTACGAGCAGTGCCTCGCGCATCCCGAACTCGCCGACGCCCTGCAGCACCGGCACATGGTGCTCGGGCCGCTGACCACGCAGGAGCTGCGCGACGCGGTGACAGGACCCGCCAAGGCCGTGGGGCTCGAACTCGAACCGGGGCTCGTGGAACTGATCGTCCGGGAAGTGAGTACGGACGGGCCCCGCGGCGCGCACGACGCCGGAGTGCTGCCTCTCCTCTCCCACGCCCTGCTCGCCACGTGGCAGCGGCGGAAGACGGGCCGGCTGACGCTGGCCGGCTACCGCGCGGCGGGCGGGATCCAGGGAGCCGTCGCGGCGAGCGCCGAACGCGCCTGGTCCGGCCTCGACCCGGCGGCACGCACGGCCGCCAGGCTGCTCCTCCTCAGGCTGGTCAGACTCGGCGAGGACACCCAGACCACCCGTAGGCGCGGGACGCGGCGCAAACTGGCGGAGGAGTCGAGCGACCCCGGCAAGACGGAGGAATCGCTCGAAGCGCTGGTCCGCGCCCGTCTTGTGACCCTCGACGCGGAGGCCGTGGAGATCACGCATGAGGCGCTGCTCCACGCCTGGCCCCGGCTGCGCGACTGGATCGACGAGGACAGGAACGACAACCTCCTGCGCCAACGCCTGGAGGAGGACGGCAGGACCTGGGAGGACTCCGGCCGCGATACGTCGCTGCTCTACCGGGGCTCCCGACTCGAACAGGCCCGTGCCTGGACGAAGACCGCCGGCGGCACCTTTCTGACCAGAGGTGCGGTGGAGTTCGTGGCCGCGTCCGCCAGACTCCGTCGGCGTACGGTCCTGATCACCCGGGGCGCGGTGGCGGCTCTGGTCGTGCTTGCCATGGTGGCCGTCGTATCGGCGGTGGTCGCGTGGCGGCAGCGGGACGACGCCGTGTTCCAGCAGGTGGTCGCCGAGGCCGATCGCGCCCAGCACACGGACCCGTCCCTCTCCGCTCAGCTGGATCTGGTGGCACACAATCTGCGGCCGGAGGACGCGGGCGCGAAGAACCGCCTGCTCTCGATCGTGAACGCACCGCTGGCCACCCCGCTCCTGGGCCACAAGGGCGCCGTCTACCTCACCTCCTTCAGCCCCAACGGAGGGCTCCTGGCCACCGCCAGCTACGACAGGACCGTACGGCTGTGGAACGTATCGGACCCGTCGCGCCCCAAGCCCCTGGGCAAACCCCTCACCGGACATACGAGTTGGGTCAGCAGCGCGGTCTTCAGTCCGGACGGCGACACCCTCGCCACCGGATCGGACGACGGCACGGTCCGGCTCTGGGACGTCCGGGATCCCGGCCACCCGCGCCCGCTGGGTTCGCCCATGGACCCTCACGGCGGCGCGATCTACCTGGTCGCCTTCAGCCCGGACGGGCGGACGCTGGCCTCCGCCCATGACGATCACCACGTGCGGCTGTGGAATGTGCGGAACCCGAGGCGGCCGAAGGCACTCGGTGCCTTGTCCGGCCACACCGCCGCCGTGCGCTCCGTGGCCTTCAGCCCCGACGGACGGACGCTGGCGTCCGGTGGCGACAGCGGCAAGATCAGACTGTGGAACGTGGTCGACCCGCGTCGCCCCAAGCCGATCGCGAAGGTGCTGAGCGGCCATACCGGCACGGTGCACTCCGTGGCCTTCAGCCCCGACGGCCGCACGCTCGCCAGCGGCAGCAGGGACAACACCATCCGGCTCTGGAACGTGACCGACCCACGCCATGGGAAATCGCTCGGCGGTGCGCTCACCGGCCACACCGGCGCCGTGTGGTCCGTGACCTTCAACCCCGCCGGAACCATGCTCGCGGCCGCCAGCGCGGACGGTACGGCGAGCCTGTGGAACGTCCGTGATCCGGCGCACTCTTCGCAGGTCGGCGAGCCTCTCGCGGGCAGCAGCGGAGAGATGTACGCCCTCGGCTTCAGCCCCGACGGGCGGACTCTCGCCACGGGGAGCGGCGACAACAAGGTCCGCCTGTGGTCGATACCGACGTCCGACATGATCGGCCAGATCGGTGCGTTCCGCCCCGACGGGAAGGTGCTCGCCACGGCCGCGCGCGACGAGCAGGTACGGCTGTGGAACGTGGAGCACCCCAACAAGCCCGTGTCGCTGAGCAAACCGTTCAAACCCTGGGACGGGGACGTGCGTTCACCGGTGTTCTCCCCCGACGGCGACACACTCGCGGTCCTTACGGGCAGCCGCGCGGTGCAGCTGTGGAACGTCGCCGACCCGGCCAGGCCCGTCCCCTACGGGCCGCCCGTCGCGCTGCGGACGCGTTTCGCGGCCGCGCTGGCCTTCAGCCCGGACGGGAACACCCTCGCCACCGCCCACACCGACCGCACCATCCAGCTGTGGGACGTCAGCAAGCCCTCTCGCCTCCGACCGCTCGGTAAGCCGCTCACCGGCCACAAGGGCTACGTCAACGCCCTCTCCTTCAGCACCGACGGCCGCACGCTCGCCAGCGGCAGCGCGGACAGCACCATCCGGCTCTGGAACGTGGCCGACCGGCGCCACGCCACCCGCCTCGGTACGCCTCTCACGGGGCACCTGGGCCCCATCAACACGCTCGACCACAGCCAGGACGGCCGCACGCTCGCCAGCGGCAGCGACGACGGCACGGTCCGGCTCTGGGACATCACCGACCCGCTCAAGGCGAAGCAGCTCGGCAACTCCCTCACGGGGCACACCGACGCGGTGATGTCACTGACGTTCAGCCGGGACGGCCACACCCTGGCGAGTGGCGGCAACGACAACACGGTCCGCCTCTGGGACATCGCCCAGCCCTCCAAGGCCGCTCCCATCGGTCAGTCGATGAGCCCCAACTCCAAGACGGGCGGTTTCCTGTCGTTCAGCCCCCAGGGCCAGATGCTCGGAGTTTCCAGCGGTACGGATACCGTCCGGCTTTGGAACTTGGACACGGACGAGGCGATTCGCCGCATCTGCTCAACCACTCGGGACGTACTGACACGGGAAAAGTGGGACGAGTATCTGCCCCGCCTCTCGTACGCGCCGCCTTGCGACGAGTAGGCAAGTCGCCGAGTAGGCGAGTCGCCGAGTAGGCGAGTCGCCGAGTAGGCGAGTCGCCGGGTGGCCGAGTAGGCAAGTCGTCGGGTGGCCGAGTAGGCAGGTGGCGGGTGGCCGAGTAGGCAGGTGGCGGGTAGGCGGTATATGGGCAGGCGAGTGGCGGTTCGCGGCCTCTCCCCCACGAATCATGCCGCGTGATCCCGGTCACAACTCCGCATTTCAGTTCGAGAGTTGCTCCCCTCTACACGCGGAGCCTTGTTACGGTTGGCCACAGCCCGATCGCTGGTGCATCCCCCGTCGCCAGCGGTCGGGCATTTTCATGATCCGGCCCAGCGGTGGCATCTCGATAGGTCGCTCGATGGTGGCTCGGTGGCTGCTCGGCGCGCTGCTCGGTGGCTGCTCGGCGCGCTGCCGTGAGCCCATTGCCCAAGAGGCGTTCAGTGCCTGATCGAGGCATCCAGTGCCACGCTGCTTTCAGGGCGACGGGACAGGAAGTTGAAATTGAGGCAATAGGCCACTTCCCCTTCCCCGGCGGTCGGTGAACTATCCACGGGCCAACTGGGTGGTAGGGCCATGCTTCTTGAAGGGCGGGTCTCGCATTTCGCAGATCAGGCCCGCTCGCTTGTTTTCGAACCGGGCCCGATTACACCTCGGTCGTATGGTGTGCACTCGCGTGGTGCGCCGCTCGTATGGTGTGTCACCCGCGTGGTGCGCCGCTCGTATGGTGTGTCGCTCAAGACCCCGTACGACACCGACACTCCCACGACGCACTTGGAAAGGGTGGTGAGCCGTGAGCCGGCGCATCGTCATCGTCACTGCCGTCCATGCGCCGTCGGCGCGCTTTCTTGCTGACGCGTACAGGTCCCTGAGCGAGCAGGAGTTGCCCGCGGGCTGGGAGTGGCACTGGCTGATCCAGGAGGACGGGACGACCGACCAGGTCGCGCCCCACGTCCCCGACGGCGACGACCGGATCACGTTCAAACAGGGCCGCGCGGGAGGCCCCGGTGTCGCACGAACCATCGCCCTGGCCCACGCGGACGGCGAGTACATCAAGGTCCTGGACGCCGACGACCAGCTCGCGCCGGGTGCGCTGGCCCGCGACCTCGCGGCCCTCGAAGCCGATCGAACCATCGGCTGGGCGACGTCACGCGTGCTCGACCTGCTCCCCGACGGATCCACCGCCGGTTTCCCCGGCGACCCCGTGAACGGGCCGGTGGAACGCCAGGAGGTACTCGACTACTGGGCGTCCCACGACTACCTCGCGCAGGTCCATCCGGCGACGCTCTTCGTCCGCCGCGAGCTGCTCGTCGCCCTGGGAGGCTGGATGGCCCTGCCCGCGTCCGAGGACACGGGTCTCCTGCTCGCGCTCAACTCGACGTCCCGGGGCTGGTTCTCGTCCGAGGTCGGCTTGCTCTACCGCAAGTGGGATGGCCAGGCGACCGGCCAGGCCTCGCACCTCGACAGGGCGGAGCGCGAGGCCCGTATGGCGGTGGTCGAGGCCAGGGCGCGAGCCCTTGGCCGCCTCCGGTGGAGCTATCCCGCCGATGTCGAAAGCCATGATCCGAGCGGCGCCGAGTCCGCGTCCGCGTCCGCGTCCGCCGGTGAGATGACGGGAGAATCAGAGGGAGAGGGAGAGGGAGAGGGAGAGGGAGAGGGAGACGCTGAGGCACCAACGTGGTTCCCTGCCGTGTTCCTCTTCGGCGTGGTCGCCCTGATCCTCCGCTTCGGCGGCGTCTGGCCCTGGTGGCCCCTGCTCTGGGCGTCGCTGTTCGCTGTGGCCGTGGGGATCGCGGCGTACGAGTGGCGGCTCGTCGTCCGCAGCCGGTGGCGGATGCCGGTCGGCGAATGGGCCCTCCTCGTCGTCGCCCATGCCGGGTGCGCCGCCTGCCTCGCCATGGTCCTCGGCTTCCTGCATCACTGACGCCCATGACCGGCCTGTATCGATGGCGTGCATTGGTGGCTTGTATTGATGGTCGGCGGGCAATATCGATCTTGCCGCGGTCGCCGCCCGACTCGTACGGTCACGGCTATGCCTCCCGCCACCCCCCGCCGCACGTCGGAGCTTCTCGCCACCCTCGGCCGCGGCTACGTACGCAACGCGCCCGGCTCGCTGCTCAAGGGCCCGCTCGCTGCCCGCTACCTCAACCCGTACCTGCGCGACCATCCACGTCAGCGCGTGGTCGAGGCGCGGTTCGACGCCCGCTTCGCCTGCGACTCGCGCGACCTCATCCAGCGGTTCATCAGCCTGTACGGGGTGTGGGAGCCGCACATGACGCGGTGGCTGCAGAGCCGTCTGGGCGCCGGGGACACGTTCGTCGACGTGGGCGCCAACATCGGCTACTTCGCGGTTCTGGGCTCGCGTCTCGTCGGCGGCACGGGGCGGGTGGTGGCCATCGAGGCGTCCCCCACCTTCCACGACCGCCTGCTGCGGCACGCCGAGCTCAACGGCTGCCACAACGTCCGCGCGGTCAACGCGGCGGTCTCCGACAGCCACAAGACGCTGACCTTCGTGCTCGCCAGCTCGAACAACATGGGCGCGAACTCGATCGTCCCGTACGACGGTCCGGCCGAGTCGAGCTTCGAGATGAAGGCCCGGCCCCTGCCCGAGCTCCTGGACGAGAGCCTGGACGAGGACGAACTCGCCAGGGTCCGCGTGATCAAGATCGACGTCGAGGGCGCCGAGGGCGGCGTCATCCGAGGTCTTGCCCCCGCCCTGGGCCGGCTCCGCCCGGAGGTGGAGATCGCCGTGGAGGTGACCCCGGGCCGCATGGCGCAACTGGGCGATTCCATCGATGAGTTGATGGAGACGATGGCGCGGCACGGCTTCCACACCTACCGGCTGCCCACCGACTACCGGCCCGAGAACTACCCCCACGCCCTCCGCCGACCGGAGCCCCCGACGCGATGGCGCGGCCCCATCGTCGGCGAGAGCGAGCTGGTGTTCTCGCGGGTCGACGCGGAGACCCTGGGCTGACCTGGATCAGAACCCGGAACCGGACAGACCCGGAATCAGATCGGACGCCCAACTCCTGGCCCGGACCCGGACCCAGGCCAGGCCTCCGGATCCACCGCCCGGCCGACGCCCTACAGGCCCCGGCCCCGGCTCCGGTCCCGGCCGACGCCCTACAGGTTCCGGTTCCGGTTCCGGTTCCGGTCCCGGTCGAACGCGAGGTCCAGCATGCGGATCGCGTTCCCGCGGAGCAGCTTGTAGGCGACTTCCTCGGGGAGGTGGCCGACGTGGTCCTCAGCCACCTGCTTCGTGTGCGGCCACGTCGAGTCGACGTGGGGGTAGTCGGTCTCGAAGGTGGCGTTGTCGACCCCGACGGTCTCGATCGAGTCGACGCCGTGCTTGTCCCGGAAGAAGCAGCAGAAGATCTGCCGGTAGTAGTACGTCGACGGGGGCTCGGGGATCAAGTCCTTGACGCCGCCCCAGGCCCGGTGCTCTTCCCATACGTCGTCGGCGCGCTCCAGGGCGTACGGGATCCACCCCATCTGCCCCTCGCTGTAGGCGAGTTTGAGGCGCGGGAACTTCACCAGGACCCCGGAGAAGAGGAAGTCCATCATCGACGCCATCGCGTTGTTGAAGCTCAGCGAGGCCTGAACGGCCGGGGGCGCGTCGGGCGACGCGGCCGGCATCTGCGACGACGAACCGATGTGCATGTTCACGACGGTGCCGGTCTCCTCGCACGCGGCGAAGAACGGGTCCCAGTAGCCGGAGTGGATCGATGGAAGGCCAAGGTGCGTGGGAATCTCGCTGAAGGTCACGGCCCGCACGCCGCGAGCGGCATTGCGCTTGATCTCGGCGACGGCGAGGTGCACGTCCCACAGCGGGATGAGGCAGAGCGGGATCAGCCTTCCGCCGCTGTCACCGCACCACTCCTCCACCATCCAGTCGTTGTACGCCCGGACGCAGGCGAGCCCGACCTCCCTGTCCTTGGCCTCGGAGAAGGTCTGCCCGCAGAAGCGCGGGAAGGTCGGGAAGCAGAGGGAGGCCTCGACATGGTTGATGTCCATGTCCGCGAGGCGGGCCTTCGGGTCCCAGCAGCCGCGGCGCATCTGCTCGCGCGTGATGCCGTCGAGCGTCATCTCGTCCCGGGAGAATCCGACGGCGGCGATGATGCGCTTGTACGGGAAGATCTCTCCCTCGTACTCCCACCAGTCGGTGACCTGCCCTTCCGGGTCCGTCGTGAACTTGTACTTGCCACCGATGTACTCGAGCTCGCCGATACCCGCGGTGAAGGGCTTGGGGCCCCGGTCGCGGTACTTGCTCGGGAGCCACTTCTCGAAGAGGTGCGCGGGTTCGATCACGTGGTCGTCCACGCTGATGACGCGGGGGAGTTCCTTGGCTTTCTCGGCCCCGACCTCGTTGTTGTCCACTGCTGTGCCCCCTACTACCTGCCGGTTTCCCTAGCTGACATCTGACGGACCATCAGATTGAGGTTATGGGCTCACCCCGGCGACGGCAACAGCTCTCCTGAAACTCGGCCTCTTGCGCGATCGCGCCGGATCCGCTGAACTGACGGCTCGTCAGTTTGCGGCACCGCAGGTCAATTTGAGGGAGGACGCCCGATGGAGACGATGTGGCTCACCGGAGCCGAGTGGGTCGCCGTGCTCCGGATCGGGCTCGGCCTGTGGTGGCTGGAGAGTTGGCGCCACAAGGACAAGAAGACCTGGTTCACCGGCGGCGGGATCGACTGGGCGGCGGGCATCGCGGACAAACACCGCTGGACCTTCGTGCGATCGGGCTTCGATGTCGTGGTGAAGCCCCGGCCTCGCACGATGGCGTACGTCGTCGCCTACGCGGAACTGGCCCTCGGCCTCGGCCTGATCGTCGGACTCCTCACGCCGATCGCCCTCATCGGCGGACTCGTGCTCAACCTGATCTACCTGGTGCTGATGATCCACGACTGGGGCGAGCAGGGGCAGAACCTGATGATGGCGCTGATCTCCACAGTCGCGCTCTTCGGGATGTCCTGGCAGGTCTGGTCCCTCGACCACGCCTTCGGGCTCTTCACGTAGACGCTCGAAGCCGTCCGGGCCTCGCGCCCCTGTCTCGCGCACCTGTCTGGTCTGTTGTGCCCCGGCATGCCACCCTGCCCGGCACATCCGCCCGCTACGGACTGAGGAACTTCCGCCCGCTACGGACTGAGGAACTGAGGAGAGGCCGATGAGCGAACGCGACCAGGAGACGTACGAGCCGGAGGCGGCCGCCCTCAGACAGGGCCACGCCGCCCGAGCCGAGAGCGCGGCAGCCCGGGCGGCGGCGATGAGCCACTACATCGAGCGCGGCGCGGGAGGGACGGGAAAGGCGGGAGGAGTGGGAGGGACAGGAGAGACAGGAGGGACAGGAGGGCAACCGTCCGGCTCCGCAGCCGACGAGAACGCCGTCTGGAAGGCCGCTCACGCCGCGCGCGTGGCGGCGCAGGCCCTCGCCGTGCTCTCCGAGAGCGCGCCCGATCCGGCCGCGGACTCTCGCTGCGCAAGAAACGCCGCCGCCTCCGCCGCGCAGGCCGCACAGATGGGGCAACTCGTGGACGGCGGCGCCGAACCGTCCCTCGCCGCCTGCCAGGCCGCGCTCAAAGCCTCCCTGGCCGCATCGTCGGCGGCGGGGGCCAGATACCTCGGAGCGGACGAGGAGCTGAACTCCCAGGCGGACATGGCGGAGAGGGCCGCCGTCGTGGCGGCGGAGCGGGCAGGATGGATCCGGCCCGGCACAGACGTCCCCGCCGTGTCGACGGGGGTACGAAGTCCCGAGGTCATGTCGATGCTGCACTTCTGACCCGACCGCACCCAAGGGACCGCGCGAGAAGAGCAACCGGCTTGCGTAGCATGGGTGTTACGTGCCGATGCCTGATCGGCGTGATGTATACCCGACGCCCCGTTCCGCTCACCGTTCCGTGGTGCCACCATGCGGAGTCCAGAGGTGTCGAGGGGTGTCGAGGGGCCCCTCGGCGGGGGCGGGCGGAGGAACAAATGGCAGAGGTGTTTTTGCGACGGCTGAGCCGATGGCAGGCGGAGCAGCAGCGGGAATCGATCGCCGACGTCTATGTCGAGGCCTACGAAGGAGAGGCCGGAGCCGAGTACCGGGACCGGCAGGGGTTCCTGCACGATTTCGAGGACATCGTGCAGCGGCCGGACTTCGACATGGTCGTCGCCGACGCGTCGGGCAGCATGCGCACGGTCGGCTGTCTCTACGGATACCGCGCCGCGCGTTCCGGCTCCTGGTGGGAGGGGTTTCGCGGTGTCCTGCCCGTGGAGGTCGAGGAAAGCACGGCCTCGGGCCGGGTCTTCATCCTGACCGAGCTGATGGTGGTGCCCTACTACCGGCGCCAGGGCATCTCCGAGCGCCTGCGCACGCTCCTGTTGGTACGGCACGCCACAGATCTGGTCGTCGCCGTCATCAAGCCGGACGACAATCTGGGGCGGGAGGTCCTGCGGTCGTGGGGCTGGACGAAGCTCGGCGAGTTCGATCCCGCAGGCTCCGGCTCGTCGGCGCCGCCCCGGCGGGGAGAGACCGAGGCGGGGACGCCGAACGGGCTGATGTGGGAGGGGTGGATGCGGCCGATGCCTTGATCGCGCGCCTGAGTCCGCTCCCGGGAATCGCTAGCCCTGCTTGCTCGTCTCCTTGCTCGTGCTCGTCTACGTGCTCGTCTCCTTGCTCGTCTACTTGCTCGCCTTCAGGGAGTACATGAGGGGGATGCGCGGGCGGTCCACGGGGAACTGGTAGATGCCGTCGCGGCGTTCGAGGGTGCCGAAGCGTTCGAAGAGCGTGGTGTCGTGCTCGTGGAGGAAGTCGATGCGCAGGCCGGCCGATGCCAGCGCCGAGACGACCTCGCCGACCGGGTGCTGCCATTCCACGGTGCGGTTGTGGACCGTGGGCGTCGTCGTGTCCGCGTAGCCGCCGGGGGCCTCGTCGATCCAGGCGTCGCGCGCGAAATAGTCGTACGCGATCCGTGAGCCCGTCTCGTCGTCCAGGATGTCCGCGAGCGGGTGGAACTCCGCGAGGTAGAGGAAGCCGCCGGGCGCGACGAGCGCCGCGGCGGTCTCGGCCCACCGCCTGATGTCGGGGAGCCAGCACAGGGCGCCCACTCCGGTGTAGACGATGTCGTACGAGGAGTCGGGCACCGCGTCCGCCGCGTCGTACACGTCTGCGGCGACGAAGGACGCCCGGTCGGCGGTGAGGCCGAGCTCTGCGGCGAGGTCGCGGGCCGCTTCGACGGCGGGTTCGGAGAAGTCGAGCCCGACCACGCGGGAGGCGCCGTGCCGGGCCCAGGAGAGCGTGTCCAGGCCGATGTGGCACTGGAGGTGGAGCAGCGAGCGCCCGGTGACGTCACCGACCTCCGCGAGCTCGAAGCCGCGCAGCGGGTCACTGCCGGAGCGGAAGGCTTCGAGGTCGTAGTAGTCACTGGCGAGGTGGAGGGGGACGCGCTCGTCCCAGCGTCTTCGGTTGGCCTCGCGCCAGTCGGACGGGGTCGGTGAGTACATTCCAGAAAGTTATCCACAGGCTGGGGACCCTCGCCAGCGGATTGTCGGCTCCGGCGTGCAGTATGGGGTTCATGAGCGACTTGGGTGCGGGTGCGGTGGATGCGTCGAGTGCGGGTGCGGGCGGAAGCGCGGGGATGCCGGAGTGGGAGAAGCGGTTCCGTGCGCCGCGGGTGTCCCTGCCCGACTGGGCGGAGGACGCTCCGGACCGCTCCCTGTTCGTGTCGAACGCGACAGGGACGTATGAGCTGTACGCATGGGACCGCGCCACCGGCGAGCAGCGCCAGGTGACGGACCGGCCGAACGGCACGACGGACGGGCTCCTCTCGCCGGACGGCGAGTGGATCTGGTGGTTCAGCGACACGGACGGCGACGAATTCGGCGTATGGATGCGCCAGCCCTTCGCGGGCGGCGCCGACGAGCCCGCGGTGGCGGGACTCGAAGCGTCGTATCCGGCGGGCCTCGTCCTCGCGCGGGACGGTCTGATGTCCGTCGTCGGCCGCTCCACGGACGAGGACGGCACGACGATCCATGTCGTACGCGCCCCGGACGCGGACCCCGTCGAGATCTACCGCCACCGCGAGTCCGCGGGCGTCGGCGACCTCTCCCACGACGGCTCCCTGATCGCCGTCGAGCACACGGAGCACGGCGACGCGATGCACTCCACCCTCCGGGTGATCAGGCCGGACGGCTCCACGGTCGCCGAGCTCGACGACACCGAGGGCGGCACGGTCGAGCTCGGCCTGGAGGTCCTCGGTTTCGCGCCGGTCGACGGGGACACGCGGCTGCTCGTCGGGCATCAGCGGCGCGGACGCTGGGAGCCGATGGTGTGGGACATCGCGTCGGGCGAGGAGACGGAGCTGGCGCTCGACCTGCCGGGCGACGTGAGCGCCGAGTGGTATCCGGACGGCTCGGCCCTGCTCATCGCGCACAGCTTCGAGGCCCGCAGCGAGCTGTTCCGCTATGTGTTCGCCTCCAGTGAGCTGATCGAGGTCGAGACACCCACGGGGTCGGTGTCGGGCGCGACGGCGCGGCCGGACGGCAGCGTGGAGTACCTGTGGTCGTCGGCCGCCGAGCCGCCGGTGGTGCGCTCGACGACGGGCGGCGTCGTGCTCGACCCGCCGGGCATGAAGGCCCCGGCGTCCGTGCCGGTGGAGGACGTGTGGGTGGAGGGGCCAGGGGGCCGGGTCCACGCCCTCGTACAGAAGCCCGCCGACGCGACAGGCCCGCTCCCCACGATCTTCGAGATCCACGGCGGCCCGACGTGGCACGACAGCGACGCGTTCGCGGCGGGCCCGGCAGCCTGGGTCGACCATGGGTACGCGGTGGTGCGGGTCAACTACCGCGGCTCGACCGGTTACGGCCGCGAGTGGACGGACGCCCTCAAGCACCGCGTCGGCCTGATCGAGCTGGAGGACATCGCGGCGGTGCGGGAGTGGGCGGTCACATCGGGTCTCGCCGACCCGGCCCGCATCATCCTGGCCGGTGGCTCCTGGGGTGGTTACCTCACGCTGCTCGGCGTCGGCACCCAGCCCGACGCGTGGGCGCTGGGCCTGGCCGCGGTGCCCGTCGCGGACTACGTGACGGCGTACCACGACGAGATGGAGGCCCTGAAGTCCATGGACCGCACGCTCCTCGGCGGTACGCCCGAAGAGGTCCCCGAGCGCTTCGAGGCCTCGTCCCCCCTGACGTACGTGGACGCGGTGCGGGCGCCGGTCTACATCTCGGCGGGCGTGAACGACCCGCGCTGCCCGATCCGCCAGATCGACAACTACGTGGACCGGCTCAAGGCCCGGGGCGCGACGCACGAGGTGTACCGGTACGACGCGGGGCACGGCTCGCTCGTCGTGGACGAGCGGATCAAGCAGGTGCGGTTGGAACTGGACTTCGCCGAGCGACACCTTCGCTAGCCGGGGGCTCGGCCGCGGGGGAGAGCTGTGATTTCCCAACCCCGCGGCCCGTCGCTCCGGGGCGCCCCCGTACCGTGGGGGTGTGTACCGGTTCCTGCTGACGCCCCGCTGGTGGGGGATCAACGTCTTCGTACTGCTGGCCATCCCCTTCTGCATCTTCATGGGGTCCTGGCAGCTGGGGCGGTTCGAGGACCGCGTCGAGGCGCATGACGCCGCGCAGGCACAGGCGGACCGGCAGGCGGCACCGTCCCGGTCCCAGGCGAAGGCCCGGCCGCTGGACTCGCTCCTCCCCGTGGACCAGGAGACGTCCGGGGAACGGGCGTCGGCAAAAGGGCGGTACGGCAAGCAACTCCTTGTGCCGGACCGGGAGTTGGACGACAAGTCCGGTTACTACGTTCTGACACTCCTGCACACCGACAGCGGCAAGGACCTGCCAGTCGTGCGCGGCTGGCTCCCCGGGAACGCGAGTGCGGCGAAGGCTCCCTCGGCGCCTTCCGGCGAGGTCACCGTGACGGGCGTGCTCCAGGCCTCCGAGAGCCCTGGGTCCAACGGGGTCAGTTCGGCCGGAGGACTCCCGAACGGGCAGCTCGGCGCCATCAGCGCGGCCTCACTGGTGAACGTGGTCCGGGGCGATGTGTACGACGCCTGGGTCACGCTGGAGAAGGGAGACTCCGGGATGAAGGCGGTCCCGGCGGCCGCGCCCGCGAACACCGGTCTCGACCTCAAGGCCTTCCAGAACCTCGGCTACACCGGCGAGTGGTTCGTCTTCGCGGGGTTCGTCGTCTTCATGTGGTTCCGGTTGTTCCGCCGGGAGCGCGAGTTCGCACGGGACGCCGCGCTGGGGCTTCTGCCGGAGGAGCCTGCTGGCGCCACTGAGGCTGCTGGGACCGCTGCCACCGCCGAGCCTGCTGGGACCGCTGCCGCCACTGAGGCTGCTGGGACCGCTGCCACCACTGAGGCTGCTCAGACTGAGGCTGCTGGGGCTGGGACTGCTGAGCCTGCCGCCGAGGCTCCTCGCGGGGCCTGAGTTTCCCTGCCTGGAAACGCCGGACGGGCTGGAGCGATGTCCAGCCCGTCCGAACCCACGTCACTCACATAAGCGCTCTCGCATACAGCGCTCTCACATACAGCGCTACGACGCGGACAGCATGCCCGTCCGGTAGACAGTCCCCGCACACGCGTTGGCGATCGTCGTGCCCGCAGCGGGCGAACCCGAGGCCGCCGTCAGGGACACCGTCACTCCGCCGTCCAGGACGCCGCCGTCCCCGCGCATCATCTGCGGCTCCGTGCCGTCCGGTGTGCCGCCGTCCGGGCCACCGCCCTCTGTGGGAGTCGGGTCGGGCGTGGGCTCGCCGCTGTCCGTCGGACACCCTTCCGAAGGCACCCAGGCGAACTTCACCTCGTACGCCTGGCCCGGCTGGAGGACCAGCGAGCTGATCGCCTGTGCCGGGTCCGGCAGGCCGGCCGCCGGGTCGCCCGCCACATGGTCGGCGATGCCGATCTTCCCGGGGTCGGCCGCACCGGTCGTGGACGTGCTCACGCTGCCCGGGGCGCTGACCGTACAGGCGGTCGAGGAGACGTTGGCGATCCGGAAGCTGCCGTACACCTTGCCGTCGCCCTCCGGGGCTCCCGCGCTGCCGACGGCGTTGCCGAGCTGGTCCATCGCGCAGGCGGCCGAGTCGGTGGACGCGGCGCCTTCCGGGTCGGGGCCACCGGTCGCGCCCGCGCTGGACGCCCCGCTCCCCTTGCCGTCCTTCTTGCCCTTCTCGTCCTTCTTGTCCTTGGACTTCGAGGGGCCCGAGCCGCTGCCCTCGCCCTTCTCGCCACCGTCAGGACCCTTGCCCTCGCTCGAACCGCCCTGCGTCTGCTCGCTGTTCCCGGCGATCGACGGCCGGTCGTCCGAGCCGCCGCCCGAGTTCGTGACGTGCACCAGAGCGGGGATGGCGGTGCCGATGAAGAGCGCGGCGGCCGCCATGCCGACGACGGCCTGGCGCTTGCGCGCCCGCCGTGCGGGCACCGCGTGGCGCAGACGCTCCAGGGCTCGGTCGTTCGGCTCGATCTCCTGGACGGCCGTACGCATCAACCTGCGCAGCGCCAGCTCGTCAGAGTCGGAACCGGAATCGGAATCGGAGCCAAAGCCGTCCTTACCACCGAAGACAGCACCCCAAGCCGAAGCGGCGCCACCCTCCGGCCCGCCCTCCGCACCAGATGTCGCACCGGACGTCGCACCGGCCTCGGCCTCAGCCTTGTCCCCGTCCCCGGACCCGTCCCCGGATCCGGACCCGCCTTCAGACGCGGTGGGCTCCTCGCCCTGACCGTGTTTCACAGTTCCGTCTCCAGCATGCTGCTCAAACTCGGCGTTCTCATCGCGCTCATCGCGCTCGCGCCCGTCCTCATGCTTGCTCATGCCGGTGCCTCCATGGCGACCCGCAGAGCCGCGATCCCGCGTGAGCCGTACGCCTTCACCGACCCGAGCGATATGCCGAGCGTCTCGGCGACCTGCGACTCGGTCATGTCCGAGAAGTACCGCAGGACCAGGACCTCGCGCTGGCGGCGCTGGAGGCCGCGCATGGCCTTGATCAGCTCGTCCCGCTCAAGGATGTCGTACGCACCCTCCTCCGCGCTCGCCATGTCCGGCATCGGCTTCGAGAGAAGCTTCAGCCCGAGGATCCGGCGCCGCAGCGCGGACCGCGAGAGGTTCACGACCGTCTGCCGCAGATAGGCGAGCGTCTTCTCCGGGTCCCGCACGCGTTTGCGCGCCGAGTGCACCCGGATGAACGCCTCCTGCACGACGTCCTCGCACGAGGCCGTGTCATCGAGAAGCAGCGCCGCCAGGCCGAGGAGCGACCTGTAGTGGGCGCGGTAGGTCTCGGTCAGGTGGTCGACCGTGGTGCCCGCACTCATCGTCTCCTCAGCGCCCTCGCGCTGCGTCGGGATGCGGGCCGATCTCGTCGTGGGCATGGGGGCGATCACCGGCATGCCGGCGGGCGCACGGGGACGGCGAGGCGGACGCAGGGCAATGCCCCTCGCCTGAACCGCTGTGAAATCGAGTACCTCTGCCACGCCTGTTGGACACGCCTACCCCCTGGAGGGTTGTACGCATCATGTGGTGCGTTTGCGGCAGGCATCGTCGCCGTTGGTGACGATGCATCAAATGCCCCCATGCGTACCAGCTCTTCCCCTATGCCCAATTTTCGCAGCGCTCAAGGTCACACCCCTGAAGGGCGATCGCAAAGACGCGCCCCGCCCAGCTGCCGGTTGCAGGGGACGGGGACGAATATTGCGAATCTTCGAACGCGGCAATGGTCCAGTTCAAGCGATCCTGGCCACCAAGCTGGACACAGAACTTACACAGATCCCACAAAGGCTTTCACTCCGGGGAGCACTAGGGACCGCCCCCGCCCGCCGGACGACAACCATCTGCACCTGTCTGCGTCTTTCTGTCCTCATACAGGATGCGAGCCCACGCGAGCCGAGCCGGGATGCGAGCCCACGCGAGCCGAGCCCATGGAACCCATGGAACCCATCGGGAGATCTACCGCCCGGTGAACTCCCCCGCCACCAGCTCCGCGATCTGGACCGTGTTCAACGCGGCCCCCTTGCGCAGATTGTCCCCGCAGACGAAGAGCTCGAGAGCCGTCGGATCGTCAAGGGCGCGCCGCACCCGGCCCACCCACGTGGGGTCGGTCCCCACCACGTCGGCGGGCGTCGGGAACTCGCCGGCGGCCGGGTTGTCGAACAGTACGACGCCCGGCGCGGTGGCCAGGATCTCCCGCGCACGGTCCACCGTGACCTCGTCCTCGAAGCGCGCGTGGACGGTCAGCGAGTGGGTGGTCACCACCGGCACCCGTACGCACGTGGCCGCGACCTTCAGATCGGGCAGGCCGAGGATCTTGCGGGACTCGTCCCGCACCTTCATCTCCTCGGACGACCACCCGTCGTCCCGCAGCGTCCCGGCCCACGGCACCACGTTCAGCGCCACGGGCTCCAGGAAGGGCCCGGTGTCGTCCCCGACAGCACGTCGTACGTCACCGGGGCTCGTGCCGAGTTCCGAACCTGCCACCAGTTTCATCTGCCGCCGCAGCGTTTCCACACCGTCCCGCCCGGCCCCGCTCACGGCCTGGTAGGACGAGACGATCAGCTCGCGCAGACCGAATTCGGCATGCAGCGCGCCGATGGCCACGATCATCGAGAGGGTCGTGCAGTTGGGATTGGCGACGATGCCGCGCGGGCGTACGCGCGCGGCATGCGGATTGACCTCGGGAACGACCAGCGGCACGTCCGGGTCCATCCGGAAAGCGGCGGAGTTGTCCACGACGACAACGCCCTTGGACGCGGCGACAGGCGCCCACTGGGCGCTCACCTCGTCAGGCACGTCGAACATGGCCACATCGACGCCGTCGAAGACGTCCTCGCTCAGCGCGAGGACCTCGACCTCCTCACCGCGCACGGCCAGCTTCTTGCCGGCCGAGCGCGGTGAGGCCACGAGTCGGATCTCGCCCCAGATGTCGGCGTGCTGCGACAGGATCTGGAGCATGACCGCGCCGACGGCCCCGGTCGCTCCGACGACCGCGAGCGTCGGCTTTCCGGTCATCGCCCGGTGCCTCCATAGACCACGGCCTCGTCCGTGTCGGAGTCGAGTCCGAAGGCGGTGTGCACCGCGCGCACGGACTCGTTCGCGTCATCGGCGCGGGTCACGACCGAGATGCGGATCTCGGAGGTCGAGATCAGCTCGATGTTCACGCCCGCGTCGCTGAGCGCCTCGAAGAACGCGGCGGTGACGCCGGGGTTCGTCTTCATACCCGCGCCGACCAGCGAGATCTTGGCGATCTGGTCGTCGTAGCGAAGGGAGTCGAAGCCGATGGTCGCGCGAGTCTTCTCCAGCGCGTCGATCGCCTTGCGTCCCTCGGCCTTCGGCAGGGTGAACGAGATGTCCGTGAGTCCGGTCGAGGCTGCCGACACGTTCTGCACGATCATGTCGATGTTGACCCCGGAATCCGCGATGGCGCGGAAGATCGAGGCGGCCTCACCCGGCTTGTCCGGCACGCCGACGACCGTGATCTTGGCCTCCGAGGTGTCGTGCGCGACACCGGAGATGATGGCCTGCTCCACCTTGCGGTCCCCTTGCGATTCGTTGCTGACCCACGTGCCCTTGAGTCCACTGAAGGACGAGCGCACGTGAATCGGGATGTTGTATCGGCGGGCGTACTCCACGCACCGGTGGAGCAGCACCTTGGACCCGGAGCTCGCGAGCTCCAGCATGTCCTCGAACGAGATCCAGTCGATCTTCTGGGCCTTCTTCACCACACGAGGATCGGCGGTGAAGACACCGTCGACGTCCGTGTAGATCTCGCAGACCTCCGCGTCGAGCGCGGCCGCGAGGGCGACAGCGGTCGTGTCGGATCCACCACGCCCGAGCGTGGTGATGTTCTTGCCCTCCTGGCTGACACCCTGGAACCCGGCGACGATAGCGATGTTGCCCTCGTCGATCGAGTTCCGGATGCGGCCCGGCGTGACATCGATGATCCGCGCTTTGTTGTGGACGGAGTCGGTGATGACACCGGCCTGGCTGCCCGTGAACGACTGGGCCGCGTGACCCAGGTTTTTGATCGCCATGGCCAGAAGGGCCATGGAGATCCGCTCCCCGGCGGTCAGCAGCATGTCGAATTCACGCCCGGCAGGAATCGGGGATACCTGCCCGGCAAGATCGATCAACTCATCCGTCGTGTCACCCATGGCGGACACCACGACAACGACCTGATGGCCGTTCTTCTTGGCGTCGACAATCCTCTTGGCGACCCGCTTGATGCCCTCGGCATCGGCTACGGAGGAGCCTCCGTACTTCTGCACGACAAGGCTCACGTGCGCTCCTCGCTCAGTCCGTCTCTTACCGCACTGCTGCGGTCGGCTCAGTCTAACGAGCGGCCGAAATTCGCCTCGCGGATATCACATGGTGAGATGTCCCGCCCACCAGGTGATCATCCACAGGCATACGCCCCCGCTTCTCGGGAGGTACGTTTCGACCGCTCGGCTTGGCACATGCCCGCTGGGGAGTCGGACACTCCGGAAAGTGGGACGGCTCACAGATTCACCCCGCCCCGGCCCACCGCTGCCGCGTCGGCCCCCGCCCCCCGGGGCCGGGGCCCGGTGAAATGCAGGAAAGTCCCGCTGGAGGCCCGTAAAGGGCATCGATTGGCGGGACTCTATTGCGAAGGGGCGGTCGGGCGGGGGTTGGTTTCGGGGGGGGGCTCGGAGTTGTTGTGGCGGGGGGGGTAGTGGATGTCGGAGATCTCTACTATTCTGAAAACTCGACTAGTCCGGGAGGTGGGGCAGGTGCCGGAGTTCAGTTCCGCCTGGTTGCGTGCGGCGCTGCCGTTGTGCCTGCTCGGGATGTTGGAGCGTGGCGAGAGTTATGGGTACGCGCTGTTGCAGGAGTTGGGCGCGGCCGGGTTGGCCAATGCCAAGGCGGCCACGCTCTATCCGGCCTTGACCAGGCTGGAAGAGGAGGGCGCCGTCGACATCCGCTGGAGCGCGGGCGAGGGCGGCCCCGGACGGAAGTACTACAGCCTCACCGAATCGGGGCGCGAGCGACTGGCCGTCGAGTATCACGCCTGGCGGGACTTCCACGGCGTGGTGACGGCCCTGGCCGGTTCAGGGGATCAACGAGAACTGGGGGAACCCGATGATGCGCACGGACGGCAGGGAGCAGCGGCAGACGCAGAAGCAGGGGCTGAGGCCTGACTGGGCCAGCGGCGACGACGCCCAGTGGGCCGCCCAGTTCGAGCTGGCGTTGGCCGTGGAGCACACGCCGCCGGTCGGGCTCGCCGAGGAGGTGCTCGAGGAGGCCCGGCTGACTGCCGTCGAGGCGGGGACATCCGTCCGGGAGATCTTCGGCGACCCCACCGCGTACGCGGAGACCGTGGCCGCCGAGCGGATCGACGAGGCCCATCGCAGCACCGTCGACCTCGAAGGCTTCGCCGCCGGTGACCGGTTCACCAGCTCGCTGTTGCTGGCCGGCGGCCAAGTCGCCCTGTTCGGTGTGGTGCTGTGGGTGAGCAACGGGTTCCGGATGAACGTCGGTTGGCCCACGGGGGGCGCAGGTCTGCTGCTCTCCGTGCTCATCGTGCTCGTCACGGGCGTCATCCCCGAGCTGCGTGCGGCCGGGCGGCTTCGGGCGGGCCGGATAGCCATCGCCTGCGCGGCGGTGCTTGTGGTGGCCTGCGCCGTGGGGTTCACCGCCATACCCCGCGGGCCTCAAGTGAGTGTTCCGGTGCCCTCGTTGTTCGTCGTCGGTGCGTTGCTCGGGGTGCTGGGGTGGCGGCTCTCCCCCGAGCGCGTCGGGCGATGGTTCCGTGAGCGGGCCGTTCCCGCCGACGCGACAAGGGATGACGACGAGGCCTGGCTGATACGGCTCTCCGCGTTGCTGCGGGGGCGGCATCGGGTGTCCGCGGGGGACGCGGCGCGCGCTGTGACCGAGGCACGGGACCATCTCGCCGCATCGGGCGGAAGCGCGGCGGGAGAGTTCGGGGACGTCGAGGTCTACGCGCTGCGGCTCAGCGAGGGGCCGGGGAAGACGCAGCGTGCGGCACGGGCCGAGGTGGTGCCCACGGTCCTGTTCACCGGGGGACTTCTCTGGTGGGGCCTGGACGTGCTCAGTGCGCCGGAGCCCTCGTCCCTCTGGTTCTGGGCCAAGGTCGCCGTGCTGGTCGTCGGCATATGGGCTTGGGCCACCACCACGTGGTCGCTGTGGCGGAAGCTGCGTCCGGGCGGAAGGGGCGGACCGGGCGGCACGGACAGCACTGGCGGCACGGCCAGCACGAGCGGCACCGGCGGCACGGACAGCGCGGGCAGCACCGGCGGCACGGGCGGCGGCTCGGGCGTCAAGGACGGCTGATCCTTCACCGCCCGTCCTCCACTCCTACTGCACCGAGCGCAGGCCCAGAGGCCCGGCGATCTCCTCCGCCATGACCTTGCCCGCGGCCTCGGCGAGGGCGTCCTCGGCCAGGTCCTCGTCGGTGTCGAGGCCGTTGAGGTCTTCGAGGGGCTGGTTCAGGCGGACGTGGGCGACCAGGGACTGGAGGGCTCGCAGGGCGCCCGAGGCGGTGGAGCCCCAGTTCGAGAAGTACGAGAACTGCCACCACCAGAGGGCCTCGACCGTGCGGCCGGCGCGGTAGTGCGCCAGGCCGTGGGAGAGGTCGGCGACCACGTCTGCCAGGTCGTCCGAGATGCGGCAGGCCACGGGGGCCTTGCGGGGTTCGTACGGGTCGAAGACCTCGGAGTAGACGTCGATCGGCTCCAGCATGGCGGCCAGGCGTTCGCGCAGGTCGTCCACGTCTCGCTCCGGGCCGAGGTCGGGCTCGTAGCGCTCCTCGGGGACGATGTCCTCGTGTGCGCCCAGGCGCCCGCCGGCGAGGAGGAGTTGGGAGACCTCAAGGAGGAGGAAGGGGACGGCCGAGTCCGGCTCGTCGCCCTTCGCGACCTCGGTCACCGCGACGATGAAGCTCTCGATCTGGTCCGAGATCTGCACCGCGAAGGAGTCCGGGTCCTGGGCGGAGGCGTGCAGAAGGACCGTCGACTCGGGGGCGACGATCGTTTCGGGGGCTGTCATCGGCTCGGGCGTGAGGATCGACTCGGGGACGATCGTCGCTTCCGGCTGAGTGGACTGCTCTGGCTGGTTCTTAGACATCTAGGAGTCGTCTCCCCTCGAAGGCGCGGCCCAGAGTGACCTCGTCCGCGTATTCCAGATCTCCCCCGACAGGGAGCCCGCTGGCCAGGCGGGTGACCTTCAGGCCCATGGGCTTGATCATGCGCGCGAGGTACGTCGCTGTGGCCTCCCCTTCCAGGTTCGGGTCCGTGGCGAGGATCAGCTCGGTGACAGTGCCGTCCGCGAGGCGCGCGAGCAGCTCTCGTATACGCAGGTCGTCCGGGCCGACGCCTTCGATGGGGCTGATCGCTCCGCCCAGTACGTGGTACTTCCCCCGGAACTCGCGCGTACGCTCGATCGCCACGACGTCCTTCGGCTCCTCGACCACGCAGATGACGCTCAGGTCGCGGCGCGGGTCGCGGCAGATGTTGCAGAGCTCTTCCTGCGCGACATTGCCGCAGGTCGCGCAGAAGCGGACCTTGTCCTTGACCTCAAGGAGGGCGTGCGCGAGGCGGCGTACGTCCGTGGGCTCCGCCTGCAGGATGTGGAAGGCGATCCGCTGCGCGCTCTTGGGACCGACGCCGGGCAGCCTGCCCAACTCGTCGATGAGGTCCTGAACCACGCCTTCGTACACGGGGTGCCTTTCCTGCTTTTGCCGAGTATCACACTTTGGTACGTACGGTAGTTGGCCCGTGGCCCTCTTAGAAGGGAAGGCCCGGCATACCGCCGCCGCCAAGGCCCTGCGCGAGCGGGCCCAGCTTCTGCTGCTGGAGCGCCTGCGCGTTCTCGTTCGCCGCCTGGACGGCCGCGACGACCAGGTCCGAGAGCGTCTCGGTGTCTTCCGGGTCGACCGCCTTGGGGTCGATCACGAGGCCGCGCAGCTCACCGGAGCCGGTGACCGTCGCCTTGACGAGACCGCCGCCCGCCTGTCCTTCGACCTCCGTGCGCGCGAGCTCCTCCTGAGCGGTCGCGAGGTCCTGCTGCATCTTCTGGGCCTGCTGAAGCAGCTGCTGCATGTCGGGCTGGCCACCACCGGGGATCACGATCAGCTCCTGTCTCGAAAGGTCTCGAATGGTCTGGGACGGTCTGTGGAGGTATTTACGGTGGATTTTCCACCTGGAACGAGCCTACGTGGTCGAGGGAGCCCTCGCCCCAGCACTCTTTCGAGTGAGATCAGCCGTCCTCCTATACCTGATCAAGCCCCTCTTCCGGGCGGAAATACCGCGATACCGGGCTCACGGCCACCCATTGGGCGGTAGGACTGGGGCTGCGCATGAGCAGATGACATTCAGTCGCTTCCACACCGTCAGCCGCTTCCGCACCATGAGCACCACCAACACCATCAGCACCATCAGCACCATCAAGGATCTCGTAGAGGTAGAGGGAGTGCCGGGTGAGCCAGCCGGAGATGCAGCCCGAGGGGGTGCCCCAGGAGGGGCAGGGTGCCGGGGCCCGTGGGCAGCAGGGCGTTCCTGGTGGTGCTCCTGGTGGTGCTCCTGGTGTTGGGGACGGCTCTCGGCTCGGGGATCTGACGGGGCGGGCCTTTCCCCTCGGCGACTGGAGTGAGCCCGCGGCACGGCTCGACGAGCTGTACCGGTGGGTGGAGCGGGGCGCGCTCAACACCGCGGAGTGGTACCTGTCCGACCGGGCGTGGAAGCGGCGCGGGGCGCGGCTCTCGCGGATCGGGGCGGCGGTGGGGGCCGTGGGCGCGGGGGTGCTTCCGCTGCTCGATCTCGCGGGGGCGGTGGGGGGCGTCGCCACGTGGGGGTTCGTCTCGCTGCTCGCGGGGGCCGCGTGCGTGGGGTGCGATCGGTTCTTCGGGCTCACGTCCGGGTGGATGCGGGACGTGGCCACCGCGCAGGCCGTGCAGCGGCGGCTTCAGGTGCTGCAGTTCGACTGGGCGTCCGAGAGCGTGCGGGAGGTTCTCGGGCCGACCGAGGGGACTGCCAGCGAGGCCGCCGATCGGTGTCTCGGGGTGCTTCGGCGGTTCTCCGAGGATGTGACGGAGCTTGTGCGGGCCGAGACGGCGGACTGGATGGTGGAGTTTCGGTCGGGGCCCGCGCCGTTGGCCATGCAGGCCGTGGTTCCGGCCTCCCGGGGAGAGGCGGGCACGCCCCCGGTCCGGGCCGCCCTGCCGCCGGGGGCCCGGCCCAATATGCCCCGGCAACGGCCGCCGGAGCCTCGGTGAGGTGAGGTGAGGTGAGGTGGGGTGAGTGGGGGGCGGGTGCGGGGTCCCGATCCCGCCCCTTCCCGAAACCATGGGGCTGCGCCCCCGGGACCCTCGGCAGGATGAGCTCGAACGACGGCCGGGCTGAGGACGGCCGAAGCGGTCAGCTGTAGATGATCATTGAGCCTTGCGCCAGGCTTCGGGTGGTCGCGGCGTGGAGGCCCAGCCATACGTGGCGTTCCCTCGCGAACGGGCTGTCGTCCGGTGGGGGCAGGGCCGCCGGTTCCTCCAGGGACGTGGGCGCCTCGGGGGGTGTCGGAGGGCGAGGGGGGTTGGACGCGTCGATGCCGATGGACGGGGCCACGAACTCCAGCTCCCGGAGAAGGGCGTGGGAGGAGCCCAATGGGCCGCCCCCCGAGAGGAGTTCGTCGTTCGAGAGAGGGGCGGGGAAGTCGACCGGGACGTACGCCCCCGCGTGGTCGTAGTGCCAGACCAGGTGCGACTGCTGGGCCGTCGTGTCGAACATCTCCAGCAACTGCTCGTAGTCACCGCCCAGTTCGTCCACCGGCGTGACCTCCAGGCCGCAGACCTGGAGCAGATACGCCCGGCGCAGGAAATGCAGCGCGTCGTAGTCGAAGCCCGCCACCGGGGCCACGTCGCCGGAGAGGCCCGGCATGTAGGCGAAGACGGGGACGGGGGGCAGGCCTGCCTCGTGCAGCGCCTTGTCGTACACCGCGATCTCTTCGGCGAAGGGATTGTCGGGGCTGTGGCACAGCACGTCGACGAGTGGGACCAGCCACAGGTCACAGGCCAAGGGGGCTCCTCAGGTCAGAAGTCAGGCTCAGGTCAGAAGTCAAGCTCAGGTCAGAAGGTCGGGCTGACGTCGGGCTCGAGTCGGGCTCAGGTCCGGCTCATGTCGGACATCGGACGTTCCTCGCGTTCAGGCAGCGTAGTCCGGGCAGGTGCCCCCTAGCTGCCCCCGTGCAGATCCCAGATCCACACCCCGTCTACCCACTTTCCGGGCCGGTCAAGAAGGCCATCCACCGTCTCCCGCAGCGCGGCGTCGTGCTTCTGCGGCGCGAGGACCAGTACGCCCGCGTTCCAGTACGTCAGATCCTCGCGCGCCGCCCTGCGCCAGGCGTCTGTTATCTGCGGGGCGCGGCCCGCGGAGCGGACGTCCTGGAGGAGGTTCGACGTGTTGCGGGGCGAGGCGCCGTAGATGCCGACGCGGTCGGGGCCCCACGGCCCGTTGAAGTAGCCGCCGGGCAGGCGGAAGTCCAGGTCGGCGGTGGTCTGCCAGTGCAGGGCCTCCGCACCGGTCGGGTCCGGGAGCGGTACCGGTACGAGTGACTCGCCGGCGCCCAGATACTTCTTCCAGGTCCCGTCGGCGATGAACGCGGGGGTCTGCTCCCGCTCCACCGCCCGCAGCGGCGCCGGCACGATCGGCAGGAGCGCGAGGGCGACCGCGGCCACGCCCGCGTACCGCGTGGCCGTCATCCGGTGGGCGGGAGCGAGCAGCCGCGCCAGCGCGAGGGCGATGAGCATGCCGAGCGCCGGGGCGCACACCATCGCCACCCGCGACTCGATGACCGACTCGAAGAGGGGTGCGTGCGCCAAGGGCGCCCACGGCCCTGGGAGCACGACCTCCGTCATGGGGATGCGGAACTTCGGGCCGAGGGAGAGGAACGCCGCAGCGATCGCCGTGAACGCCAGCGCCTTCACCACCGCCCGCTCCCAGAGACGTACGACGATCGCGAAGGCGAGGGCGATCAGGGGCCAGCCGTAGAAGGCGTTCTGCTCGGTGGGGTTCTGGGCGAGGGCGCGCGCGGCCTGCTCGCTGCCCGCGAGCGAGCGCTCCGAGAAGGAGAGGAGCGCGAGCGGGCTGTTGCCCGCGCCGTCGCCGTGCAGCACGCTCGTGTAGCTCTGCGGGCCGAAGAACTGCCAGTAGAGGGGAAAGGCGACCAGCGGGACAGTGACCGCCACGGCCACTCCGAGGCCGCGCGCCAGAGGCCGGATCGCCGCCCTCGCCACATCCTTGCGCGCAATCCCGTACGCCGCCGCGAACAGCAGCAGGCCCAGTGCCGCGAGCAGCAGCGGCTCCTCGCCGAGGAAGATCTGATAGGTGGTGAAGAGGCCGAGGACGACTCCGTCGCGTACGACCCTCGTGCCTGTGCCTGTGCCTGTGCCTCTGCCTGTGCCCGCGCCCTCGTCTGCGTCTTCGCCCTCACAGAGCCGCAGCGTCCTGTCGATGATCAGCGGGATCATGAACAGGACCATGAAGTTCGGGTGCGCGTGGGCGTGGCTGATCATGGGTGGCGCGAAGGCGGCGAGCGCCGCGCCGACGGCTGCCGCGCCCCGGTGACGTACGAGGCGCTTGAGGATCAGCCAGTACCAGGCGACGGCGGTCGCGGCCAGGCCCAGTGTCATCGCCGCGTTCAGGGCGACGGCAGGCCCGAAGAGCCAGGTCACGGGGGCGAAGGGGACGGAGAGGCCGAGCATGACCGTGTTGGCCATGAGGTTCACGCCGTCGGGATAGTTCTGGAGGGTCGTGAAGAGGGGGTTGTGGAGGTGGCGGATGTTGTCCGCCGTCACCGCGAAGAACCACTCCCACTGGTTCTGGTCCTGGAGGGAGTCCGGGAGATAGCGGTCGTCCGGCGCGATCAGGCGGCCCGAGTAGAGGACGACGGCCATGGACAGGAAGATCGCCGCGACGAGCAGGTCCCTCCGGGGGACGGTGCGGATCTTCAGCGAGGTCAGTTCGGCCAGGACCTTCACGTAGTCGAACGGGCGGACCTTCGAGCCCTCCTGGTGCGCCCAGCGCACCGGCACCTCGGCGACCGGCCAGCCGGAGCGGTGGAAGTACTGCAGTATCTCGACGTCGATCCCCCAGCCGCGGAGGCGGGACGCGGCGAAGGCCTCACGGGCACGGTCGCCGTCGAAGAGCTTGAAGCCGCACTGGGTGTCGCGGACTCCGGGGACGGCGACCGTACGTATCAGGAAGTTGCCGGTACGGCCGAGCAGTTCACGCAGGCGGTGCTGGTGGCTCTCGATCGTCGCGCCGGGGCGGGCGCGGGAGCCGATCGCGGCCGTGTGGCCGTCGGTGAGCGCCTTGTCGAGGCACTCCAGTTCCTCGATGGGAGTGGCGAGGTCGGCGTCGGTGATCAGTACGCGGTCGCCGCGTGACGCGAGGACGCCCAGGCGCAGGGCGTGGCCCTTGCCGAGGTTGCGGGGGGAGCGGATGAGCTGGACGCGGGGGTCCGAGGCTTCGGCGTCCGCGGCGATGTCGAGGGTGGCGTCGGTGGAGCCGTCGTCCACGACGATCAGCTCCCATCGGGCGCGGGCGCCTTCCGTGGAGCCTTCCGCGGCGCCTTCCGCGGAGCTCCGCGTGGAGCCCTCAGCGCCGTCCAGGTACGCGCGGATCGCGGCGAGCGTGGGAGCCAGGCGCCGTTCCTCGTTGTAGGCGGGGACGACGACCGTCAGGTCCACACTCATGCAGCGGCCGCGAGACGTTCGATGAGGGCGAGCGAGTGCACGTTGTACTCGGCGATGATCGCGTGCGCGGCCTCGGGGTCGCGGTGCGCGAGGGCGTCGACGAGCTCGGTGTGCCGGGCCCAGAGGGTGCCGCGCAGGTCGCCGTCGCCGTGTTCGACGGCGCGGCGGAGGTAGGTGACGGCGCAGACCCAGGACTGGACGCGGATGCGGTGCAGGAAGTCCGAGAGGTAGGGGTTGCCGAAGAGGGCGCTGAGCTCGCGCCAGAAGCGGAGGTCGTAGCCGATGAGGACGTTCAGGTCACCCGCGCAGGCGGCGCGGGCGGCTTCCTCGCCTCGGCGGCGTACGGACAGGAGCGCGGCGGAGGCCTCCTGCTGGGGCTTGGGTCCCAGCGGGGTGCCTTTCCTCGCGAGGTCGCGGAAGATTCCGTCGGCGACGAGTCTGCGGGCCTCCAGCATGCCTCGGTAGTCCGCCAGGGAGTGCTCGCGGACGCGGTAGCCGCGGTGCTGGTCGGCGTCGAGGAGGCCTAGCGCCGCGAGGTTCACCAGGGCCTCGCGGACCGGGGTCGCGGAGACGCCGTACTGCTCGGCGATCTCCTTGACCGTGAACTCCTGACCCGGCTCCAGACGGCCGCCGAGGATCTCGTCACGCAGCGCGTCGGCGATCTGCTGGCGCAGAGTGCTGCGGATGACGGCGGGGCCGTCGGTGCCGGGCATCTGGGTTCCCTCGTGGAGTCGTTTTGGCGGTCGTCGTCTTGCTTACGAGCACGTCAGACTACGCGGTCGGGGTTCTGGGGAGGCGGGGGCGATTCCTTGGCCGGGGGCCTGGTCGCGGGGTTGGGGGCCTGGTCGCGAGGTCGGGGGCCTGGTCGCGAGGTCGGGGGCCTGGTCGCGAGGCCGGGGGCCTGGTCGCGAGGCCGGGGGCCTGGTCGCGAGGCCGGGGGCCTGGTCGCGAGGCCGGGGGTCGATCCCGTGGCCGGGGCCACCCCCTGGGCGGGGCCGATCCCGAGGGTGGGCCCGATCCCGAGGGTGAGGGCCTGTCGCGGGTGCGGGGGCCTGTCGCGGGTGCGGAGGCCCGTCGCGGGTGCGGAGGCCTGTCGCGGGTGTGGGACGTTTCTGTCCGTGCCGCCGCTCCGCTTCGCGTCGGAGCTGTCCCGCCCACCCGGCCGATTACCCGAGGTCATGGGTGGATGGGAGGGAAGATCCGTCGCGAAGGGGCGGACAGTACAGGGCCGGCCGGTCCTGACCCGGGTCAGGACGCGTGTTCGTCCGCCACGGCAAGCGCGGCGTCAAGCGCCGCGAGGCCCTCCTTCGCCTCCGTGTCCGTGATGTTGCACGGGGGCACCACGTGGGTGCGGTTCATGTTGATGAAGGGCCACAGGCCCTGCTTCTTCGCGGCGGCGCCGAACGCGGCCATCGGGGCGTTCGCCTCGCCCGTGGCGTTGTACGGGACGAGTGGCTCGCGGGTCTCCTTGTCCTTGACCAGTTCCAGGGCCCAGAACATGCCGAGGCCACGGACCTCACCGACGCTCGGGTGCCGCTCGGCGAACTCCGCGAGGGCGGGGGCGATGATCTCCCTGCCGACGCGGGCCGCGTTCTCGATGACGCCCTCGTCCTCCATGACGTGGATCGTCGCCACCGCGGCTGCGCAGGCCAAG
Source organism: Streptomyces sp. NPDC058257 (assembly GCF_042881845.1). NCBI lineage: Bacteria > Bacillati > Actinomycetota > Actinomycetes > Kitasatosporales > Streptomycetaceae > Streptomyces > Streptomyces sp. NPDC058257. Next base: position 363,592 of record NZ_JBHVXJ010000002.1, read on the forward strand.
GGGTGTCCGGAGTACGTCAGACCGCCCGGGTAGGGCCTCCGGGCGAACGTCTCCGCGATGGCGGAGGAGATCGCGACGCCGCCGAGCGGGACGTAGCCGGAGTTCACGCCCTTCGCGAAGGTGAGGAGGTCGGGCACGATGCCGCCGTCGAAATGATCGGCGGCGAACCACTTGCCCGTACGCCCGAAGCCCGCCATGACCTCGTCCAGGACGAAGACGATGCCGTGCCGGTCGCAGATCTCGCGTACGCCCTTGAGGTAACCCGGCGGCGGGATCATGATGCCCGCCGTGCCGGGGACGGATTCGAGGATGATCGCCGCGACCGTCTGCGGGCCCTCGTAGGCGATGGTGTCCTCTAGGTGCTGGAGCGCGCGCTCGCACTCCTGCTGCTCGTTCTCGGCGTAGAAGGGGCTGCGGTAGAGGAACGGCGCCCAGAAGTGGACGACGCCCGACGTGCCGTTGTCGGAGGCCCAGCGGCGGGGGTCGCCGGTGAGGTTGATGGCGGTGGAGGTACCGCCGTGGTACGAGCGGTAGGCGGAGAGGACCTTGGGGCGGCCGGTGTGGAGGCGCGCCATGCGGGTCGCGTTCTCCACGGCCTCCGCGCCGCCGTTGGTGAAGAAGATCTTGTCCAGGTCGCCGGGGGTCCGCTCGGCGATGAGGCGTGCGGCCTCGGAGCGGGCTTCCACGGCGAAGGCGGGGGCGAAGGTCGTCATCTCCGCCGCCTGCCGCTGGATCGCGGCGACGACCTTCGGGTGCTGGTATCCGATGTTCGTGAAGACGAGGCCGCTGGTGAAGTCGAGGTAGCGGTTGCCTTCGTAGTCCCAGAAGTACGAGCCCTCGGCGCCGGCTACGGCGAGGGGGTCGATCAGCTCCTGTGCGGACCAGGAGTGGAACACGTGGGCGCGGTCCGCGGCCTTGACGGCGGCGCCGACCTGGGGATTCGGCTGAGGGGTCATGTGGGCGAGGGTAAATGTCCACGGTGTGGACGGGGTATGGGCGTTCCGTTTCGTGGCGGCGCGGGGTACTGGACAGTGTGTCGGGCTCCCGGGTGGCAGGGCCTCCGTACCCCGGCGGGGTGGGCTTCTCGTTCACCGGCGGGGTGGGCTTCTCGTTCACCGGTACGGGTGTCGGGGCGTCGATCCTCCCCGGCCCAGCCCCTTGCCTCAGTTGCCGCCATCACCGGGTTCACCGGGTTGACCGAGTTCACCGGGTTCGTCCTCGAACGCCGGACGGCCTGAGATGCCGGACCCGTCCCTCAGCCGGGACTAGTCATCCGAATCCGCCACCACCTTCGCCCGCGGCGCCCCGCCCTCCCCGCAGCGGATCTCGTACGGCAGATCGTCCTGATCGTCGTCGTCGCTCGGCTCCGCCTCCAGGCGGGCCACCGCGGCCGGGCCCCGTTCCACGTCGTCGTCGATGTGGAAGCCGTCCGCCGGGCTCCACGAGACGAGGTAGACCGTTCCGTCCGCCCTGCACTCGACCGTCGCCGTCCCGCCCGTGAAACGCAGGGTGGAACGGTCGGACGCCTCCTTCGAGGGGGAGCTCGGCGTACTGCTGGACGCGGACGGAGACCCGGACGGAGACCCGGACGGAGACCCGGACGAAGACGATGACGTCGAAGGAGACGGAGACGGAGTCGCAGACGCAGACGCCGACGTCGCCGCCAGCGCTCTGCGTACCGCCCCCTCGTCCAGCGGACGGCTGTGCGCCGCTCCCCCGCTGTCCGAACTGGCCAGCTGCCAGGCGCCCAGCGCCCCCGCGGCCGTACCCACGCCCACCCATGCCGCGGTCACCACCGCGTTCCGCCACTTCCTCATCCGGACACTGTGCCGCACCGTTTCCTAACGCCCGGTTAAGGGCTGCCCAAAGGCACTGACTACGGTGGATGTATGGCCCATCTTCTCGTCGTGGAGGACGATCCCCAGCTGCGCGGTGCCCTGGTGCGCGCCCTGCGCGACAAAGGGCACGCCGTCGCCACCGCGCCCAGCGGCATGGCAGGCCTGGACGCGGCGGTCACCCACCGCCCCGACCTCGTCGTGCTCGACCTGGGTCTTCCGGACGTGGACGGCGCCCAGATCCTGCGCATGCTCCGTGCTGTCAGCGACGTACCCGTCATCGTCGCGACCGCACGCGACGACGAACCGGAGATGGTGGCGATCCTGGAGGACGGAGCCGACGACTACATCATCAAGCCGTTCGGTGCCGCCCAGCTGGACGCCCGTATCAAGGCGGTGCTGCGCCGCCTCGGCGCGACCGAGGTGGCCGAGGAGCCTCTGCGGGTGGGAGGCCTCGCCATCGATCCCGCCTCCCGCGAAGTCACCCTCGACGAGAGCCCGCTGGACCTCACCCCCCGCGAGTTCGAGCTTCTCGCCTACCTCGCCCACCGACCCGGCCAAGTCGTCTCCCGCCGCGAACTCCTGGCCGAGGTGTGGCAGCAGCCCCTCGGCGGGGCCGACAAGACCGTCGACGTCCATCTCTCCTGGCTCCGCCGGAAACTGGGCGAGACCGCCCAAGCGCCCCGCTACCTCCACACCGTCCGCACCGTGGGCGTAAAGCTGACACCCCCGGAAGGACCGTCCGAAGAGCCCCCCGAAGAACCCCCCGCAGACCAAGGCCCCGGGGCCCGCTGATGCGCCGCAGTCTTCTCCTCCTCACCGCCGCCACCACCGCCCTGGTGCTCACCGCCCTCCTCGTCCCCCTCACCCTCCTCACCCGCACCCACGCCGCCGACCGCACCACCGCCGAAGCCACCGCCCGCGCCCAGTGGGTGGCGCACGCCATCGGGCCCGACCTCGCCACCTCGGAGGAGCGCGAGACCGCCGAGCAGACCGTGGAGAGCGTCAACGCGTCCGATCTGCCGAACACGTCACTCGTCTTCGCCGACGGCACCGTCATCGGTCCTGATCCCCGGCATCAGCAGGCCCACATCACCGAGGCCGTCCGGCTCGCCCGCACCGGTCGCGCCTTCACCTACGAGCCCTCCACCGGCGGCCGTGAGGTCCTCGTCCCCGTGCAGGGCGCCGCCGACGGCACCGCGGTCGTCCAGGTCACCCTCACCGAGCGCCAGCTGTACGCGGGGACCATGACCTCCTGGCTCGTGCTCGCCGGGATCGGGGTCGGCCTCGTACTCATCGGGCTGCTCCTCGCCGACCGTCTCGGCGCCCGTCTGGTCGGCGCCACCAGGCGCCTCGCCCGCACCGCGGACCGTCTCGCCGCCGGTGACCTCACCGCGCGCGCCACGCCCGAGGGCCCGCCCGAACTCCGGCTCGTCGCAGGTCAGCTCAACCACCTCGCCACCCGCATCGACGAACTCCTCACCGCCGAACGCGAGAACGCCGCCGACCTCGCCCACCGCCTCCGCACCCCCGTCGCCGCCCTCCGCCTGGACGCCGAGACCCTCCGCGACTCGGAGGACGCGCACCGTATCGCCGCGGACGTCGCGGCCCTCGAACGCAGCGTCGACGACGTGATCCGTAAGGCCCGCCGCCCATTCCGGGACGCCCCTTACGCGGACCTGGCCGCCGTGGCCCGCGAACGCGCCGCTTTCTGGCTGCCCTTGGCGGAGGATCAGGGGCGGGAGACCGAGACGTCGACCCAGCAGGGAACCCACCCGGTGCCCGTCCCCGAGGACGACCTCACCGCCGCCATCGACGCCCTCATCGGCAACGTCCTCGACCACACGCCCCAGGGCACCCCGTTCCGCATCACCGTCCGTACCGACCCGGCGGGGCAGGCCCAGCTCGTCGTCGCCGACGAAGGCCCCGGCCTCCCCGCCACCTACGCGGCGGAACGCGGCTCCAGCGGCGGTGGCTCCACGGGGCTCGGCCTGGACATCGCCCGCCGCACGGCACAGACGGCGGGCGGCACCTTCGACATGGCGTCGGACGCCAACCACGGCACCCGGGTGACCCTCACCTTCCCGCAGGCACCGCCGCGGCCCGCGGAAACGCGACCCGGACGGAACGAGCCCACCGGTTGACACCCAACTCGGGGCGCAGCGCGGCGAAACCGCCGCAGTACTTCGTGAAGTCCGCGGCCCGCACCCCGTACCGGTGAAGGACACGGTCCGCCTCCGTCAGATGCCCCTGCGTCTTGGTCTCCACCAGAACGAGCCCGGAGTCCGCCGCCACCGACCGGCCCGTGGCCACGTCCCGGACGACGAGTCCCGCGTCGCACGTGATGCGCTGGCCGTCGGCGACGAAGGTCGCCCGCTGGTACTCGGTGACGAGGGCCGTCGTCAGGCCGCCCGGCGCCTCGATCCCGTACGACCCGCTCAGCACGCCCCTGAGGAAGCCCTGCCGCTCGGCGTCGAGCACGCGGTCGTCGCCCTCCAGGCGCTGGCGGTGCTTGACCGTCTCGCCGCGCCCGCTCTTCAGCTTGATCTCGAACTGCCGCTCGCCGCTGTCCTGGTAGACCCGCTCGCGGATGCGGTAGCGCAGCCGCCTGCCCTGCCGGTGGTGGTGGTAGGTAAGGAGCTCAGGGGTGTCGTAGTACGTGGAGTGGTAGTTGAACCAGCGCTTTCCGCCGATGCTCAGCGCCCGGAAGGGGCCGGAGGCGCGGCGCGGGTCCGTGAGCAGCGCCGCCAGGTCGTCGAAGATCTCGACCGGCACGAGATAGCTGTTGTCGTAGCGGGCGAGCAGCTCCGCCCGGGCGTTGACCTCGTCGAGCGAGATGGGGTGCGCGGCGAGCGCGGCTCGTCCGATGGCGCGTACGGCGGGGTTCACACGGTCTCCTTCTGGTGGGGGACGGCAGGCGTGCGGGACCGGGTCGTGCGGCGTCGTGGTTCCGTACGTAGGAACTCCCCGGCCCTCTCGGAAGGTTCCGGTTGCCGGAAGCGGACTTCCAGAACCATCAGGTCTCGGACGTAATCGACTTCCTGGACGGTCCAGCCGAGCGGCTCTCCCAGGCGCCGCGACAGTTCGGCACGGAGCTCGGTCTCGTCGCGGTACACGGCGTCCAGGGTGATGACGGTCCGGCGGTCGCCTGCGAAGAGGCGGGGGTGGTCGGCGACGTACATCACCAGGAGCAGCACGGCGGCGAGCCCGGCGGCGACCGGCAGGTCGAGGCCCGGAAGGCCGCAGAGGAGGCCGAGTACGAGGGTGATGAAGTAGTACGCCACTTCCTGGTGCTGCAGCGCGTCCGAGCGGAGCCGCACGATCGAGAGCACTCCGAAGAGCCCGAACCCGAGCGCGAGCCCGCCGTTGCCGCCGGCGCTCGCGAGAGCGGAGACGACCGCGAAGAGCGCGACGTTCAGGGCGAGGTAGGCGGGGACCAACTCGCGTCTGCGGTGCCGTGGGTAGAAGACCCCGAAGGTCAGAAGGGTCACGGCCACCAGGTCGAGGCCGAGGTGGGCGGCCATCTGCCCGAGGTTTTCTGCGCTGTCCATGACCAGAACGCTAGGGAACGGCGGGTTAAGGGCGCCCCCAGTGGGAGTTAACGAGCCGGGCGCTCTCACCGCCGCCTGGCGGCAGGTGCTCGGTGCCTCCCCGCCTGAGACCCTGCCCGTCGCCGCAATCGCCCGCGCGATGGGCGTCACCCGGCAGAGCGTGCGGCGCGTCGCCGATCTCCTCGCGCGGCGCGGCCTCTCCCGGCTCATGCGCAACAACCCGTTACGGAGCCGTAGCGGGCGGTACGTGCCCCGATGTCGGACCACGCGACTATCCTCGATCTGTTGCACACCAACGGGGGAGGTCGGGGCGACGATGGAGAAGCTGGGGCTCGGGGATCCACCGCGAATAGGCGCCTATCGGCTGCTCGCGCGGCTCGGCGCGGGCGGCATGGGGCACGTCTATCTGGCGCGATCCGACCGGGGACGTACGGTCGCGGTGAAGCTGGTGCGTGAAGAGCTCGCCGAGCAGGAGGAGTTCAGGAACCGCTTCCGGCAGGAGGTGCAGGCGGCGCGGCGGGTCGGCGGCGCGTGGACGGCGCCGGTGCTCGACGCGGACACCGATGCGGCGATCCCCTGGCTGGCCACGGGATATGTCGCGGGGCCCTCGCTCCAGAGCGTCATCTCGCGCGACCACGGGCCGCTGCCCGAGCGGTCCGTGAAGATACTGGCGGCCGGGCTCGCCAACGCCCTCAAGGACATCCACGCGGCGGGCCTCATCCACCGCGACCTCAAGCCGTCGAACGTGCTCGTCACGATCGACGGACCCCGCGTCATCGACTTCGGCATCGCCCGCGCCCTCGAAACGGTGACCGACGGCGGCCTGACCCGCACCGGCGCCCTCGTCGGCTCGCCCGGCTTCATGGCGCCCGAGCAGGTGCGGGGCGACCGGATCACTCCGGCGTGCGATGTGTTCTGCCTGGGTTCGGTCCTCGCGTACGCGGCTTCGGGCGCGCTGCCGTTCGGCACGGCCAACAGCGGCGTGCACGCGCTGATGTTCCGTATCGCGCAGGAGGAGCCGAATCTGGAGGACCTTCCGGAGGAGCTGGCCGAGCTGGTCGGCGACTGCCTGCGCAAGAACCCCGCGGACCGCCCTTCGCTGGAGCAGCTCCTCGAACGGACCGGCGCGCAGGACACGCTCGGCGACGGCGGCCGGACGCGGGACCCGTGGCTTCCGGGCGCGCTGGTGGCCCAACTCGGCCGCCATGCGGTGCAGTTGCTCGACACGGAGGATCCGGACGAGGGCGGGGACGGGGGCGGGAGCGGGGGCGGGGCCAAGTCGCCGTCCGTCAACGGATCCAAGGGGGCGGTTCCGCCGGTGTCGCTCGCGCCGCCGAAAGACCTGGCCACGGGGGGCGAGGGCGCCGCGCCCAAGTCCGCCGAGTCCGGAGCTGGCGCTGGCGCTGGCATTGGTGATGGTGCTGGCGCTGGCGCGCCCGGAACTGGAGCCGCCGGAGCCGGGGCCGCTGCGGCTGCGGCTGCCGCTGCCGCTGCCGGAAACGGAGCCGACTCCGCCCCCACTCCCGCTCCCACTCCCACCGCCGCCCCCGCCGACGGCGACACCCCGCCCCCGCCCGGAAGACCCGGCGAGGCCCCGCTCGACCACCTCCCCACGATGATCGCCGGCCAGGCACCGCGCCCCACACCCCCACCGGGCCCGGCGTACGGCTACCCCCAGCAGCACCCCCAACAGCAGCCTCAGCCCCAGCAACACCCTCAGCCCGGCTACGGCTACCCCCAGCAAGGCCCGTACGGCCCCACCCCGCCCTACGGCCCCACACCCCCGTACGGCCCGCTCGTCCACCCCCAGCCCGAGCCCCCGCGCCGCAACAGTCGGTCCACCGCCGCACTCATCGCGGTGGCCGTCATAGTGGCCATAGGAGCGGGCGGCGCGGTGTACGCGGTGATGAAGGGCGACGGCACCACGAAGGCGGGCGCCGCGAACTCCAAATCGCCGTCCAACAGCGCCCCTTCGACGCCGGGCACACCGTCCGACGACAAGGCGACGGAGCCCGAGAACCCGCCCACGTCCCCCGCGTCCAAGGCCGGGGAGGGCACGGTCCCGGACGAGTTGCTCGGCACCTGGAGCGGCTCCATCGAGAACAACCTGGGCCACAACACCCGCCGGCTCGTCCTCCAGCAGGGCGAGGTCGGCGACACGGTCATCTCGATCACGGCGGACGGACCGACCGACACGGGCGGCACGTACCACTGCGTGTTCCAGGGCAAGTTGGAGTCGGCGAGCGGCGACACCCTGCGCATCGGGCCGACGGACGTGATCGTCGGCCAGCCCGCGACCTCCTGCACACCGGGCAAGGCGAGCACGGTCACGCTGCTCTCGGACGGCAGGCTGCACCGCGAGAACACCGGCACCGACAAGGGCCTGACGTACGACAAAGAGGGCTGAGTACGCCGCGGAAGGCAGAAGGGGGCGCCCCGGATGAAGCCGGGGCGCCCCCTTCCTCGTACAGCGAAAGCCGCTAGATGAACGAGTTGATCTCGATCGTCTCCGTGCGGCCCGGACCCACGCCGATCGCGGAGATCGGGGCGCCGGACATCTCCTCCAGGGCCTTCACGTAACCCTGCGCGTTCTTCGGCAGGTCGGAGAAGGTCTGTGCCTTGGTGATGTCCTCGGACCAGCCGGGGAAGTACTCGTAGACCGGCTTCGCGTGGTGGAAGTCCGTCTGGTTGTACGGGAGTTCCTCGACGCGCTTGCCGTCGATCTCGTACGCCACGCAGACCGGGATCTGCTCCCAGCCCGTCAGGACGTCCAGCTTCGTGAGGAAGAAGTCCGTCAGGCCGTTCACGCGGGTCGCGTAGCGGGCGATCGGCGCGTCGAACCAGCCGCAGCGCCGGTCGCGGCCGGTGGTGACGCCGCGCTCGCCGCCGATGCGGCGCAGGTCCTCGCCGTCCTGGTCGAAGAGCTCGGTCGGGAACGGGCCCGCGCCGACACGCGTGGTGTACGCCTTCAGGATGCCGATGACGCGGCTGATCTTCGTCGGGCCGACGCCCGTACCCGTGCAGGCGCCGCCCGCGGTCGGGTTCGATGAGGTGACGAAGGGGTACGTGCCGTGGTCCACGTCCAGGAGCGTGCCCTGGCCGCCCTCGAACAGGACGACCTTGTCCTCGTCGAGCGCGTCGTTGAGGATCAGCGTGGTGTCGGCGACGTACTGCTTGATGTTCTCGCCGTGCTCCATGAGCTGCTCGACGATCTGGCCGACCTCGATGGCGCGGCGGTTGTACAGCTTGGTGAGGAGCTGGTTCTTGACCTCAAGAGCCGCCTCGACCTTCTGCTCCAGGATCGACTGGTCGTAGAGGTCCTGGACGCGGATGCCGGTGCGGTTGATCTTGTCGGCGTACGTCGGACCGATGCCGCGGCCCGTCGTGCCGATCTTGCGCTTGCCGAGGAAGCGTTCCGTCACCTTGTCGACGGTCACGTTGTACGGCGTGATGATGTGCGCGTTACCGCTGATCAGAAGCTTCGACGTGTCGACGCCGCGCTCGTTCAGACCGCTCAGCTCGGAGAGCAGGACCGACGGGTCGACGACGACTCCGTTGCCGATGACGGGCACGCAGTCCGGGGAGAGAATCCCGGAAGGGAGGAGATGCAGCGCGTACTTCTGGTCGCCTACGACGACCGTGTGGCCGGCGTTGTTGCCGCCCTGGTATCGCACTACATAGTCCACGGAGCCACCGAGCAGGTCGGTGGCCTTTCCCTTGCCTTCGTCACCCCACTGAGCACCGAGCAGCACAAGTGCGGGCACAGGCGTACACCCCTTCCGGGCGGGGCATGTCCAAGGTCTAGGGGCCGTAGCCGCCGTATGGGTGTGCCTTGGATGCTGCCCCGGAATAGACGAAGCCCCTGGCGCAATAGCGCAAGGGGCTCTTGCACAAAGATGCTACCCGAGGACTAAAGAAAGGGCGCACGTTGTCGGCTCGCGACCAGCTGCTAGTCGTCATCGACCCGGTCGCCCGGCGCACGGACGGTGAGTCGGTACGGATCGCGAAAGATGTCTTGGGCGCGGGTGCGACCGCCCGCATCTGCCTGCCGGAAGGACCGGAGGAGTTTGCGAAAGCCCTGGCCAGAAGGGGTGCGCGGCGCCCCGTAGTGATCGGTGACGACCGGGCGCTGCTGCGCGCCGTCGCGGTCCTGCACCGCGAGCGGGAGCTCGAATCGTGTGTGGTCTCGGTCGTTCCGGTGGGAGCGTCCCAAGCTCTTTCGCGGTCGCTGGGAGTGCCTGCGGGGGCCGTCGCCGCGGCCCGGGCGGTGCTCGAAGGGGCCGAGCGGCGGCTGGATCTGCTCGTCGACGACAGCGACGGGGTGGTCCTCGGGAATCTGCGGATCCCGCCCGTCGCCTCTTCGGGTTCTTCGCCTTCGGCTTCTTCGGGTTCCTCGGGTTCTTCGGGTTCCTCGGGTTCCTCGGGTTCCTCGGGTTCCTCGGGTTCGGCCTCAGCCTCGGACCCGGGCTCCGGCTCCGGCTCCGACTCCGGCTCCGGCTCCGGCTCCGGCTCCGGCTCCGGCTCCGGCTCCGGCTCCGGAGGGACGGTGGTGGACAACCACCCCTGGCTTCGTACGTGCCAGTCGCTCGTACGCACCCTCGCGCACCCCTCGCGCGTCGCGTCGGCGCCGGGACCCGCGCCCGTCCGGCTGCGGGTGGAGGCGGACGGGGTGCTCGTGGTGGACCTGGACCAGCTGGTGCAGGGGGTCTCGATCAGTACCGGGGCCGACGGCCTCGCGCAGGTCGAGGTCAGACCCTCCTCGGTGGGCGCCTCGCCGCAGGTCCTGCGGGTGCGGGCGCGGACGATCACGGTGTCCGGGCCGGATTTCCGGTACCGGGCGGACGCCGTGGTCGGGGGGCCTGTGCGGACGCGGACGTGGTCGGTGCGGCCCGACGCCTGGGGCTTGATGCTGCCCAGGTGACCGTGACCGCCGCGGGGTGGGCAGGGGGTTTTCAGCGCCCCCCCTGCGACCTACTCGCTCCTCGCTCCTCGCTACTTGCTACTTGCCGAACAAGGTCTCCCGGTGCACCCGCCACCGCTCCAGCATTCCCGCGATCTCGTGCTCGACGAACTCGAAGAAGGCCAGCGTCTCGGCCATGCGTCGGCCCGCCGGGGTGTCGGCGCCCAGGCTGGTGACGCCGTCGTGCAAGGCGCTCTCCCAGCGCTTGAGCACGCCGTCACGGTTGGCAAGCGCCTCGTACCACTGGTTGCTGTGCACCCGGAAGAGGTCCCGCCGGGAGCCGGGTTCACGCTCCCTTGCCACCATGTGCTGCTGCGTGAGATAGCGGACCGCGCCCGACACCGCCGCCGGGCTCACCCGCAGTCGCTCCCCCAGCTCCGCCGAGGTCAGCGCGCCCGAGTCCGACGCGAGGAGCGCGGCGAAGATCCTCGCGGGCATCCTCGGCATGCCCGCCTCGACCAGCTGCGCGGCGAACTGCTCCACGAAACGTGAGACGACCTCGTCGTCACGTCGCGCCTCTTGCTTGGACTCGTCGGGCATCTCCCGATCATCTCCCTTGCTCCGCCGGACGTGATCGAGTTTATACGCTTCCTTAACTTCACAAGTTTGTGAAAATAGCGTACGTTCTGAAACATGACGAAGGCAATCACTGTCTCCGGACTGCACAAGTCGTTCGGACGGACGCACGCGCTCGATGGCCTCGATCTCGACGTCGAGACCGGCGAGGTCCACGGCTTCCTCGGCCCCAACGGTGCCGGGAAGTCCACGACCATCCGGGTCCTCCTCGGCCTGCTCCGCGCCGACTCCGGAGCCGCCCAGCTCCTCGGCAAGGACCCGTGGAGCGATGCCGTCGAACTGCACCGGCGCGTGGCGTACGTACCGGGCGACGTCACGTTGTGGCGCAACCTCTCCGGCGGCGAGGTCATCGATCTCTACGGGAAGCTGCGGGGCGGCCTCGACCAGGCGCGCAGGGCCGACCTCATCGAGCGGTACGAACTCGACCCGGCCAAGAAGGGGCGTACGTACTCCAAGGGCAACCGGCAGAAGGTCGCCCTCGTCGCCGCCTTCGCCTCCGACGTCGACGTGCTCATCCTCGACGAGCCCACATCCGGGCTCGACCCGCTCATGGAGGAGGTCTTCCAGAGCTGCGTCGAGGAGGAGCGGGGCCGGGGGCGGACGATCCTGCTCTCCTCGCACATCCTCAGCGAGGTGGAGACGCTCTGCGACCGCGTCAGCATCATCAGGAAGGGCCGGACCGTCGAGAGCGGTTCGCTCGCCGGCCTGCGCCACCTGACGCGGACCAGCGTCACCGCCGAGCTCGCGGGACCGCCCGACGGGCTCACGCGGCTGCCCGGCGTCCACGACGTCGACGTGTCCGGGAACCGCGTCAAGCTCCAGGTCGAGACCGACAAGCTGGACGCGGTGCTGCGTACGCTCGCCGACTCCGGGGTCCGGTCACTCCTCTCCACACCGCCCACCCTTGAGGAGCTCTTCCTGCGGCACTACCAGGAGGACGTGCGGACCGGCGAGACGGTGTCGCGATGACCGCCGCCGTCGCCGGACCTTCGGGGTTCGCTCCGCGCACCGGCGGATCGGGCCAACTCGCCGGTACGGGAACCCTGTTGAGGCTCGCCCTGCGCCGCGACCGCGTCATGCTGCCCGTCTGGGTCCTCGTCGTCGCCGGCATGGTCCTCTCGATGCCGGGCGCTCTGGAGAAGACATACGCAACGACCGCCGAGCGGGCCGACGCCATGCGGTCGATGAACGCCAACTCCTCGATGCGGGCGCTGTACTCACCCGTGTTCGGGGACTCCATCGGGGCGCTCTCCGCCTGGCGCATCGGCGTCTACGCCGCCATCCTCGCCGCCGTGATGAGCCTGATCATCGTCGTACGGCACACGCGCGATGAGGAGGAGACGGGGCGCCAGGAGATGATCTCCGCCGCGATGGTGGGGCGGCGCGCGCCGCTGACCGCCGCGCTGCTCGCCGCGTTCACGGCGAACGCGGCCGTGGGTCTCCTCATCGCCGCCGGGATGGCGGGGCAGGGCTCGGGCGGGGCGCTCGCGCTGGGGCTCGGCGTCGCGGGCACCGGCATGCTCTTCGCCACCATGGCGGCGATCGTCGCCCAGCTCACGGAGAGCGCGCGGCTCGCCAAGGGCCTCACGTCGGCTGTGCTCGGCACGGCGTACGTGCTCAAGGCCGCCGGTGACGCGGGGACGCGGGGCGGCGAGTCCGTACTCACCTGGATCTCACCGCTCGGGTGGGTGGAGAACCTCCGCGCCTACGCCGGTGAGCGGTGGTGGGTGCTGCTCCTGATCGCCGCCGCGATCGTGGCGCAGGGCGCCCTCGCGTACGACCTCGCCGGGCGGCGCGACGTCGGCATGAGCTTCCTGCCGACCCGGCCGGGCCCCGCGAAGGGCCGCCTCGCCACGGCGGGCGCGCTCGCGTGGCGGCTGCAGCGCGGCAGCGTGCTCGGCTGGATGCTCGGGTTCCTGGCCGCCGGTGTCGTCTTCGGCGGGATGGTCGACGGCGCGGCGGACATCGTCGGCGGCAACGAGAACACCCGCGACATCATCGAGCGGATGGGCGGCCAGTCCGGCCTCACGGACGCCTTCCTCGCCACGATGGTCGGCATACTCGGCATGGTCACCTCGCTGTACGTGGTCGCTTCGGTGCTGCGGCTGAACGCCGAGGAGACCTCGCAGCGGGCGGAACCTGTCCTGGCCAACGCGGTGGGGCGGCTCCGGTGGGCCGCGGGCCATCTGGTCATCGCCTTCGGCGGCGCGCTGCTCCTGATGCTGGTGGGCGGGCTCGGTCTCGCCGTCGGGTACGGGCAGGACCTCGGGCCGATCATGGGCGCGTGCCTGGTGCAGGTGGCCGCGATCTGGGCGCTCGGCGGGTTCGCGGTGCTGCTCGTGGGGGCGTTCCCCAGGGCCGCCGTCGCCGCCTGGGCGGTGGCCGGGGTCTGCCTGGCGATCGGCTGGATCGGCCCCGCGCTCGGCCTTGCGCAGGCGGCGCTGAACGTCTCCCCCTACGGACACCTCCCGAAGCTGCCCGGCGGGGGCATGGAGTGGGCGCCGGTGGTGGTGCTTCTCACCATCGCGGCGGTGCTCGTCGCGGCGGGGGTCGCGGGGCTTCGGCGCAGGGACATGATCAGTTGACGTCGGCCTGTGAGTCGGCCTGCGAAAGGACGGCGCCCTGGGCCCGGGGCGAAGCCCGCAGCGGCGTCCGGGGCGAAGCCCGCAGCGGAGTCCGGGGCAAAGCCCGCAGCGGAGTCCGGGCCGAAGCCCGCAGCGGCGTCCGGGGCTCCGAAGTACCCCCGCGTAGTACCTGCGACGGACGCCGCAGAACCCGTCCAGGAGGGGACGACCTCCACCCACGGCACCCGTACCTTCGTAAGCGTGACTGACGCGACCAAGACCGCCACCAGCAGTACCCGAAGCCCGGAGCACCGCATGGCCGTGGGCGCGATCGCGGGGCTCCGCCAGGACCTGATCCGTGACGCCTTCGCCTACCGCCCGATGCCGCCGATGCGTACGGACGGGCCGGTGAGCCGACGGCTTCCGGCCCGCATACGCCCCTACGCCGCCTGGATCCCGCACGCCGTGGTCGCGATGGCCGCCGTCCTCGCGTACTCGGCCGCCCCCGTCAGCGGCAGCGGGATGGGCGCCGTACTCACCGGCATCCTGCCTGCCGCCGCCGTCCTCATGACCCTGATGCGGCCCGTCGGCGCCTGGTGGTTCTCGCTGGCGAGCACCCCGTTCATCGCCGTGATCGCCCCCAGCACGGACGGCTGGCCGTGGACCGACAGCTCGTTCATCTCGCACATCACCGTCATGACGGTGGTCGCCGTGCGGACCCGTCCGCGTGCCGCCGCGTGGATGTGGGCCTGCACAGCCGCCTACGGCGTCTTCGTCGAGGTCTTCACGGGTTCGAGCGCGTACGGCAGTGACCTGCCCCAGATGCTCTTCTTCTCCGCGCTCGCCCTCGTCACCGTCTCCCTCCTGCACGTCCGCCGCGAGGCGCAGCGAGAGGTCAGCGTCGAGCGGACGGCCACCGCGATGGAGCGCGGCAAGCGCACGCTCCTCGAGGAGCGGACGACGATCGCGCGCGAGCTGCACGACGTCGTCGCGCACCACATGTCGGTGGTCGCCATCCAGGCGGAGGCCGCGCCCTACCGCGTCGAGAACCCGCCGCCCGAGCTCGAACAGGCGTTCATCACCATCCGTGAGAACGCGGTGGCCGCGCTGACCGAGCTGCGCCGCGTCCTCGGTGTCGTACGCGCGGAGGACTACGAGGCGCCCGACGCCCCGCAGCCCACCCTCGCCGACCTCGACCGGCTCATCGCGAACGTCGGCGAGACCGGCCTGAACGTCGAGAAGGTGATCACCGGCGCGGTCCGCGAACTCCCGCAGGGCGTCGAGCTCTCCGCGTACCGCATCGTCCAGGAGGCGCTGAGCAACACCCTGCGCCACGCACCCGGCGCCACGGCCCGCGTCGAGGTCGGCTACGTCCTGGGCGGCCTTGGCCTGCGCATCGTCAACGGCCCGGCGACCGGCCTGGTCAAGCCGTCGCCCGGAGCGGGCCACGGCCTCACCGGCATGCGTGAGCGTGTCACGATGCTGGACGGCGAGATGACGACCGAGAACACCCAGGACGGCGGCTACGAGGTCACCGTGTTCCTGCCGGTCGCGTCCGCGCCGGAATCCGATGGAGGCCAGAAGTGACGATCCGCGTACTGATCGCCGACGACCAGATGATGGTCCGCGAGGGCTTCTCCGTCCTGCTCAACGCGATGCCGGACATCGAGGTCGTGGGCGAGGCGGTCAACGGCCGCGAGGCGGTCGAGCGCGTGCGCGAACTCAAGCCGGACGTCGTTCTGATGGACATCCGCATGCCCGAGCTGAACGGCATCGAGGCCACCCGGGAGATCGTCGCGGCGGACGTCGAGTCGAAGGTCCTCGTCCTGACCACCTTCGACCTCGACGAGTACGTCTACCAAGCGCTGCGCGCGGGCGCCTCCGGCTTCCTCCTGAAGGACGCGTCAGCGCGCCAACTCGCGGACGGCGTGAAGGTGGTGGCGGCCGGCGAGGCGCTGCTCGCGCCCTCCGTGACGCGCCGCCTCATCACCGAGTTCTCCAAACTGGGCGGGACACCGCGGCTGTCGGCGACGGTCCAGGCGCAGCAGTACGGCGAACTCACCGAACGCGAGACGGAGGTGCTGGTGCTCGTGGCCCAGGGCCTGTCCAACTCGGAGATCGCCTCGCGCCTCGTGGTCGCCGAGTCCACGATCAAGACCCACGTGAGCCGCGTCCTGGTGAAACTGGGCCTGCGGGACCGTACACAGGCGGCGGTCTTCGCGTACGAGGCAAGGCTGGTCACGCCGGGCTGACCCCGACTACCGTCCTTCCATGGACGCCGCCAACGCCCCCATCGCCACCTTCGCCCCCTGGTCGCCGGAGTTCATCGCCGATCCGTACCCGGCCTACGCGCGACTGCGGGCCGCCGGGCGGGTCCACCACTTCGAGCCGACCGACCAGTGGCTGATCCCGCACCACGCCGACGTATCGGCGCTGCTGAGGGACCGGCGGCTCGGGCGGACCTATCTGCACCGCTTCACGCACGAGGAGTTCGGACGGCAGTCGCCACCGCCCGAGCACGAGCCGTTCCACGTCCTGAACGACAACGGCATGCTCGACCTGGAGGCGCCGACCCACACCCGCATCCGGCGCCTGGTGTCCAAGGCGTTCACACCGCGCACGGTGGAAGAGCTCAGGCCCTACGTCGAGGGCCTCGCCGACCGGCTCGTACGGGATCTGGTGGCCGACGGGGGCGGTGACCTCGCGGCGCGGGTCGCCGAGCCGCTGCCCGTCGCGGTGATCGCGCAGATGCTGGGCATCCCGGAGAGCGACCGGGACCAGCTGCGGCCCTGGTCGGCCGACATCTGCGGGATGTACGAGCTGAACCCGTCCGAGGAGAGCGCGACGCGGGCGGTCACGGCATCGCTCGAATTCTCGGCGTACCTGCGCGAACTCATCGCGGTGCGCCGCGAGAAGCCGGGCGACGACCTGATCTCCGGGCTCATCGCCGCGTACGAGGACGGGGAGTCCCTGAGCGAGCAGGAGATGATCTCCACCTGCGTGCTGCTGCTCAACGCGGGACACGAGGCGACGGTCAACGCCACCGTCAACGGCTGGTACGCGCTCTTCCGGAACCCCGCCCAGCTGGCCGCCCTGCGCGCGGACCCCGGGGGACTCGGCCCCACCGCAGTGGAGGAGTTGATGCGCTACGACACCCCGCTGCAGTTCTTCGAGCGGTGGGTCCTGGACGACATCGAGGTGGACGGCACCGTGATCCCGCGCGGCAGCGAGGTCGCCCTCCTCTTCGGCAGCGCGAACCACGACCCGGCGGTGTTCACCGCCCCCACCACCCTGGACCTGACCCGCGCCGAGAACCCGCACATCTCCTTCAGCGCGGGCATCCACTACTGCATCGGCGCACCGCTGGCCCGCATCGAACTTGCGGCCTCGCTGGGCGCGTTGCTCCGCAGGGCCCCGGGGCTGCGACTCGCCTCGGAACCCGAGCGCAAGCCGAACTTCGTGATCCGGGGCCTTCAGGAGCTGCTGGTGGAAGCGTGAGGCTCGATCCACATCAGTACCCCGACGGTCTCACCAACCCCGTCTCGTAGGCGAAGACGGCCGCCTGTGTGCGGTCCCGCAGGCCCAGTTTCACCAGGGTGCGGCCCACATGCGTCTTCACCGTCTGCTCGGCCACCACAAGAGCGGCCGCTATCTCCGCGTTCGACAGACCCTGCGCGATGAGGGCGAGAACCTCCGTCTCGCGCTCGGTCAGCGCGCCCACGCGCGTCTTGAGCGGCGTGCGCGGGACCTCGCCGAGCGACGGCGCGTGATCCCGGGCGCGAGCAGCGCGTCACCCGCGGCTGCTCAGCGGGGGCAGCGGCATGGGTGCGAGCGTGCACAACTCCTCGCGGAACGACCGCAGGACGGGCAGCACGACGGAGCCGAAACCCTCACGGCCCGCTCCTTCCGCACTCACCGCACCGTCCGCATTCACCGCCCCGTCCGCACTCACCGCACCCTCCACGCTCTCCCCACCCCGCACAAGATCAACTCTATGCACCCCGCACCGCCTTCGGCTCCACGGTTCCATCCCCGGCCCCACCGGGCCGGTGCACCCTCGCCACCCGCGATCCTCCCCGGCTCCTCCCCCCGGCCCCCTTGCTCGTAGGTCCAGAAGGCCGCCCAGCACACCCCGAGCCCCAGCACGAACACCGGAAGCCAGACGAGGCGGGCCAGGACCCAGCCGAGCCCGTCCGGCACGGTGTGCAGGCCCGGCAGCGGGGCGCCCGCCAGCAGGCCGAGCGCCGTGACCGCCATCAGCGCGGTCTGGTGCCAGAGGTAGACCGTCATCGCGAAGAGGTTCACCACGGCCACCGCGGCCCAGGCGGCGGGCCTCCGCATCCAGCGCCCGAGCGGCTCCCTGAGCAGCGTCGCGAGCCCGCACTGCGCGAGGCCGAAGGTGACGGCGGCGAGGGTCGGAGGGTTCAGGTTCGAGATCGCGGCACCGGGCACACCGACCATCGACGCCGGGTATCCCGCACAGCGGATCAGTCCGGCGGTGGCCACCACGCCGCCCGTGAGCGGCGACGTCCAGGCCGCCGGCCCCCTGGGTGGCGGCGCGACCGCATACGACCGAGCCGTACGAGTGGCAGAGCAGCGAGAGGCGGGCGCGCGGATTGACGGCGCGCAGCGCGCCGACGAAGACCCTGAGCGCCGGCGCCGCTTCCTCCGCGCGCCCGGTCGTCAGGGCGGCAGGGCGGCAGGGCTGACCGTGCCCGGCGTCTCGTAGCCGAGCCAGGCCACGACCGCCGCGTGCGCGCCCAGTTCGCCGTGCAGGGCGACGGCTCCCGCGCGAAACCGCCCGTACGTGTCGATGCCGGTGTCCGAGCCAGGCACCAGGACGGCGACCCGGTCGGCGGCCTTCAGGTCGCCGAGCACCTCGGCGGTCCTGCCCGCGCCCCGGCCGTCGAAGGCGAGGAAGTGGCGGTCCGGCGCGGCCATGGCGCGGAGTCGGCCTGCCCGTCCCCGGTCGCCGTACCGCGCCGCCATCCGCGCGGCCCGCGCGGCGTTCGCGCGGTTCGCGTCGTACGCCGCGTCGAGCGTGCCCGCCGTGAGGGGCGCGAGTTCCGCCGGGGCGGGGGCCGGGACCTGCGGGCGGACGGCGCCCGACACCGGCACGGCGACGGCGCCCGCGACCAGCGCGGCGAGCAGAGTGCGGCTGAGCCGCCCGGCCCGTGGCGTCATGGGTCCTTCCCTTCCAGTTCGTGTCTCTGGAAGGGAAGTTATGGATCAGGACCCGTAGTCGGCATCACACCGTGGAACTCACTTGGCGCGTAGCTCTCAGGTACTACGGGTAGCCCAGGGGCCACGCTCTGCGGGTATCCCCCGGGCGTTCCCGGGCATCCCCGGTCTAGTACGCCAGCTGTGCGATCTCCTCCGCCACCACCGCGCAGGCGTCCGCCGCCGGGTCGATCAGCGGGAAGTGGCCGACGCCCTCCAGAAGCGTGAACCCGACGACCTCGCCCGCCTTCGCCGCCGCGTCGGCGTACGCCTCGGCCACCGCCTGCGGCACGACGATGTCGGTACGTCCCTGGACGACGGTCGTGGCGATGCCGGTCGGCAGCAGGGCCGCCGGGTCGGCGTGCGCGAGACGCTCGTCGAACTTCTCGGCCCCGCCGAGGAGTTGAAGGGGTGCGTCCGAGCAGACGCCGAGCTCCCGCGCGACCCGGAAGTCGGCGACGGGCGCGAGGGCGACGACGCCCCGGAAGGGGACGGGCCGGTCGATGCGCCAGGGGGAGCCGGTGGGCAGTACGTGGCGGGCGGCGGCCCAGAGGGCGAGGTGGCCGCCCGCGGAGTGGCCGGTGACGACGGTGCGGCGGATGTCGGCCGACGGCACGAGGTCGGCCACGAGCGCGGGGAGCGCGTCGAAGGCGGCTGCGACGTCGTCGAAGGTCTCGGGCCAGCGCCCCGCAGCGGGTCCGCCGCCCTGGGCGGGGATCGAGCTCCCCCGGCGGTACTCGACATTGGCCACGGCGAAGCCACGCCTGGCCAGGAAGTCCGCGAAGGGCGTGAGATGCCGCCGGTCGTACGGGGCCCGCCAGGCGCCGCCGTGCAGGACGACGACGAGGGGGGCGGGGGCCTCCGTGGCGATCCGGGGCTCGTAGAAGTCGATCACCTGGTCGGGGTGTTCGCCGTACGCGGCGGTGGCGTCGGGCGTCACCGCGGGGTGCGAGAAGGCGGCGTCGGCCTCGGCGGTATCGCGGGCCACGGCGTCGTCCGGCATGCGACAACCTCTCTGCGGGTGCGTGGGGTACAGGTCGGGTACAGGTCGGGTACAGGTCTCTTGATCTTCCCCTACCCCGCTCCTTCCCGATACCGGCGCCGGGCGGCCGGAATTCGGCCCGCCCGGCGAACGGCGACACGCCGCTACCCCGCGGCTTCCCTCAACGTCCGCGCGAGCACCCCCGCGGCTCGCTCGGCATCGGCGAACCCGACGTACAACGGCGTGAATCCGAACCGCAGCACATCGGGCGCCCTGAAGTCCCCGACCACGCCCTGCTCCACGAGACGGCGCATGACGTCACCCGCGTCGTCGCACCGCAGGGCGACCTGGCTGCCGCGCTGTCCGTGCCCGGCCGGGGTGAGCACCTCGACCCGGCCCTCGGGGACGTAGGCCGCCACGCACTCGATGAAGAAGTCCGTCAGCGCAAGCGACTTGGCACGTACGGCCTCGATGGACACCCCGTCCCAGACGTCGAGCGCCGCGTCCAGGGCCAGCATCGAGAGGATGTCGGGCGTACCGACCCGCCCCCGTACGGCACCCTCCGCCGCCTCGAACTCCGGCCGCATCCCGAAGGGCTCGGCGTGCGAGTTCCAGCCGGGCAGCGGGGAGTCGAAACGGGCCTGCAGATCCGCACGGACGTAGATGTAGGCAGGTGAACCAGGGCCGCCGTTCAGGTACTTGTAGGTGCACCCGACCGCGAGGTCCACGCCGTGCGCGTCGAGCCCGACGGGCAACGCCCCGGCGGTGTGGCACAGGTCCCAGACCACCAGCGCGCCCGCGTCGTGCACGGCCGCCGTCAGGCCGGGCAGATCGTGCAGGCGCCCGGTGCGGTAGTCGGCGTGGTTGAGCAGGACGACCGCCGTGCGCGGGCCGAGGACACCGGCCACGTCGTCCGGCGCGACCGGCCGCAGACGGCACCCCGTCAGGCGCGCGGCCGACTGAGCGATGTACCCGTCCGTGGGGAACGTCGTCGCGTCAACGACGATCTCGTCGCGCCCCTCGTCCGAGTCACGGACCATGCGCACGGCCGCGACAAGCGCCTTGAAGATGTTCACGCTCGTCGAGTCGCCGACCACTATCCGGCCGGCCGCCGCGCCGACGAGGGGAGCTATGCGGTCGCCGACGCGCTCGGGCGCGGTCCACCAGCCGCTTTCGTCCCAGGAGCGGATGCGGAGCTTTCCCCACTGCCGGGAGATGACGTCCGCGACGCGCTCCTGGACGTTCGCCGGCAGCGCGCCGAGCGAATTCCCGTCCAGGTAGACGGTGTCGTCGAGGACGAACTCGTCTCTCTTCCCCCGGAGTTCGTCCTCGGCGTCCTTCTTCGCCGCCTGCGCCTGCATCTGCGTCTGCGTCTGCGTCTGCATCTGGAGATCCGCGTCAGACATGGCTCCTCGCCGTCCACAGCTCGGGGAAGACGTTCTTCGTCGCGCGCTTCTCCAGCCAGGCCACACCGGCCGAACCGCCCGTGCCCGTCTTGGAGCCCATCGCGCGCCGCGTCGCCACCAGATGGTCGTTGCGCCAGCGCCACACCAGCTCGCCGACATCCGTCAACGTCTCGCCCAGACGGGCGAGTTCCTCGCTCTCGTCACCGGAGTAGAGGTCGGTCCAGACCTTCTCGACCTCGGGCGACGGCTCGTACTTCTGCGTCAGGTCGCGCTGGAGCACGGCGGTAGGGACCGCGTGGCCGCGGCGGGCGAGCAGGGCGAGGACCTCGTCGTACAGGCTCGGCTCCTGGAGCGCCTTCTCCAACTCGGCGTGGACGCGCGGCGCGCCCCGGTGCGGCACCAGCATGGACGCGGATTTGTCGCCGAGCAGGAACTCCATGCGGCGGTACATCGCGGACTGGAATCCGGATCCCTCGCCGAGCGCGGAACGGTAGGAGTTGAACTGCGCGGGGGTCAGCTGGGCGAGCGGGCGCCACGAGGCGTTCAGCGCCTCCAGCTCGCGCAGGCTCCGCTTGAGGGCGGCCACGGCGACGGGGACGTCATCGCTGCGCAGGGCGCGCGACGCGGTCTCCCACTCGTGCACGATGACCGTGAACCACAGCTCCATCACCTGGGTGGTGACCAGGAAGACCATCTCTCCGGGGTCGTCCGAGCGCAGGTGCTGGAGGTGGGTGAGGACGTCCGCCTGGACGTAGTCCTCGTAAGGGGTGGTTCCTGCGAAGTCGAGGTTCGGGGTGTCCGCCTCTTGGGACATCGCGATCTCCTTGATACGTACTCCGGGTAGCGGTCCGCCCCTGCCGTTACCGACACGGGGGCCCCGGTCCCCACCGGCATCCTCCGCAACATCCCACAAAACGGCAAGACCTGCCTGGTCACAGCGGCGTCCAGGCAGGTCAAGCACGTATTGGGGGCTAGCTGAGGGTGTCCGCCGTGCTAGCCGAGAGTGTCCGCCGCCGCCGCGGAGGAGTCCCGCAGGAAGCCCGCGCAGCGCTCGTACTCCTCCTGCTCGCCGATCGACTGCGCGGCGCGGGCGAGCCCGTGCAGGGCGCGCAGGAAGCCGCGGTTCGGCTCGTGCTCCCACGGCACCGGGCCGTGGCCCTTCCAGCCGGCCCTGCGCAGCGAGTCGAGGCCGCGGTGGTAGCCGGTGCGGGCGTACGCGTACGACTCGACGACGCTGCCCCGGTCGAACGCCTCGTCGGCGAGCTGCGCCCAGGCGAGCGAGGAGGTCGGGTACTTCGCGGCGACGTCGGCGGGCGCGGCGCCGTTCGCGAGGAGCTCGCGCGGCTCCGGGTCGTCGGGCAGGTGGGTCGGGGGCGGTCCCCCGAGCAGATCCTTGTGAATGGCCATGGGTTCCAGTCTGCGCCATGGCGCGACGCGAAGGGCCCGGTACCCCGTCCTGGAACGGGGTACCGGGCCCTTCGTCACGAAAAGCGGTGCGGCGGCGGTGCCTACTTCAGCTTCGTGCCCGTGGAGCGCAGGTTCGCGCACGCCTCGGTGATGCGCTTGGCCATGCCCGCCTCGGCGGCCTTGCCCCAGGTGCGGGGGTCGTACGTCTTCTTCGAGCCGACCTCGCCGTCGACCTTCAGGACGCCGTCGTAGTTCTTGAACATGTGGTCCGCGACGGGACGCGTGAAGGCGTACTGCGTGTCCGTGTCGAGGTTCATCTTCACGACGCCGTTCTCCAGGGCGGTCGCGATCTCCTGCGCGGTCGAGCCGGAGCCGCCGTGGAAGACGAAGTCGAAGGGCTGTGCGCCCGCGGCCTTGCCGTGCTTGGCGGCGACGCCCTCCTGGAGGTCCTTGAGGAGCTCCGGGCGCAGGACGACGTTGCCCGGCTTGTAGACGCCGTGGACGTTGCCGAAGGACGCGGCCAGGAGGTAGCGGCCCTTCTCGCCCAGGCCCAGGGCCTCCGCCGTACGCAGCGCGTCGTCGACGGTCGTGTAGAGCTCGTCGTTGATCTCGTGCGTGACGCCGTCCTCCTCGCCACCGGTCGGGGTGATCTCGACCTCAAGGATGATCTTCGCGGCGGCGGCCTTCGCGAGCAGCTCCTGGCCGATGGTCAGGTTGTCGGCGAGGGTCTCGGCCGAGCCGTCCCACATGTGCGACTGGAAGAGCGGGTCACGACCGGCCTTGACGCGCTCGGCGGAGACGTCGATCAGCGGACGGACGTACGTGTCCAGCTTGTCCTTGGGGCAGTGGTCGGTGTGCAGCGCGACGGTGATGTCGTACTTCGCGGCGACGATGTGCGCGAACTCGGCGAGGGCCACGGCGCCCGTCACCATGTCCTTGTTGTGCTGGCCGCCCAGGAACTCCGCACCACCGGTGGAGATCTGGATGATGCCGTCGCTCTCGGCCTCCGCGAAGCCGCGCAGTGCGGCGTGCAGCGTCTGCGAGGAGGTCACGTTGATGGCCGGGTAGGCGAACTTGCCTGCCTTCGCCCGGTCGAGCATCTCGGCGTAGACCTCGGGAGTTGCGATGGGCATGTGTCCGCTCCTTGTGATGTGCGGGTGTGTGCTTGGCCCTGACCTAAGGGGGCGACGTCATCGTCGCCCCCATCCTTCCAGACTTGCCGGGCGGCCCAGGCCGCCCGGCGTTCACCGGATCCGGTCCGGCCCTAGTCCAGGCCGAGGTCGTCCTTGGAGTACGCGAAGAGGTACGGCACCCCGGCGCCCTCGGTGATCTTCTCGCCCGCCCCGGTGGCGCGGTCCACGATGGTCGCGACGCCGACCACCTCGGCGCCGGCCTCGCGCACGGCCTCGACGGCGGTGAGCGGGGAACCACCGGTGGTGGAGGTGTCCTCGACGACGAGAACGCGGCGCCCCTTGATGTCCGGGCCCTCGACGCGGCGCTGCATGCCGTGCGCCTTGGCGGCCTTGCGCACGACGAACGCGTCGAGCCGCCGGCCGCGCGCCGCGGAGGCGTGCAGCATCGCGCCCGCGACGGGGTCGGCGCCCATGGTGAGTCCGCCCACGGCGTCGAAGTCGAGGTCGGCGGTGAGGTCGAGCAGCACCTCGCCGACCAGCGGGGCGGCCTCGCCGTCGAGGGTGACGCGGCGCAGGTCGATGTAGTAATCGGCCTCAAGACCCGAGGAGAGGGTCACCTTGCCGTGCACCACGGCCTTGTCCTTGATTTGCCGCAGCAGCGCGCCACGTACGTCGTCAGTCATGCCTGTCAGCTTAAAGCCGCGTCCAGGTCCAGGTCGTCGACGTCTCCAGGGGGTCGATCGGGGTGACGAGGCGGGGCAGGGTGTTGAGGCCGTCGGGCGGCCCTGTCTGCGGCTCGACGCACACGGCGGCTTCCTGCTCGTCGTACACGACGACCCACTGCTCGCGGCTCTTCACCGTGAGTTCCAGCTGCTCGGGCCAGGTCAGGGTGACGTCGACGCCGTCGGTCATCCCGAAGCAGTCGTCCCAGGGGCCGGGGGTGGGGGCGATGCGGTTGCCGGTGGGGAGGTGGTCGTCGCCGCGCTCCTCCTGCCAGGAGGGGGCGAAGTCGACGCGTACGTCCTCCTGGCCGAGGTTCCGGTTGAACCACGGGTGCCAGCCCGCCTGGGCGGGGAAGGAGTCGCCGTACGTCTCGATGCCGAGGGTGAGGGTGAGGGAGTCCTCGGTGAGGGCGAAGAGCTGGGTGACGCGGCCTTCGTAGGGCCAGGGGTCGCTGAGGTCGTACGTGAACGCGGCCTCGCTCCTGCCGGTGCGGGCGGTGCGCCATGCCGCGTCCCTGGCGAAGCCGTGGATGGCGTGGGGCGGGGAGTTGAGGGGCATCTGGTGGACCGTGCCGCCGTTGCGGAACCTGCCTTCGCGGATGCGGCCGACCCAGGGGGCCATGGGGAAGCAGCCGTAGCGTTCGCCCTGCCGCAGCAGCTCGATGCCGCCGACCCGAAGGCTCCCCACTCGGCAGCCGTTACCCGGCTGCAGCTCGACTTCCGCGTCGCCCGCGCTCAGTGTCACGCTCTCTTCGCTACTCACGGGGTCGACCCTACGTGTCCAGGGCTCGGCCCCTCCGGCGTCTGAGGAGCGGGGTCCGGGGGGGGGCGGGGTCGAGGGCCGGGGTCGAGGGCCGGGGGAGATTCACCGCCTGCGGCGCAACGCCCGCCCCGCGACGATCGCCGAGGCGAGGACCACCGCGGCAGCGGGCGCGGCCCAGCGCAACGTGGCCCGCGTCGACATCGAATCCGCCGCGGGCGCCGGGGCGTACCGTCCCCGGGGCGGCGCGTGGTCGACCTCCTCCGCGCTGCGTCCGATCATCGTCCGCCGGGCGTGCGCGGCCTCCGCGGGCGGCACCAGAATGTCCTCGACATCGACATCGTCGTCGGAGTCCCCGTCGAACGACGAGGCGGGCACCTGCGTCTCGAAGACGGAAGCCGCCTCCACGGGTTCGATGACCACGGGCTCGGGCTCCGGCGCCGCGGACTCGGCCTCCGGCTCGGTCCCCCGCCCAAGACCCTCCGCGAACCGCTCGAGGAGCCTGCGCACGGCCCCCTCCACAGCCTGTGGAGAACTTTCGGCGACGCGCCCATCGCCCGCACCCGTCCCGGCGAAGACCACCCGCGTCCCGGAACCGTCCTCGGCGGGATCGAGCCGCACCGTGAGCGAGAGCTTCACCGTGCCGCCGCCCCGCACCTCGACGCCCTCGCCCTCGATCGCGAAGGAACCGTCACCGCGCGCTGCGACCCGCGCCACACCGCGGTACGTGATCGTGTGGCCGCCGATGCGCACCTTGAGACGGCCGGAAAGCGGCTGTGCGGACTCGTCCGCGTCGCGCTGAAGTCCGGGCACCGCCCCAGCGACCTGCGCGGGGTCACTCAGCACCTGCTGAAGACGGTCGGCGGGAACCGGAACGAACACCTCATGCTCCATGGCAGTCGAGCCTACCCACGCCGTCCAGACCATGTACGTCGGTTCGTCAGTTCGCGTACCGCGGGTGCACCAGTGTGGAGGGGGTCAACCCACGCACCCGCGTCCGTTCGGCGGACGCCACGCCCACCCCCAGCAGCGCCGCCGTCCGTGGCGGATCGAGGTCCGGGCGGGAGTCGGCCGCGAGGACGAACCCCCAGTCGCGCGGCACCGCCGCACCGTCCGCCGTCCGGCCGGGGCCCGCCGTGACCCCGGGAAGCCTGCCGCCCACGCGGTACGGCTCGGTCCGCAGTCCCGCCGCCCGCAGCGTCGCCTCCACCGTCCAGTAGACGCGGGGCTCGGCGCCGACCGGACCCGCGTGCACGGCGAGGCGACCGCCCGGGGCGAGGACCCGCCGCGCGAGGCCGTAGAACTCCTGGGAGTAGAACTTGGTGCTCGCGGTGATGCCGGGGTCCGGCATGTCGGAGATCACCACGTCGTACGTACGAGGGGGTGAGCGCAGCCAGCGGAACGCGTCGGCGTGCACCACCCGCACCCGGGGGTCGCGGTACACGTGCTCGTTCAGCTCGCTCAGCGCCGGATCACTGCGCGCCAACTCCACGACCCCGGGATCGATTTCGACGACGTCCACCCGCCGCACGCCGGAGTGCCGCAGCACCTCACGCGCGGCGAGGCCGTCGCCGCCGCCGAGGATCAGCACGCGCGCGTGCCCGCCGTTCATCGCGGGGCCGACGAGCGCCCGGTGGTAGCGGTGCTCGTCGCGGCCGCTGACGCGCAGACGCCCGTCGAGGTAGAGGTCGAGCGAATCGCTTCTGCCGCCGGTGAGGACGACTTCCTGGACGTCGGTCTGCACGGCGACCCGGACGTCCTTGCCGTAGACCGCACGCCGCGCCGCCGCCTCGAAGTCGCCGACGAGCACGGCGGCGGCGGCGAGCACGCCGAGGACGGTGACGTTGGCGACGAGCAGCGCCCAGCGGCCTCGCACACTCAAGTCCCGCCCGAAGAGGCCGAACACGAGTGCGCCGCCCGCCAGTACGTTCACCGCGCCGGTGATCAGCGCCCCGGAGAGCTGGCCGAGCAGGGGGAGCAGCAGGAAGGGAAAGGCGAGGCCGCCCACCAGCGCGCCCACGTAGTCGGCGGCGAACAGGTCCGCCACGGCGCCGCTGGGGTCCTGCCGTCTGATGCGCTGTATGAGCACCATGAGCAGCGGTACTTCGGCGCCGATGAGCAGGCCGATGGCGAGCGAGAACGCGACGAGCAGATACCGCGAGCCGCTCGCCCAGACCTCGCCCCGGTCGCCGGTCCAGGCGAACGCCGCGTACAACGCCATGGCGCTCAGGCCGCCGACCAGCGCGAGTGCCGCCTCGACCAGGCCGAACCCGGCGGCGGCACGGCAGCGCAGACGCTTGGCGAGCAGGGACCCGATGCCCATGGCGAAGACCATCACCGAGAGGACGACGGACGCCTGGGTGACCGAGTCACCGATCAAGTACGAGGCGAGGGCGACCAGTTCGAGTTCGTACACCAGACCGCAGGCCGCGCAGATGAAGACGCCCGCCAGGACGAGTATGCGCCCCGTCCGGGGTGTCACGGGCAACTGCGTTGACGGCTCGATCACCTTGGGAACGCTACGTCACCACACTCTCACGCCAGGTCACCCACAAGGGTGTATCTCGACGTCAGAGGTGTAGAACCCGCCGAGAGCCGATCGAGAACACCTCAGAGCACCGCGGGCATGCGCGCCCCCACGCGGGTGCGCGTCGCCACGAGTTGCCCGTCCTGCGGATAGGCGTGCCAGGTGCGCCACTGCACGGCGCCTTCGTGCCACTGGGCGAGGAGCGCGGTGAACGCGTGCGGGCTGCCGGGGAAGACCCCGGCGAGTCCGTGCGGATGCTCAGATACCAGGGCGAGCAGCTCCTGCGCGCGGCCCGCGAACTGGCCGCGCGAGAGGGTCTCGACGCGCGCCGCGAATTCGTACTCCCACTCGCCGAGGCGCTTGGAGACGCCGAGCGGAAGGGGCGTACTGCTGCCGGGGATACAGGCGACGGTCTCGGAGCAGGTGCCGCGCTCCTCTTCGAGGAGCACCTGGTGGGACGCCCCCAGGAGCCGCAACTCCAACTTGGCGTGGGCGAGTTCCAGTTCGAGTGTGGCGAGCGCGGGCAGCGGCTCGCGCCCCAGGGTCCAGGCGAGATCCGAGGCGCACGTGTCGGTATAGACAGTCTTCAGGGTCGTGAGCATGGGTCGGCTCCGCTAACACGCAATGGAGGTGGGTCCGGCACACCCGGTCAGGGACCGGGAGGTCGGAATGCCGGCTCGTGCCCACGAAGACGTCCCGGTTGTCCAAGTAGTCCGTTTCGAGGGCGGCGCTGACGGTTAAGAGGGAATCATGGACTGCTGCACTGCCACATCGTTTTTACCCAACTTCGGAGGGTTTCCACCCCCTCGGGGGCTGCACAGTTCAACTGTTCAATGACTCAACGACGAAGTGCCCGGCAGGAGTTGCCTCCCGCCGGGCACTCCGGCCTGGTTCTTGAGCCGGTTTCTTCAGCCGGGCACTTCAACAGATGGACGGACCAGCTGCCCCGTGTCAGCTGCCTCCGCCACCACCACAACCGCCACCGCCACCGCCGCCGCACGAGGAACCGCCGCCGCAGGACGACCCGCCGCCACAGGAGCCGCCACCGTGGTGGCCGCCCCCGTGGTGGCCACCGCTGTCGCCGCCACCGGCCCACCAACTGGCGCCGCTCGAACCAGCCGCACCGGCCGCCCCGGAGCCGGACCGACCGCTGTTTCCCCGGCCGGCGTACGACACGAGTGCGACGATAAAAACCACCGCGATCAACACGAAGACCAAGACCATGACCTTCACGCCCCTTTCCGTTCCCCCGAAGCAGGCCCCCCGTGGGTCCGCGTTCTCTCTTGTGTTCTTGTTGTTCTTGCGTGGAAGGGGGATGCCCCCGGCCACGCGGCCTCAAAGCAGAGTTGAGGAAGTTCAGAGGGTTCGCTGGGGGCGAACCGGGGGGGGGACCCGCACGTGTAAGGAGCGAGAAGACATGGCACATACAGAGTCCGGCAAGAAGGTCATGGGCTGGGCCACCGCAGCCGCACTGCTGGCGATGACGCCGCTGATGGCGGCGTGCTCGGGCGGCACATCGGACGACTCCGGCGCCTCGTCGGACAAGAGCTCCAGCGCTCAGGCGGGCGACAACTCCGAAGCGCAGGCGGGCGGCCGGTCCACCGTGCCCTCCGTGGTCAGCGCCTGGGTCGGCGCGGTCATCGAGAAGGACGCGAAGCAGTCGTGCCTGCTCTCCGCTGTGCCGGGCAGCGGAGGATCGGCCCCGAAGGCGGCCACCGCGCAGACGTGCGACGCGGCGATGCTGAAGAAGATGGACCCCGGCCTGAAGTCCATGAGCAAGGCGTTCGCGCCGCAGAACGCCTCCGGCAAGCCGACGGTGAAGGTCGACGCGCCCACCCCCGATGGCGACAAGGCAACCGTCCCGACGGCCAAGATCAACGTCGGCGGAAAGCCCCTGCGGGACATCATGCTGTCCCGCTCGCACGGCGTGGACGCGAAGTCCTTCACCGCCAAGGTGCAGACCGCCAAGGTCGACGGCAAGTGGTACGTCGGTGACTTCGACATCAACGTCGGCAACAGCGGCAGCGGCAGCGGCAGCGGCAATAAGACGCTTCAGCCTCAACAGCCGTAGCCGCGTGAGTTGAGGAAGTCCGGAGGTTCGGCGCAGGATGGCGCTCATGACCTCCACACCCGGGCGCCCGTTGCTCAACCGCCGCCTCGCCGAGTTCGGCACGACGATTTTCGCCGAGATGTCGGCGTTGGCGGTGAAGACCGGCGCCATCAACCTCGGCCAGGGCTTCCCCGACACGGACGGTCCCGAGGAGATCCGCGAGGCCGCTGTCCGCGCCCTGCGCGACGGCCGCGGCAACCAGTACCCGCCGGGTCCGGGCATCCCCGAGCTCCGCACGGCGATCGCCGCGCA
The DNA here is from genome assembly GCF_042881845.1 of Streptomyces sp. NPDC058257. Taxonomy (NCBI): domain Bacteria; kingdom Bacillati; phylum Actinomycetota; class Actinomycetes; order Kitasatosporales; family Streptomycetaceae; genus Streptomyces; species Streptomyces sp. NPDC058257. The sequence goes on from NZ_JBHVXJ010000002.1 coordinate 393,597, forward strand.
CCAGCAGCACCGGTACGGCCTCGCGTACGACCCCGACCGCGAGGTCCTGGTCACGGCGGGCGCGACCGAGGCGATCGCGGCGTCCCTGCTCGCCCTGGTCGAGCCCGGCGACGAGGTCATCGCCCTGGAGCCGTACTACGACTCGTACGCGGCGTCGATCGCCCTCGCCGGCGGCAAGCGCGTCCCCGTGACGCTGCGCCCGGACGCCGCGGCGGGCCGCTTCCGCCTGGACCTGGACGAGCTGCGCGACGCGGTCACGCCCCGCACCCGGCTGCTGCTCCTCAACACCCCGCACAACCCGACCGGCACCGTCCTGACCCGCGCGGAGCTCACCGAGATCGCGAAGCTCGCGGTCGAGCGCGACCTGCTCGTGGTCACGGACGAGGTGTACGAGCACCTGGTCTTCGACGACGGCGAGGGGACCGCGCACATCCCCCTCGCCTCCTTCCCCGGCATGCGCGAGCGCACGGTGACGATCGGATCCGCGGGCAAGACGTTCTCGTACACCGGCTGGAAGGTCGGCTGGATCACGTCCACGCCGGAGCTGGTGACGGCGGTCCGCTCGGCGAAGCAGTTCCTCACCTACGTGTCGTCGGGCCCGTTCCAGTACGCGATCGCCGAGGCCCTGGCCCTGCCGGACTCCTACTTCACGTCCTTCCGCGAGAGCATGCGGACCAAGCGGGACCTCCTGAGCGAGGGCCTGACGGCGGCGGGCTTCGGCGTCTACCGCCCGGCGGGCACGTACTTCGTCACGACCGACATCAGCGCTCTGGGAGAGTCCGACGGCTTCGCCTTCTGCCGGGCGCTGCCCGAGCGCGTCGGCGTGGTCGCCGTACCGAACGCGGTCTTCTACGACCACCGGGAGGCAGGGGCGCCGTTCGTGCGCTTCGCGTTCTGCAAGAAGGACGAGGTGCTCGCGGAGGCGGTCTCGCGGCTGAAGTCGCTGTAGCCGCCGGGGGCCGACGACACGAGAGCCCGGCCGGGAAGCGACCGCCTGATGGTGGGCGCCCCGGCCGGGCTCTCGTGGTGAACGTCGTGAACGTGGTCCAGGCGCGTGGTCCAGAACGTGGTCCAGGTGCGTGGTCCAGGTGCGCGGTCCAGAACGTGGTCCAGGTGCGTGGCCTAGGCCTCGTCGTCGGGCTTCTCTTCACCCTCGGTGGCGTCGACCTCGGCCTCAAGGCCGAGCTGCTCGACGAGCCACTTGTCGAACTCGATCGCGGCCCGCACCCAGCTGACCGTCGACGACACGAAGTGCTCCAGGGAGACACCCGTGCCGATCAGCATCTGCGCCTCACCGATAAGGCGGACGGTGCCGTCGTCGTGGGTGTGCGTGTAGACCTTCGGCCACAGGGTGCGGCGGTTCCAGTCGTCGATCGCTTCGAGAAGCTGGGACTTCTCTTCGATCCCGTGGGCGCGGTCGTAGAACGTCCGCACCGAGAAGACCTGCTGGTCCCCCTCGCCACGGAACATGAAGTACGTGCGGAACTCCTCCCACGGCGCCGCGAGGTCACCCTCTTCGTCGACGACGTGCTTGAGCTCCATCTGGTCCAGGAGCTGCTTGACCAGGTCCTGGTCGGGGACAACGGGGCCCGCCGGTCCATCGCCCTGCTGCGGTTCGGGCTGTCCCCCGAAATTCGGAATCGAGGACGGGTCGATGCTCACGTGCTTAGTCCCTTCGTACGGATTCCGCCATCCTGCCCCATGTCGGGCGGGGGCCCGCAACCCCCGCCCCTGATGTGACCGGGTTATGCCGTCCTGGAGCGGCTCACAGGGTCTTTCCCGCTGCGTTTCCCGCTGTCTTTCCCGCTGCGTTTCCCGCCGCGTCTCCCGCTGTGTCTCCGGTGGCCGGGCCGACGATCAGGCCGTCCCCGAAAGTGTCCACACGCACCGTGTCCCCGTCCTTCACCTCGCCCGAGAGGATCTCCTTGGCGAGCATGTCGCCGATGGACGTCTGGATGAGGCGCCGCAGGGGCCGTGCGCCGTACGCCGGGTCGTTGCCCTCTTCCGCCAGCCAGGCCAGCGCGTCGGGAGAGACCTCAAGGGTGAGCCGCCGCTCGGCGAGCCTCTTGGCGAGGCGCTCGATCTGCAGCTCGGCGATGTGCGCGAGCTCGTCCTTGCTGAGCGCGGAGAAGACGACGAGGTCGTCGAGCCGGTTCAGGAACTCCGGCTTGAAAGAGGCCCGCACGACGTCCAGGACCTGCTGCTTCTTCTCCTCCGGTGACGTCGTCGGCTCGACGAGGTACTGGCTTCCGAGGTTGGAGGTCAGGACGAGGATGGTGTTGCGGAAGTCCACCGTCCGCCCCTGCCCGTCGGTGAGGCGTCCGTCGTCGAGGACCTGGAGCAGTACGTCGAAGACTTCCGGGTGCGCCTTCTCGACCTCGTCGAGGAGCACGACGCTGTACGGGCGCCTGCGTACGGCCTCGGTGAGCTGGCCGCCCTCTTCGTAGCCGACGTAGCCGGGCGGGGCGCCGACCAGCCTGGCCACGCTGTGCTTCTCGCCGTACTCGCTCATGTCGATGCGGACCATGGCGCGCTCGTCGTCGAAGAGGAAGTCCGCGAGGGCCTTCGCCAGCTCGGTCTTGCCGACGCCGGTGGGCCCGAGGAAGAGGAACGATCCGGTGGGGCGGTCGGGGTCGGCGATCCCCGCGCGCGTGCGGCGCACGGCGTCCGACACCGCCCGCACGGCCTCGGTCTGCCCGATGAGCCGCTTGCCGAGCTCGTCCTCCATGCGGAGCAGCTTCTGCGTCTCGCCCTCCAGGAGGCGCCCGGCGGGGATGCCGGTCCAGGCTCCGACCACATCGGCGATGTCGTCGGGGCCGACCTCCTCCTTGACCATGGTGTCCTTGGAGACCTCTTCCTCGGCCTCGGAAGCGACCTCCAGGTCGTGTTCGAGGGCCGGGATCTCGCCGTAGAGCAGCTTGCTCGCGGTGTCGAAGTCGCCGTCGCGCTGCGCGCGTTCGGCCGTTCCGCGCAGCTCGTCGAGCTTCTCCTTCAGCTCACCGACGCGGTTGAGGGACTGCTTCTCCTTCTCCCAGCGGGCGTTGAGCCCGCGCAGCTCCTCCTCCTTGTCGGCGAGGTCGCGCCGCAGCCTTTCGAGGCGCTCCTTGCTCGCGGGGTCGGTCTCCTTGCTGAGGGCGAGCTCCTCCATCTTCAGGCGGTCGACGGAGCGCTGGAGCTCGTCGATCTCCAGGGGGGACGAGTCGATCTCCATACGCAGCCGGGAGGCGGCCTCGTCCACAAGGTCGATGGCCTTGTCGGGCAGGAAGCGGGATGTGATGTACCGGTCGGAGAGCGCGGCGGCCGCGACAAGGGCGCTGTCCGCGATCTGGACCTTGTGGTGGGCCTCGTACCGCCCCTTGAGCCCGCGGAGGATGGCGATCGAGTCCTCGACGCTCGGCTCGTCGACCAGCACCTGCTGGAAGCGGCGCTCCAGGGCGGGATCCTTCTCGATCCGCTCCCGGTACTCGTCGAGGGTGGTCGCACCGACCATCCGCAGCTCGCCGCGGGCGAGCATGGGCTTGAGCATGTTGCCGGCGTCCATGGCGGAGTCGCCGCCCGCCCCGGCCCCGACGACGGTGTGCAACTCATCGATGAAGGTGATGATCTGCCCGTCGCTGTCCTTGATCTCGGAGAGGACGGTCTTGAGCCGCTCCTCGAACTCGCCGCGGTACTTCGCGCCGGCGACCATGGCGCCGAGGTCGAGGGAGACGAGCCGCTTGTTCTTCAGCGACTCGGGCACGTCCCCCTTCACGATGCGCTGCGCGAGCCCTTCGACGACGGCGGTCTTGCCGACGCCGGGTTCACCGATGAGGACCGGGTTGTTCTTCGTGCGCCGGGACAGGACCTGCACCACGCGCCGGATCTCCTGATCACGGCCGATGACGGGGTCGAGTTTGCCCTCCCTGGCGGCAGCGGTGAAGTCGGTGCCGAACTTCTCCAGGGCCTTGTACTGACCCTCCGGGTCCGGTGTGGTCACCCGACGTCCTCCCCTTGTCTTCTCGAACGCGTCGAGCAATTTCTTGGCGGTGGCCCCGTGCCGGCTCAGGACCTCACCGGCGGAGCCGCCCTTGGCGGCGACGCCGATCAGCAGATGCTCGGTGGAGAGGTAATCATCGCCCAGCTCCTTCGCGCGCTGCGAGGCGTCGGCGATGACCGCGAGCAGTTCGCGGTTGGGCTGCGGCGGCGCGACGGTCGACCCGGTGACGCTGGGCAGGGCGGTCAGCGCCCGCTCGGCGTCGGCGCGGACGGCGGCCTGGTCGGCGCCGACCGCGGCGAGCAGGTCGGTGATGTTCTCGTTGTCCTGCCCCTCGAGCAGCGCGAGCAGCAGATGCGCGGGGGTCAGATCGGGATGCCCTCCCTCCACGGCCCGGTTGCTGGCCGCGTTGATCGCGTCCCGGCTCCTGTTGGTCAGCTCGGCGTCCACGTGAGTCGTCTCCTCCTTGAGATCCATATGTCCCGGTGGCTCGATGTCCCGTCGCACGGGTGGCCCGGTGGCCCGGTGGCTCGGGTGACCTGGCCCACCTGACTTAAACAGCGTACATAAAGTTGAGTCTATTCCACTCAAGAAAGGGAGGGGGTGGAGTCCTGGCCCTCGCGGCGGCCGAGCGGACGGTTAGGTTCCCTCCATGGCCATGGACCCGCAGCACCCGACCCCCGCGTATCTCAGTTTCTGGCGCGAACGCCACCTGTGCACGCTGACGACGCCCCGCCCCGACGGCACCCCGCACGTCGTGCCGGTCTGCGTGACCTACGACCCGGAGGCGGGCGTTGCCCGCGTCCTGGCGAGCAGAACGAGTGCGAAGGTCACGAACATCCTCAAGGCGACGGACGCGGAGGGGGCGGACGGCGGCCCGGGGGCGCGGGTGGCGGTCTGCCAGGTCGACGGACGGCGCTGGGCGACGCTGGAGGGCCACGCGCGCGTGCGCACGGAGGCGGCGGAGGTCGCGGAGGGCGAGCGGCGCTACGAGGAGCGGTACGGGAAGCCGCCGAGGGTGAATCCGCACCGGGTGGTGATCGAGATCAGGCTGACGCGGGCGATGGGGACGCGGGCGCTGCGCACGCAGGCACCGGACGAGGCGTAGCCCCCCAGGGCCTCTCCGGGCCCGGCACACACCACAGCGGCGCCACCGTGTTCAGGTCCACGGTGGCGCCGCTGCTGGGGGAAGCACCTGCGCGATGTACAACGACGGGGGATCGCGTCAGGCGCTGCGGGGGGTGGCTGTGATGGCTCTTGTAGTGCTCGGACTCTGCTGTTCCTGCTGCTCGCCGGGCCCGCCGGGGTCACCGACAAGCTGGTGGTCACGCCGGTCGAGATTGACGAAGACCATCCCGTACCGAATGGCACACCGCACGGGCTGTGGGGCGCCCCGCGGCTTGCGGAGGCACCGGTAGGCCCGGATCTCCTCCTCGTCGTCACGGGTGACGACTACCGGCTCACCGAGAAGCGTGACCATCAAGGAGTCGCCTGCGTGGGGTATCGCGGTGGCGAGATCGATGAAGTGCCAACCTGAGCGGTAGGCGGTGGCCATTTCTCGGCGGAATGTGCGGTCGTCGGGCGGGGTACTCATGCGCCTGCTCCCGCCGGGGCTACGTTCCAGCCCAGGTCCGTGGACGGAGCTGAAACGGAACTCGTATTCGCCGGCTCGCTGTGCCACCCGAGATCGAGAGTGCTCAGCGCACCCAACGTCAGCCCTGCGGAGAAGGTGGTGACAAGCACCGAGCGAAGCATGCGCTTAAACATGGTCGGCTTCGTCCTCACTTGGTAGGTTCCTCTCCCCCGGCTCAACAAGACGATGTCTCAATCGAGCACGTCAAAGCCACAGGGTGGATGCATCATGTTCCTGCACGTTCAGGACCCTGGGGGGTGGAGATTTGCTTACAACAGGTGTGAAACCGACACATCCTCACCCTGCCGTCCCTCTTTGTGGCGAGGGATCCAGGTTGTATGCGAGTGCGCTCAGCAACGGCCGCCTGCCGCGCGACGAGGCCGAGAACGCTCCCTGCCTTCTCGAATCGGCTCTTCTCCACCCGGATCCGGACGACGCGAACTGGCTGCGGCCCGTTTCACCGTCCGCAGCACTCGCGCAGCGCCTCCACCCCATCGAGCAGGAAATCAAGGATCGGCGGAATCTGGCCGTTCAACTGGCCGATATTTTCGAGCCATTCATGGCCATCACCGCACGTGAGGAACCGGCTACCCATGCGATAACCGTCCTGGAGGGCGAGGCCCGCATCAACGCCGCCATCGAGCGCGCGACAGCGGAGTGCCGTACGGAGGTGCTCACCGTCCAGCCGGGGGGCGGTCGCAGCGAGGCGACCCTCAACATCGCGCTGAAGCGCGGACAGACAGTTCTCGACCGCGGCATCTCCATGCGCACCATCTACCAACACACCATGCGGCACAGCCAGGGCACCCTCGCCTATGCGGCGCGCATGGCCCAGGACAACGTAGAGATACGGACCCTGGAAGAAGTGATCGACCGGTTGATGATCTTCGATCGTGCCGTCGCCCTCATCCCCGCTCGCGCCGATCGCGACGTGGCCCTGGAGCTGCGCCATCCCGGTCTGGTCGACTACCTCGCCAAGGTCTTCGAGCAACAGTGGCAGTCGGCCACTCCCCTTCTCGATGAAGTTCCCTACCCACCATCGGCCAACGGCATCACCGGCGTGCAACGCTCCATAGCCAAGCTGCTCATCGACGGCCACGTCGACGAGGCGATCGCCCGCCGTCTCGGCATGAACGTCCGCACCTGCCGCGCCCACATCGCCAAGATCGCCGCCGCCCTGGGCAGCGGCAGCCGCGCTCAACTCGGGTACCTGATCGCCCAGTCCGGGATCCTGGACAAGGATCACTGAACTCGGTCGGGGAGTGAGCGGACATGACGTTGCAGCCTCATGCGCACGAAGCCGACGAGCTGTGCGAGGCGGGCTCCGCCTTGTACGCACTGGCGCTGGCCGAAGGCCGCATACGTCGCGAGGAAGCCGCAGCGGCACCCTGCCTGACCCGGTTCGGCCTTCTCCACGCCGATGCCGATGACGTGGAGTGGCTACGCCCCACCGCACCCGCGGTAGCTCTCCCCCGGCTGCTCGAAGGCATCGAGGAGCGCATCGCGCATCACCGGCATCGCGGGGCCCGACTGGCGACGTCGTTCGAGGCGTTCATGAATGTCACCCCGCGACGGCCCGCTTCAGCAGGCCGCTCCGCCATCACCGTCCTGAACGGGCTTCCCGAGATCCAGAAAGCGGTGGCACAGGCGCTGGCCGACTCCAGCCAGGAAATGCTGTCCATCCAGCCGGGAGGGTTCCGGCCCCCCGAGGCACTTGCCCAGTCCCTGGCCGACGCGAGAGGCGTCCTCTCCAGAGGGGGCCGCATGCGGACCCTGTACCAGCACACCTCACGCCACTCCCTGTCCGTGTTCGGCTATCACGATCAGCTCAAAGGTGGCACCGAGATCCGCACCCTGGGAGAAGTCACCGAGCGCCTCTTCGTCTTCGACCACACGGTCGCCTTCATACCGGCGAACAAGGATCGCAGCATTGCGCTGGAGATCCGTCTCCCCGCCCTCGTCGACCACCTCGCCGCCACCTTCGAGTGCCTATGGGACCTGGCCACCCCGATGTATCCGCATTCGGTGCAACTGCCCTCGGGCAATGGCGTCACGACCCGTCAGCAAGCCATAGCCAACCTCCTGGTCGACGGACTCACGGACTCTGAGATTTCCGCGCGTCTCGGCATGAATGTGCGCACAACCCGTGCCCACATCGCCAAACTGGCGAAAATCCTCGAAAGCCGCAGCCGGGCCCAACTCGGCTACCTCATAGGTCGTTCAGGAATTCTCGACCAGCGGACGTGACGTCCCATCCGCAAACCGGTCCCGACCGTGGTGCAACTTCCTGTGCATAGAATCATGACGCTTCAACCACTCGGGAGGGGCACAACATGTCCGTCGAGCACATCCCGCACGACGTGGAACAACTCTGCGAACCAGGTTCGGCCACTTACATCCGCGCGCTGAGCGAAGGCCGGATCCCCAGCGGCGATGCCGAACAGGTGCCTTGTCTCCTCGACTTCGGTCTGCTCCATCCCGATGTCAACGACATGCGGTGGCTGCGTCCCACGGACCCTGGTGTCGCCCTCCCCCGCCTCCTCCGCACCGTCGAAGACCGCGTCACGGACCAGCGCCAACGGGAGGAACGCCTCACCGCGGTCTTCAAGCCGCTCATGGCTCGCACGCCCCGGCTGCCCGAGAGCTCGGACGATCCCGCGATCACCGTCCTCGACGGCCTGGAACGCATCAGTTCGGCCATCGACCGGGCGATGTCCGACACCACGGAGGAGTTCCTCGCCGTCCAGCCCGGCGGCGCCCGCCCCCCGGAGACTTTGGCCGAGGCCTTCACCCGCGACCAGGCGCTGCTCAGCCGCGGCTGCCGCATGCGGACGCTCTACCAGGACACCACCCGGCATTCCCTCCCCGCTCTGGCCTACTTCGAGCGGCTCCAAGGCGACGCCGAGGCCCGCACCCTCGCCGAGGTCACCGAACGCCTCTTCGTCTTCGACCGGACCGTGGCCTTCATCCCCGCGAGCAAGGACCGCAGCCTCGCCCTCGAACTGCGCCACCCCGCCGTGGTCGAATACCTCGCCACCACCTTCGACCGACTCTGGCGCCTGGCCACCCCCATGTGGCCCCAATCCGCCCCCCAACCAGCAGAAAACGGCATCACCACCCGCCAACGCACCATCGCAGGCCTCCTCATCGAAGGCCATACCGACTCCGAGATCGCCACCCGACTCGGCATGAACGTCCGCACGGCCCGCGTCCACATCGCCAAACTCGCCACCACCCTCGGCAGCCAGAGCCGGGCCCAACTCGGCTACCTCATAAGCCAGTCGGAGATCCTGAACCAGGGCGCCTGAGCCCGAGAGTCGATGCACGAATACGCACTCCTGGGTCATTTGCCCCCGCCTCAGCGAGCTGCAATACAACAAGATGACGCTGGCGGCACGCCCCCGCCCCCGCCAGAGTTACTGCCGACGGAGCAAGCCCGGTTCGGGTCGATCCGTCGGCGAGCTGTCCTGCCAAACGGCCTGGGCAGAGCCTCGCTTCCCTTTGAGTCATCCCGGTCGGCTGCCCCGTAGCCGGCCGGGATGGCTCTCACTGCACCTGCCGTGACTCACGACTGGGAGCGAAATCTTTGCGCCTCCAGCGTCATATTCCCAGGGGGGGAAATGAAGAACAGGCCTCTTGTAAATCGAATAATGGCCACCAAGGCCGCGAAGGGTGCTGTCGTGGCGGCCTTGGCGGCTACGGCCATCGGGCTTACGGCTCCGATGTCGAGCGCCTCCAACGAGAGATCGTGGGACGACGGCTGCCGTGGGTACTGGTACTCAACCGCCGGTCACGGGTACTGCAATGACGCGAACACGTGGTACTCCAAGGGGTGGTACACGGACTACAACTGCAACAACGAGATCGACGAGCAGCACTACGACACGCTGCGCAACGGCTATCGGGGCAAGTACGACACCTACGAGTGCACGTTCAAGATCAACCACACGGACTCGCACAAGTAGTTCACCAGCGCCACGGTGGGCCCGCCATTCCGGTGGGCCCACCCCGCATTTGGGGAATTCCATCTATGACGACTTATCCCGTCGCCCGACTGACGGCCCTCACGCAGGGGTACGGCGGCCGACGCATCATCGACGATCTCGACTTGTCCATTCAGCCGGGCGTCACCGGATTATTGGGTCCCAACGGGGCAGGGAAAACGACCCTGTTCCGTACCCTCGCCACGATCGCGCCGCCGCAGAGCGGGGAACTGGAGCTCTTCAACAAGCCCGTCACCAGCGAACGAGATGTCCGGCAAGTCCGTCCTCGAATCGGCTACCTCCCACAGGACTTCGGCTACTACCCGGCGTTCTCCGTCACTGATTTCGTCCGCTACTGCGCCTGGTTGCGTGAGGTTCCGTCCAAGAAGGCCAAGTCGGCGACCGAGGAGGCGCTGGCCGCCGTCGGACTGGCCGACCGGGCCCGCGACCGGATGAAGTCGCTCTCGGGCGGCATGCTCCGTCGAGCCGGTATCGCCGCAGCCATCGTCGGCTCCCCGTCCCTGCTCCTCCTCGACGAGCCCACCGTCGGCCTCGACCCCGCACAGCGCCTCGACTTTCGTGACCTCATTCGTTCCCTCGCCCGCGCCGGGGCCGCCGTTGTGCTCAGTACGCACCTGGTGGAGGACGTGGGCGCTGCTTGTGACGCCGTCCTCGTGCTCAGCGACGGCCAGGTGGTCCACAGCGGTACGCCCCAGCAGTTGGCGGAACTGTCCACACCGACCGCTCCGGGAGACAGCCCTCTGGAGCGCGGCTACATGACGGTTCTGGGCAACCGTGGGTCGACCGAGGAAGCCGCATGCTGAACGCATACCGCATCGAGCTGCGCCGTTCGCCCCTGCTCACCGCCTTCCCCGTGATGATCGCGGTGGACCTGCTGGTGCTCTTCGGCCGGTCCCGGTACTGGATCGGCGTGTGGCCCGAGGCGAGCGTGGCGGCGCAGATCGTCACACTCTTTCTGGGACCCGTTCTCGCCGGTGTCTCCGCCTGGCAGGCCGGACGTTCCTCCCGGGCGGGACTGCCCGAGTTCCTTCTCGCGGCCGCCCAGCCGGGCTGGCGGATCGAGGCCGTGAGGCTGGCCGCCACCCTCACGCTCGGTTTCCTCGCGTACGGGATCGGGTGCCTCACCGCCGCGGCCGTCTCGATCGGCGACGCAGGACCGGGATTCCTCTGGCCGTCCTACCTGCTGCTCGGCGCCTCGACCCTCATCATTTTCGCGTCCGTGGGACACCTGGCAGGTCGCTGGTGGCCCTCGGCGGGATTTACGCCCATCGTCTGCGCCCTGGGCTGCTTCATCAGCATGCTGGCCCTGCCGTTCAAGTTCAACGTCCTCGCGGGGCCGCCGGACACCCACGTAAGTCCGCTGCCGGTCGCCCTCCGTCTCCTGTGCGCTCTCGCTCTCGCGGTGCTCGCGGTGACAGCACCGCCGCTGAAGAGGCAAGCCGAACGCCGGACACCCCACCGGAAATCGCCCCGCCATATACGTGGTGTCGCCGTCGGGTCGGTGGTCTGTTCCTTCACCGCGCTGGCCGCGGTCCCGGCCGCCGGTGAACTGCGCGTAGAACGTCCGGCCACGGCGACCACGCCGCTCTGCGACCGTGCCGATGAGAGTGCCCCACGGGTGTGCGTCTGGCCCGAACACCGGAAGTACCTGCCCGAGCTGACCCAGATGGTTCAGCACCTTGATCAGGCCGGTCAATCCTGGATCAAGGTACCCACCGAGTTCCGCGAGTTCGGGCTCCAGCGAACCGACCTGGGAGACCCCGGATTCGACATCGCCGAAGGGCACGTACGCACTGCGGCAATCGCCATGGCCGACCAGGTGTTCACGGCGTCCTTCGGCCGATGCCGCCCGCCCCAGGACGAGCGCCGTGCCTGGCAGGCCATCGACAACATCCACCTATGGCTCGAATACGAGGCGATGGGACAGGACCCGGCCGTCGCCGATGAAGGACTCCACGTCGAAGGAGTCACCACCGCACAGGGCGAGGCGACCAAGGCCGCGCGAATGCCGTCGGCCGAACAGCGGAACTGGGTCGAGCAGCAGCGCGGCCATGTACTTCGTGAAAGCTCTTGGTGCAAGCCTGATGAACGGCACTGATCTGCCAGATCTGCCCGATATACCTGATCCGCCTGGTCCTCCTGGCCTGTCTGATCTGCTGCGCTATGCAAGAGTCCACCGGGGCCCAGCGATCCTTGCCGGAACCACAGTTGTCGCCCTGCTGTCAGCGTTCTTCGGCGGGACCGACATCGCGCTTCCCTCGATCGGCAGCGGAGGAGCCACCACAGGGGTCCCCTACCGGCAGGAGCTTCCGCTTCTCTCGGCGGTCTTCCTCACATCCGCTCTCGACGGAGCCATGTCGGCACACGACGCGATGGGTGCATCCACGATGCACCGATTGCGCGTCGCATACTGCACCACGCTGACATTGACGGTCTGCGCCTTCTCGTTCGGTGCGGAGGCTCTCGCCAGCGGTCCGGACTCCGGGATCGTCTTCGTCCGGTCCGCCTTGATCTGGCTGGGCCTCGCCCTGCTTTCCGCCCGCCTACTGGGGCAGCAACTCGGCTGGGCCATCCCGCTTGCTTCGGTCCTCTTTCTGGTCTGGTACCCCGGCGACTGGTGGGATTGGACGTCCAACCCGGCCACCGACGTTTTCAGCTGGACTGTTGCCGCCATTGCTCTGGGCCTCGGGGTTACCGCGACCGCAGCAACTCCCTGGCGGAGGAAGGCCTTCCTCCATAGAGCTCGTTGACAACACCTCAGAACGGCGCCCTCACGCCCCTTACCGCGCCGCGCACTCGTGATCGCCCACGCCCACCCGCGAATCCATGGGTAATGCATTTATATCGGGTTCGTAAGGGACGTGTAACAGGACTCTGTGAACTTTGAACCGCAGGTCACCGGTGTGATCACATAACAAATGCCCGGGTAACCCCCGGAGCGCACCAGTGCTTTGTGCGGCCGGAACCCACGGCCGCGCCAGGTGCGAGACGTACCGCCTGCGTCGTCCTCCCCGGCCGCATATGTGTCACCGCGGCCCGGGGCGGTGTGACGGAATCGCGTGGTGTTCCCGCGTCCGTCTTCAAGCAGCGGCCGTGCGCCTCGCGGCGCGCGTCCCCCCACGAAAGCGAGCGAAAAATGCGCAAGACCCTCAAGAAGGCAGCAGTTGTCGGCGCCACCGTCCTGGCGTTCTCCGGTATCGCAGCCGGAGCGGCTCAGGCCGCGCCGGCCTTGCGTCAGGGCGCGGACATCATCGGAACCGGCAGCCTCGACGACTGCATCGCCCGGGGCAAGGACATGAAGGCCAAGGGTGAAATCGCGGACTGGGCCTGCATGGTGGGCTCCAAGGACAACACCTACGAGCTGACCCCCTTCTACGCCAACTAATCCTCCGCAGCACATGCCCGGCCCCCTTCACCAGGGGCCGACGGCCCGTCCATGAGGCCCTGCGGTCGCCACCCCCTCGGCGCCGCGCCACGCCTCCATGGTCGGCCCCGACAGCTCCCCCGGCGGACGCGTTCCGCCGGGGGAGCTGTCGGTTCCGCCCCGGTCACCCGACGCGGTGAGGGCGGGACGCTTCCCCGGACCCGGCCTCCCCCAGCTCGAACCAGACCCCCTTCGCATACCGCCCCGCCCTGTCGTCCGCGACGCCCCACGCGTCAGCGAGTTCCGCGACCAGGGCAAGCCCCCGCCCCCAGCAGGCGGCCACCCCGGCAGCGGGGTGCGCCACGACAGGCGGGTCCTGACTCTCGTCGAAGACGGTCACTCGTAGGCGGGTAAGGGTCAGGAAGACGCGGACCATCGCGGAGCCCTTGGTGTGCAGGTGCACGTTCGTGATGAGTTCCGAGGTACAGAGAGTCGCCGGCATGACCAAGGGGTCACGGTCGAGGGTACGCAGGACTGTGCGCACGAAGTCTCGGCAGATTTTGGGTGAGGTCGCGTCGCCCGGGGTGAACAGGCTGTAGTCGTAAGCCAGTTGCGCCGAGCGGTGTGCGGTGCGGGGTCGGTCGGTGGGCATGACGGTTGCTCCCGTCGGGAGGGGTGGGGGGCGGCCCCGCGCCGGGCGATGGCGGTGCCCTTGAGCCCCTCAGGGCGTTCGGGTGCCTTTCGACTTATGGGCAGGGGGAGCTGTATGACTCCTGTGTGTTACTGACGCGCCACCCACGGTAGGGAGTAAGGGAGCAAATGCGCAACCTTCTTGCCGTTACTGGTGGACCACATCGATGGGACAAGGCAGACTTTGCCCGAGCCATCAAGGAGACATAGTGGGACTGCGTACCGCCATCAGCGAACGCCAGCGAAGGCTCGGCCTCGAACTCAAACAACTGCGCGAACAAGCAGGATTGACCGCAGGGGAGGCCGCCGACTGCATCGGCATGAGCCGTGGCCAACTGAGTCACATCGAGATGGGCCGGACATCGATCCTCACCGATCGTCTGTTGGGCCTATGCCGCACATACGGTTGCGCAGATGCGCCCTATGTAAAGGCTCTGGTGTCCATGTCCGAAGCCACGGGCAAGGGGTGGTGGAGCACCCACAGGAAGAGCAGGGGCCCTGGGGCACTCAACCTCGCCGAGCTGGAGGAGAGCGCCGTCGCACTCCGCACCCACCAGTCTCTTTTCATCCCGGGCCTCTTCCAGACCAGCGCCTATGCCCGAGCGATCTTCAACAGCCCCAAACTGGGCGTCGACAACGTCGAGGACGCCCTGATGTTCCGGATGGAACGACAGCACATCCTCACCCGCGACAACCCGCCGTCCGTGCACGCGATCATTCACGAGGCCGCCCTGCACATGCGGTTCGGCAGCGCGCCCACGGTGCGCGAGCAACTGCTGCACCTCGTCGAGGTGGGCAAGCTGCCGAATGTCACCATCCAGGTCTATCCGTTCAGCGCGCAGGCGTACGCGGGACTCAGCGGCAACTTCGTCCACGCCGTCCCCAGCGTGCCGAGCCTGGGCACAGTCATCCTTGAACAGCCCACCGGCGACCAGTACTTGACTGAGCGAGAGCAACTCCAGCAGTACGGCACGCTTTTCGAGCGCCTTGCCGAGAACGCCCTCGCCCCCATCGACGTACCGACAGCCCCTGAAGCACACTCGGTGAAAGACTCGCTGGCACTCATCCAGCACCTGCTCTACGCCCTTTAGGAGACCCCGATGCCCGAGCTGAACTGGCAGAAGTCGTCATTCAGCGGCGGCCCGGAAGGGGACTGCCTCTACATAGCCCCCGCCCCCGACGGAACACTCCGCCTCCGCGAGAGCGACGCCCCAGCCATACAACTGGCCACAACCCCGCCCCAACTCTCCGCTCTCCTACTACACCTCAAGCACGAGCCCCCCACCCCTGACCGCCGCCTCTGCCCCTGAGTCGCGTCGCAAGAAAATCCCACCGACACGCCGCCTCACGCCCCACACACCGGGACTTTTCTGCAACCCACCATCAGCCTGCCGCCCACGAACGCAGCAGCCCCTCCCGCTCTCCCGCCCGGGGCGAGCCGCCCTCCCGGGCCCGGCCCCACTCCGCCATCGCCGCCAGCGTGATCCGCAGGGTCGCCTCGCCCTCCGTCATGCGGGACAGGAGCGTCAGCGACAGGTCGTGCTCCGCCTGGGAGTAGCCCGTCGCCGCAGCCACGTACGCCGTCAGTTCCCTCGGTTCCGTCTGCTCGGAGTCCGCCGCCGTCCTCGCGAGCCGTACCGTCATCGCCGGGGCGTCGTCCGAGCCGCCGAGGCCCACCGTGAGGGCCATGTCCACCAAGACGCCCACCTGCCGCTTCAGCGACTTCACGGGGGCGTCCTCGACCGTCAGGGCACGCACCTCGTCCCAGGGGTAGAACGCCGCCTGCCTGTCGCCAAGAGCCACGATGCCCTCCGGTGTCAGCCGCACCCCCGCCGCCAGGCCCGACGGCTTCGCGCCCACGTACACATCGCCCTCGGCGATCCAGAACAGGCCCACCATGGCCATCGTCAGCTCAACTCCCCCGGTACGTACGGCACGACAGCGCGTAGGGGCCGGGAGGTGCTGCCTCCCGGCCCCTACGCGTCACATTACTAAGAGCTTCGCTGAGCTACTGCTCCGACGACCTCTTGGGGCGCCACACCACCAGCGCGCTCGCCTGCTGCACGTCCTGGTAGGGGACGAGGTCACGGCGGTACGACGCGTGGACCGCCGCCTCGCGCTGCTGCATCGCGGCGGCCGCGCCCTCCACGGCGCTCGCCAGCTCGACCACCCTCGACTGCAGCGCCGCGACCTGGTTCTCCAGCTCGATGATGCGCTTGATGCCGGCGAGGTTGATGCCCTCTTCCTGCGACAACTGCTGCACGGTGCGCAGCAGTTCGATGTCGCGGGCCGAGTAGCGTCGGCCGCGGCCCGCGGTGCGGTCCGGGGAGACCAGGCCCAGGCGGTCGTACTGGCGCAGGGTCTGCGGGTGGAGTCCGCTCAGCTGGGCGGCCACCGAGATGACGTAGACCGGCGTCTCGTCGGTCAGTTGGTAAGGATTTCGACGACGGCCGTCCATCTCATGCTCCCTTCGCGGCCTGGAACAGTTCTGCCCGCGGATCGTCGTCCGCAGTCGCCTCGCGGTAGGACTCCAGGGCTTCCTTCGCCGCGTCGGAGAGCGATGTCGGAACCGACACCTCCACCGTCACCAGCAGATCGCCCCGCGAACCGTCCTTGCGGATCGCGCCCTTGCCCCGCGCCCGCATCGTACGACCGTTGGGAGTGCCCGGAGGGAGCTTCAGGGTGACCGGCGGGCCGCCCAGTGTGGGGACCTTCACCTCGCCGCCCAGTGCCGCCTCGGCGAACGTCACCGGCACCGTCACCGTCAGGTTGTCGCCCTTGCGGCCGAAGACCTTGTGGGAGTCGACGTGCACGACCACGTACAGGTCGCCCGCCGGGCCGCCCCGTTCACCGGGACCGCCCTTGCCGCGGAGCCGGATGCGCTGGCCGTCGCTGACACCCGCGGGGATACGCACCTGCATCGTGCGCGACGACTTCGCCCGGCCCGAGCCCTTGCAGACCTCGCACGGGTCCTGGGCGATGAGCCCACGGCCCTTGCAGTCCACGCAGGGGTCGGTGAGGGAGAAACCGCCGCCGCCGCCCCGCGTGACCTGGCCCGTGCCGACGCAGGTCGGGCACACGCGCGGTGTGCCGTTCTTGTCGCCGGTGCCGGAACAGGCCTTGCAGGGAGCCTGCGACGACATCCGCAGCGGGACCGTGGCCCCGTCCACCGCCTCCGTGAAGCTCAGCGTGACCTCGGACTCGATGTCCTGGCCGCGCCGGGGCTGCGTACGCGTGCCCGCGCCGCCCGTGCCCGCGCCGCCTCGGTTGAACAGGCCCCCGAAGACGTCACCCAGACCGCCCCCGAAACCGCCCGCACCGCCGGCGCCGCCCGCTCCACCGCCACCCGGGGCGCCGCCTCCGAAGAGGTCGCCCAGGTCGAAGTTGAAGGAGCCTCCCGCGCCGCCGCCGCCGGGACCTGCCCGGAAGCCGCCGTTGCCGAAGAGAGCACGCGCTTCGTCGTACTCCTTGCGCTTCTTGGGGTCCCCGAGGACGTCGTTCGCCTCGGAGATCTCCTTGAAGCGCTCCTCGGCCTTCACGTTGCCCGTGTTGGCGTCCGGGTGGTTCTCGCGGGCGAGTTTCCGGTACGCCTTCTTGATCTCGGCTTCGGTGGCGTCCTTGGGGACGCCGAGGACCTTGTAGTAGTCCTTCTCGATGAAGTCCTTGGTGCTCATCCCCGACGTCCCTCCTCTCGCTTCACAACAACTCCGATACGTCAGCCCTCGTCCGGGCCGCCACCGGTCTCCTTGTCCTCCGCCGCGTCGGCGGAGTCCGTGGAAGCAGCGGTCTCGTCATCGCCCTTGACCGTCTGCGCGCCCGGCTGCGGTTCGGCCACGGCCACCCGCGCGGGGCGGATGGTGCGCTCACCGATGCGGTACCCGGGCTGCAGGATCGCGACGCATGTCGTCTCGGTGACGTCGGGCGCGTACGAGTGCATCAGGGCCTCGTGGATCGTCGGGTCGAAGGGCTCGCCCTCCTTGCCGAACTGCTGGAGGCCCATCTTGGCGACGACCGTCTCAAGGGACTCCGCCACCGACTTGAACCCGCCGACCAGCTCGCCGTGCTCGCGGGCGCGGCCGATGTCGTCGAGGCTCGGCAGGAGCTCGCCCAGGAGGTTCGCCGCGGCGATCTCCTTGACCGTCACCTTGTCCCGCTCCACACGACGGCGGTAGTTCTGATACTCCGCCTGCAGCCGCTGGAGGTCCGCCGTGCGCTCGCCGAGCGCCGTACGCACCTGGTCGAGCTGCGCGGTCAGGCCCACGTCCTGAGCTGTCGTACTGCTTGCTGCGTCCCCGGCCGGGGCCGCCGGGCCCTCCTCGGTGGAGGGCTCGGCGGCCAGCGACGCGGCGTCATCGGGGGTGGCGCCGGAGGGGACGTCGGGCTTCTCGGTGTGATCACCGAAGCCCGGAGTCTCCTCGGTCATGCGGCGCCGCCCTTCGTGTCGTTCGGCTTCTCGTCGTCGACGATCTCGGCGTCGACCACGTCGTCGTCCTTGTCCTTGGACATGTTCGGGGCCTCGGCGCCCTCGGCACCCGGGGCAGCGCCCTCGCCGCCGGCGGCCTGAGCGTCCGCGTACATGGCCTGGCCCAGCTTCTGGGAGACGGCCGCGACCTTCTCGGTGGCCGTGCGGATCTCCGCCGTGTCCTCGCCCTTGAGCTTCTCCTTCAGCTCTTCGACGGCGGACTCGACCTCGGTCTTCACGTCACCGGGGACCTTGTCCGCGTTGTCGGTGAGGAACTTCTCCGTCTGGTAGACGAGCTGCTCGCCCTGGTTACGGGACTCGGCGGCCTCGCGGCGCTTGTGGTCCTCGTCCGCGTACTGCTCGGCCTCCTGGCGCATGCGGTCGACCTCGTCCTTCGGCAGCGAGGAGCCGCCGGTGACGGTCATCTTCTGCTCCTTGCCGGTGCCGAGGTCCTTGGCCGTCACGTGCATGATGCCGTTGGCGTCGATGTCGAAGGCGACCTCGATCTGCGGGACACCGCGCGGGGCGGGCGGCAGACCGGTGAGCTCGAACATTCCGAGCTTCTTGTTGTACGCCGCGATCTCCCGCTCGCCCTGGTAGACCTGGATCTGGACGGACGGCTGGTTGTCCTCGGCCGTCGTGAAGATCTCGGAGCGCTTGGTCGGGATCGTGGTGTTGCGCTCGATGAGCTTGGTCATGATCCCTCCCTTGGTCTCGATACCGAGGGACAGCGGGGTGACGTCGAGGAGCAGGACGTCCTTGACCTCGCCCTTGAGGACACCGGCCTGGAGGGCCGCGCCGATGGCGACGACCTCGTCCGGGTTCACGCCCTTGTTCGCGTCCTGGCCGCCGGTCAGCTCCTTGACGAGCTCCGCGACGGCGGGCATACGGGTCGAGCCACCGACGAGAACGACGTGGTCGATCTCGGAGAGCTGGATGCCCGCGTCCTTGATGACGTTGTTGAACGGGTTCTTGCACCGCTCAAGGAGGTCGGACGTGAGCTGCTGGAACTGGGCGCGCGTGAGCTTCTCGTCCAGGTGCAGCGGGCCCTCGGCGGACGCCGTGATGTACGGCAGGTTGATCGAGGTCTCCGTGGAGGAGGACAGCTCGATCTTGGCCTTCTCGGCCGCCTCGCGCAGGCGCTGGAGCGCCATCTTGTCCTTGGAGAGGTCCACGCCGTGGCCGTTGTTGAACTGCTTGACCAGGTAGTCGACGACGCGCTGGTCCCAGTCGTCACCACCGAGGTGGTTGTCGCCGTTCGTGGCCTTCACCTCGACGACGCCGTCGCCGATCTCCAGGAGGGACACGTCGAAGGTGCCGCCACCGAGGTCGAAGACGAGGATCGTCTGGTCGTCCTTGTCGAGGCCGTACGCCAGAGCGGCGGCCGTCGGCTCGTTGACGATGCGCAGGACGTTCAGGCCCGCGATCTCGCCGGCCTCCTTCGTCGCCTGGCGCTCGGAGTCGTTGAAGTACGCGGGGACGGTGATGACCGCGTCGGCCACCTTCTCGCCCAGGTACGACTCGGCGTCGCGCTTCAGCTTCTGCAGGATGAACGCGGAGATCTGCTGGGGGTTGAACCCCTTGTCGTCGATGTCCACCTTCCAGTCAGTGCCCATGTGGCGCTTGACCGAGCGGATGGTCCTGTCGACGTTCGTGACTGCCTGGCGCTTGGCGACCTCGCCTACCAGGACCTCACCGTTCTTCGCGAAGGCGACGACGGACGGCGTGGTCCTGGCGCCCTCGGCGTTGGTGATGACGGTGGGCTCGCCGCCTTCAAGAACGCTGACGACAGAGTTAGTCGTGCCCAGGTCGATGCCGACCGCACGTGCCATTTCGGTTCCTCCAGAGGTACTTCTTGAGTGGATCTGACTCAAGGATGCATGGTCGCTGCGCTTGCGTCAACAGATGTGAGTCTGGGGGGCTCAACTCTTATCCCGGGCTTACGCGCAACCCTCACCCCGCGCCGCACTCGACTGCGGGCCCGCCATGGCTGGTCGCGCAGTTCCCCGCGCCCCTGCGGGCCCCACGACGGCGCCGGCGCGGCAAGGGTTGCCTGAGCGACGCAGATCACCGCCTCGCTGGCTACAGTGCGGCTGAGTAAGTGGGTAGTCTCAGACGGACTGCATAAGTTACCGCTTAGTAATAGTTCGCCTCGCAGGCCCGAGGAGCCCCAAATGCAACTCGCCGCGATCATCGTGTCGCTGGTCCTAATCGCGGTCGGCGTCGCGCTGTTCGGCCGTGCCATCGTGCAGATCGTCCAGTACATGCGGCTCGGTCAGCCCGTCCCCGCCGGTACCCGCACCGATCAGCCCGTGCAGCGCACCGTCACCGTGGCCAAGGAGTTCCTCGGCCACACCCGCATGAACCGCTGGGGCGTCGTCGGCGTCGCGCACTGGTTCGTGGCGGTGGGCTTCCTCTCGCTGCTCCTGACCATCGTCAACGCCATCGGCCAGCTCTTCAAGGCCGACTGGATGCTGCCGATCATCGGCGAGTGGGCCCCGTACAACATGTTCGTCGAGTTCATCGGCACGATGACCATCGTCGGCATCGTGACGCTGATCGTCATCCGGCAGCTGAGCAACCCCGACAAGCCGGGCCGCAAGTCCCGGTTCGCGGGCTCGAAGAAGGGCCAGGCGTACTTCGTCGAGGCCGTCATCCTCATCGTCGGCGTCTGCATCTTCGCGCTGCACGCCCTTGAGGGTGCCCAGCACCACGTGGACAGCTACGAGGCGTCGTTCTTCATCTCGTACCCGTTCGTCTCGTGGTTCGGGGGCATGGATCTCTCGACGCTGCAGAACCTCACGTACTTCTTCGCCATGGTCAAGATCGCGACGTCCTTCATCTGGATGATCACCGTCGCGCTCAACACCAACATGGGCGTCGCCTGGCACCGCTTCCTCGCCTTCCCGAACATCTGGTTCAAGCGCGACGCGGACGGCTCCACGACCCTCGGCGAGCTGCAGCCCATGACGTCCGGCGGCAAGCCGATCGACTGGGAGGACCCGGGCGAGGACGACGTCTTCGGCGTCAGCCAGGTCGAGCAGTTCTCCTGGAAGGGCCTCCTCGACTTCAGTACGTGCACCGAGTGCGGCCGCTGCCAGTCGCAGTGCCCCGCCTGGAACACCGGCAAGCCGCTCTCCCCCAAGCTCCTGATCATGTCGCTGCGCGACCACGCGCACGCCAAGGCCCCCTACCTGCTCGCCGGTGGCGGCAAGGACATGGAGGGCAACGAGAAGGCGACGCAGGAGCAGCTGGCGGACGTGCCCGCCGCCGCACTCGCGGAGGCCGAGCGCCCCCTCGTCGGCACCGCCGAGGAGAACGGCGTCATCGACCCCGACGTCCTGTGGTCCTGCACCAGCTGCGGCGCCTGTGTCGAGCAGTGCCCGGTGGACATCGAGCACATCGACCACATCGTCGACATGCGCCGCTACCAGGTGATGATCGAGAGCGCGTTCCCGTCCGAGGCCGGCACGATGCTCAAGAACCTGGAGAAGAAGGGCAACCCCTGGGGGCTCGCCAAGAAGCAGCGCCTGGAGTGGCTCAAGGAGCTCGACTTCGAGGTGCCGGTCGTCGGCAAGGACATCGAGGACCTCACCGAGGTCGAGTACCTCTACTGGGTCGGCTGCGCGGGCTCCCTGGAGGACCGTGCGAAGAAGACCACCAAGGCCTTCGCCGAGCTGCTCAACATGGCGGGCGTCAAGTTCGCGATCATGGGCGGCGACGAGAAGTGCACCGGTGACTCCGCACGCCGCCTGGGCAACGAGCCGCTGTTCCAGCAGCTCGGCCAGGAGAACGTGGCCATGCTGAACATGGCGTACGGCGAGGACGACGAGGACCCGGCGACCAAGAAGCCGAAGACGGCCAAGAAGATCGTCGCGACCTGCCCGCACTGCCTCAACACGCTCGGCAACGAGTACCCGCAGCTCGGCGGCGACTACGAGGTCATCCACCACACGCAGCTGCTCCAGCACCTCATCGACGAGGGCAAGCTCATCCCGGTGACGCCCGTCGAGGGCCTCATCACCTACCACGACCCGTGCTACCTCGGTCGGCACAACAAGATCTACACGCCGCCGCGCGAGATCATGTCCGCCGTCCCGGGCCTGCGTCAGCAGGAGATGCACCGTCACAAGGAGCGCGGCTTCTGCTGCGGTGCCGGTGGTGCGCGGATGTGGATGGAGGAGCGGATCGGCAAGCGCATCAACACGGAGCGGGTCGACGAGGCGCTCAGCCTCAACCCCGACATCGTGTCGACGGCCTGCCCGTTCTGTCTGGTGATGCTCACCGACTCCGTCAACGGCAAGAAGAACGACGGCGCGGCGAAGGAAGCCCTCCAGGTCGTGGATGTCGCGCAGTTGCTGCTCGAATCCGTGAAGACGCCGGTGGACCCCGCCGGTGAGCCCGAGACCGCGGACGAGCCGGAGCCCGAGCCGGTGAAGTAGACCGCACGCAGGCCGCACGCAGGCCGCACGCAGTCCCCGTGCAGGCACGCCGCCAGGCGTTCAGGCCGGTTCCGCCCTCAGGGCGGGACCGGCCTTTCCTACTGTGCGGAAGGGGGGCATCATGTGCTGGTTGTTGTCGGTTGGGGCGGTCGGGGCGGGTGATGGGCATGCGGAGTGCCGGAACACATGGCATACGTGGCGTCAGACGGACGCGGCACGGTGGTGTCGTGGGTACGGCCGCCGCCGTCAGCTGCGCGCTGCTGCTCGCCGGGTGCGGGGGCGGCGACGACGCCGAGAAGCCCGACGCCCGGCACCGGCCCGTCAGCATGGCGGGCAAGAGCGCGGCACAGCTGCCCATACCCCGCGGCAAGGGCAGCAAGGTCGACGACGACTTCAACGGTGACGGCGCCCCCGATCTCGTACTGGACGACCTGGTGCACGAGGGCCACGGCGACGACGCGGGCATCGGTGTCGTCTACGGCTCCAGGACCGGACTGCGGCCAGGCGCACGGCAGTTGCTGAGCGCGCGGGCCAACGGGGCACGCACCAAGGGCGAGTTGCCCGCGTCCTTCGAGTCGGAG
Source organism: Streptomyces sp. NPDC058257 (assembly GCF_042881845.1). Taxonomy (NCBI): domain Bacteria; kingdom Bacillati; phylum Actinomycetota; class Actinomycetes; order Kitasatosporales; family Streptomycetaceae; genus Streptomyces; species Streptomyces sp. NPDC058257. The sequence goes on from NZ_JBHVXJ010000002.1 coordinate 416,746, forward strand.
GCGTCCTGCGACCTCGACAAGGACGGGTTCTCCGATCTGCTCGTCTCCACCGACCCGCCCTACGACGGCCTCGGTCAGCCGCCCGTGCCGCTGCAGATCCTCTTCGGCTCGCCCAAGGGTCTGACCGGCAAGGCCGTGAAGGTGAAGGTGCCCGCGCAGTCCCGCTTCGGCAACGACTGGTCCGACCAGCCGGTGTGCGGGGACTTCGACGGGGACGGCGCGAACGACCTCGTCCTGCACGCGAGCGGCGCCCGGCTCACGTTCCTGCGCGGCCCGTTCAAACGGAACGGTGCCCCGCGCGCCGCGGGCAAGCCGCTCGCCGCGCCCGGCAACGACCTCGTCACCGGCAAGGCCACGGACGTGGACCGCGACGGCTACGACGACCTCGTCGTCCGCAAGGCGGCGGGCGCGTCCGGCGCCGCAGCCGGCGCCCTCGTCCTGGGCGGCCCGAAGGGCCCCGCCGAGACCGGCGTCCTCTTCCCCTCCGGCACGGACATCGCGTTCGGGCGCTTCGGCAGGGGCAAGGGCATGGACGCGGCCATCGCGGGCCCGAACGGGGTCGCCCTGCGCTACGACGTGCCCGGCACGCAGCGCGGCGCCATGAAGTCGAGGAACGTGACCGTGGACACCGGCGACTTCGACGGCGACGGCCTGAGCGAGCTGATCCTGAGCGGTGGCAGCAGCGGGGACGGGGGCGGCACCGGCGAGGTGCGGGTCTTCAGGGGACGTACGGGGCCGCTGGACAGCAACGCGTCGGCGCTCGTGGTCCCCGCCGCGAAGGGCACCACGCAGGTCCTCGCCATCGCGGACTTCAACGGCGACAAGCGTGACGATCTGGTCCTTCGGACGTATCGCGGGGACGGCGAGGACACGGTGGGGGTGTACCCGGGAGTGAAGGCCGACCTGACCGCGCGCAAGCCTCAACTGACCTTCTCCACGGCGGAGTTCCTGGCGCTGGGGGATGGGGCGTGAGGGCGGGGGTTGGGGCGGGGCTTGGGGTGAGGAGTTAGGGCGGGGAGTTGGGGCGGGGCTCGGGGCGGGGCGTGAGGGCGCGGCTCAGGGCGGGGAGTTGGGGCGCGGCTCGGGGCGGGGCGTGAGGACGGGGCTCGGGGCGGCATCGGGGCGGGGTCCTCGCCGTTCGGGCTGAGTTCTCGGTTGGCCCGGGGCCTGACGCCCGGTGGACGGCGAGTGGCGAGCGGCCAGCGGCGAGCAGCCAGCGGCCAGCGGCCAGCGACGAACGGCGAGCGGCGAGCGGCGAGCGGCCAACGGCTAGCGACGAACCGCCAGCCGCGAACGGCGAGTGGCCAGCGGCCAGCGCCCAGCGACGAACGGCTAGCGGCCAGCGACGAACCGCCAGCGACCAGCGGCGACCGGCGGCCAGCGGGCCGCGCAAAACAACCCGAACGCGCACAACACCACCAACTCCCGCCCCCCATACAACCCTTACCCCCCTCCACGGGTCTCCCTGTCGCCGAAACAGGACGTGACACCAGGCCCAACACCCGGCGAACCGGCGATCCGGCGAACCTCCTGCCCGGCACCCCATCGACCGCGGATGTCCGCCAGACATCCCCGCATGCAGCAGGAGACCCACGGAATGCCGAAGCACAAGCGCACTTCCCCGCTCCCCCGATCCAGACGTGGCCGCCTCGCGGCGGCCACGGCGACCGCCGCCGCGCTCACAGGCGGACTCCTCACCCTCACTGGCGGCACGGCGACCGCGGCGGAGCCCACCGCCGCCGTCCAGCCCGACGACGCCGACTTCAACGGCGACGGCGCGGCCGACATCGCCACCTCCGCCCCGCACGCCAACGTGGGCGGCAAGAGCAAGGCGGGCCAGGTCGTCGTCACGTACGGCGGCGCCGCGCAGCGCCACGTCACCTACAGCCAGAACAGCGCGGGCGTCCCCGGCACCGCCGAGAAGAGCGACATCTTCGGCGCCGACACCGCGTACGGAGACTTCGACAGCGACGGCTACGACGACCTAGCCGTCGGCGCCGTCGGCGAGGACGTCGGCAGCGACGTGGACGGCGGCACGGTCCAGGTCCTGTGGGGCTCACCGAGCGGCCTCTCCGGCGGCTCCACGGTCAAGGACCCACGCCCCACCAAGCACGACCGGTTCGGCGGCCCCCTCCAGGCGGGTGACTTCGACGGCGACGGCAAGGACGACCTCGCCGTCGCCGCGTCGGGCGCCGCCACCATCGACATCCTCGACGGCGGCATCAGACGCAGCGGCTCCACCGGCGGCCGCTACACCGTGCTCCCGCCCATCCACAGCGGCGAGGACACGGGCCCCTTCAACCTGCACTCCGGGGACGTCAACGGCGACGGCAAGGACGATCTGCTCGTCAACGGCTTCTCCACCGCCGACGACTACAACGCCAACCTGTGGCTGCCCGGCAGCGCGAACGGCGTCACCACGAGGGGCGTGCAGCGGCTGCCCGCCGGTCACATCACCGACGTCGGAGACACGGACGGCGACGGTTACGGCGACGTCATCATCGGCCTCACCTGGGACGAGGGCATCGACGGCGCCAACAAGGGCGGCACGGTGTACGTCGTCAAGGGCAACGCGAACGGCCCGTACGGCGACAGCCAGGCCATCACCCAGGACTCGGCGGGCATCCCGGGCGGCGGCGAGAAGGGCGACTTCTTCGGCGAGGAGCTCGACCTCGGCGACATCAACGGCGACGGGCACCTCGACCTGGCCGTCGGCACCCCCGGCGAGAACCTGGACGGAGTCGCCGACGCGGGCTCGGTCACCGTCATCTACGGCGCGTCGGACGGCTCCGGCCTCTCCACCAAGGGCGCCGTCCTGTACAGCCAGAACTCGCCCGGCGTCCCCAACGCCGACGAGAAGAACGACTTCTTCGGGTCCGACGTCCACATCGACGACCTGAACGCCGACGGCAGGGGCGACGTCACCGTCGGCGCGTCCGGTGAGAACGGCTCCAACGGCGCGTTCTACGTCCTGGGCGCACGCCCCGACGGCACCCTCGCGGGCACCTCCGGCGTCTACACGTCCACGGTCGGCATCTCGGCCTCGGGCACGCCGCGCCTCGGCACCAACTTCGCCGACTAGCACCGCCGTTCGCCCGACCTCCCGACGGAGCTCTCTGTTCGCCCCCGCATGTCCCACGGATACCTCCGTAGGCCAACGCACCTGACAACCCGCACCCCGACGAGTTGGAGTTCCCGTGCACACACGCACACTCGCCCTCGCGGCAGCCACCGCCCTGGCCGCGACCGGCCTCACCCTCCCCATCGCGGCCACCGCGAGCGCCGCACCCGCCGCCGCACCCGCCACGCCGCTCGCCGCCGACTTCAACGGCGACGGCTACGACGACCTGTTCGTCGGCGTGCCCAGTGCCACCGTCGGCGGCAAAGCCAAGGCCGGGGCCGTGAGCGTCGTGTTCGGCGGGGAGGACGGGCCGGGGCCGCACAGCGTGCGGCGCATCACGCAGGCCACCGTCGAGGTGCCCGGCACCCCGGAGGCCGGTGACCGGTTCGGGGGCGCGGTCGTGGCCGCGCATGTGGACGACGACAAGTACGCGGACCTCGTGATCGGCGCGCCCGGCGAGGATTTGTCCGATAGCGGATCCGCCGCGGACGACGACAAGACCGACGCGGGTTCCGTCACCGTCCTGTACGGCACCGGCGACGGCTTCGCCCTGGCCAACACCGCCGCACGCGGCGCCAAGTCGCAGGACGCGTACGGAAATGCCCTGGTCGCCGCCGACTTCACCGGCGACACCGACGTCGATCTCGCGATCGGCGGCAAGGACCAGATCGTCGGCAACTTCAACCCGCTCGCCGCCGACACCAAGCCCCTCATGTCCGACCGCATGGGCGGTCGCGCCCCCGTCATGACGACCGGCGACTTCGACAACGACGGGCTCGACGACCTCGCCCTCGGCTACTACACGAAGAACCAGCCCTACACCCAGTCCCACATCCGCCTCTACGGCTGGAACAAGGACGAGGGCTCCATGGGCAACTTCTGGAACAACTCCAACGGCGCCGCGAACGCCCTCGCCGCCGGTGACTTCAACGGCGACGGCTTCGACGACCTCGCTCTCGGCGACTGCCGCGAGATCGCCGACGAGAACATCGACGACCCGTGCGGACCGGAGGAGCTCACCAAGGGCGGCGCCATCCACATCCGCTTCGGCGACGCCAACGGCAGCTTCGGCTGGGAGCAGCAGACGTTCAACCAGGACACCGCGGGCATGCCCGGCGTCGCCGAGACGGGTGACGGCTTCGGCGACGCGCTCGCCGTGGCGGACATCGACGCCGACGGCCACGACGACCTGATCGCGGGCGCACCCGGCGAGGCCATCGGCGGCGCGGCCAAGGCGGGCAGCGTCACCGTCCTGAAGGGCGGCGAGATGGGCCTGCTCGACCCGGCGGGCGCGGCGAACGCGGGCACGGTCGCGTACCAGCAGAACTCGCCCGGCATCCTGGGCGTCGCCGAAGCGGGCGACCTCTTCGGCGCGGCGCTGGCCTTCGGCGACCACAACGGCGACGGCGCCCGGGACCTGTCCGTCGCGGCGCCCGGTGAGAACTCCGCCGCGGGCGGCGTCTGGGACCTGCCCGGCGCGAAGGCCGGCGGCTCGGTCGTCACCCCGAACTCCATTGGCCTGCCCGTCTCTTTGGACCCGCCGGCGTACGGAGCGGTGCTCGGTCACTAGCGATCCCGCCGGACGCGTCGGACGCGTCGTACGCGTCGGACGCGTCGGACGCGTCGTACGCGTCGCGCACCTCGACGACCCTGGGGAAAACCCCTCAGGGTCCCCCTAAGGGTTGTCACAGGTCGGCGGCAAAGCCGGCTCTCCTCCCGGGGAGGGACGACCCGGACCCTCCAGACCAGGTACGTTCGATTCGTGGCTGGATTCAGGATCGGACGCGGCCGGGACAACCGCACCCCGCAAGCACGCCCCCAACAACGACCGCGGCAGGAGCCGTACGGACAGCAGGCTCAGGCCCCCCAGGGCCAGCAGCCTCCGTACGGCTACCCTCAGCCGCCCTCCCAGCAGTACGGCGGTCAGCCGCCGTACGGCCAGGGTCAGGGCGGTCGCCAGGGCGGGTACGGCGGGCAGCAGTGGCCGCACGCGGGCGGCAACCACGGCAATCACGGTGAGCCGGAGTACTTCGGCGGCCCTGGTGGCCCTGGCGGCCCGGGACACGGGGGCCAGGGCGGCCAGGGGGGACAAGGCGGCGGCCAGGGCGGCTTCGATCCGTACGCCGCCAACAACCCCGGTCACACCCAGGCCTTCTCCGTGGGTGAGGACCTGTACAACCAGGGCGACACCTACCGCGCGGGCCAGACCGCCCCGCCGCCCGTGGGCCCGCGCCTGCACTGGAAGGACCTGCTGCGCGGCATCGTGATGAGCCCGGGGCCGACCTTCCTGCAGATGCGCGACTACGCGATGTGGGCCCCAGCCGTCATCGTGACGCTGCTCTACGGCCTGCTCGCGATCTTCGGATTCGACGGCGCCCGCGAGGACGCCATCAACGCCACCATCTCGGCGGCCGTTCCGTACGTCCTGACGACAGCGGTCGCGATCACGATCAGCGCCTTCATCCTCGGCGTGGTCACCCACTCCCTGGCCCGCCAGCTCGGCGGCGCCGGTGCCTGGCAGCCGACGGTCGGCCTCTCCATGCTGATCATGTCGATCACGGACGCGCCCCGCGTGGTCGTCGCGATGTTCTTCGGCGGCGGCCAGACCTTCGTCCAGCTGCTCGGCTGGGTGACCTGGGTCGCGGCGGGCGCGCTGCTCACGGCGATGGTGAGCAAGTCGCACGACCTGCCGTGGCCGAAGGCACTGGGCGCGGCGTCGATCCAGCTGCTCGCGCTGCTCGCGATCATCAAGCTGGGTACGTTCTAGCGACGTAGCGAGTGCGAGCAGGACGGGCCCCGGCGGAGTGATCCGCCGGGGCCCGTCCTCTGTCCGCTCAGGCGTCAGACGTCAGGCGTCAGGCGTCAGGCGTCAGGCGTCAGGCGTCAGGCGTCCAGAACCTGCCCTTCGCGCCGTACCACAGGCGCCTCGACACTCCACGGGAAGTTGATCCAGTCGTCGGTGCGCTTCCAGACGTACTCGCACTTCACGAGCGACTGCGACTTCTCGTATATCACCGCGCTGCGCACCTCGGCCACGTGGTCGAGGCAGAAGTCGTGCACGAGCTTCAGCGTCTTGCCGGTGTCGGCGACGTCATCGGCGATGAGCACCTTCTTGTCGGTGAAGTCGATCGCGTTCGGCACGGGCGCCAGCATGACCGGCATCTCCAGGGTCGTCCCGACCCCCGTGTAGAACTCCACGTTCACCAGGTGGATGTTCTTGCAGTCGAGCGCGTACGCGAGCCCGCCCGCGACGAAGACGCCACCGCGGGCGATGGAGATGATGACGTCGGGCCGGTACCCGTCGTCGGCGATGGTCTGCGCGAGCTCGCGCACCGCGCCGCCGAACTTCTCGTACGTAAGGTTCTCGCGCACGTCACTCATGCTGAATGTCACACCTGGGTTCGATGGAAATTGAGGAAGGAACGGGAGGCGGTCGGCCCGCGCTGCCCTTGGTAACGCGATCCGTACCGCTCGGAGCCGTAAGGCGCCTCGGCGGGCGAGGTCAGCCGGAACAGGCACAGTTGCCCGATCTTCATTCCGGGCCACAGCTTGATGGGAAGCGTCGCGAGATTCGACAGTTCGAGCGTCACGTGCCCGGAGAAACCGGGGTCGATGAAGCCGGCGGTGGAGTGCGTGACGAGCCCGAGCCGCCCCAGGCTGGACTTCCCCTCCAGCCTGCTGGCGAGGTCGTCGGGGAGGCTGATGATCTCGTACGTCGAGGCGAGCACGAACTCACCGGGGTGCAGGATGAACGGCTCGTCGCCCTCGGGCTCGACGAGCCGCGTCAGGTCGGCCTGCTCCACGGAGGGGTCGATGTGTGGGTAGCGGTGATTCTCGAACACCCGGAAGTAGCGGTCGAGCCGCACATCGATGCTTGAGGGCTGCACCATGGATTCGTCGTACGGATCGATCCGTACTCGTCCGGTGTCGATCTCGGCCCGGATGTCCTTGTCTGAGAGAAGCACGCACCGAGGATACGCAGAGCGCGCGGGCCCGCCCCAATCGGACGCCCCGCGCGCTGCCTGCCGTTCGCTGCTTCTCTGCTTTCCGGTTCGCTGCTTTCCCGCTGCCCCGCTACCGCTTCTGCGACGCGACCGGCACGGCATGCCGCAATCGGGCGCAGCGTGGACAGCGGATGAGACGGCCGGGTCCGAGCCGGTCGGCCTTCTGCATCGGGAACGAAGCAGTGCTGAACACGTGCCCTTCGGCACATCGGACGACGGTGCGCTCCATCAAGTCCTCGAGTCCCTTCCCCAAAGCCGTAGTTGAGCTCGTAGCTCGCCGCACTCCACTCGCGAGCGAGCCGACGACGAGAGGCCACATTACGGGACGAATAGGGCGCCCCTCCAGGCGGCACTCCGGCCCTTCACGGTACGCCCCAACTCCCGCACCCCGCTGAGGCATCCACGCCCCGGACAGCACGAAGACCCCGGGGCAAAAGCATCCGGGGCCTGGGATGAGGTAGAGTGTGCGACGTTACGGCACCGCCACAGACGGTGTTTTTCGCGGGTGTAGTTTAGTGGTAGAACATCAGCTTCCCAAGCTGAGAGTGCGAGTTCGATTCTCGTCACCCGCTCCACACTTGAGGCCCAGGTCAGCGACCTGGGCCTTTTTGCTGTGCGGTTTCCCTGAGTCGTCGCGTGCCAGATCCGTGCCAGATGCTTGATCATCCGGCTTCCGTGCCACGGACCGGCGGGCCCGCTGAACGCTGCGGTCGAGCATGCCGGCGACCTCCTGTTGCCGTGCCTCCTCGGAGTGCTGGTAGATCATCGCGGCCTTCTGGGAGGACTGGCCGGCGCGGACCATCGTGTCCTTGAGCGTCGCGCCGGATCGGGTCGACAGGGTGTGTCCGGTGTGCCGGAGATCGTAGAACCGGAAGCCGTCCGGCAGGCCGACGACCGCCCGAGCCTTGCGCCAGTACTTGCCGAAGGTGCTGCGGCGGAACGGTGCACCCCGATCGCCGACGAAGACGAGCCCATCGGGTCCCTCCTCGGCGTACGACTCCATGTGCCAGCGCACCTCACGTTCCAGGAACGCGGGCAGGTAGATCGTGCGGGTACCGGCGTCCGACTTGGTGTCGCCAGGAGCACGCCGCCCATTCGTCCGCTCCGGTTCGGCGACCCGCACCGTGATCTTGAGGGCCTCCAGGTCGACATCCCGGCGCCGGAGCCCGGCAAGCTCCTCCGGACGGGTCGGACCGTACGCACCGAGGTAGACCATCAGGCGCCACCCCATGCCGATCGCTCCGGCAAGGGCATCCACCTGCGCGACGGTCGCCGTGGGCCGTTCCTGGGCTTCAGCGCCCGCACCCTTAATCCGGCACGGGTTGCGGCGGACCAGGTCGTCGTCGACTGCCGTCTCCATGATGGCCTTGAGGAGGCGGTACGCCTTTGCCGTCGCGGTCTTGGCGCCGGTCCGCAGTCGCTCGGTACGCCAGGTCCGAACGCGGGGTGCAGTGAGTTCGTCCAGGTCGTCACCACCGAAGGTCGGAAGGGTATGACCGTCCAGGAGGTAGCGGTACAGGTCACGCGTCAGGACGCCGATCTCACGCTCCTCAACCCACATGTTCGCGTACGCACGGAAGCTCACTGCGCCGATCTCCGGCCCCCGCCAGTCACCCCTGCGAATCTCCGTCTGCTTCTCGGCAAGCCAGTCGTCGGCGTCGGCCGTCGTCTCGAAGGTGTACGGCGCCGGGTACATCACGCCATCAGGCCCGGGGTATCGCGCCTGGTAGCGCCCTGAGGACAGTTTCCGGATCGATCCGAAGCGGCGGCGCCTGCCTTTGCCATTGGCCATCAGCCCTCCCATAGCGAGCGCGAGAGCGCTTACGGGGTTCGACTGTGTGAGACCTGATGAAGTCGCGGACGGCAGTCTCGGGGATACGGACGTGCTGGCCGACCTTGACGTAGGTGCTCCGGCGTTCTTCGATCAAGCCCGGCTGCGCTCCGCTCCGCCGGGCGGGCTTCCCGGCTCCGCTGCCCTTCGCGCTCCTGCCTTCGGCCCGCGCTACGGGCGCTGCGCCGACGCCCGCACACGTGTGGCTAGGCCAGGACCATGAGTCGAGCACCCCACACACACCGGCCACCGGCCACGGTCAAAGACGATGCCTCCGGCGGGGGCGCTCCGGCACCGGGGGCCGGGGGTGCGGGTCCGCGGGTGGATGGGAGCTGGGATTGGGTGGTGGGCTGAGCAAGGTTCCATCTCAGCCGGCCGGTCGAGCGACGACTCAAACCAGCTTCAATTCAGGGCAAATCCTGGCGAGCTGTTCAAAAATGAACCTGACGTCTTGATGAATGTTGCGATAGTCAAACCTCAAATACTGGAGCCGCGCCACGCGGGCCACCGCTTCAGGAAGGATTGCCTCATCTAGACGCTCGGCCCCCGAGAGGAGCACAGGAACAACAATCTTCCCGTTCTTGAACGCTTCCTCGATCTCTCTAGAAACCCAATCTACTTTCGGGCTTGAATCATGCACCTTAGAACCAAAACCAGCCGCCCAACCCTCATCCACGATCACGAGGAGCACGTCACAGCCAGCGACACACTCAAGAATCGACTCCGAATAGTCTGAGCCGGGAGCTATAGACCTGGCTGCGCGAAAAACTTCATGCTCCCCGAAGCGACTGGAGAGCAGCTCGTCAAGCAAGGCGGCAGCGTAGGCGCCTCCCCTTTTGCGGTAGTTTATGAAGATTCGCGCCACTTTACCTCTCTTCGCGCCCGAAAGATGCACTCGCTCTTCTCTGAAGATCTCCCCCGTATCACGCGTGCCCCCTAGGCTAATCGACTGAAGTGTCGAACGCCCTCAACGGAGTTGAACGCTTAAGGCAACACCCGCCGAACAGCGAAGGGGGAAACCTATGGCTGAAGCATCTCGCGCCAATCGCCAGCAAACCGGAAAGAGCACCACAAAAACCTCGATACCGCCACAAAGCTTAGATGAACTCATGTCCAGTTCAGACCTGCTGGACATGACGAAGTGGCACATCGATAGATATGACAGACTACGCAGCTCCACCTCCGTTCGAGCTTCAGTCTTGCTGAGCGCAAATGCAATCTTGGCAAGTGGATCGCTAATTCTGGTAAATTACCACCTTCAAACGACTAAGAACTCGCGCTCATTCTGGATAGAAGCCATTTTCTGCGCGCTGGCCGTATTGACGCTGTCACTCATCCTTCGAAGTCTCTGGAGCTCCATCAACGCCATCGCGGCGCGGAAAACAACTCGCGTCCTGCACTCCACCGAGATCCCTTCCAGATTCCTTTTTAACTGGGGAGATACCCTCAAGTCAGTGGATGGCCATAGCGACTTCTCCAGGAAGGTCAGAGATCTCACCCTAGATTCAATGCTCGGCCATGCCACGGCAGAGCTTTGGACTGATATCTTGCAGCACTCGCAGCGGCACCGACATCTCAGATCGGCCATCAATACATTCCGGTACTGCGTTATGGCCCTGCTCGGCTTGGCGGCTTTCACGTTCGCTGTAACACTTAGATGACCACCCTCACCCACAGCTTCGGCAAGAGTCAGCCGTACCTTAGCCCCCAGCTGTGAGGTCGCCGGCACGATAAAGCCCGGGGCCCAGTGTGCGACAAGAGTCGGCTGCCGCGCCGCTCACACCCGTGCCAGGTCGGCCGGGGAACCGCGGGGAACGGCAGGCACTAAGTCGGGTGCGTGGAGAGGCCCTTAGAGCGTTCCCCCGCAGGTCAGCAACTCAACTCCTCCTAGATCACCCGAGCTTCCCAAGCTGAGAGTGCGAGTTCGATTCTCGTCACCCGCTCCAGCAGCTTCAGCGCAAGAAACAGAGCCCCCAGGTCGTAGACCCGGGGGTTTCTCGTTGCCCAAGGGCGGACCCGTCGCCGGGCTTGTCCGCGAGGAGGTCGGCGAGACCGCCGCCGAGCGCGTGCGTACCGGTCGGTCACGGGTCCGCCAGGTCCGCACCGGAGGCGATTCTCTGTCCGGCGGTGATTCTCTGTAACGGGCGGGCATTTCCGTGTAACAGGCAGGTATTAGGGGACGGCCGGACGGAACGTTCGCCCCGGGCGGGTGTGTCCTGGTGATCAGTAACGCTCGCTCGTGCCGGACGCAGACGGCACCGACCGTAGGGAAGAAACGATGCGCGCCAAGACCCTCACCCTCGCCGCCGTGGCCCTCGCCGCGAGCCTCTCGCTCACCGCCTGCCAGGGCGACGAGGACTCGGCCGCGAGCGGGAGCGGCTCCGGGAGTGGCTCCGGGAACGGCTCCGGGGCCTCTTCGTCCTCGTCCTCGGCCTCGGCCTCCTCCTCGTCTTCGTCCTCCTCCTCGCCCGGGTCCTCCGACGGCAACGACAAGGCCACCGGCGGCGAATCGGCCGCCACGGAGTCCTCCGGCCAGGGCAGCGGTGGCGGGCAGGTCACCACCGGCAACTGCAAGACGGCCAACCTCACCTTCAGCTCCTCGCACGGGATGGGCGAGGGCGACCTCTTGGTCAGCATCAAGAACACCGGTGGCGACGCCTGCACGCTCAAGGGCTTCCCCGGAGTCGACCTCAAGGCAGACTCCGGCCCCGGCGGCATCAGCGCCGAGCGCAGCGAGCTCGCCGCCCCGGCCGTCGCGCTCAAGGGCGGCGAGACGACCCGCTTCACCCTGCACACCCCGCGCAACGACACTGGCGGATCGGGACTCGACATCACCACCATCGTCGTCACCCCGCCCAACGAGACCCACTCCAAGACCCTGCCGGTCTCCCTCAACGTCCCCGTCTCCGACAAGGCCGTCGCCACCGTCACGGTCGACCCCGTCGGCACCGGCAAGCAGTAACCGAGGAGGCCTACTTGTCCTCCCAGGGGCGCCAGTGCCCGCCGCCGTCGACGGTGCCGAGTTGCTGGTCGGCGAAGTGCACTCCGAAGCCGAACACGCCGTCCTGCGCCAGGAACTCCACGAGTCGACGGCGTGAGTGCTCGGCCCGGGCCCGGTCGTGATCGAGGACGACCTCCCAGTCGGGGTGCTCGATCTGGACGGGCGAGTGCATGGCGTCGCCGAAGGCCACGATCCGGCGGCCGTCACCGGTGTCGAGGATCCAGGCCGTGTGCCCGGGGGTGTGTCCGGGCAGCGCCCAGGCACGAACTCCCTCGGCGATCTCCGTTCCGTCGGCGACGGCCGTGGTCCGTTCGCTCTGTCCGGCGAGCCGGGGACCTGAGGCCGGGTCCAGGCCTTCAAGCTCCCCTGCTCCGACGATCCATCGCGCGACGGGGAACAGGCTGCGCGGGTCGTCGACGGCGTCGGGACGGGCCCAGCCGGTGTGGTCGTCGTGCAGGTGGGTGAAGGCGACCGTCTCCAGCGTGGCCGGGTCGACGCCCAGGCGTCGCAGGTGATCGGGAAGGTTCTGTACGTGGTCGAAGCCGTGCTGGAAGTGCTCCAGGTCCTCGCCCGAGATGCGGCCGTGGCCCGCGTCGAGGAGCAGTCGCCTGCCACCGCGCTCGACGCGCTCGACGCGCTCGACGCGCTCGACGAGCAGCGCACCGCAGCTCATGGCCAGGTGGCCCGCGTCCGTCATGTGAGGGCCGTGTTCCGTCCAGTCCTCGTCGGCTGAGGCGGGGTAGACCCGGGTGGGAATCATGTGGACGCCTGCGTCGGGAACGTAGGTGAGGGTCAGGTCGCCCAGAGTCCGCGTCCACAGGCGCGGCAGTCGGCATCCCGAATCGTCGACTTCGGCGGGGTCGTGCGGCGGGTGGGCGGCGGTGGCCTGCTTGCTGGTGGTCATGGTGGGTGCCCTTCCTCGGGGCTCAGGCATGAGCGGTCTTCTTGGCGTCTGAGTGGGTGTGCTCCGTGCCTGCGGGAGAGGTGCGGAGCGCGCGGGCGGTTTCGTTCGACGACGGGGCGGCGAGTGGTTCAGCGGGGCTCGGGCGGAGAAGCTCCAGGGCCCAGATCGCGAGACCGATCAGCGCGATCACCGCGCCGAGCACGGAGACTCCCGCCCAGCCCACGAGCGGATACAGCGCGGCCGTCAGGGCGGACGAGACGGTGCTGCCGGCGAACGCGGAGACCATGAGCGCCGTGGTGACCCGGCTGCGGGCGTGCGGGACACGGCGGTACAGGACGCTCTGGTGGCTGATCAGCAGTGCCTGCTGGGCCAGGTTCAGCGCCACGATGCCGACCATCAGCGCGCTCAGACCGAGCGGGCCGCCCTGCCCCGCGAAGACGAGCACGCCCCAGCTGCCCGTGAGGACGATCAGTCCGCCGGTGGTCACCTGGCGGGCACGGCCGCGGTCCGCCATCCGTCCTGCCACCGTCGCGGCGGCGGCCCCGACGACCCCGACCAGACCGAACAGGCCGATGACGGCAGGACCGTACCCATAGGTGGGGCCCGCGAGGAGGAACGACGAGGCGGTCCACAGGACCGTGAAGCCGCCCATGCCGACCGCGGCGAGACCCATGCGCCTGCGCAGCAGCGACTCGGTGCGCACCAGTGTCACCACCGAGTGCAGCAGCCGGGGATAGGGAGTCTTCGCGGTCGGCGGTACGGGACGCAGAACCAGGCGCAGCGTGATCGCGAGAGCCACCATGACGAACGCCGCGAAGACGAACACCAGCCGCCAGTTGCCGAATTCGGCCAACGCCCCGGCGACGGTCCGCGCGAGCATGATGCCGATGAGCAGGCCGCTCATGACCGTGCCGACCACCGCGCCGCGTTCATGGTCGGCGGAGAGCGAGGCGGCCATCGGCACCACGATCTGTGCCACGGCGGAGGTCGCCCCGACCAGCGCGACCGAGGCGTACAGCGCGCCCAGCGAGGGGGCGGCGGCCACGCCGAGGAGAGCTACGGCGCTCAGGGCGAGCAGGCCGCTCACGAGACGGCGCCGTTCAAGTACGTCGCCCAGCGGCACAAGGAGCGCCAGCGAGAGCGCGTAGCCGATCTGCGAGGCGGTGACGACCAGGCCCCCGGCCCCCTCGGAGACCCCGAGCGCCTTGGAGAGAACGGGCAGCAAGGGCTGCGCGTAGTAGATGTTCGCGACCGCCGCGCCGCACGTCACCGCCAGCAGCAGCACCATCGCGCGGCTCAGTGGGGGGCGGACGCCGGCGTCGGCGCCCGCTTCCTTGGATTCTGGATCGTTCATGCCGGAATACTCGTCCCGGCTCGGTGCGCCGGTCAAGGTATTCCGGATCGAATGATCCGTAAGTGATCAGGGTCACGTACGGCCGTCGACGCCTCGACGCCTCCACACCTTGAGCTCCTGGCGCTTTGTGGAGCGGTTGGTCCAATATGGGAGGCGCCGGGGAAGCACTCCCCGCCCGAAACGCCCGTTGCGCGACGCAGGAGGTTCATGTGCCGTCCGCCGGCCGTCCCCGCGCCTTCGACATGCAGGCCGTACTGGAGGCCGCGATGCTGCTGTTCTGGGAGCAGGGGTACGAAGCGACCTCGCTGGCGCAGCTGCGAGCGGCCACCGGACTCTCGTCCGCCAGCCTCTACGGCGCCTTCGGCTCGAAGGAAGGGCTGTTCAAGCAGGTCGTCGAGCACTACATGGAGGGGCCGGGCAGCGCCGTCGCCGTCATCGAGGACGAGACGCTCAGCCCGTGGGAGGCCGTGGCCGGGCTGCTGCACGGCTCGATCGACATGCAGGCCGACTCGTCCCACCCCACCGGCTGCCTCATCGCCCTGTCCGGCACGATGCGGGCACCGGGAGAGGAGCACGCCGGGGTGCGCGCGGCCGTCGCGGACCGGCGAGAAGCGGACCGGGTGCGGATCAGGGCCTGCGTGGAGCGGGGTGTCGCCGCGGGTGAACTCGACGCCGACGTCGACGGCGTGACCACCGTGGTCCACAGCTTCCTTCTCGGCCTCTCCACACAGTTGCGCGACGGGGTGCCCGCGGCGACTCTGCACACGGCGGTCGACGTCCTGCTCCGCAACATACGCCGCGCGTAGGCGCGCATAGGCGCTCGTAGATACGTATAGCGCTCGGTGAGTCCGCCGTGTGGTGAATCTGTGGCGAGACTGCGGCGAGTACGCGATGGCAAATGAGTTCAAGGGCCAGCCTGTTACGGATCTGTCCCGGCGGTCAACAGCCGCGGGGGACACGGAGGACCGCGGCGAAAGCTGCTGGAACCGGCGCCCCCGCGAGCTGCGGCGCGCACGGAAACAGCGCCCCCATGAGACTGAATCCCCGTTTCAGGGCGGCAGATCGGCGGTTCGGCGGCAGGGTCGTCGTCGGGCTCAAGCCGTACGCGCTCGGCGGTGGCGCCACCGTCCGGCCCCCGCTCCCACAATCGCGTGTAACAGGCATGTATTAGGGGCGGGCAAGCGGAACGTTTCCACTCGCGAGCGTGTCTTGATGATCAGCAACGCTCACTCGTGCCGGACGCAGACGGCACCGACCGTAGGGAAGAAACGATGCGCGCCAAGACCCTCACCCTCGCCGCCGTGGCCCTCGCCGCGAGCCTCTCGCTCACCGCCTGCCAGGGGGACAAGGACTCCGACGCGAGCGGCGCCGGTTCCGGCTCCGGGTCCGGGTCGTCCTCTTCCTCTTCCTCGGGCGGGTCCTCGGGCGGGTCCTCGGACGGGTCCTCGGACGCGGCCTCCGGCAGCAGCACGTCCGACGAGAACGCCAAGAACACCGGCGGCGACTCGGCCACCACGGCGTCCGGCCAGGGCAGCGGTGGCGGGCAGGTCACCACCGGCAACTGCAAGACCGCCAACCTCAGCTTCAGCGCCTCGCACGGCATGGCCGAGGGCGACCTCATAGTCAGCCTCAAGAACAAGAGCGACACCTGCTCGCTCAAGGGCTTCCCCGGCGTCGACCTCAGGTCCGAGGACGCCTCCGGGCCCCTCAGCGCCGAGCGCAGCAAGCTCGCCGCCCCGGCCGTCGTCCTCAACACCGGTGAGACGACCCGCTTCACCCTCCACACCCCGACGAACGACGGCACCGGCGAGGACCCCGTGTACGTCAGCGCCATCGACGTCACCCCGCCCAACGAGACCCACTCCAAGGCCCTGTCGACCGACCTCAACCTCCCGGTCGGCGCCGACGGCAAGGTCTTCGTGGACCCGGTCGGCACCGGTAAGCAGTAAGCGGCAAGCAGTAAGCGGTAGCAGTAAGCACGCATGCCACTCACAGGCTCAGCTCAGCTCACCCTCACCTTCCCCCTTACCTTCCCCCTCTCCCTCCCCCTCGCCCCCGGCTCAGTGCACGCGCGCACCAGTTGATGATCGCCGCGTTGACCAGCGCCCCGACGGCGACCGCGACGATCACCATCACGGTGCCGTCCGGGAGCGCCAGGAGCACGAAGCTGGCAGGAGCCGTGGCGAGCAGGGGGATGACGCCCGCCATGGACTCGTCCGAGCTGTCGACCGCGCTCACCACCAGGGCCCACACCAGCAGGACGGCGCAGGCCGCGAGGTAGGCGAGAGCGATGATGGTGCCGGCCTTGGGGCGGCGGTTGGTGCCGGGCATGGTGATGAGCAGCCTCCGTGGCGATCGTTGCGGTCCGTTGTCAGAGATGGGGGCCCGGCGGGTTGGGGCGGGCCAGGCCCAGGTCGTACGCGAGGATCGTGGCCTGTACCCGGTCGCGCAGGCCGAGTTTCCGCAGGAGTGCGTTCACGTGGGACTTCACCGTGCCGACCGTGATGCCGAGTTCCTCGGCGATCTCCGCGTTGTTGAGGCCGGACGCGAGCAGGGCAAGGACGTTGCGTTGGCTGCCGGTCAGGGTGTTCAGTTCGTGCGGTCCCGCCCCCGCTCCGGTGACAGGGCCTGACGCGTAGTGGCCGATCAGTCTGCGGGTCGCGGACGGGGCGAGAACGCTCTCGCCCGCCGCCACCACCCGGATGCCGTGCAGCAGTTCGGACGCGTGCACGTCCTTGAGCAGGAAGCCAGAGGCCCCCGCGCGCAGCGCGTCGAAGACGTACGCGTCGAGGTCGAACGTCGTCAGGACCAGAACCCGAGGCGCGCTCTCCCGGCCCGTGATGATCCGGGTCGCGGCGATGCCGTCCAGTTCGGGCATCCGTACGTCCATGACCACCACGTCGGGCGCGAGGTCCGAGGCGAGCCGCACCGCGTCGACGCCGTCGGCCGCCTCGCCGACCACCGTCATGTCGTCCTCGGCGTCGATCACGGCGGCGAACCCCGCCCGCACGATGCCTTGATCGTCGACGACCAGCACTCTCAGGCTCATCGTTCCCTTTCCTCGTCGGTCCGCGGCCCGAGCGGCAGCCCGAGGCTGATCGCGCCCGCCGGGGTCGTGGTCAGGGTGCCGTCGAGTGCCTCGACCCGGGTCGCGAGCCGTTCTCGTACGACGGGTACCGCGGAACCGGGCACTCCGGTGGCCGTCAGCGTCAACGTATCCCCGTCCGCGTCCAGTACGAGCACCGCGGGCCCGTCGCCGCCGGTCGCGAGCAGCGTCTCGGCGGCGTTGTAGGCGGCCAGGTCCACGGCCGCGGGGAGGCGGTCCGGCACGCGGTCGGTCAGCCGTACCTCCACATCACGGCCGGTCGCCCTGACCTGCTGGGCAAGGAGGTCCAGGGCCTGGAGGGTGGGCTGTGGCCGCAGCTCGCCTTCTCTCTGGTGAGCTCCGCCCCCGACCGCTTCCCCCGCTTCCCCCTCTTCCCCCTCTTCCCCCTCCCGGACCGTGTCCAGCAACGCGCGCATCGCCGCCAAGGCGTCGCGGGCCCGTTCGGCCGTCCCGTCGAGCCTGCCCGCCTCCGCCTCCGTGACCATGTCCGCGGTGCGCGCCAGGACCGTGGTCTCCAGGCCCGCGGCGATCCGGCGGCGCTCGGCCCACGCGTCCCGGACGGCCTCCTCGGTCCAGGTGGCGAGGCGTTCCTCCTGGGTGTCCCTGGCGGCCGAGTCGCGTCGGCGCGCCAGCGTCCCGCCCCCGCGGGCCGCTCCGACCGCCATGGTCGCGCCGGCCGTCGCGCACGCGGCGAGCGCCCATGTGGGTGCCGTAGTACCCCGGTCGAGGACTGCGGCGGTGGCCGCCCCCGCATGGACCACCACGGCGGCGAGCGTGAGGACCCGGGCGAGCGCGCGGCTCTCGGCAGGGGGCGTACGACGTGCCGCGTCCGCGGCGAGCGCCGCGCAGGTGGCGAGCATGCTCAGGGCGGGCGGCAGGACCGCGGGACCGGTGTAGTCGCCCGCCGCCATCGCCACCGGCCACAGCGGGGCGAGCGCGAGCAGGCCGATCTGAGCGGCGCGGGGCGCCCGGCGCAGCCACAGCAGCGCGACCGCCTGTGCGGCGGCGAGGAGCGCGAAGAGCACGCCCGCGGACACGCGCTGGGCGTTCGACGCCGTATCCGCCCTGATCACCAGTGCCGGGAGCAGCGGTTGCAGGACGAGGCCGGCTGCCGCCGTCAGTTGTGCGAGGCGGTAGTTCCATGTCGCGGGCGGCTCCACCGGGGCAGCCGTACGGCCGGGCAGGACCGCCCGTACCTCCCAACCGCCTTCCTCCGTCGGGCCGCTGTGCAGGGTGCCGCCCGCCTCCCGCGCCCGGGACCGCAGGAACCCCTGGCCGCGTCCGCCGCCCAGGCCCGCCGCACCGTGAGCGCGGGCCCGGTCCGCCGAGTCGGCCTGCGGTGCGGAGCTTGTCACCACGACGTCCGTGCGGGTGTCGCCGTACCGGCACAGCACCTTCGTGTACGCACCGGGAGCGTGCCGCGCCACGTTGGTCAGCGCCTCGCGCACGATGCCGTACGCCGCGTCGGCGACCGCGCCGTCCGGCAGCGGGTCGATCTCGATGTCCACCCGCTGGTCGAGGCGGCGGAAGCCCGCGACCAGGCCGCGCAGCCGCTCCTGCGGCGACGGCAGTTCCTCGCGGGAGGGCGCGGGGGCCCGCACCGCGCTCAGCGCCCGGGTGACCTCGCGGCCGGTCTCGACCGCGAACCGCGCTGCCTCCGCGGCCAGTTCGGGTCGGCGGTCGCGCAGCCCGACGGCGGCCCCCACTGTGACCACCACGGCCGTCAGGTGATGGGCGCTGACGTCGTGCAACTCCCGCTCCATACGGCGCCGTTCGACCACGGGGAGGCGATGCCGTTCGGCCTCGGCCCGCTTCAGCCGCGCTTCGGCCGCCTGCCGTGCGCGGCTCCTTTGCCGTACGAGGAGGCCGGCGCCGCACGCGGCGGCGTAGAGGAGAGCGGTCAGGACGAGGTCGAGTCCGTTCTGCTCACTGAGGCCGTGCAGCGTGATGCCCTGAAGCAGCTGCCAGACCGCGAGCGCCACCACGCACATCACGGCGGTGAAGGTGTCGCGTTCGGTGGCCACGGTGAACAGGGCGAGGGCGACCCCCGCGGTCCCGAGCAGCGCCGTCGCCCCGGCGGGCAGCGGCCCGGCGCCCAGCGCACAGGCGGCGGCGACCACGACGAGGGTGAGCACCGGGCGCGTACGGCGAAGGGCGAGCGCGGCCGTCACCACTGCGGCGACCAGGGCCGCCACGAGAAGCGCGGCCCCGGGAGGAACGGCCCCGCGCACCAGCGGCACACCGGGCCACACCACGGCCTGGGCGCAGATCAGCAGGACCGGGAGCAGCCGGTCGTCGGTTCGATTCATGACAGATCAAGGCTATGACCGAAGGTGAGCGGATCGGCTCCGGCTTGAGGCCTATCTCGCCCGGTGCCCCTCCTACCTGGGTTATAGGTGCGGGCGACGCGCCCCGGCCGGCGTACGGCCAGGGCGCCTCCTCTACCTCTGGTTCGAGACGGCAATCGTCCGTCAGCCCGAGGTCGGCGCCCCGCGTCGCGCCATAGCCTCGATCACGTCGAGAGACGCCTCCCACTACTGATTCAAGGGGTACTCCCATGTCCAAGCGCATTGTTGTCCCGTCGCTCGTCGGTGCTGTCGTCGTCGGCGCGATCGCCGCCGGTGGAATCGCCATGGCGGCGGACCCGGCCCCGACGGAGCCGACCCTGGAGAACAGCTCGGCCCGTTACGTCGCCCGGTCGTCGTCCGACGGCGGCGGCGCGGGCTCGCTCACCTTCACCACGGACGTACGCGACGACTCGGGCGTCCGGGGCCTCAAGGTCCTCGCGTGGCCCGCGAGTTCGAAGCTGGACCCGACCGAGGCGGAGCTCCGGAGCGTGGAGAGCGCCACGTGCCGCGGCACCTCGGACGGGACGTCCCGCTGCACCTACACGCTGAAGGTCACGGAGAAGGAGGCGGCGGGGCTGGACCAGGGCACCTGGTACGTCTCGGCGCGGGCGACGGCCAAGGACGGGGGCACGGCGTTCGTGCCGCGCGCCGCCACCTTCGACGTCAGGCGCTGACGTTTCCGGTCGTCCGGTGCGGCCCCAATTCCATGAGCACGTCGCCGAGTTGGGCGGGTGTGAGGGCCGGGGCGGGGAGTGTCGGCGTGGCCGGGGACGCGCGCAGACCGTCGAGGAACAGGGCCAGGGGCCGGTGCCAGGCGTCGGGCGCGGTCGCGGCGGTCGCGGCGGTCGCGGCGGTGAGTGCCGGGATGGCCCGGCCCAAGGCCGCGAGTGCGAACAGCACGTCCTCGGTGGTGGCGTCGGCGCGGACCGTGCCCTGCTCGCGGGCCCTGTTCAGCAAGATGTCCATCGTCTCGCGGTTGTGGGCGTGGACGGCCTGGAGCGCTTCGATGCCCTCCAGGTGGGTGGTCATGAGGTCGTTGGTGCCGCGGTCGCCGGCCAGGGTGACGAAGACGGCCCTCACGTAGTCGTTCAGCGCGGCCCAGGCGTCCGGGGCGGTCCTGGCCCGCTCACCGGCGGCCATCGTGCCGGTCAGCAGGTCGTGGAAGACGGCGTCGATGAGGGCGGCGCGGGTGGGGAAGTTCCGGTAGAGCGTCGCGTTCCCCACGCCTGCCCGGCGGGCGATCACGTCCAGCGGCGCTTCGAGCCCCTGCTCCGCGAACACCTCGCGGGCCGCCTCCACCAGAAGATCCCAGTTGCGCCGCGCGTCGCGGCGCCGCGGAGGCGTCGCGCGGTGTGAGTCGCCGGTCGTCATCACTCTCCCTGCCATCCATCCAGCCAGCCATCCAGCTATCCATCCAGCCAGCCAGCCAGCCAGCCAGCTATCCAGCTGCCATCAGTCCACCTGCCGAGCACCCCAAGTGGGGAGCGCTCCCCGGTAGTGATGCTATCGTCGCATCCGTAAGTGGGGAGTGCTCCCCACTTACGGATGGGGAAATGGACACGGGAAACGGAAAGCAGGAAGGGCGTGGCATGAGCGGGACAGCACTCGGAACAGCGCTGGTGCTCGGTGGCGGCGGGCCGGTCGGTGGAGCGTGGATGACCGGGGTACTGGCCGGTCTCACGGACGCCGGAATCGACCTCGGCCGGGCCGACGTCACCATCGGCACATCGGCAGGCTCGATATACGGCTCCCGGATCGCGGGCGGCGAACCACCGCGCGAGCTGTACGAGCAGCAGCTCGCGGGAACGGACCGCATCGAGCTGAACGTGAGCGCGTCTCAGACACTCCGTTTCCTCTGGGCGGCCCTCGGCTCCCGGGACCCCGAGCGCTCCGTGCGGCGCCTGGGCCGTGCCGCCGTCGCCGCCCGCACCGTCCCCGAGTCCGAGGTGTTCGACGCCTTGCGAGGCCTGCTCCACAGGCAGCGGGACTGGCCCGGGCGGGCCATGCGGATCGCCTCGGTCGACGCCCTGACCGGCGGTGTGGAGACGTTCGACGCGGACTCGGACGTCACCCTCCTCGAAGCCGTCGCCGCCAGTTGCGCGGTGCCCATGGTCTGGCCGCCGATCACGCTCGCCGGTCGCCGGTGGATCGACGGCGGCTCTCGCTCCACCACCAACATCCACCTGGCCCGCGGCTACGGGCGGGTGCTGGCCGTCTCCCCGATCCCGTCCGCCGTCGGACCCCACCCCAGCGCACAGCAGCAGGCGGCCGAACTCGCCGCGGAGGGAGCCGAGGTCACCCTCCTGACCCCGGAGCCAGCCGCCCGCCGCACCATGGGCCGCGACATGACCGCCGATGCCCGCCGCCCGGACGCGGCCCGCGCGGGACACCGCCAGGCCACAGCGCTCGCGGCGACGATGGCCGCGCTCTGACGCGGAAGCGGACTCCCCCGCGCGGAGGCTCACCGCCCTGCGGCCCAACCAGCCCCTCTACGCCAGATCTCACACCCTCACGCCCGCGGGCCGCGCGTTACAGTCGGAAGCTCTTGTCAGTCAGCTCGGTCAGTCAGCTTGATCGAGTTCGGTAGAGGTCGGTCGAGTTCCAGTCGAACTGGACCGGCCTCCACAAATGGGGGTCTCTCATGGCACTGTTCGGCAACGCGCACACGATCAATCCGGCGACCGCACAGCAGGACTACGCGCGCCTGTTGGGTCACGGCGAACAGGTGCAGGCCGCGTTTCTGCTGATCCGCGACACCATGATCTTCACCGACCGCCGTCTCATCCTCATCGACAAGCAGGGGATAACCGGCAAGAAGGTCGAGTACCACTCCATTCCGTACCGCAGCATCTCCCACTTCTCGGTGGAGACCGCCGGGCACTTCGACCTCGACGCCGAGCTCAAGATCTGGATCTCCAGCGCCCAGGAGCCGATCCAGAAGACCTTCACCAAGGGCGTCGACATCTACGAGGTGCAGGCGATCCTGACGCAGTACGTGGCGCGCTGACCAGCAGCGGCGAAGCCGCTCAACTCCGACCGCCCGACCGGGCCGCCCGGCTCTGACTGCCTGACCGGGCCGCCCGATCAGGCCGCCCGGCCCGGACCGCCCGATCAGGCAGTCGGCACGCGGTCCAGGAATCCGTACACCCTGCGGATACGCCCGTCGTCGGCGAGCGCGATGACGTCGAAACCGGCGACGGGCGCGGAGCCGTCGGCGACCGACACCAGTTCCCACCCGAAGCGCGCGATGCCGTGGTGACCGTCGACCGCGCCGATCTGCTTGAACTGGAACCCCGGGAACTGCTCGTGGGCCCCCGCGATCACGGCGGCGAGGGACTCGTACCCGGCGACGTCGGACAGCGGGTCCGTGTAAGTGCCGTCCTCGGCCCAGGCGGCGGCCACGGCCTTGGCGAGGTCCTCGGCGCCCTCGGTGTTCCAGGCCTCGAAGTAGCGGGCGACAGCGGTCTCGTACGCGGAAGAGTCGTGTGCGGTCATGGCGGGTGCCTCCTGCGATGCGGTCATCGGGGTTGTTCCTTCTGCGACGTGAGCTTGCCGGACAGCCAGGTGCAGGGCGATTACGTCCGAGGTAACGCGAGGTAGTGCGAGGCCGGAAGCGCTCCCCGGTGTCTTCTCACGCGCGTGCGTCTGTGCTTGCCTTGGGGCCGCTCGTGGGCCTCTTGGGGCCTCTTTCGGTCGCCCGGACGGGAGTTGGCGTATGCGCAGGTCGTGGGTCGGTGGAGTGCTGGCCGCCGCGCTGCTCCTCGGTGCGTGCGGTGACCCCGGCCCATCCGAGGCGACCCCGGCCCCCACCCCAAAGACCCCCACACCCGACACCACCCCACCCCCACCCCGCCCACCAACGGTCCGCCCCCGCGTTGCGGAAAAGTCTCGGACAAAAGCCCCAAAGGTCCTCTACCTGGGGGACTCTCTCGCAATGGAGAACCAGACCGCCCTCGGCGACCTGCTCCGCGCCGAACTCGGCGCCCGCTACACCAGCGCCCCCTACTCCGGCACCACCCTCTGCGACTACCTCGACGGCACCGGCGACGACTCCCTCGTACCGGACGAGGACAAGGCCGCCGCGCTGGTGCGTGCGCAGCGGCCGGATGTCGTGGTGCTCCAGTTCTGGGGCAACGCCTGGGGCTATACGCCGTGCATGGACGGCATCACGTACGACAAGGCGCGGGCGAAGTACTTCGACCGGTACGCCGCCGACGCGAAGGCGCTGACCTCGCAGATCAACGACGCCGCCGGCGGGGCGGGCCGTACGCGTGTCGTGTGGGTGCTGCAGGGGCCCGACCCGATCACGCCCGATCGCGTCCGGCGCGTCAACGGCATCTACGAGACCCAGGCCCGGACGTCGGGCGGGATCGTCGCCGACGCGGGCCGCGCGGTCGCCCCTGCGTCGGGCCGGCACACCTGGGTCGAGAAGCTGCCGTGCACCACGTACGAACGGAACCATCCCGCGTACTGCACCGAGCCGGGCCGTGGCCGCACCGCCCTGCATCGCGGCGACGACTACCTGCACTTCTGCCTGGCGCCCACCACCGCCAAGTCCCGCCCCTGCCCGACCCGTTCGCCCGGCATCCGGCGGATGGCGGCGGAGATCACCCGGGCTGTCGCCGACGCGCGCCAGTGATTCCGGGCGCCGCGGGCGACGTCATCCCCATTCGGCCCAATTCCGCTCGCGCACCCCGGGCACCTGTCACACGCTGTGAATTCCTGTCGGCAGAGAAACACAGCGAAGAACAGAAGAAGAGAAGAAGAGAAGGGGTGCCCATGAGCAGCAGCGGTGACAGCGGCAGCAGCAGTAGCGGCGGCACGAGCGACGCATCGGGGGGCGAGAGTCTCTGGGCATCCGGCGGCACGATGTTCGCGGGTGTCCTGATGCTGGTCAACGGCATCCTCGGCATCCTCGAAGGCATCGCGGGCATCGCGAAGGACGATGTCTACGCGCGCATCGGGGACTACGTCTACAAGCTCAACCTCACCGCGTGGGGCTGGCTGCACCTGATCCTCGGCATCCTCGTCGCGATCACCGGCTACGGCATTCTCAAGGGCGCGGCCTGGGGCCGGGCGAGCGGTATCGCGCTCGCGTCGCTGGCCGTGGTCCTGCAGTTCCTGTGGCTGCCGTACCAGCCGGTCTGGGCGTTGATCTCGATCGCCATCGGCATCTTCGTCATCTGGGCGCTCTGCACGGACCACCCTGACCGTCACCGTGACCGTGGTGTTCCGCCGGGCGACACGGCGGCGGCGGGCGGCTGGGGACCCCGGCCCACCTCCAGCGGCCCCGGTCCGTTCGCCGAGGGATCCGGTGGCGCGGGTGGCTCCGGTGGCTCGGAGCCTTCCGGCGGCTCCGGCGGCTCCGGTGCAGGTGCCGGTGGCTACAACCCCGGTGGTACCGGTCCCACGCCTCCTCCCGCCGCCCCCTGACCGGACGCGAGGCAGAGGTGGCCCCGGAGGGGCCCATGACACCGCAGGCCCGCGCCCTGCTCCCGCTCGTCGTGCCCGCCCTGCTCATCGGTGTCGGGTCAAGCCTGATCCTGCTGCTGCTCAGCCTGGTCGCCGAGCGGTTGCAGGATCTGCTGTGGGACACGTTGCCGGACGCGGTCGGGGTGTCCGGGACGTCGACGGGGTGGATCTTCGGCGTGCTCACCGCGGCGGGGCTCGTCGTCGGTCTGATCGTGTGGAAGGTCCCCGGGCGCGCCGGGCCCGATCCCGCGACGCTCGGCCTTGTCGATCCGCCGCTGCCCGTCCGGGTGCTCCCCGGCATCGCGCTCGCCGTCATCGTGGGCCTCGCGGGCGGCGTCAGTCTCGGCCCGGAGAACCCGATCACGGCGATCAACATCGCCCTCGCCTTCGCGCTCGGCGCGAAGGCCATGCCCCGCACTCCCGCCGCCGACTGGATCGCCCTCGCCGCCGCGGGGACCATCGGCGCCCTCTTCGGTACGCCGGTCGCGGCGGCGCTCGTGCTCTCCGAGACCGTCACGGCTCCGGGCCCCGACCCGCGCCCCCTGTGGGACCGGCTGTTCGCGCCGCTCGTCGCGGCGGGTGCGGGGGCACTGACCACCGTCCTCATCGCGCACCCGACGTTCCAGATCGACGTCGAGGCCTACGGCGGGCCGCGCTGGGTCGACATACTCTCCGCGACGGTCATCAGCACGGGGGCGGCCGCGATCGGGCTGTGCGCCGTGTACGCCTTCCCCCATCTCCACCGCGCCTTCCACCGGCTCGGGCACCCCGTACTGATGCTGACCGTGGGCGGTCTCGTGCTCGGGGCCCTTGGCGCGCTCGGCGGCCGGCTGACCCTCTTCAAGGGCCTGGACGAGATGAAGGAGCTGACCGCGCACGCCTCGGACCACGACGCGGGCAACCTGCTCCTGCTCGCCCTGGTCAAACTGCTCGCGCTCTGCGTGGCCGCGACCTGCGGATTCCGGGGCGGGCGGATCTTCCCGGCGGTCTTCGTGGGCGTGGCCCTCGGCATGTTCGCGCATGCCCTCGTCGACGCGGTCCCGCCCGCCCTGGCCATCACCTGCGCCATCCTCGGCGTCCTGCTCGCCACGACCCGGCAGGGCTGGCTGAGCCTGTTCACGGCGGCCGTGGTGGTGATGGACCTCGAACTGCTGCCCGTCCTGTGCGTCGCGGCCCTGCCCGCCTGGCTGTTGGTGACGGGACGCCCGGACATGCTGATCGAGGAGAACCGGGCGAGTACTACGGCAGGTTAGAGGACGCCGGCAGGTCAGGGGCGGTCAAGGCCCGGCACCCCCAGCGCCCCGAGCCCGTCGAGGACCAGGTCCACGCCGACCGCCGCGAGGAGCAGGCCGAGCAGCCTGCCGAAGAGCTCGATCGTCGCGTGATGTGTGCCGCGCAGGACGCGCGCGAGGAGGACCACGCAGACCAGATCCAGGGCGACCACGGTCACGTACGCGCCGACGACGGTGGAACGCCAGGTCCAGGTGTCGCGGGCCGCCGCCTCGATCAGTACGGCGGTCATGGCGAGCGGGCTCACGATGTACGGCATCAGCAGTTCGCGTACGCCGCTGACGAGATCGGGGGCGTCCTGGTTCGCGTGGTCCGAGCCGAGGTGGACGCCGAGTACGAGTCCGACGGCGTAGATGAAGAAGATGACACCGCCCGCGAGTTGCAGAGCGGGGGTGGAGATGTGGAAGAGCTCAAGGAGCCATGGCGCGGTGAAGCCCGCGATCAGACCCACCAGGACGGCCGCCCCCGACGAGACGAGGGCGATCGTGCGCAGCTCGCGGACCGGGTGGTTCTGCGCGAGGCCGCCGAAGGCGAGCAGCACCTTGGGCGGGCCGACGACGGAGAAGAAGGTGATGAAGGCAGCGGAATAGGTCAGGGCAGCGGTCACGCACGGCATCCTCGCGCGTGCGGGCCCGGGGGGGCGTCAGGGCGTCAAGAACACGCCGGGCGTCAGAAACGCGCCGGGCCGCCGTTCGCCGCGACGGCGTCACGCACCGCCCGGACGAACTCCTCAAGGCGCGGGGTGCCCGCGGCGGCCGTACGCGAGATGAGCGCGACATCGGCCGACGGAACGTCGTCAAGGGGTACGAAGACGATGTCCGGCCGTGAGTAGTACTTCTCCACGGACGCGATGACCGGCGACACCCCCTGCCCCGTGGCCACCAGCGTCATCAGCTCCTGGAATCCGGCGACGGACCGGCCGCGGCGGATCGGCAGGCCGCCGGGTGTGCGGGGCGGGACGTGGAAGTCCCACCAGTAGGCGGGCGCGCCGTTGACGACGCCGAAGAAGGTCTCGCCCGCGCACTCTTCGAGGGACACGCTGCCGCGACCGGCGAAACGGTGGCCGAGGGGCACGGCGAGCATGCGGGGTTCGTTGATGACGACGGGCCCGACGGTGAGGTCCGGCTCCTCGACGGGCAGGCAGGTGAACAGCGCGTCGGCCTCGCCGCTCCGGAGCGTGCCGAGCGGATCCCCGAACTGGGTCTCCCGCATCCGGACGTCGCAGCGCGGGCAGCGCGCACGGAACGTCTCAAGGATCGCGGAGGTCAGCGAGCCAGCGCCCGACCCGAGGAAGGCGACGGTCAGCTCCCCGTCGACACCGCGCGCCGTGTCCTTGGCGCGGGCGACCGCGGCCTCCATCCTCAGGTGCAGCGGCGCCAGATCGTCGTACAGCTGACGGCCCAGCGGGGATATCTCCACCTTGCGGCTCGTGCGCTCGAAGAGCGGGGCGCCGATCTTGCGCTCCAGCTTCTTCACGGTCTGGCTGACGCGCGCCTGGGAGAGGAGGAGGCGTTCGGCGGTGCGGCCGAAGTGGAGTTCTTCGGCGAGTGTCAGAAAGGTCTCAAGCTCTTGCCGTTCCATTCTCCCCCGTCACCCGCCCATCCCTGACCTGCATCTATAAGCCTGAGCGTGCCGATCGTTTCATGGATCGTCGTTGATCGGGGGGTGGTGGGGGCGGATCTTGGAGGAGTCCGGTCCACGGACGTCGTCGCTTCGCTCCGCTTCCTTCAACTCCCCGGAGATCCACATGCTTTCGCGCACTCGCACTCGCACTTCCGCTGTCGCCGCCGCTGCCGCGCTCGCCCTGACGGCCGGTCTCGCCGTCACGGGAGCCCACGCATCGGGCTCGAAATCGTCGCCGGGACCCACCTGGACCGCCGCCTGGGCGGCTTCGCCGCAGCGGCCGAGTACCGGGTTCAAGCCGAACTGGTCGGAGGACGGATTCTCGGGCCAGACCCTGCGCCAGGTCGTACGCGTCACGCGGGGCGGCGACAGAGCCCGCATACGGCTCTCCCACGCGTACGGCACATCGCCGCTGCACATCGCGGGCGCGACCGTCGCTCGTACGAAGAAGGGGGCCGCCGTCGAGGAGGGCTCGGTGCGGCGGCTCACATTCGGGGGAAGGCGGTCGGTCTCGATCCCGGCGCACGGTCAACTCTCCAGCGATGAGGCGAGGTTGAACCTCAAGCCCTTCGAGTCGGTCACCGTCACCCTGCATCTCGCCCGCACGACGGGACCCGCCACGTTCCACGCGCAGTCCTTCTCGACGAGTTACCGGGCGGACGGCGATCACGTCGAGGACTCCGGGGCGGGGGCGTTCGACGAGTCGACGGAGTCCTGGTACTTCCTGTCGGGCGTGGACGTCACGAGCAGCGGTGACCGCGCCCGCCGGAAAGACGGCGTCGTCCTCTTCGGCGACTCCACCACCGACGGTTTCGCCTCCTCCACCGACCTCAACCGCCGCTGGTCCGACGCCCTCGCCGAACGCCTCGCCAAGGCGGGCACGCCCCGTCCGGTGCTCAACGCCGGTATCGGCGGGAACCTCGTCCTCAACGACTCGGCCTGGTACGGCGAGAGGGGTACGGCCCGGTTCGGCCGGGACGCGCTGGACCTGCCGGGGGTGGGGACGGTCGTCGTCCTCGAAGGCCTGAACGACATCGGCTTCAGCGAGAGCGATACGCCCACGTACAAGCCCGCGCCGAAGGTGAGCGCGGCTGAACTCATCGCGGGTCACCGGACGTTGATCCGGGCCGCACATGCAAAGGGGGTCAAGGCGGTGGGGGCTACGTTGCTGCCGCTGGGGGGCTCTGATCACTATGGGGAGCGGGCGGCCAAGGTGAGCGATGAGTTCAACGAGTGGGTGCGCGACTCCGGGGAGTACGACGGGTACGTGGACTTCGACCGGGCTCTGGCGGACCCGGCTGACGGGGAGCGGATCGCGCCGGAGTTCGACAGCGGGGATCACCTGCACCCGAACGATGCGGGGTATCGGGCGATGGCCCGCGCAGTGGACCTCGAAACGCTCTGATCCCCAACTCCGCCCCGGACCCCGGTCCTCGAACGCCGGACGGCTGAAATCCTTCAGCCGTCCGGCGTTCGAGGCCGTCTTGGCGGGGGTTCAAGGGCGGAGCCCCATGGTTTCGGGAAGGGGCGGGATCGGGGGGAGCCCCGCGGGGAACGCCTGAACCTCACTCCCTCGGCGATGCGATCGCCCGCGCGGCGACCACCTCCTGACGGAGCGGCTCCAGGACGCTCTCCTGGGGCCCGGTGGTGAACGGGGCCGGGACCTCCTCCAGGGTCTCCGAGTCCCGCAGGCCATCCGCCAACTCCCGCAGCTGGCGGGCGATCTCCCCGACCTCCGTCAGTGTCGGCTCCCCCGCCCCGTGCCCGATCCGCACCCGCGCGGCGGTGGTCGCATCCACGATCCGCTCCACCGCGATCACCAGAGGCCACCACGCCGCCGCCCGCGCTCCCATCGGCGGCGGCTCGGTCAGAGCGCGCTGGAACTCCGTCCGGATGACGGACATGTCCCGGTACAGACCCCGCCGCATCCGCGCCCGAGCGGCCGCGTCCACGGCCGTGCCGAACGCGCTCTCGACGTACGACGCCGTATCGGCGACCGCGTCCGCGAGCCGGTCGCCGATCCGGGTGTGCCAGCTCTCGGGCCACAGCAAGTACCCCGCCACCAGCGAGATCCCGCAGCCGATCAGGCTGTCGACCAGGCGCGGCACGACGAGCCCGAAGCCCTGGTGGTTCAGGACGTCGGAGAGGAGCAGGATCACCGGGGTGATCGCGGCCGTCTGGTAGCCGTAACCCCGCGGTGTGAACGCCGGAATCAGCGCCGCCAGGACCATCATCACCGGCACGTCCCACCAGCCCCTGGGCACCTGCGACAGCACGGCCGCCGCCACCACGAGCCCGGCGGCCGTGCCGAGCGCCCGCAGCACCGCCCGTGAGAAGACCGAGCCGAAGTCGGGCTTGAGGACGAAGGTGACGGTGAGCGCCACCCAGTACGAGCGGGGCACCTCGATCAGCGACACCAGGGACTGGGCGATGCCGATGCAGAGGGCGAGCCGCAGGCCGTAGCGCCAGGACGCGCTCGACAGGACGACGTTGCGGGCCGCTCTGCGGGCCCGGACGCGCAGAGCGGCGGGTCGGCCCAGGCCGTCGTCGACATTCACGATGCCGTGCGGGTCGGAGTCGTTGAGGAGCTCGGCGACGTGCCGCAGGGCATGGTCGACCGCGTCGGCCGACGGGTCGGAGGGCGGGGGCAGGTCGGGGTCGGCGATCGGGGTCGCCGCGCGGCCCGCCACCGCGTCCGCCAGTCGCCGCACCTGCGCGGGGAACTCCGGCGGCATCGGAACCCCGCACTGGTGCGCTGCGGGCGCGGCCTCGATGACCGGCGTGATCGCGTTCAACTGGGCGACCAGGCGCACCAGATCGGGGTTGCGGCCGTGCGCGCGGGTGCGCCGGGCGAGGACGAGGTCGTACGAGTGGTTCAGGGATGTGGTGACGGCCGCGCGCGCGTCGTCGTAGCGCTCGGTGCCCGCGGCTTCGAGCAGCGCGGCCACGCCGCGGTAGGTCGCCGCGACGGCGGCCCGCTCCGGGATGCCGGACCGCAGCGGCCAGGCGAGGAGGGCGAGGGTGAGGACGAGGAGGCCGCCGCCGGTCATCAGGGCGGGCGCAAGCCACCACTCGCCCGGCATCGGAAGCCCCGCGCCCACCACGGAGTTGAGCAGCAGGAGCAGCCCTGACACGGACGCCACGGCGCCGATCGTGGACATCATCCCGGAGACGAGGGCGACGAGCGTGACCACGCCGACCGCGACCCAGCCGTGCCCGAAGACGAGCGAGCCGATGGTGACGCCGATCGCGCCGAAGAGCTGCGGGACCGCGATGTTGAGGATCCGCATGCGGTACGCGTCGGCGGTGTCGCCGATGACTCCGGAGAGGGCACCCATGGAGGCGAGCGCGCCGTACGCGGGCTGCCCCGCCGCGAGGCCCACGAGGAGGGGCAGCGCCAGGGCGATGGACGCGCGCGCCACCGCGGCCCACGGGATCGGCGCGGGCTGTGGCTTGAGTGTCCTGACCAGCCAGGGGGGTGGGGCGAGGGCGCTCAGGGAGCGAGGGCCCGGTGGTGCGGGTGAGTCGCGGCGGCGCATGCGGCCATTTTTACCGGTCCCCTCCGTGCAGCGTCAGATCCACCACCAGTGCCCGGTGGTCCGTGTCGCCGATCTCCAGGAAGCGGGCGTCGCGCGCCGAGAAGTCCGGGGTCGCGAGGACGTGGTCGATCTGGGTGCCAAGCGGTGAGATCAGGTCGGCGGGCCAGCTGGGGGTGCGGGCGGACCCGGCGAGGCGGGCGGCGTCGCGTACGCCGCCGGTGTCCAGGATGTCGCGGAACGCCGCGTGGTCCTGGGTGGCGTTGAAGTCGCCCGCGATGATGGTGGACCGGTTCGCGCGCTTGCCCTTGGCGGCGTAGTCGCGCAGTTCGGCGAGCTCGGTGCGCCAGGTGCCGAGTTGCTTGGGCAGCGGCGGCATCGGGTGGGCGAGCTGTATGCGGACCTGGTGGCCGTCCTCAAGATCGGCCACGGCGCCGGGCATGCCGAGCGTGCCAGCGAGGCCGCTCGCCTTCTTCAGGGGCAGCTTGCTGACGATCACCGAGCCCTCGGCGCCGCCTGCCTCGCTCGCGGTGCGGTACGGGTAGTCGGCGCGGGGCAGTTCGTCGCGCAGGGTGTCCGAGCAGGTGTAGTCGCACTCCGGGACGAAGAGGAGGTCGGGTTTCTCCTTGCGGACCGCCTTGAGCAGGCCGTGGGTGGCCTGGCCGAACTGCACGTTCGACGCCATGACGCGGATCTCGGCGACGGCGGGGCCTTTGGGGTCGTCCGTCTTGCCGTACGGCTCGAGGAACCAGGCGACGCCGCCGAGCACGATGACGCCCCAGACGAGGCCGACGCGCCAGCGGGCGAGCGCCGCGAGCAGAAGAGCGACGATCGCCGGGGCGAGGAGGAACGGCAGGAAGGCGAGGATCTGCGGTACGGGGGTGAGGCCGTCGGAGTCGGCGACGCGGAAGCCGAGGATGGCGGACACGCCTGCGAGGAGGAGGGCGGCCAGCCATGCGGCGGGCCGTCGCCGGGGTCGCCTCTTCTCCCGCGGCTCGGGCCAGTCGTCCTGGGGGGCCGTCCTCGCTGCCGTTGCGCTGTCCAAGGCCGGCCTCTCCGCTCTGGGGTCTCTCCGTCTGGGGTCCGTGCGCGAATCTTCCCTCAGAGACGGCTTGAGCGGGGGGCAGGTTGCAGTCCCCCTCGGCTTCCCACCCCTCAGTCCTCCTCAGAGTCCCCTCAGGCCCCCTCAGACTCCGGACGCACCGGTGTTCTCGACCGGAGCCGACGACGCCGGAGCTGATGATGCCTGAGTCGCGCTCGCCCCGCGGCGTCCCAGCAGCCACGTGGCGAGCGCGACCGCGATGCCCACCCCCAGAATCACCCACGCCGCCACACTCAGCGAAGACGTCAACGCGTCGTACACCGCCTCGGCCGCCGGGCGGGAGACGTCCTTCGGCAGATCGTCCAGGGTCAGGCCCCGGCCCACCGCGATCGCGACGGCGAGTACCGCCCCGCCGAGGGCCGCGCCGAGCGCCGTGCAGATGATCGCGCGGCGGCGGCGCACCGCCAGGAAGATGCCGGCCACGGCGAGGAGCACCGCGGCGACCGGGAGCCAGAGGCCCGCCACCTGGAGCATGTGGAATCCCTTCCCGAAGGGACCGAGGTCCGAGGACTGCATGAGCGTCACTTCGGTGTGCTCGACCGGGATGCGGTTCGCGAACGGCACGCCGTCGTCGGCCAGTTGCTTCTTGACCTGCTGAGTGATCGGCGCGAGGTCGATGGTGACGGCGCCTCCGTCGGCCTGGTCGGTGAGAGCGTCCTGCACCGCGGCGTGCGCCTCGCGGTTCGCCGACTTCCAGGCCGTCTTGAACGCCGCTGTCCCGGTGAAGGACCGCACCGCGTCCCGTACGAACGACTCGACCGTGCCCTGCAGCGGTCCGACGTCGATCTCCTTCATCACCCCGTCCGTGACCGCGTCGGCCACCGCGCCCCGCACCGCGGAGTCGGAGGCGAGCGGCGCCATCGTGGCGACGTACTGATCGGCGTCCTGGATCTCGTACTTCGCCCAGGTGGAGAGCGCGCCGAGCGGCACAAGGACACAGGCGAGCACGAGCAGCAGGGCGGACAGCGGACGTCTGAGCATGAGCACGTCCCAAGCCGAAGCCCCGCTCACGCCGGGCGCGACCGGGACGAGTGCAGATGGGGCAAGGAAGTCCCACCTGCGGTTGAGGAACTCCAGCCTGCGGTTGAGGAACTCCAGTCTGTGGTTGAGGAGGCTCGTCGCTACTCGCGGCTGTAGAGCCGCGTCGCTACTCTCGGTGGGTCTGTCACGGTCATGGGGTTGTCACGGTCAGTGGTTCGTCGCGAAGTCGGACCGCCCCTGAGGCACGAACTCATCGTCCGGTGGAGCGTTCGCCCGAACGGGTGTTTGCTGGAAGGTGGGGAGAAGGGGCGGGGGCAGATCGGGGGGAACGAGGAGGTCGATCATGCGGACCACTCCGGCCCTGAGAACCACTCCGGCCGCCCTGGGAACTCTCGCCGCCGCGCTCATGACCGCGGGTGCGCTCTCCCTCGGAGGTGCCGCGCCGGCATCCGCCTCGGCGCCACCCACGCACAACAACCACGACGTGGTCTGGGGGACGATCGTCGCCCCCGTCGACCTGAAGATCCGGGACATGCCGTCCACCAGCGCCACGATCGTCGCGAGACTGCCCGCGGAGAGCCAGGACCGCGTCGAGTGCGAGACGCAGGGCACGAGTGTCTGGGGCGACACCTCCTGGTACTGGCTCGGCGGGGTGCAGGGCTGGGCCAGCGCCGCGTACGTCGATGTCGGCGGGCAGCATGTGCCCAGCTGCGGGTCCTCGGATCCCTGCAAGGAGTACAAGCCGTGCTGGGACACGTGCCAGGGCGGCTACAACCGATACCACTGAAGCCGCCGAGTTGCCGGGCGGCGCAGGCGGGTGTGCCCTTGATGTAGGGCGGGCGTGAAGCGCTGGACCGGGGGCGAACGTGTCTGGAGGAACCGTCATGGCTCACGTGGCACCCACCTCATCAGCACCCCGCGTGTTCGGCGGCTCCGCCGTCAGCAGGGCCGCGACGGCCGCCGTGCTCCTCGGCGTCGTCTACGGCGTCTGGGCGGCGGGAATGGCACGCGACGCGGGGCCCATCACCACCGGCAACGTCCTGCTCGGCGTCGTGGCCGGAGTCGTCGTCGCCGCGGTCTTCATGGGCCTGCGCGCGATCGCGCCGGGTCTGCCACGCGAGCTGCGCGCGGCGGCCTGGGCGGGCTTCGCGGGAATCGCGTTCGGCTACCTGTACAGCCTGAGCGACGCGACCGTCCTGCGGTCCACGATCATGGCGCTCGCTGTGGCGGCCGGGGTGTTCGCGGTGATGTTCTACCGCTACTACACGAGCGAGTGAAGGCTCAGCTCCCCGGCCCCTGAACCCCTAGCCCCTGAGCCCAACACCACTGTGCCCGTCAGCGCCGAGCGCGCTGACGGGCACAGTGAGGGGAAGGCAGGTGGAGCGGGTGGAGCGAATGAGGCAGGTTCAGCAGGTACAGCAGGTGCAGCGGATGGAGCAGGTGCAGCGGGGGAGGTCCGGACTCAGCCGACCTTCTCCGCTCTGTCCAGCTGCTTCATCGCCTTCGCGAGACCGTTGGCCCACAACTGGTTGACCTGGGCCTTCTCGTTCGCGTCCGGCTGCGAGTTGGTGCACGAAGTGCCGGGCCCGCCGCCGGACATCAGCTCACTGCACGGCCCTTCGTAGTGGTCCGGAAGGCCGAGGACGTGCCCCGTCTCGTGCGCCGTCACGCGCGTCGAGTCGTACTGCTGGTTCTGGGCGTAGTCCAGGAAGACGTACCCGTTGCCGTGGCCGTCCGTGCTCGCGTACGAGCCGCGCGAGTCGTTCCCCTCGCGGTACTCGAAGCTCGCACCGCTGCTCCCCGCCTGGAGCTTCACGTTGGACACCGCGCTGTTCCAGATGGAGGTGCTGCTGGCTATCTGCTGCGCGAAGGTCGGGGCACCGGAGGCGTCGTACACCACCGTGACCTGCTTCGTGCCGGGGTTGGCGGCACGCTTCTCGGCGACCGACTTCAGGACGGCCTCGAAGAACGCCTTGTTGGCCGCGGCTTCCTCGCCGGAGCCCGCGTACTTGGCGTACGAGGCGGTGTTGGACGGCGCGGTGGGGGTCGCGGCCGTGGCTGTCGTCGAGCCGAGACCCGCGGCGGCAAGGCCGAGGACGGCGACGGCGGACAGGTAACGCTTGTTCATGTGGGGGGCTCCCTACTCGTTCTGTGAAAGGTGAACGGTTCGGTATCGGGAGTGTCAGGGAGCCCGGGGCGTCTGCGGATGATGGCAAGTGGCGATAGCGCCGAGCTATCACCGGCCCTCCGCCAACGTTCCGGTCCCTCTCCGGCCCCCGCCCGGACGAGTCCCGGAGGGGTTCCGGACGAGCCCCGGTCCCCGCCCGGACGAGTCCCGGCCAACCTTCCGACCGACTCTCCTTGTGCCCAAATCAGGCGGTTCCCATGGGGTTTGTGAGTCTGGTGCAGCGCCGCCCACCGCTCTACGCTCACAGCCATGGAGCTCGAGGTGAGGCACCTCCGCGCACTGTGCGCCATCGCCGATACCGGCAGCCTGCACAAGGCTGCACGTCAACTCGGCATGAGCCAACCCTCGTTGACGACACAGCTGCGCCGCATCGAGCAGGAGATCGGCGGCCAGCTCTTCGCCCGCGAGCGCACCGGCTGCCGCCCGACCCCGCTCGGCCGCGTCGCCCTCAGCCGCGCCCGCCCCCTCGTCAGCGAGATGCGGGCGCTGGTGAGCGAGACCAAGGCCGCCGCCGCCCGCGCGTCCGAGGGCCCGCAGCTGCGCATCGGCTCCACGGCGAACGTCGCCATACCGGGCTGGCTGCGCCGCCTTCGCGTACGCCTGCCCGCCGCCGAGACCTCGCTCCAGATGGACGTCTCCGCGAACGCGCTGCTGCGGATGGTCGCGGGCGGCCAGCTCGACGTGGCCTTCGTGCACGAGGTGGAGGGGAGTCCGCTGCGGCTTCCGGACGGGCTGCGGCGGCGCGTGCTTGTCGAGCGGGAGCCGCAGTTCGTCTTCCTCTCCGCCGACCACCCGGCGGCGGCACAGCCCGTCGTCCACCTCACCGACCTCGCCGCCGACCGCTGGATGGTGGACCCGACGGTGGACGGCGAGTGGGACGGGCTGCTCCGGGTCCTTCGCGCGGCCGGCCTCAACCCCCGTGTCCTGCACGGCGATTACCTCACCGCGTCCTCCCTCGTCGCCACCGGCGAGGTCGTCACGGTCTGCCAGCCGACCTCGCGCGCGAGACCCGACATGGTGGTCCGGCCGTTGCACGGCGACCCGCTCGGCGTACGACTGCTCGTGGCCGCCCGTACGGAGAAGGCGCTCGACGCGGTGTACGGGGAACTGGAGGCCGCGTACTGGGAGGCGGCCCGCCAGGCGCCCGCGTACGGGGAGTGGCTCGCGGGGCAGGCGGCAGCGGCGTGACCCCAACGGCCCGACCCGGGTGACCTAGGTCCCGGACAACCGATGACCTTCGACCACACCACCACTGACCTGCACTTTTACCCGCTTCACGGTTCCGCGTGACCATGTGCGGCCGGTTGTTACGTTCCCTACGGATGACGCACACACAGCGCCCGTAGCTTCATGTCTGTCGACGCCACAAAAAGGCATGAAGACGGACAGTTCGACCGACCAGTCACAAGGGATCCGCTATGCGCGCCACCCGCCGTACCTTCCGCACCGCCGCCATCGCCACCGGAGCGATCGCCGCTCTCGCCGTCCCGACGACAGCGGCTTTCGCCGCCGACACCCCGCCGAACCCGCAGGGCCAGATCGCCCCGGACGACCAGACGGGCACCACGGGCCAGGACCAGGACCAGGGCCAGGACAAGTCCAAGGACCAGGACCAGGGCACGGACCAGAACCAGGGCACGGACCAGGACAAGGGCACGGACACCGACACGGAGACGCCGAAGCCGGGCAGCTGGGAGTCGAAGGGCACCACCGACCTCGGCAAGGGCTGGTCCGCGAAGGTCGACGTGAACGCCTCCGCCCGCACCGCCAAGGCCTCCATCTCCCACGACGGCGCGGCAAAGGGCTCGCTCACCGCGTACGAGGATTCCGCGAGCACCACCATCGACGGCAACACCTTCACCCTGACGCCCGACGGCACGGTCACCGCCAAGCTGGTGGACAAGGGCAAGGACAAAGAGAAGAACAAGGACAAGGACAAGGACAAGCCCGTCCCCGGCGGCTGGGTCTCCAAGGGCACCACCGACCTCGGCAAGGGCTGGTCCGCGAAGGTCGACGTGAACGCCTCCGCCCGCACCGCCAAGGCCTCCATCTCCCACGACGGCGCAGCAAAGGGCTCGCTGAAGGCGTACGTCAAGCCGTCGAGCACCAAGATCGACGGGAGCACCTTCACCCTCGCCGCCGACGGCACCATCACCAGGACGGGCGCCAAGCCGACCCCGCCGAAGCCGCAGCCCAAGCCGACGCCCGACCACAAGCGCACCCTGGTCCACCAGTACGCGAACCTCGGCGGCACCGGATTCGACGCGAAGGTCTACAAGACCAGGAGCGGCTACGAGGCCGACATGATCGCCAAGGCGCCGGAAACCGGCAAGAAGATCGTCTGGGACACCCTCAAGCAGTCCGGGAACAAGCCCGCGTACGGACAGCACAACGGCGCGCACTTCGTACTCAACCCTGACGGCACCATGAAGGGCTGGACGGGGGGCCAGAAGTCGCAGCCGCAGACGCACACAAACCCAAACGCGAGCACGAACACGAACACGAACACGCAACCGAAGAACGGCACCTCTCACGTGGTCCCGAAGGGCGGCGTCAAGGCCGGTGCCGAAGGCGTGCACCCGGCAGGCGAGAGCGCACCGCTGATGGCGGCCGGCGGCGGCATGGCGGCGCTCGGCGCGGCGGGCCTCGGGTTCGCGCTGTACCGCCGCAAGCAGGACAACTGACCTGGCGGGAGCGGCGGTACGAAAGAGAACGGGGCACCCCCTTGGAGAGGGGGTGCCCCATTGTTCAGGTACCGCTCAGACGCCGATGTCGCTGCCGTCCTTGCGCCAGACGGAGATGACCGACGGACGGACGATCTTGCCCGCCCCGTCGGGCCACGCGCTCGCGGGCTTCTCGACGGACGCGCCGTCGACCTCGCCCGGGTGCTGCACGGACACGAGTACGCGGCGGTCCTGGACCAGCGGGCCGCAGGTCTCCGCGCCGGTCGGCATGGTCAGGAACTGCTTGAGCTCACCGCGCCGGTCACCCTTGGTCGCGACACCGAACAGGCCGTCGTGCGAACCGAGTTGGTTGCCGTCCGTCGAGATCCACAGGTTGCCGTGCGGGTCGAAGGCGACGTTGTCCGGGCAGGAGATCGGGCTGACCTTGTCCTTCGGGAAGCCCGCGAAGTACGTGGCCGGGTCCTCGGGGTCGCCCGCGACGAGGAAGAGCGACCAGGCGAAGGTGGTCGACTCGGGGCGGCCCCGGCGCTCGGTCAGTTCCAGGATCTGGCCGTGCTTGTTGAGGTTGCGCGGGTTGGCCTCGTCGGCAGCGGCCTTGCCCGCCTTGCCGCGGTCGGAGTTGTTCGTGAGCGCGACGTAGACCTTGCCGGTGTGCGGGGACGGCTCGATGTCCTCGGGGCGGTCCATCTTCGTGGCGCCGACCTTGTCACCGGCCTGGCGCGTGAAGACGTACACCTCTTCGGCGGTCATGCCGTCGACGTGCGATACGGCGTGGCCCTTGGGACCCGCGGTGGCGAGCGGGATCCAGACGCCGCTGCCGTCGAACTCACCGTCGGCGGGCAGCTTGCCCGTGCCGTCGATGTCGCCCGCCGGGGAGTCGCCCGTCAGCTTGGCGACGTACAGCGTGCCCTCGTCGAGCAGCGTGAGGTTGTGCTGGTGCGCGGCGCGGGACGTGCCCTTGGCGACGCGCTTGCTGCTGACGAACTTGTAGAAGTAGTCGAACTTCTCGTCGTCACCCATGTAGACCACGGGGCGGCCGTCGTGCGTGAGGCGCGGCTGCGCGGCCTCGTGCTTGAAGCGGCCGAGCGCGGTGCGCTTGCGCGGGGTCGAGTCGGGGTCGTACGGGTCGAGTTCGACGACCCAGCCGAAGCGGTTGGCCTCGTTGGGCTCCTTGGCGAGGTCGAAGCGGTCGTCGAACCGCTCCCACTTGCGCTCGGAGGCGGTGCCGATGACGCCGTAGCGCTTGAGGCGCGCGGCGGCGGTGGGGTCGGTGACCTTCTCCGCGTTGGCGAAGTACTGGTTGAAGTTCTCCTCGCCGTGCAGGGTCGTGCCCCAGGGGGTGGTGCCGCCGGCGCAGTTGTTGAGGGTGCCCAGGACGGTGGTGCCGCGCGGGTCGGCCTTCGTACGGACGTACTCGCTGCCCGCTGCGGGCCCGGTGAGCCGGAACTCGCTGGTGACGGTGAGGCGGCGGTTGAGCTGGTGACGGCTGACGGCGCTCAGCCTGCCGCTCCCCCGCTCCTCCTCGACGACCACGACGGAGAGGCCGTGCGCGGCCCAGGCGATCTCGACCTGGTCGCGGGTGGGGTTCGCGGCGTCGTATCCCTTGAACATCAGGATCTCGTCGGTGTACTCGTGATTGGCCACGAGGACCTGCCGCCCGCGCTCGCGGCGCAGCGGCAGCAGGGAGAGGAAGTCGTTGTTGTACCCGAACTGTCCGGCCTGCGCCTTCGCGGTCTGCTTGTCCGGGTCGAAGGCGGGAGCCCCGCGGAGGATGGGCTCGCCCCAGCGGATGACGACGTTCTGGGCGTAGCCGTCCGGGATCGTGACGGTGTCGGTGGTGTTGGGCGCGACGGGCGTGAAACGGAGACCGCGCGCCCCTTTTTTGCTTTTGTGCGACGAGGGTTTCCGGGACCCGGACACGGCTCCGGCGGCGGCTTCGGCCTCGGGGGCGGCGGGGCCCGCGATGACGGCGCTGCCCGCGGCGGTGGCCACGGTCACGACCGCGGCGGCCCGCATCATCGAGCGGCGGCTGAGCGCACCGGCTATGACGTCGCCGACGTACTCGTTGTCGCTGGTGTTGGGCACCTCGTGGAAGCAGGCATCACCACAGCGGAACCGGCAGGTCATGGCGGAACGGCCGCCGCTCCCCTGGTGCGAGGTGATGATCGGCAGCAGTTTGCGCACGGTTCCTCCGTTGTGTGGTCGTATCTCTCGGCGTGGCTTGATTCCGCCGTGACGCTAGGCGCGGAGGTCGGCAGGGCGACGGCCTGAGAGTGAACGGGAGGTGAACCGGGAGCGCACATAGGGCAGTTGAGCTGCGTGTGCGCGGTAAGAGTGATCGTTGGGCGACCCTCACCAAGATCGCCTGTCGCGGCGGCTAACCTTACGTGTCCGCCCTGGCCAGGGGTTATCGGGAATCAACTCACGCGAAGGGGTGCACCCATGGGCATTCTGAGTGTCCTGCGGAACGCGTTCGGACGGTCG
This sequence comes from Streptomyces sp. NPDC058257, assembly GCF_042881845.1. Lineage (NCBI taxonomy): Bacteria > Bacillati > Actinomycetota > Actinomycetes > Kitasatosporales > Streptomycetaceae > Streptomyces > Streptomyces sp. NPDC058257. Next base: position 457,775 of record NZ_JBHVXJ010000002.1, read on the forward strand.
TCACGCAAGGGGAATCAGGCTCCGGAGCCTGAGGCAGTGTCCCCGGAGGCTCCGGAGTCCCCGGAATCCCCGGAGGCCCCGCAGACTCCGGAGGCGAAGCCCGCCTCCGCGACCGTACCGGCGCCCTCGTCCGAGCGGGTGCCTCCGGCGGCTCAGCCGAAGGCGACGGTTCCGGGACCGTCGTCCGAACCGTCTCCTTCGGAGGTGGACGACCTCGTCGCGGCGGCATTCGACCGCGATCGGGTGACGTTGCCGTCACCTTCACCGGAGCGGGAGCCTGAGCCTGCGGCTGAGCCCGCAGCTGCGGCTGAGCCCGCAGCTGCGGCTGAGCCCGCAGCTGAAGCCGAGCCCACGACTGAGCCTGCGGCTGGGCCCACGACTGCGCCCGAGCCCGCAGCCGAAGCCGAGCCCACGACTGAGCCTGCGGCTGAAGCCGAGCCCGAGCCCGCGGCTGAAGCTGACGCCGTCCCCTCGGAGCCGAAGCCCGAACCGAAGCCGGAGCCGAAGCCCGAGCCGACAGCGGCTGCCGAAGCTGCGACCGAGGCCCCCGAGCCGGAGCCCGCGGAGGAGGCCACTGCCCCCGCCCCTGAGCCGGAAGAGGCGCCCGCCGCCGCTGTGCCCTCATCCGAAGCCGGACCAGACGAGCCCGCCGCCGCCGCGCCCACGCCCGAAGCCGGACCAGACGAGCCCGTCGCCGCTGTGGGCAATCGTCCCGCTGGGCGGGACGGGTGGGCACAGCCCTCGACGCCGGGTGCCGATGGAGAAGCGGAAGCCGCAGCACCCCCGGCGGAGCCGGACGCGCCGACTACCGGTGAAGAGGCCGAGGCGCCCGTGACCTCGGCGGAGCCGGAAACTCCCGTCGCCCCGGCAGAGGCAGAAGCCCCCGCACCCCCGGCGGAGCCGGATGCCGAGCCGGAGACCGAGCCGGAGACCGAGCGGCCGGAGACCGAGCCGGACGCCACAGCCAACGGCAAGCCCGCCCTCTCCGCGGCCAAGCTGAAGACCCGAGCCCCGGGCCTGGCCACCGCCTACAAGGCGGCAGGCGCAGCTCTCCAGGAGCGGGACCTCACCGGGGTCCGCGCCCCCGTGTACCTCGTACTGGACCGCTCAGGGTCCATGCGCTCGTACTACAAGGACGGCTCCGCCCAGAGCCTGGGCGAGCAGGTACTCGCCCTGGCCGCCCACACGGACCCCGAGGCCTCCGTACACGTCGTCTTCTTCTCGACGGAGATCGACGGCACCGGCACCCTCACGCTCCCCGAGCACGAGGGACGTATCGACGAGCTGCACGCGGCGGCGGGCCGCATGGGCCGTACCAGCTACCACCGCGCGATCGAAGAGGTCGTGACCCACTACGAGAAGTCGGAGCACAAGGGAAGCCCGGCCCTCGTCGTGTTCCAGACGGACGGACCGCCTGACGCGAAGGGCCCTGCCAACCAGGCCCTCGCGGACGCGGCCGAGCACCCCCTCTTCTTCCAGTTCGTCGCGTTCGGCGAGCACGAGGCGAAGGGCTTCGACTACCTCCGCAAGCTGAAGGCGGAGAACGCCGCCTTCTTCCACGCGGGCCCGACCCCCCGCGAGCTCACGGACGCCGAGCTCTACGAGGGCCTGCTCGCGGCCTGGCGCCCGTAGCGGCGGTCCAGGGGGTGGGCCACGGGTCCACCCCCTGGAATCGAGGTGAATCGCCCCCTCCATGGCCGTTAGGATTTCGACCATGGCGGCCACTGGATCCGAGAAGCAGGGGACGAGCGAAGGCGCAAAGGCGTACTACGTATCGACCCCCATTTACTACGTCAACGACGCTCCTCACCTGGGCCACGCCTACACGACCGTTGCAGGGGACGTGCTCACGCGCTGGCACCGTCAGCGCGGCGAGAAGGTGTGGTACCTCACCGGCACGGACGAGCACGGTCAGAAGATCATGCGCACTGCCGAAGCGAACAACGTCACGCCACAGGAGTGGTGCGACAAGCTCGTGGATGAGGCCTGGCGGCCTCTCTGGGAGCACCTGAACATCGCGAACGACGACTTCATCCGCACGACCGAGAAGCGTCACACGGACCGCGTGCAGGAGTTCGTCCAGGATCTCCACGACAAGGGCGAGATCTACAAGGGCGGCTACGAAGGCCCGTACTGCGTGGGCTGCGAGGAGTACAAACTCCCCGGCGACCTGATCGACGGCGAGGGCGAGTTCGAGGGCCAGAAGCTCTGCCCCATCCACAAGAAGCCGGTGGAGCTCCTCAAGGAGGAGAACTACTTCTTCAAGCTGAGCGAGTACGGCCCCAAGCTCCTTGAGCACTACGCGGCCAACCCCGACTTCATCCAGCCGGAGTCGGCGCGCAACGAGGTCGTGAACTTCGTCAAGCAGGGTCTGCAGGACCTCTCCATCTCGCGCTCGACGTTCGACTGGGGCGTCAAGGTCCCGTGGGACGACAAGCACGTCATCTACGTCTGGGTCGACGCTCTCCTCAACTACGCCACGGCCGTCGGCTATGGAGCGGACGAGGAGAAGTTCAAGACAACTTTCCCCGCCGACGTCCACCTCGTCGGCAAGGACATCCTCCGCTTCCACGCGGTCATCTGGCCCGCGATGCTGATGGCGCAGGGCCTCCCGCTGCCGGGCCGTATCGCGGCGAACGGCTGGCTGATGGTCGGCGGCGAGAAGATGTCGAAGTCGAACCTGACGGGCATCAAGCCGCAGGACCTCACGTCGCACTTCGGCGTGGACGCGTACCGCTGGTACTTCCTGCGTGCCATCGCGTTCGGCCAGGACGGCTCGTTCTCCTGGGAGGACTTCTCCGCCCGCTACACGAGCGAGCTGGCGAACGACTACGGAAACCTCGCCTCGCGCGTGGCGGCCATGGTCGGCAAGTACTTCGGCGGCACGCTTCCCGAGGCGACGGCGTCCGGTGCCGCGGAGCAGGCGGTCCAGGAGGGTCTGGCCAAGGCGGTCGCGACGGCCGACCTGAAGATCGGCGAGGAGCTGGACTTCCAGGCCGGCATCCTGGCGGTCTTCGCCTTCGTCAAGCAGGTCAACGGCTACATCACGGAGCAGGAGCCGTGGAAGGTGGCCAAGGACGAGTCCCCCGAGGGCAAGGCCCGCCTGGCGACGATCCTCTACACGGCGGCGGATTCGCTGCGCGCGGTGGCCGTCCTGCTGAACTCGATCATGCCGGAGACCTCGCAGAAGCTGTGGGACTCGCTCGGCGCGGAGGCCTCGCTCGGCGCGCTCGCCGAGCAGAAGGTCCAGGACGCGGGTACGTGGGGGCAGCTTCCGGTGGGGGTGACGGTGACGAAGGGTGCGGTGCTGTTCCCGCGCCTGGAGGAGCCGAAGCAGTCGTAAGCAGCCGTAAGCAGTCATAAACGGCTGTAATCGGTCGATGCATCGACTCTCAACGGCATCGAACCGGACTGAACTGCGCTGAAGGGGCTCGCGATTCACCTCGCGGGCCCCTTCTTCTTGCCCAACTTGGCTGATTCATGCGGGTCAAATAGCGATACCGATCACATTCGACCAGAACTCACGTCGTCTTCACATCTTCGTACGTACGCTTCACTCTATGACCACGACTCCCGCCGCCCCGGACCGGCCGCGCCCAGCGGCCGAGGTGAACGAGGAGATACGCGCGCTCTGGCTTCGTACGGGCGGGTATCTGCGCCCCGAGCAACACCTTGAGTACGAGAAGCTCGTGGCGGAGTGGGCCGAGGCGACATCAGCCGCGGCAACGCACTCCCCGGCCGCGTGACCTACACCTCACGACCGACCGCCGCGGCCTCACCCTCGTACGACCTCACGAGCCGCGCCAACTGACGCCCCACCGCCCGTAGCGGCTCCTCGCTGCGGGTGACCTGGGCGGTGACCTCGGCCCCCTCAAGGGCGCTGATCACCGTGGTCGCCACCTCCCGCGCGTCCCCCGGGGCGAAGCCGGACCCGAGCAGCTTCTCCTCGACGAGCCGCTCCCAGCTCCCCAGCGCGGCGGCGCACACCCGCTGGATCTCAGAGTCATCCGCGCCCAACGTCTCCAGGGCCGCGGCGGTGACGGGACACCCATCGACCCACCCGGACTCCCGCAGCCCCACGGCGAGTTCCGCGACGCAGGCCTGGATCGCGGCGCCCGGGTCGTCGGCGGCGGCAAGTCCGTCCCTCAGCACCTCGGCGAACTCCTCACCGCTGTACGTGATCGCGGCCACGGCGACGGCCTCCTTCCCGCCAGGGAAGAAGTGGTAGACGGAGCCGAGCGTGGCCTCCGCGTCCTTCGCGATCTGCTTGATGCCGGTGCCGACATACCCCTGCCGCTGCAGCAGCCGCGCGGCGGCGATGACGATGCGGTCGCGGGTTCCATGGGTTCCGCGGGTTCCGTGAGTTCCATGGGTTCCGCGGCTTCCGCGGGATCCGACGGCGTTGGTCTGAGCCATGGAGCGCAGCCTACCTCCCGGACTAATTAGAGCGTTCGTTCCAGTGCCGTGCTAGGTTTCCGGCGAGCACTAGATAGAGCGCTCGTTCTAGTAACCGGATCCGGCCCACCTGGAGACGCCCCATGACCACCACCCCAGCCACCCCAGCCGCTTCCACCCCAGCCGCTTCCACCCCATCCACCCCATCCACCTCAGCCACTTCCGCCGCTTCCACCCCCTCCCTCACCTCCCCCGCCCCCCTCACCCTCATCGGTCTGGGGCCCATGGGCCACGCGATGGCGACGACGCTGCTCGACAAGGGCCACCAGGTCACGCTCTGGAACCGCACCGCGTCCCGCGCGGACGACCTGGTGGAGCGGGGCGCGATTCTCGCCGCCACCCCCGAGGAGGCGGTGGCCGCCAACGAGCTGGTGATCCTGAGCCTCACGGACTACGACGCGGTGTACGCGGTCCTCGAACCGGCAACAGCCGCGCTGCCCGGCCGGGTCGTCGTCAACCTCAGCTCGGACACCCCGAAGAAGGCCCGCGAGGCAGCGGCCTGGGCCGCCGGGCACGGCGCCGTCCACCTCACCGGCGGCGTACTCGTCCCGCCGAACGGCATCGGGAAGCCGGAGGCCTCGACGTTCTACAGCGGCCCGCGCGAGGCGTACGACAGACACCGAGCGACGCTTGAGGTACTGACGGGCGCGACGGACTACCGGGGCGAGGACGCCGGCCTGGCGGCGCTGATGTACCAGCTCAACATGGTCATCTTCTGGACGAGCGTCTCCAGCTACTGGTACGCGGTCGCCCTCGCCAAGGCCAACGGCCTGTCGGCGGCGGACATCCTCCCGTACGCCTCCCTGAACATGGCCGGGATGCCGGAGTTCCTGTCCTTCTACTCGTCACGCATCGACGCGGGCAACCACGAGGGCGACGTGGACCGCCTCGCCATGGGCCTGGCCAGCATGGAGCACGTGGTGGACACCCACGCCGACTCGGGTGTGGACGCGGCACTGCCGTCGGCGGTGGCCGATCTGTTCCGGCGCGGAATGGAGGCGGGGCACGCGGCGGACAGCTTCTCCAGCATCGTGGGGCTGCTGGGTGCGGCGACTCCTCGGAACGGATGACACCGCGATACGGGCTCCCTCCCACCCCACCCGCCATGTTCGAGGCCGACTACCTCACTGTCGAACATGCGGAAATCTATGTCGGCGGGAGTAGACATTGATTGATGGTCTGGCTATGGTTTCTCTCGTAGCCGAGATCGAGCAGGGCCCGGCAGGAACGAACTGCCGGGCAGCAGCATCCGCAAGTGCAGTTCGCAGGACGGTGCGGTGGTGGAGTTTCGAAGCCAGAGCAGTCGCAGGACGGCGACGGGACTGACGACCGGACCGGGTGGCCCGCAGTGATCAGGGGCCGCCGTGAGCAGCACCGCAGTACACACAAGTGCAGTACGCAGTCCCGTAGCAGTACGCAGTCCCGTAAGTAAGCAAGTGATCCAAGAGGGAAGAACGGAGGAGCCAGGCGCCATCAGGATCGCCCGGGCGGAATTCTTGAGCCCGGGTACCGCAGGACATCGATAGTGAGGTGGTCTCCGGTCAAGCAACCGCGATCCCCGCAATCCCGACGACTTCCAGGTCGGGCCGGCGGAAACAGAAGGCCGGCGCAGTATCAGAGCCGGCAGATGGTGTAGCAGTTCCTTCGGGGCCCGGGTGCCACACAGCACCCGGGCCCCTCCACGCGTGTTCGCAGCCACGAGCCGAAGGCGACTGTCGGTGCGGACTGCCAGACTCGCGCACATGACGGAAAACGGCAGCGATCGGATCTCGCCAACTCCCCAGCATTACGCACCCCGTTGGAGCGACGACACCCGCGAGCCCCCGCCGGACACGGGCGACGAACGGGAGGCGTTGACGACGTCCCTGGACTGGCATCGTGCGACGTTCGAGCTGAAGTGCGCGGGCCTGACGCGGGAGCAGCTGTCGGAGCGGGCGGCACCTCCGTCCGAGTTGTCGCTGCACGGCCTGGTCCGTCACCTGGCGGGGGTGGAGCGCTGGTGGTTCCGCATCCAACTGGCGGGCGAGAAAGTCCCGTTGCTGTACTACTCCGACGAGGACCCGGACCAGGACTTCGACACGCTGACCGGCGACGCGGGGGAGGCGTTCGCGGTGTGGCACGAGGAGTGCGAGCGCTCGCGCCGGATCGTGGCGGCGGCGGACTCCCTGGACGTGACGGGCACCCGCAGGTCCACGGGCGGGCCGATCTCTCTCCGCAGAATCCTGATCAACATGATCGCGGAGTACGCGCGGCACAACGGGCACGCGGATCTGCTGAGGGAGCGGATCGACGGCACGACGGGGATGTAGGGGATGTAGGGCGGCTCGGCGACCCCCGGCGCCCCCCGGCGCCCCCCGGCGGCCCTCAGCGACTCCCGACGGCTCCCGGCGACTCCCGGCGGCTCCCGACGGCTCCCGGCGGCTCCCCGCGACTCCCGTCTTGAACATGCAGGCAAATGCCTGCATGATGGAAGGGTGAGTACGAGCAGGAGCCCGAACCCCGAGGTGGCCGGCGGGGTCGACAAGGTCTTCAAGGCCTTGGCCGACCCCACCCGCCGCTACCTCCTGGACCAGCTGCACGCCCACAACGGCCAGACGCTGGGCGAGCTGGCCGAGCGTGTGGCGATGACGCGCCAGTCGGCGACCCAGCATCTGGCCCTCCTGGAGGACGCGAACCTGGTCAGCACCGTGCGGCGAGGGCGCGAAAAGCTCCACTACCTGAATCCCGTGCCTCTGCACGAGATCCAGGAACGATGGATCGACAAGTTCGAGGACCCACGTCTACGAGCACTCAGCACCCTGAAACAACAGGCGGAGGCCGCCATGACCACGAACCCGACGAACCCAACGAACCCGACGAACCCAACGAAGCCGACGTACGTCTACGTCACCTACATCGAGAGCACCCCGGAGAAGGTTTGGCACGCCCTGACCGACGCGGAACTGACGGCGGCGTACTGGGGCCACGCGAACGTCTCCGACTGGCAGCAGGGTTCGACCTGGGAGCATCAGCGGACGGACGGCTCGGGCATCGCGGACGTGGCGGGCAAGGTGGTGGAGGCGACGCCGCCGAAGCGCCTGGTGACGACGTGGGCGTATCCCCATGCCGCCCCGGCCTCCGCCGAACCCTCGCAGGTCACGTTCGACATCGAGCCGTACGGCGGGATCGTGCGCCTCACGGTGACCCACGAGAACCTCGCGGACGAGAAGGAGCGCAACGACGTGGGTTCGGGCTGGCCCGCAGTCCTCTCGAACCTCAAGTCCCTCCTAGAAACAGGCTCCCCCCTCCCAGAAAAACCATGGCTGATCCCCGCCCCCTGAGCCCCAAGAGGCGGTTGCAGAAAAGTCCCGCGACACGCGCCGAGAGGGGCGGGGTCGGCGGGACTTTTCTGAGATCGGGCACGCGAGACCCGGGTCCGCTACCGCCTGGTGGCTGTTACGTACCGTCCTCCGTCTTGTCCGGGTCGACGCCCATGGTGATCGACCCGATGACGCCCTTCTCGATGTGCCCCTTGCGGTACTTCAGCTTCAGGAGGCCGTCCTGCGTGCCGCCTCCGCCGTAGATCGTGTCCTCGTCCAGCGTCGTGCGCGTCGTCGTGCTCGTGGAGTACGGGGTCGCCTCCGCCGAAGCGAGCACCGCCGTCTCCGCGAAGAAGAACTGGCCCGTGTGGCAGGCGTGGCCGCCCTCGTAGCCGGTGTCGGTGAGCTTGCCGTCCACGTGGACCTTGGTGTGGATGTGCACGGCACGGCCCTGGTACCAGCCGGGGAAGACGGTGCGGAACTCCACGTAGCCGTGCCTGTCCGTCAGCTGCGTGCCCCGCAGGTAGCGCTCGTCGTCGGTCGGCTCCTGGTGGCCACCGCCCCCGCCGCCTGGGCCGCCGGTGGGCGGGGTCCCCGTGGGCGTTCCGGTCGGTGCGCCGGTCGGTGCGCCGGTCGGTGCGTCGGTCGGTGCGTCGGTCGGTGCGCCGGTCGGTGCGCCGGTCGGGGGAGTGCCGCCCCCGCCTCCACCGCTCATCGACTCGTACCCCGAGTAGATCCCCAGCGCGTCGCAGTGCCAGATGTCCACGGCCGCCCGCCTCAGCGGCTTGCACGTGTCGGCGTCGATCACCTTGAGGCGCAGGGTGAAGGGGATGCCCTCCCTGTCCTCGGTGATGTCCTTCCGGATCTTGTCGGCGTCGATGTAGTACGGGCCCTCGGTCGTCTCGGCGGTCAGCCGGTAACACGTCTCGCCGGACGAGGCGGTCGAGGCAGACGAGGCGGACGAGGCGGACGAGGCGGCGTCAGAAGCCGCGGAGCCCGTTCCCCGCGCTGACCCGCTCTCCCCTGACGCGCTCTGCGCGGACGCGCTCGCCGCCACCGCGCCGCCCACGCCGACCGCCGCCACGGCCGCTCCGGTCGCGAGCACGACCTTACGGCGCGTCAAGTCCCGTTTGTGTGAGGGGCCTTGGGGCTTCTCCGGGTGCGTATCGCTCTTCTCTGTCATGCCCCGGACGCTAGGCACTCCGCCTGTCAGGAACATGTGCGTCGACTGTGGCCATGCACAGCAAGAGGGCCCGGAACCAATGCCGATACGCATTGGTTCCGGGCCCGCCCACCGACTGGCGCTCCTACTTGTCCGCCTCACCCTTACCGGAGGCAACCGGCTTGCGCAGCGTGAGGTTCAGCTCGCGCAGTCGGCTCTCCTCCAGCTCGGAGGGCGCGCCCATCATCAGGTCCTGCGCGTTGCCGTTCAGCGGGAACGCGATCGTCTCGCGGATGTTCGGCTCGTCCGCGAGGAGCATGACGATGCGGTCGACGCCGGGGGCGATGCCGCCGTGCGGCGGGGCGCCGAGGCGGAAGGCGCGGAGCATGCCCGCGAACTCCCGCTCCACCGTCTCGGCTTCGTAGCCCGCGATCCCGAAGGCCTTGAGCATGACCTCGGGCTCGTGGTTACGGATGGCGCCGGACGACAGCTCGATGCCGTTGCAGACGATGTCGTACTGCCAGGCGAGGATGTCGAGGGGGTCCTTCTCCTCCAGGTCCTTCATGCCGCCCTGGGGCATCGAGAAGGGGTTGTGGGAGAAGTCGATCTTGCCGGTGTCCTCGTCCTTCTCGTACATCGGGAAGTCGACGATCCAGCAGAAGCGGAAGACGCCCTCTTCGAAGTGCCCGGCGCGCTTGGCGGCCTCGACGCGCACCGCGCTCATGATCTTCGAGACCTCGTCGAACTCGCCCGCGCCGAAGAAGACCGCGTGGCCCGCCTCCAGGCCGAGGCGCTTGGTCAGCTCCTCGACGTTCGCCTCCGTCAGGAACTTCGCGATCGGGCCCGTCAGCGAACCGTCCTCGGCGACGCGCACCCAGGCCAGGCCCTTCGCGCCCTGCTCGACCGCGTAGTCACCGAGGCCGTCGAAGAACTTGCGGGACTGCGACGCCGTGTCCGGCACCGGAAGCGCGCGCACGTGCTTGCCCGCGAACGCCTTGAACCCGGAGTCCGCGAAGATGTCCGTGATGTCGCTCAGTTCGAGCTTCGCGCGCAGGTCCGGCTTGTCGTTGCCGTACTTCAGCATGGACTCGCGGAACGGGATGCGGGGGAACGGGGACGTGACCTCGCGGCCACCGCCGAACTCCGTGAAGATCTCCGTCATCAGCTTCTCGATGGGCTGGAAGACGTCTTCCTGCTCCACGAAGCTCATCTCGACGTCGAGCTGGTAGAACTCGCCCGGCGAACGGTCCGCGCGGGCGTCCTCGTCGCGGAAACACGGCGCGATCTGGAAGTAGCGGTCGAAGCCCGAGATCATGAGCAGCTGCTTGAACTGCTGCGGGGCCTGCGGCAGGGCGTAGAACTTGCCCGGGTTCAGGCGGGACGGCACGACGAAGTCGCGGGCGCCCTCGGGGGACGTCGCGGCGAGGATCGGCGTCGCCATCTCGTTGAAGCCGAGGGCCACCATCTTCGAGCGGATCGAGGCGATGACGGACGAGCGCAGCATGATGTTGCGGTGCATGCGCTCGCGGCGCAGGTCGAGGAAGCGGTACTCAAGGCGCCGCTCCTCGTTCACGCCGTCGTCCGCGTTGATCGTGAACGGGATCTGCTGGGCGGCGCCGAGCACCTCGACCTCGGCGGCCTCGATCTCGATCTCGCCGGTGGGCAGCTCGGGGTTCACGTTCTCCGTGCCGCGCGAGACGACCTTGCCGTCGATACGGACGACCGTCTCCTTGGAGAGCTTGTCGAGCGTCTCGGCGGCGGACGTGCCGGGGCGGGCCACCAGCTGCGTGATCCCGTAGTGGTCGCGCAGATCGATGAAGAGGATGCCGCCCAGGTCTCGGCGATTGTGCAGCCAGCCGCTCAGCCGCACGTCGGAGCCGACGTCAGAGGCGCGGAGCTCGCCGCAGGTGTGGGACCTGTACCGATGCATCTTCGTTCATCCAGTCTTCGCGTATAGGGGTTCGCGTATAGGGGAGAGAGCAGGCAGGGCTCAAGGCTACCGTCCGGGCGGAGATCGCTTCCCGGATTACTCTGCGCATCACACCGCGCGGTACGCACGGGACCGCTCCCGGCCGCCCCGGCGGTGGCGGCCTGCCCCCCGATCTTCCTAAAGTGGGTCAATGCGCAACGACGATCCCTTGCAAGAGGCGGGGGACGAACCCCTACCTCCCGTACGGGAAGTCCTGGCCGCCATCGCGACCGGCCTGTGGCGCTGGGACAACGCGGCCGGAACCGTCACGCTCGACGCCGAGGCGGCCCGGCTCCTCGGGCTTCCCCCGCACGCCCAGACCCTCACCGAGGCGGGCGTGCGCTCGCGCTTCCATCCCGTCGACTGGAACGAGATCGACGGCACCGTCCAGCTCGCCGTCGCCGAGGGCACCCTGGCCGAGGCCCGTCTGCGGATCATGGACGACCAGGGGCGGGTCCTTCGCATCGTGCGCAGCCGCTCCAAGCCGATCATCGACGAGGCGACACATTCGTACGAGCTCATCGGCACCCTTCAGGAGGTCACCGAGCCCCCGCCGGGCGCCGCGGCGCGCAGTCCGGTCACCGGTGACTGGCGGCGCTCCCGCGAGGCCTTCCTGCTCGACGCCGGGCGTGCGCTCGCCGAGGCGCGGTCGACCGAGGAGGTCCTTCGCGTCGCCAGCGGGCTCTCCATGCCGGGGTTCTCGCCGGACGGGCTCGGCGTCTTCGGGGTCGAGGGCGACCGGCTGAAGATCATCGGGCATCACGGCCACAAACCCGGCGACGACGTGCCCTTCTCCGCGATGCCCCTGGACACGGACTATCCGGCCGCCGAGGTGGTGCGCACGGGCCGCGCGGTCTACCTCTCGTCGCCCGACGAGTACCACCGCCGCTACCCCGCCACCTGGCCGCTCGCCCAGCCCTTCGACCGGAAGTCGTGGGCGTTCCTGCCGCTGACGGTCGCGGGCCGCACGATGGGCGCGTGGCTGGCCGCCTTCGCCTACCCCGTCTCGTTCACGCCCGACGAGCGCTCCGTCCTGACGACGGTGGCCCGGATGCTGGCCCAGGCCCTGTCGCGGGCCGGGGTCGCCGAGTCGGAGCGGGAGCTGACGGAGGGTCTTCAGCGCTCGATGCTGCCGCTGCTCGGGCCGCGGATCCCTGGGATGAGCGTGGCCGCGCGGTATGTGCCGACCGGTGGCGGGCTCCAGGTGGGCGGCGACTGGTACGACATGATCCCGCTGCCCAACGGCCGCATCGCCTTCGTCATCGGCGACGTGCAGGGGCACGACGTGCGCGCGGCGGGCCTGATGGGGCAGCTGCGGATCGCCCTGCGCGCGTACGCCTCCGAGGGCCACCGCCCTGACGCCGTGCTCTCCCGGGCGACGCGCTTCCTGTCGGGGATGACGGACGGCGTCACGATCGGGTCGGGCGGCGATGTCGGAGGCGACCCCGCCGACCCGCGCTTCGCGACCTGCCTCTACGTGGAGGCCGACCCCGTCACCGGCATCCTGGAGATCGCCCGCGCGGGCCACCCGGAGCCCGCGATACGGATGAGCGACGGAACGGTTCTGCTGCGCCCCACGGCGGGCGGTCTGCCGCTCGGCATCGACCCGGACGCGGACTACCCCACGACGCGCCTCGTCCTGGAGGCCGGCGAGACGATGCTGGTCTGCACCGACGGCCTCATCGAGACCGGCGGCCACGACCTGGACAGCGGCTGGAAGCGGATCCGCCAGATCCTGGAGGAGTACGGGGGCCACGGCGACGGCGACGACGGTCTGGAGGAGCTCGCCGACACCCTCGTACAGGCCGTGCACGGGCCCTCCTCGCACCACACCACGGGCCCCCTCGTGGACCGGCGCGAGGACGACATCGCGGTCCTGCTCCTGCGCAGGTACGGCCACCCCGCCCACCGCACGCCCGCCCGCCGCACCGTCCTGACGGTCGCGCAGGCCGAGCCGGAGCGCATCGCGGGGGCGCGGCGGCACATGCGGGAGCTGCTGCACGACTGGGCGGTCGCCGATCAGGTCGACTCGGCGGTCCTGATGGTCTCCGAGATGATCACGAACGTGCTCGTGCACACGGACGGCGACGCCATGCTGGTCGCCGAGGTCACCGGGGAGCCGGGATCGCGCTGCCTGCGGGCCGAGGTCTCGGACGGCAGCGACGACCTGCCGCACAAGCGCCACCCCGGTGAACTCGCCTCGTCCGGGCGGGGGCTGGTGCTCATGGAACTCCTCGCCGACGAGTGGGGGGTGGACCCCAAGGGTGAGGGCAAGAGCATCTGGTTCGAGCTCTACGAGGGGGAGAACAGCCCGTCCGGCGATTGAGGACGAACTCGGCGAAGCCGGTGATGACGGCGCCCGAAACTACCCCGCGCCCTCCGCGCCCTCCGCGCCCTCCGGATAACGCTCCCGCAGCTCCGAGATCACCCCGAACGCCGCCGCGGTCACCGGCACCGCGAGCAGCATCCCCAAGATCCCCGCCACGGACGCCCCCGCGGTGATCGCCAGCATGACGACCGCCGGATGCATCTGCACGGTCCGCGACTGGATCACTGGCTGGAGCACGTGCCCTTCGAGGACCTGCACGGCGAGTACGACGCCCAGCGCCCACAGCGCGATGATGAAGCCGCGGTCGGCGAGCGCGACCAGGACGGCGACGGCGCCGGAGATGAAGGCCCCCAGATAGGGGATGTAGGCGCCGATGAACACGAGCGCGCCGAGCCCCAGCGCCCCCGGCACCCCCAGGATCAGCAGCCCGATGGTGATGCAGACGGCGTCGATCAGGGCGATGAACGTGGTCCCGCGCATGAAGCCCTCGACGGCCTCGAAGGCACGTCTGCCCATCGCCTCGACGACGTCGGCGGTGCCGCGCGGGGCGAGCGAGCGCATGGAGCTCATGGCCCGGTCGGAGTCGCGCAGGAAGAAGAAGACGAGCAGCAGGGCGAGGACGGCCATGGCGGTCATCTCGCCGACGACGCTGAGCCCGCTGAGCACTCCGGAGGCCGCGGAGCCGCCGAACTTGCCGAGCAGTTCCTTGGCGTTGGACGCCATGTCGTCCAGGGAGGTCCCCGCCGCACCGAAGTGCTCGGACAGGTCGGTCGCGGCCTGCTTCAGGGAGGCGATGATCTGGTCGCCGGTGTCGATCAGGGCCTTGACCACGATGTACACCGCGCCGCCGACGACCGCGACGACGGCCGCGCAGGTCAGTCCCGCGGCCAGCGAGCGCTGCACCTTCATCTTCAGGAGCCATCGGTAGACGGGCCCCAGGAGCGCCGTGCCGAGAAGGGCGAGCAGGACCGGCGTGACGGCCGTCTTGAAGGTGACGAAGAGCCAGATCGCCACGGCGGCCACGCCGGCGACGAGCAGGAGGACGGCGCACCAGGCGGCGGTACGGCGTACGGGCTCGGGCAGAAGGGTGCTCACCCTCCTACCCGAGCATGACCTCACCGGCCCCGCACGCCGTGTACGCCCAACAGGCGCTTACATGCCGTGCACGGCGGGAACCGTACCGAGCAGTCCCTTCTGGAAGTCCTCGAACGCCTGCTGGAGCTCGGCCTGACTGTTCATCACGAACGGTCCGTAGTGCGCCATCGGCTCACGGATCGGCTGCCCGCCGAGCAGCACGACCTCCAGGTCGGGGGTGTTCCCGTCCTGCTTCTCGGCCGCGCGGACGGTCAGCGAGGAGCCGGAGCCGAAGACCGCCGTCTGGCCCTGGTGCACCGGACGGCGCTCGGCACCGACCGTGCCGCGTCCGGCGAGCACGTACGCGAGGCCGTTGAAGTCCTCGCGCCAGGGCAGCGTGACCTCGGCACCGGGGCGGACCGTCGCGTGGATCATCGTGATCGGTGTGTGCGTGACGCCGGGACCCTCGTGCCCGTCGAGCTCACCGGCGATGACGCGCAGGAGCGCGCCGCCGTCGGGCGAGGTGAGGAGCTGCACTTGGCCGCCGCGGATGTCCTGGTAGCGGGGGTCCATCATCTTGTCCCGCGCGGGCAGGTTCACCCACAGCTGGAGGCCGTGGAAGAGACCGCCGGACTGGACGAGGGACTCCGGCGGCGCCTCGATGTGCAGGAGGCCCGATCCGGCGGTCATCCACTGGGTGTCGCCGTTCTGGATGGTGCCGCCGCCACCGTTCGAGTCCTGGTGCACGAAGGTTCCGTCGATCAGGTACGTGACGGTCTCGAAGCCGCGGTGAGGGTGCCAGGGAGTCCCCTTCGGCTCACCGGCTCCATAGTCCACCTCGCCCATCTGGTCCATCATGATGAACGGGTCGAGGTGCTTGTAGTTGATCCCCGCGAACGCCCGGCGCACCGGGAAGCCCTCGCCCTCGAAACCGCTGGGTGCGGTCGTCACGGCGAGCACGGGGCGGGCCACGGCGTCGGCGGACGCGGCCACACGGGGCAGGGTCAGCGGGTTCTCGACGGTCACAGCGGGCATGTCGGTGCCTCCTTCTTCGTACGTCCACTTTAGTTGAACGTAGAACTTCTTGCCACCGGGAACGCGAGACGCCCGGAGGTAATTCCCTCCGGGCGTCACAACGGCATCAGTGCGGGCAGTGGTCAGCCGTACATCCGCCGCATCGCGAAATCGACCATCTGTTCGACAGCCTTGGCATCGAAGACCATACGGTGCTCGCCCTCCATGTCGAGGACGAAGCCGTAACCGGTGGGGAGGAGGTCGATGACCTCGGCGCCCGTGATCACGAAGTACTTGGACTCCTTGCCCGCGTATCGGCGCAGCTCCTTGAGCGACGTGAACATCGGGATCACGGGCTGCTGGGTGTTGTGCAGGGCGAGGAAGCCGGGGTTGTCGCCGCGCGGGCAGTAGACCTTCGAGGTGGCGAAGGCCTGCTGGAAGTCCTCTGCGGACATCGACCCCGTGGTGAAGGCGCGCACCGCGTCCGCGAGGGACGGGGGCGACGGCTCGGGATAGAGCGGGGGCTGCTGCTGGGCGTACCCGCCCGCGCCGCCCTGCATCTGCTGCGGCGGCGGCTGCGGCGGTGCGTAATTCTGCCCGGCGCCCGCTTGTTGGTCGTAGCCGTACATGAGGACAAGCCTACCGAGGCCGAACGGGGCGCTGCTCACACTTGGGGGATCAGGGGTTGCGTCTTATTACCGGCGGGTAGCATTATCGGTAGCTACTAACTGGTACGTGGTTTTTTCGCTTACGCAGACCCGCTTACGCAGACCCGCCTGACCTTCCCGCCTCCCCGAACCCAACGGAGCCGTCGCCATGGGGCACTACAAGTCGAATCTCCGCGACATCGAGTTCAACCTCTTCGAGGTGCTCGGCCGCGACAAGCTGTACGGCACCGGCCCGTTCGCGGAGATGGACGTCGACACCGCGAGGACCATCCTCGACGAACTGCGCCGCCTCGCCGAGAACGAGCTGGCCGAATCCTTCACGGACGCCGACCGCAACCCGCCGGTGTTCGACCCCGAGACCAACACCGCGCCGGTCCCGGCGTCCTTCAAGAAGAGCTACCAGGCCTTCATGGACTCCGACTACTGGCGCCTCGGCCTGCCCGAGGAGATCGGCGGCACGACCGCTCCCCGCTCGCTGATCTGGGGTTACGCGGAGCTCCTCCTCGGCGCCAACCCGGCGGTCTGGATGTACTCCTCCGGTCCGGCGTTCGCGGGCATCCTGCACGAAGAGGGCAACGAGGCGCAGAAGAAGGTCGCCTCGATCGCCGTCGACAGGCAGTGGGGCTCGACGATGGTCCTGACCGAGCCGGACGCCGGTTCGGACGTCGGCGCGGGCCGCACGAAGGCCGTGCGGCAGGACGACGGCTCCTGGCACATCGAGGGCGTGAAGCGCTTCATCACGTCCGGTGAGCACGACATGTCGGAGAACATCCTCCACTACGTCCTCGCCCGCCCCGAGGGCCACGGCCCCGGCACGAAGGGCCTCTCGCTCTTCCTGGTCCCCAAGTACGAGTTCGACTGGGAGACCGGCGAGCTGGGCGACCGCAACGGCGTCTACGCCACGAACGTCGAGCACAAGATGGGCCTCAAGGCGTCCAACACGTGCGAGATGACGTTCGGCGACCGCCACCCCGCCAAGGGCTGGCTGATCGGCGACAAGCACGACGGCATCCGCCAGATGTTCATGATCATCGAGTTCGCCCGCATGATGGTCGGCACGAAGGCCATCGCGACGCTCTCGACGGGTTACCTCAACGCCCTGGAGTACGCCAAGGAGCGCGTGCAGGGCCCGGACCTGGCCCAGTTCATGGACAAGGCCGCGCCCAAGGTGACGATCACCCACCACCCGGACGTACGCCGCTCGCTGATGACGCAGAAGGCGTACGCGGAGGGCATGCGCGCCCTTGTCCTGCACACCGCCGCCGTCCAGGACGACATCCAGATCAAGGAGGCGGCGGGCGAGGACGCGTCGGCGCTCATCGCCCTGAACGACCTCCTCCTGCCCATCGTGAAGGGCTACGGCTCGGAGAAGTCGTACGAGCAGCTGGCGCAGTCGCTCCAGACGTTCGGCGGCTCGGGGTACCTCCAGGAGTACCCGATCGAGCAGTACATCCGCGACGCCAAGATCGACACCCTCTACGAGGGCACGACGGCCATCCAGGGCCAGGACTACTTCTTCCGGAAGATCGTCCGTAACCAGGGTGCCGCGCTGAACGGCCTCGCCGAGGAGATCAAGAAGTTCCTCGCGGTCGACACGGGCGGCGAGCGGCTGGCCGGGGCCCGCGAGGAGCTGGCCAAGGCCGCGGTCGAGCTGGAAGCCATCGTCGGCGTCATGCTGACGGACCTCGCGGCCACCGAGCAGGACGTGAAGTCCATCTACAAGGTGGGCCTCAACACGACCCGCCTCCTGATGGTCTCGGGCGACGTCGTCGTCGGCTACCTCCTCCTGCGGGGCGCGGCGGTCGCCGCCGAGAAGCTGGAGTCGGCCAAGGCCGTGTCCTCCAAGGACAAGGCCTTCTACGAGGGCAAGATCGCCGCGGCCAAGTTCTTCGCGGCGAACGTCCTGCCGAGCGTCGCGAACGAGCGGAAGCTCGCCGAGGGCGTGGAGCTGGACCTGATGGAGCTTGACGAGGCGGCTTTCTAGCCACCACGGCGCTTGCGGGTGGCCCGCTCCCGTTCCGGGGGGCGGGCCACTGTCGTACGCGGGGTGAACGCGTGGGTGGGAGGGAGACATCCACGGGGCGGGAGGGAGACATCCGCCACCAAGCGGCGGTACGAAACTCTTGGTTACGGGCATGTCACGTACAGAACCTCCAGAAAAGGCCACCCTCGCCTTGAGGAACTGCTGGCTAGGCTGGAAGCCATGAGCACACCTGCCCGCCCGTCTCCCACCGCCGCCCCCGCAAAGAGCGCTCCGCGCGCCCCTCTTGCCTTCGACCGCGGCCACTCCGACGACCTCTTGACCTTCCTGGCGGCAAGCCCCTCCCCTTACCACGCAGTGGCGAGCGCCGCGGAGCGGCTGGAGAAGGCCGGTTTCCGGCAGGTCGAGGAGACCGACGCCTGGGACGGGTCGACGGGCGGGAAGTATGTACTGCGCGGCGGCGCGATCGTCGCCTGGTACGTCCCTGAAGGCGCGTCCGCACACACCCCGTACCGCATCGTCGGCGCCCACACCGACTCCCCGAACCTCCGCGTCAAGCCGAAGCCGGACGCGGGCGGGCACGGCTGGCGGCAGGTGGCGGTCGAGATCTACGGCGGCCCGCTGCTCAACTCCTGGCTCGACCGCGACCTCGGCCTTGCGGGCAGGCTCTCGCTGCGGGACGGCTCGACGCGGCTGGTGAACATCGACCGGGCGCTCCTGCGGGTCCCGCAGCTGGCGATCCACATGGACCGCGGGGTGGTCGCCGACGGCCTCAAGCTCGACAAGCAGAAACACATGCAGCCCATCTGGGGGCTCGGCGACGACGTACACGAAGGCGACCTCATCCACTTCCTGGAGGAGGAGGCAGGCCTCGCCCACGGCGAGGTCACCGGCTGGGACCTGATGACGCACCCCATCGAGGCGCCCTCCTACCTCGGCCGCGACCGCGACCTCATCGCGGGCCCGCGGATGGACAACCTGCTCTCCGTGCACGCCTGTACGGCGGCGCTCGCCGCCGTCGCCGCGGCGCAGGACGCCGAATCCCTCGCGTACATCCCCGTACTCGCCGCCTTCGACCACGAGGAGAACGGCTCGCAGTCCGACACGGGCGCGGACGGCCCGCTGCTCGGCTCGGTGCTCGAACGCTCCGTCTTCGCGCGCGGCGGCACGTACGAGGACAAGGCCCGCGCCTTCGCCGGCACCGTCTGCCTCTCCTCCGACACGGGTCACGCCGTGCACCCCAACTACGCGGAGCGGCACGACCCGACGCACCACCCGCGCGCCAACGGCGGCCCGATCCTCAAGGTCAACGTCAACAACCGGTACGCCACGGACGGCGCGGGACGCGCCGTGTTCGCCGCCGCGTGCGAGCGAGCCGGCGTGCCCTTCCAGAGCTTCGTCTCGAACAACGCGATGCCCTGCGGCACGACGATCGGGCCGATCACCGCGGCCCGGCACGGCATCAAGACCGTCGACATCGGCGTCGCGATCCTCTCGATGCACAGCGTGCGCGAGCTGTGCGGGGCGGACGACCCGTACCTCCTGGCCAACGCGTTGGTCGCGTTCCTGGAAGGCTGAGGCAAAGGGTCGGTCTCCACTTCTCCGTGTGGGCGTGGCGCGTCCGGGTACCCGGACGCAACGCCACGACTTCACGACTTAGGGAGGCGGTCCACATGGGCCTGGGAGGATGCATCATCTTGATCGCCGCGGGCGCCATCCTCGCGTTCGCCACCGACTGGCAGATGGACGGCATCAACCTCACCGTCACCGGCCTGATCATGATGGCCGTGGGCGTGATCGGTGTCGCCGCGTTCACCAACGCGCGCCGCAAGACAGTCGTGCCGCCGGGCGCGACCGTGGTCGAGACGGAGAACGACCACCATCACCACGGCCTCTGACAGGCATCGTCGGGCCCGGCGGCCACTCCTGTGGCCCCCCCCCCGGGCGGGGCCCACCCGCCCCCCCCCCCCCGGGCCGGGCCCCGGCCGCGGCGGCCCCGCCGGCCACTCCTGTGGCCGCCGGGCCCGACGGCATGTGGCCACTTCACGGTGAACTCCCCCGCTTCCCCTGGTGCCGAGCGCGTCGCGGGGTAGTCATGGCTGCATGAAACTTCTCGTACGCGACCGGCTGCTCGGCATCGGTGACGACTACTGGATCGAGGACGACCAGGGCCAGAAGGTCTTCTTCGTCGACGGCAAGGCGATGCGCCTGCGCGAGACCTTCGAGCTCAAGGACATGCAGGGGCGCATCCTCATCGACATCCGCGCCAAGATGCTGGCGCTGCGCGACACGATGCTGATCGAACGGGACGGCGAACCGCTGGCCAAGGTCAAGCGCAAGCGCCTCTCGCTCCTGCGCAACCACTACCGCGTGGAGCTGGTCGACGGCACCGAGCTCGACGTGAGCGGCAAGATCCTGGACCGCGAGTTCGCCATCGAGTACGACGGCGAACTCCTGGCCGACATCTCGCGCCGCTGGTTCACGGTCCGCGAGGCGTACGGCCTGCACATCACCCGCGACGACGCCGACGCGTCCCTGCTCCTGGCCATCACGGTCTGTGTGATCCGCCTGGCGGAGAAGGAACGGGGCGACGACGACTGACGGCGGCGGCTCAGCGGTCCCGCGGTCCCGCGGTCTCAGCGCCGGGGCGCCTCGGGTACATCGAGGCCGAGCAGCCGGTCCTTCAGCGCCGGGAACTGCTCACGTGTGGCGGCCACCTTCGCCGGGTCGAGCTCGACGGTGAGGACCTCCTCGCCGTCCCCCGCCTCGGCGAGCACCTCGCCCCACGGGTCGACGACGATGCTGTGACCGGCCTGCGGCACGCCCGCGTGCGTACCGCCGGTGCCGCACGCGAGGACGTACACCTGGTCCTCGACCGCACGGGCCCGGGCGAACAGCGTCCAGTGCTCACGCCGCCGCGCGGGCCATCCGGCGGGGACGACGAACATCTCGGCGCCCGCGTCGACGAGCCCGCGGAAGAGCTCGGGGAAGCGGAGGTCGTAACAGGTGGCCAGTCCGATCACCGCGGCGGGCGTGCGCACCGTCACCAGCTCGCTGCCCGCCCCCATCAGGACGGCCTCGCCCTTGTCGAAGCCGAACCGGTGGATCTTCCGGTACGAGGCGGCGAGTTCGCCCTGGGGCGAGAAGACGAGCGAGGTGTTGTAGAGGTCCCCCGACGCGACCCGCTCCGGAACGGAGCCCGCGTGCAGCCAGACGCCCGCGTCGCTCGCGGCCTTGGCCATCGCCTCGTACGTGGGCCCTTCCAGCGGCTCCGCCTCGCTCGCGAACAGTTCGTAGGCGAAGGCGCCCGTGGTCCACAGTTCGGGGAGGACGACGAGATCCGGCCGCTCACGCTCGGCTACTTCACGTACCAGTGAAGAGACCCGCGAGCGACGGGAATTGACCGATTCGCCCTCGTCTACGGCGATCTGGATGAGGGAGGCGCGCACACTACCACCGTCCTGGCATTCGAGCCGTCAATGCAGGCCTACGATCGTCACACGAAAGCACTGCCGGGGTGCCTGTGGGCAGCGTACTGTGAATTTCCGGGGGACCCCCCCGGACCCCCACGACGCGTCTCAGACACCCACCGCCCGCGTACGACCGCCGAGGGGTCCCGTGAGTCTCCATCCCAGCCTTCAAACCTACGCCGACGCCTGGACCCAATCCGTATCAGCCATATCCGAGCTGGTGTCACCGCTCGCCGAGGCAGAGTGGAACTGGGCCACGCCCTGCCCCGGCTGGTCGGTGCGGGATGTCGTCTCCCACGTCATAGGCCTGGACTGCGAGATGCTGGGCGATCCACGCCCCATCCACACCCTGCCCCGCGACCTGTACCACGTACAGACCGAGAGCCAGCGCTACACGGAGATACAGGTAGACGTCCGGCGCCACCACACCGCGCCCGAGATGACCTCCGAGCTGGAGTACACGGTCATCCGCCGCACGCGTCAGCTGCGGAACGAGTCGCGCGACCCCTCCCACAAGGTCCGCGGTCCGCTCGGCACCGAGCAGACGCTCGAACTGGCCACGCGGATGCGCGCCTTCGACGTCTGGGTGCATGAGCAGGATCTGCGCACGACGCTGCGCAAGCCCGGCAACCTCGACTCCCAGGGTGCGTACGTGGCGCGCGACCTCCTCCTGCACGGCCTCGCCAAGGTGGTCGCCAAGAAGGCCCAGGCGCCGGCGAATTCAGCGGTCGTCTTCGATGTGAGCGGCCCCGTCGAGTTCCTGCGCACGGTCCGCGTCGACGCCGAAGGACACGCCACGGTCGACAGCGCCCCCTCGCTCGGCCCGCTCGCCACGCTGAGCCTGGACTGGGAGACGTACTTCCGCCTCGCGTGCGGCCGCATCACGTACGAGTCCGTGACCGACCGGATCAAGATCGAGGGCGATCACGGCCTCGGCGAGGCGATCCTGCGGGAGTTCTCGGTCACGCCGTAGGCCCCCGCCCCCCGCCTCAGACGGGGACGTGCACGGCCTCGACGCGGCTGGCGACAAGCCGCTCCTTCTCCCGGCGCACCGCACGCGTCCGCAGCCGCAGGATCTGGCTGAGGCCCACCGCTTCGAGGACGAAGACGGCGGAGAAGGCGATCCGGTAGTTGTCGCCGGTCGCGTCGAGGAGAACGCCGATGGCCAGCAGCGTCGTCATGGAGGCGACGAAGCCGCCCATGTTCACGATGCCGGAGGCGGTGCCCTGGCGCTCCGGCGGATTCGCGGGCCGCGCGAAGTCGAAGCCAATCATGGACGCGGGGCCGCAGGCGCCGAGCACGGTGCAGAGAGTGATGAGCAGCCACATCGGGGCGTGGTCGCCGGGGTAGTGGATCGTGACCGCCCACATCACGGCCGTCGCCGCGACGGTACCGATGGCGATGGGCGTGCGTGCGGCGTGGTGCCGGGCGACGATCTGGCCGTAGACCAGGCCCACCACCATGTTGGAGAGCACGACGAGGGTGAGCAGCGTCCCGGCCGTGGCGCGCGTCAGGCCCTGCGCCTCGACGAGGAACGGCAGGCCCCACAGGAGCAGGAACACCATCGCGGGGAACTGCGTGGTGAAGTGCACCCACAGGCCGAGCCGCGTGCCGGGCTCGCGCCAGCTCAGGGCGATCTGCTTGCGCACGAAGGCACCACCGGTGTGCCGCACCGGCTCCGGCGCGTGCCCCTCGGGGTGGTCCTTGAGGAACAGCGTCATCAGTACGAGGACGAAGACGCCGCAGAGCGCGCTGCCGGCGAAGGCCGCGGTCCAGCCGACGGAGTGCAGGAGCCGGGCGAGGACGAGCGTGGAGACGAGGTTGCCCGCCATGCCGACGAGCCCGGCGAGCTGGGCGACCAGCGGGCCGCGCCGGGCCGGGAACCAGCGGGTGCCGAGCCGCAGCACGCTGATGAAGGTCAGCGCGTCACCGCAGCCGAGCAGCGCGCGGGACGCGAGCGCCATCCCGTACGAGGGCGAGAACGCGAAGCCGAGCTGCCCGAGCGTGAAGAGCACGACTCCGATGGTCAGCACGCGCTTGGTGCCGAGCCGGTCGACCATCAGGCCGACGGGTATCTGCATGCCCGCGTAGACGAGCAGTTGGAGGATCGAGAAGGTCGAGAGCGCGGACGCGTTGACGTGGAACCGGTCGGCGGCGTCGAGTCCGGCGACGCCGAGGGAGGTCCGGAAGATGACGGCGACGAAGTAGACGGCGACGCCGATGCCCCAGACGAGGACGGCCTTCTTGCCGCCTGGAGGGTCACCGGGGAGGGAGAGGGGGGCGGAGGCCGAACTCATCGAGACCTCCGGTGCCGGGTGAGCGGGTGGGAGACATGCCGATAGGCGACGCACGAGCCGGCACCGGCGGACGGCAAGGCGGCACACGAGCAGGCACCGGCGGACCGCGAGGCGGCACACGAGCAGGCACCGGCGGACCGCGAGGCGGCACACGAGCAGGCACCGGCGGACCGCGAGGCGGCACACGAGCAGGCACCAGCAGACGGCGAGGCGACGCACGAGCAGGCACCAGCAGACGGCGAGGCGACGCACGAGCAGGCACCAGCAGACGGCGAGGCGACGCACGAGCTGGCACCGGCGGACGGCGAACCGTCGAAGAGCAACCTCATCGGACATCTCCCCGGGCAAGGTTCTGGAACCACCCGACGTGCCGGGCGACCACCGCCTCGGCCGCTTCCACGTCCCCGGACGTCAGAGCGTTCAGGAGCTCCTCGTGCTCGGCGAGCGTCTTGGCGATCCGATCAGGATGGGAGTGCATCACGGCCACGCCCATCCGCAGCTGCCGGTCCCGGAGCTGGTCGTAGAGGCGGGCAAGGATCTCGTTCCCCCCGCTCCGCACGATCTCCGCGTGGAAGCAGCGGTCGGTCACGGCGGCAGCGGAGAAGTCGCCCGCGGCAGCCTGCTCCCGCTGCTGCCGCAGCAGCTCCTCGAGCCGCTCGATCAGAGCCGGAGGCGCCGGCACCGCCTTGCGCACCGAGTGCGTCTCCACCAGGAGCCGCGTCTCGACGACGTCGGCGATCTCCTGCACGGACACCGGCAGGACGAGGGCCCCCTTCTTCGGGTAGAGCCGGAGAAGGCCCTCCACCTCCAGCTTCAGGAGCGCCTCGCGCACCGGTGTGCGGGACACCCCGACGGCCTCCGCGAGCTCACCCTCGGTGAGCAGCGTGCCGCCCTCGTACCGGCGGTCGAGCACGCCCTGCTTGACGTGCGCGTACACGCGCTCGGCGGCGGGTGGCTGCTTGAGGGCCCCGGCTGGGGCACCAGCGGGGGCCCGAGTGGGGGACGAGGTGGGTGCGACAGACATGCGCACAGCATAGATACAACACGTACCCATGAGGGCGTCCATTCCACGATCCGGACATCACCCGCATCGGCATGCATCCATTCGCCACTCTCGTGAGTCTTAGTATCGAGCGGCACCCTCATGTGGCCGCATTCCAGGGGCATTTGGGCAATTTGGAGCATTGAACTTGAAAACCCGCATTAAGGGCATTCGCCGCGCGTCGGCCGTCATCGTCACCACAGGTGCGGTACTCGCGGGCGGAGCCCTCACGGCCCCGGCCCATGCGGCCGCGCTCCCGAAGCCGTCGATCGCCGGCAAGGGCGGCTACGTGATGAACAACGGCACGGGCAAGTCACTCTTCACCAAGGCCGCCGACACCCGTCGGTCCACCGGCTCCACCACCAAGATCATGACGGCGAAGGTGGTGCTCTCGCAGACCAACCTCAACCTCAATTCCAAGGTCAAGGTCGAAAAGGCCTACAGCGACTACATCGTCAGGAACACCGCGTCGTCGGCACGCCTGATCGTCGGCGACAAGGTCACCGTCCGCCAGCTCCTGTACGGCCTCATGCTGCCGTCCGGCTGCGACGCGGCGTACGCGCTCGCGGACAAGTTCGGCAAGGGCTCCACCCGCGCCGCCCGCGTGAAGTCGTTCATCGGCAAGATGAACAGCCAGGCCAGGACCCTCGGCCTGACCAACACCCACTTCGACTCCTTCGACGGCATCGGCAGCGGGAGCAACTACTCCACGCCCCGTGACCTGACGAAGCTCGCCAGCAGCGCGATGAAGAACTCCACGTTCCGTACGGTCGTGAAGACGAAGTCGACGAAGCAGAAGGTCACCACGAAGAGCGGTGGCTACCGCTACATGTCGTGGTCGAACACGAACAACCTGCTCAGCAGCTACAGCGGCGCGATCGGCGTGAAGACGGGCTCCGGCCCGCAGGCCAAGTACTGCCTCGTCTTCGCCGCCACCCGCAGCGGCAAGACGGTCATCGGTACGGTCCTCACCTCGACCTCCGTGGACGCCCGCACGAAGGACGCGAAGAAGCTGATGGACTACGGCTTCAAGAAGTAGCCAGGCGCTACCCCCCTGACGGGGGTACGACGAGGGGGCCCGCCGCAGCACGCGGCGGGCCCCCTCGTCGTATGTCCTCTGTGCTGCCTACGTATGTACGCCCCGCGTCCTGGCTACGCCCAGGTGATGAGCCGCTTGGGCTGCTCCAGGATCGCCGCCACATCGGCGAGCACCTTGGAGCCGAGCTCGCCGTCGACCAGGCGGTGGTCGAAGGAGAGCGCGAGCGTCGTCACCTGACGCGGCTTGACCTTGCCCTTGTGGACCCAGGGCTGGAGCTTGATCGTGCCGACCGCGAGGATCGCGGACTCGCCGGGGTTCAGGATCGGCGTCCCGGTGTCGACGCCGAAGACGCCGACGTTCGAGATGGTGACCGTGCCGCCCTGCATCGCGGCCGGAGTCGTCTTGCCCTCCTTGGCCGTGGACACCAACTCGCCGAGCGAGGCGGCCAGTTCCGGCAGGGTCTTGGCGTGCGCGTCCTTGATGTTCGGGACGACAAGGCCGCGCGGCGTGGCGGCGGCGATGCCCAGATTCACGTAGTGCTTCTGGACGATCTCCTGATTCGCCTCGTCCCAGGCCGCGTTGACGTCCGGGTTGCGCCGGATCGCCACGAGCAGCGCCTTGGAGATGAGCAGGAGCGGGTTCACTCGCAGCCCCGCGAACCCGTGCTTGTCCGCGTCCCGCTTCAGCTCATCGACGAGCTTCATCGTCCGCGTCACGTCCACCGTCACGAACTCCGTGACGTGCGGTGCCGTGAAGGCCGAACCGACCATCGCCTGGGCGATGACCTTGCGTACGCCCTTGACGGGGATGCGGGTCTCGCGGGCACCGGCCACGGGGGCGGCAGGAGCGGCGGCTTCGGCGGCCACCGGCTCCGGGGCGGACACGGGGGCGGCGGGGGCGGGTGCGGCGACCGGAGCCGGAGCCACTGCCGCGTGCACGTCCTCGCGCGTGATGATCCCGTCGGCGCCGGACGGGACGACGGCCGTGAGGTCGACTCCCAGGTCCTTGGCGAGCTTGCGCACCGGCGGCTTGGCCAGCGGCCGGGTACCCGCGGGGGCGGACGGGGCGGCGGGTTCGGCGGGCGCGGTGGAGGCGGCGGAGGCGGCGGGCGCGGCGGAGGCGGCAGCCGTGCCGGAGCCGTTCAGTTCGGCCTGGACCGCCGCCGCGTAGTACGTCCCCGCGGCATCGGCCTGGTCCTGTGCGGACTTGCGCGCGCGGCGCTTCGTCGAGGACTCGGCGACCCCGTAGCCGACGAGCACGGGCTGACGGCCCGTGGGCGCGGCCTCGTCCTCGTCCGCGGGGGCGGCCTCCGCCGCGGGGGAGGGTTCCTCCACCGGGGCCGCAGCCGTCTGAGCGGCTGCGGCGGGCGCGCCACCGCCGGACACGTCCACCGCGATGATCACCTGGCCGACATCGACCGTGGTGCCCTCGGGGAAGCGCAGTTCGCTCACGACACCGTTGAACGGAATGGGCAGCTCGACGGCGGCCTTGGCCGTCTCGACCTCGCACACCACCTGCCCGTCGGTGACCGTGTCGCCGGGCGCCACGAACCACTTGAGGATCTCTGCCTCGGTGAGCCCCTCGCCCACGTCGGGCATCTTGAACTCGGCCAGCGCAGTGTCTGTCATCGTCGTCACGACCCTCTCCCTCAGAACGCCAGCGAGCGGTCGACAGTGTCGAGCACCCGGTCGAGGCCCGGCAGGTACTCCTCTTCCAACCGCGCAGGCGGATACGGCGCGTGGAAACCGCCGACCCGCAGCACGGGAGCTTCGAGGTGGTAGAAGCACCGCTCGGTGATGCGGGCCGCGATCTCCGCGCCCGTACCGAGGAAGACCGGGGCCTCGTGGACCACGACGAGCCGCCGCGTCTTCTCGACCGAGGCCTGCACGGTGTCGAAGTCCATCGGCGACATGGAGCGCATGTCCAGCACTTCGAGGGACTTGCCCTCTTCGGCGGCGGCCGCGGCGGCTTCCAGGCAGACCTTCACCATCGGGCCGTACGCGGCGAGCGTCAGGTCCGTGCCCTCGCGGGCGACCTGGGCCTTGTGCAGCGGCGCCGGGATGGCCTCGGTGTCGACCTCGCTCTTGTCCCAGTAGCGGCGCTTCGGCTCGAAGAAGATCACCGGGTCGTTGCTCTGGATGGCCTGCTGCATCATCCAGTAGGCGTCCGACGAGTTCGAAGGCGAGACGACCTTGAGCCCCGCCACGTGCGCGAACAGCGCCTCGGGCGACTCGCTGTGGTGCTCGACGGCGCCGATGCCGCCGCCGTACGGAATGCGGATGACGACCGGCATCTTGATCTTGCCGAGCGCGCGGGCGTGCATCTTCGCGAGCTGCGTGACGATCTGGTCGTACGCGGGGAAGACGAAGCCGTCGAACTGGATCTCCACCACCGGGCGGTAGCCCCGCAGGGCCAGGCCGATGGCCGTGCCGACGATGCCGGACTCGGCGAGCGGGGTGTCGATGACCCGGTCCTCGCCGAAGTCCTTCTGCAGCCCGTCCGTCACACGGAAGACACCGCCGAGCTTGCCGACGTCCTCGCCCATGATGAGGACCTTGGGATCCGTGTCGAGCGCCTTGCGCAGCGATTCGTTGATCGCTTTGGCAAGAGGAAGTTTCTTTACGCCCATGGTCACTTACCGCCCTCGTCCGCGAACGACGCCTGGTACGCCTGGAACTGCGCGCGCTCCTCGTCGACCAGCGCATGCCCGTCCGCGTACACGTTCTCGAAGATCGCCATCAGATCCGGATCCGGCATCGCCCGCACCACCTCTCGCACTCGCTTGCCCAACGCTTCGCTCTCCTCGTCGAGTTCCGCGAAGAATCCCTCATCCGCGTGACCCTCGGACTCCAGGTAGGCGCGCAGCCGCAGGATCGGATCCTTGACCTCCCAGGCCTCCCGCTCTTCGTCCCTGCGGTACTTGGTCGGGTCGTCGGACGTGGTGTGCGCGCCCATGCGGTAGGTGAACGCCTCGATCAGCGCCGGACCCTGGCCCGTACGCGCCCGCTCCAGGGCCCACTTGGTGACGGCGAGCACGGCGAGCACGTCGTTGCCGTCGACCCGCACACCCGGGAAGCCGAAGCCCTGCGCGCGCTGGTAGAGCGGCACCCGGGTCTGCTTCTCGGTGGGCTCGGAGATCGCCCACTGGTTGTTCTGGCAGAAGAACACGACGGGGGCGTTGTAGACAGCGGAGAAGGTGAACGATTCGGCGACGTCGCCCTGGCTGGACGCGCCGTCCCCGAAGTACGCGATCACGGCCGAGTCCGCGCCGTCCTTGGCCACGCCCATCGCGTACCCGGTCGCGTGCAGGGTCTGCGAACCGATGACGATCGTGTACAGGTGGAAGTTGTTGGTGTTCGGGTCCCAGCCACCGTGGTTCACGCCGCGGAACATCCCGAGCAGGTTGGTCGGGTCGACCCCTCGACACCAGGCGACGCCGTGCTCGCGGTAGGTCGGGAAGACGTAGTCGTCCTCGCGCGTGGCCCGGCCCGACCCGATCTGGGCGGCCTCCTGACCGAGCAGCGACGCCCACAGGCCCAGCTCGCCCTGGCGCTGCAGGGAGGTGGCCTCGGCGTCGAAGCGGCGGGTGAGGACCATGTCGCGGTACAGGGCGCGCAGTTCGTCGGCGGTGATGTCCGCGACGTACGAGTCGTACTCGGCGTTCTTGACCCGCTTGCCCTCAGGGGTCAGCAGCTGGACAAGCTGGGGTTCCGTGCTTTTCTTCGGCGCGGCCTTCTTCGCGCTTGCGCGCTTGCCGCCGCTGGTAGTGCTGCGGCGCGGTGTGCGCGCGGCGGTGCTCTCCACGGTCACGTGTGCTCCTCCGTCGGTCCGGCCCCCGGGATTACCGGGTAAGCCAGTGCGGCTCGCCTGATCCGTGCCCGCGCACGGGGTGGGTGCGACTCGGCCGGGAACAGGCGTGACAGGTGCCCCGGCGAGCGCCCTGCACAATGCACGTTACCCAGTGCTTCCCAATTCTGTGAAACCCCATCTGACCTGGGAATTTGCTTGGATTTCCAAGTATCTGACTGCTTGGATTTCCGAGTAAATCCAGAAAGACGGGAACAGTTCCTGGTCACAGCACTGATCACAGCCTGGCAGGGGGCCGGAACACCGGCACGTTATCCCGGGCACCCCACGCACGGGAAGAGTTCAGCTGGGGCGCAAGAAGAGATCGTGTGTGAGACTGGCTCCGTGCGCGAAGACGGAAAAATTACGGTATTTCTCCTCGACGACCATGAAGTGGTGCGGCGAGGAGTCCATGAGCTGCTCTCCGTGGAGTCCGATATCGAGGTCGTCGGCGAGGCGGGTACAGCGGCGGACGCCCTGGTCAGGATTCCGGCGACGCGACCGGACGTGGCCGTGCTCGACGTGCGGCTTCCGGACGGCAGCGGTGTCGAGGTCTGCCGTGAGATCCGTTCGCAGAACGAGGACATCAAATGCCTGATGCTCACCTCGTTCGCGGACGACGAAGCCCTCTTCGACGCGATCATGGCGGGCGCTTCCGGCTATGTCCTGAAGGCCATTCGCGGCAATGAACTGCTCTCCGCCGTACGTGATGTGGCGGCCGGAAAGTCCCTGCTCGACCCCGTCGCCACGGCCCGGGTCCTGGAGCGGCTTCGCGACGGAAACACCCCCAAGGGCGACGACCGCATGTCGAACCTGACGGACCAGGAGCGGAAGATCCTCGACCTGATCGGCGAGGGCCTGACCAACCGGGTGATCGGCGAGCGGCTGCACCTCGCCGAGAAAACGATCAAGAATTACGTCTCCAGCCTGCTCTCCAAACTCGGCATGGAGCGGCGCTCGCAGGCGGCGGCCTACGTGGCGCGCATTCAGGCGGAGCAGAATCACTGAAAGTGATCCCGCAATACGTCTCGTGATCCGAAACGGGACTTACGTCCTCGTCCCCTAGGGGCCAGATCCCCTTCCCCGGCCCCCCGCCGGTGCCAGAGGGTGGACGTATGCCCACCGACGATCAGGAACAGGACGAGCGGCTCGCCTTCGAACTGCTCGGCCGCACCGACTACGGCCGGGTCGCGACCAGCATGCGCGCGCTGCCCTTCCTCGCCGCCGCCCGCCACGTGGTCGTGGACGGGCGCATCCTGCTGCGGATGCACAAGGGGTACGGGTACCACGAGGCCTGCATCGGCAGTGTCGTCGCCTACGGGGCGGACAACCTCAGCGCCGAGACCGCGCGCACGGGGCAGTGGACCGTGCAGTTCGTCGGCCTCTGCGAGGTCATCGAGCCGACCAATGCCGAGCTGGAACTCTTCGGCCCGGGGCCGCACTACGTGGACGGCGAGCTCTACGACCCGGTCTATATGCGCATAGAGCCGCAGCTGGCCACGGTGCACACCCTGCAGGGCGGCCGGAACCGGCAGCTCCAGCGCACACGGTGACCCCGCCTCCTGGGGCCCGCAAACCCCTGTAGTGCCCGTGTACCGCCCCCTGTGACGACGCACGCGCGCGTGGCGCCCTTTCGGGCTCCACGCGCGCGTGCGTATGCGTATGCGTAGGAGACTCTCGCCTCTGCTCAGCCCTCGCCCCCGTCGCCGCCGGCGACGTCCCCGCCCTCGGTGCCGCCGTTGGTCACCGGCGGGTCCGGGGTCGTCGGGTCGCTGGCGTCCCCGGAGGGCGTCGTCGGGTCATCCGACGGCTCGGTGGGATCGTCGGTGGGATCCGTCGGGTCGTTCGACGGCTCGTTCTCGGTGGGCGTGTCAGGAGTGGTCGGGCCGGTGGTGTTCGGCTGGGACGGGCTCCAGTCACCCTGACCGCCGGAGCCGTCGCCGGGCTCAGTGCTGTTCTGGTCCGAGGTCTCCTCGTCCGAGCTCTTGCTCGGCTTCTTCGACTCCGACTGCTTCGTCGGCGACTTCGTCGGGGTGTCCGTGTCCTTCGACTTGTTGTCGTTCGCCGTCAGCGCGAACGCGACACCCACGGCGATCGCGATGACCGCGAGCACGGCGAGGATCCACATCTTGCCCCGGCCGCCCCGGCCGTTCCCGTCGCGGTGACTGCCGTCGAAGCCGCCGTCGTCGCCACCCGGCGGACGCAGCATGGCGCCCGGGATCTGGGCGGTGCCCGAGTCGCCGGGGTGCTGCATCGCGGTGGTGCCCGCGACGCCCATCGCCGGGGTGTTGCCGCCCTGGTGCATGCCCGCGACGTCGACGGGCCCGGTGTTCCAGGTCCCGGTGTGGCTGCCCTGCTCGTGGAGCATCTGCAGCCCGTACTGGACCAGACCGCGCATCTCCTCGGCGGTCTGGAAGCGGTCGTCCGGGTCCTTGGCCAGCGAACGCATCACCAGGCCGTCCAGCTCCGGCGGCGACCCGTCGGAGGTCTCCGACGGCGGTACGGGGATGTCCTGGACGTGCTGGTAGACCACGGAGAGCGGCGTCTCGCCGGTGAACGGGGGCCGCAGCGCGAGGAGTTCGTAGAGCAGACAGCCGGTCGCGTAGAGGTCGGAGCGGTGGTCGACGGCCTTGCCGAGCGCCTGCTCCGGGGAGAGGTACTGGGGCGTGCCCATGACCATGCCGGTCTGGGTCATCGTCGACTGCGCGCCGTGCAGGGCACGGGCGATACCGAAGTCCATCACCTTCACCGCGCCGGTGTCGGTGATGATCACGTTCGCGGGCTTGATGTCACGGTGCACGATGCCGTGCTGATGCGAGTACGCGAGCGCCTCAAGCACCCCGGAGACGATGATCAGGGCCTGCTCGGGACCCGGCGCCTCCGCGTTGAGCAGCAGATCGCGGATCGTCCGGCCCTCGACGATCTCCATGACGATGTACGGGACGACGCTCGGCCCGACGACGTCCTCACCGGAGTCGTAGACCGCGACCACGGCGTGGTGGTTGAGTCCCGCGACCGACTGGGCCTCGCGCGTGAAGCGCGCCTTGGAGACCGGGTCCTCAGCGAGGTCGGAGCGGAGCAGTTTGACGGCGACGGTCCGGCCCAGACGTACGTCCTCGGCCGCGAACACCTCTGCCATGCCGCCCCGGCCGAGTCTGTGGGTAAGCCGATATCGGCCGTCCCCAACAAGACCGCCATTACCCCACAACTCCGGCGCATCCGACATACCGCCGCCAGTCGCCTCGGGGTCGGACGGGCCCTGAGCGCGCTGCGTCTGTGCCATCAGTCCTCGCCGTCGTTTCTGGTCGTGGTGCTTGGTGGTACCGGGAGAGCCCCGCCGGGTCACGCTACAGCCTTCACGCGTCCCGACGGTTCGAGGTGGACCGGACATCAAACCCGCCGGGCACCCTCACGCGCAAACTTGTAACGCTTCCGAGACGCTTCTTGCGCGTACGGTCACGGAACGGGCATCGAGCTTGACGTAGCAGGGCCCTCGGGCAGACTTGGCCAGGAATAGCGGGAATGGATCACCGACCGCGGAGCCGTCCGGCACGCCGCGCCGATGGGGGACGCACGACATGAGCAGCCAGGACGGCGTACAGGGACGGTATGCGGGACGCTCGCTGGCCGGTGGCCGGTACCAGCTGCGTGATCTTCTCGGTGAAGGCGGCATGGCCTCCGTCCACCTCGCTTACGACTCCGTGCTCGATCGTCAAGTCGCGATCAAGACGCTTCACAGCGAGCTCGGTCGTGAGCAGTCCTTCCGCGAGCGCTTCCGCCGCGAGGCCCAGTCGGTGGCCAAGCTCACTCACACGAACATCGTCTCGGTCTTCGACACGGGCGAGGAAGACCTCGACGGCGCGACGATGCCGTACATCGTCATGGAGTACGTGGAGGGCAAGCCGCTCGGCTCCGTGCTCGACACGTCCGTCGCCCAGTTCGGCGCGATGCCGTCCGACCAGGCGCTGAAGATCACCGCCGATGTCCTCGCCGCACTTGAGATCAGCCACGAGATGGGCCTGGTCCACCGCGACATCAAGCCCGGCAACGTGATGATGACGAAGCGCAACGTCGTCAAGGTCATGGACTTCGGCATCGCCCGCGCCATGCAGTCCGGCGTCACCTCCATGACGCAGACCGGCATGGTCGTCGGCACCCCCCAGTACCTCTCGCCGGAGCAGGCCCTCGGCCGCGGCGTCGACGCCCGCTCCGACCTCTACTCCGTCGGCATCATGCTGTTCCAGCTGACCACCGGGCGGCTGCCCTTCGAGGCGGACTCGCCGCTGGCCATCGCGTACGCGCACGTCCAGGAGGAGCCGGTCGCTCCGTCCTCGATCAACCGCTCGCTGCCGCCCGCGGTGGACGCGATCGTCGCCCGCGCGCTGAAGAAGAACCCGAACGAGCGTTTCCCGACCGCCGAGTCGATGCGCGACGAGTGCCTGCGCGTCGCCCAGTCGCTCCAGGTGGCCGCGCCGAGCATCGTGCCGGGGGCCCAGACGGCGAGCGGTGCGGGCGTCGGCTCCGCGGTCTTCCCGCCGGTCGACAGCTCGTTGCCGCAGAGCGGCAACGTCCAGACTCCGTACCAGCCGGGTCCCTACGGCCCGCCCACTCCGGCCCCGGCCCCCGTGACCCCGGGGTACGGCTACCCGCAGCAGGGCGGCTACCAGACTCCGGCGCCCGCGAACGCGTACGCCCAGCAGGGCGCGCAGACCCCGCCGCCGTACTCGATCTCGCCGCAGCAGACGTCCGTGCAGGGCCAGGGTGGATCCGGGTCGGGCGGCGGCAAGCGGAACATGCCGGTGATCGTCGGCTCGATCGTCGTCGCGCTGATCGCCGTCGGCGGCCTGATCGCGGCGCTGTCGATGAACAAGGACGACGGGGGCGGCACGGCGGGCAAGGAGACGGAGTCGAGCGCGCCCGCGGAAGGGTATCGGGGTCCGGACCGGACTCAGACGGTGGAGACCAGCGTGTGCACCGAGCCCGAGACCGCGTACAACGACGAGACCAAGATCAAGGTCCCGAACTTCACGTTCAAGGACTGGCGCTCCGTGCAGAAGTGCCTGCAGGCGTCCGGCTGGCAGTACGACAAGCGCACGATCGACGAGAACACCTATGGGAAGGACACCGTCATGCAGCAGTCCCCCAAGGAGGACTCGGACATCGACCCGAAGGACGTGAAGATCGAGTTCACGCTCTCCACGGGCAACCCGTCCTGAACGGCTTCAGCGCCTGACTCCGGGCGCGGAACCTGATGTGAGGCGCGGAACCTGACGTGAAGGGCCCGGTCACCTTGTGACCGGGCCCTTCACGTTTTCAGTACCTGGCGTTTTTACTACGTGGCGTTCTTTGGTATCTGGCGTTCTTCAGTACCGGGTGGCCGCTTACTGGTATCCGCTTAGAGGTAGGGCCCTCCGGACCGCCCCGCGATACCGCCGTCCTCTTCCTCCTCGCCGCCGCCCGCACCGGGCGGCAACGCGCGCCGCATCGACTCAAGCTGTGCCCGCGCGGCCATCTGCTGCGCGAAGAGAGCCGTCTGGATCCCGTGGAAAAGCCCCTCCAGCCATCCCACGAGCTGGGCCTGCGCGATGCGCAGTTCGGCGTCGCTGGGCACTCCCTCGTCGGTGAAGGGCAGGGAGAGCCGTTCCAGTTCCTCGACGAGCTCGGGGGCCAGACCGTCCTCGAGCTCCTTGACCGAACTGGCGTGGATCTCCTTGAGCCGTACCCGGCTCGCCTCGTCGAGAGGTGCCGCCCGCACCTCCTCGAGCAGCTGCTTGATCATGCTGCCGATGCGCATGACCTTCGCCGGCTGTTCGACCATGTCCGTCACCGGGACCTCGCGGGATTCGTCGTCTCCGCCGCCGCCGAGCGCCATTCCGTCCTGTCCGACAACCAGGACCTGGGGGCTCTCCGGCGACCTTTCGTTCCTCGGCATCTCCATGCCGCCATTCTCTCGCACGCGTACATCACACATCGGTAGTGCCCCCATTTGCCGCTGATCCACCGTGTACGGGGCGGCCGTATCAGCCTCGTCGCAGCCGCACGGCGAGGAAGGCGAGACCGAGGCCGATGAGGACGAGCCCGCTGCCGAGCGGCAGGACGCGAAGACCGGGGACGGCCGGTCCGGCGGCGGTGCGCCGGGTGGCGTCGGATGCGGTGGTCCTGGTGCCGGACTGCCTGTCGGCCTGCTTGTCGGCCTGCTTGTCGGCCTGCTCGGCGGGGGGCGGCTTCGGCCTGTGGGCCGGTACGGACACCGCCGGAGAGGGGGGTGGTGGCGGTGGTGGCACCGGATCCGCACGCCCGGGCCGGACCCGGCCCTCGCCGGGGACGCTTCCGGCACGGGTCTCGCTGGGGGAGGGATCAGCGGCGTACGAGAGTGATATCGGTGAGACGGCCAGGAGCACCGTCAGGATCAGCAAAGGACGAAGCAAGGGACGAAGCCATGGAGTCATCGGAGTCATCGCGCTGACCCCCTCCCGCTACCGGGTCGCCAAGATCAAGATCAAGAGAGATCACTGAAGCTGCACCAAGCGTCACACAGTGACACAACTCCGGCATCTCGACCGTCTCAGCGACCTGTCTCAACGGCCTGTCTCAGCGGCCTGTCTCGGCAACCCGGTGGCGAGGCGCTCAGCGAACGAGCAGCACCTTGCCGATGTGCGAGCTCTCCTCCAGTACGCGGTGGGCGGTCGCCGCGTCACTCATCGGAACCGTCTGGTCGACGATCGGGCGTACGTGGCCCGCGGCGATCAGCGGCCACACGTGCTCGCGCACCGCCGCGACGATCGTTGCCTTCTCCGCGGCGGGACGGCCGCGCAGGGAGGTCGCGGTGACGGCGGCGCGCTTGTTCAGGAGCGTGGCGATGTTCAGCTCGCCCTTGACTCCGCCCTGCATACCGATGATCGCGAGACGGCCGTTGGTGGCGAGGGTCTGCACGTTCCGGTCCAGGTACTTGGCGCCCATGTTGTCGAGGATGACGTCCGCGCCCGCGCCGTCCGTGGCGCTCTTGAGCTCCTCGACGAAGTCCTGCTCGCGGTAGTTGACGAGGATGTCCGCGCCGAGCTCCCGGCAGAAGTCGAGCTTCTCCTTGCTGCCC
This sequence comes from Streptomyces sp. NPDC058257, assembly GCF_042881845.1. Classification (NCBI taxonomy): domain Bacteria; kingdom Bacillati; phylum Actinomycetota; class Actinomycetes; order Kitasatosporales; family Streptomycetaceae; genus Streptomyces; species Streptomyces sp. NPDC058257. The sequence continues at coordinate 494,513 of NZ_JBHVXJ010000002.1, forward strand.
GCCGTGACCGCCACCTTGGCGCCGACGGCCTTCGCCAGCTGGATCGCCATGGTGCCGATACCGCTGGAGCCGCCGTGTACGAGGAACGTCTCGCCGGGACGGAGGTGGGAAATCATGAAGACGTTGGACCAGACCGTCGACGTCACCTCGGGCAGCGCGGCCGCCGTGACGAGGTCGACGCCTTCGGGTACGGGCATCAGCTGACCGGCGGGGACGACGACCTGCTCGGCGTAGCCGCCCCCGGCGAGCAGCGCGCACACCTCGTCGCCGATCTCCCATCCGGAGACACCGGCACCGATGTCGGTGACGCGGCCCGCGCACTCGAGTCCCGGATAGGGGGACGAGCCGGGTGGGGGGTTGTAGAAGCCCTGGCGCTGGAGCAGGTCGGCGCGGTTCACGGCGCTGGCCACGACGTCGACCAGCACCTCACCCTCGCCGGGTACGGGATCGGGGACCTCGGCCCATACGAGCGCTTCGGGTCCACCGGCTTCGGGGATCGTGATCGCATGCATGCGGGCGAGGCTACTCTCTGTGGATTCCAGCCGGTCCGACTACGTGCGCAGACCGCCGCGCGGCGGATTCGACCGGGCGTCAGGAGCCATCGGTGACGTCGGCGTCGCCCGCACGATGGTGATGAGACGGTCCATCAACTGCAGCTTCCCGACGGCAGGATCGTCGTACCCGAGCACCCGGTGCCCGCGTACGACACTCACGACGAGGTCGTCCGTCTCGCGTACCCCCATCCCCACCTCGGCCTTTATCACCGGCCGTTCGACGAGATCGAGCCCGCTGCCCTGCTGGATCAGGTCCTCCATGACCATGCCCGCACTCGGGCTGAGCACGGAGAGGCCCAGCAGCCGTCCCGCCGCGCTGGCACTGGTGATCACCGCGTCGGCGCCGGACTGCCGAAGCAGCGGCGCGTTCTCCTCCTCGCGCACAGCGGCCACGATCTTCGCCCCGCGGTTCATCTGCCGGGCGGTCAGCGTGACCAGTACCGCGGTGTCGTCGCGCTGGGTCGCGATGATGATCTGCCGGGCGCGCTGCACCTCGGCACGGAGCAGCACATCGCTGCGCGTCGCGTCGCCGATGACTCCCGCGTAGCCCTCCGCCGTGGCGGCGTCGACGACCTTCGCGCTCGGGTCGACGACCACGATCTGCTCGGGCTTCAGGCCGGTGGCGCAGACGGTCTGGATCGCGGAGCGGCCCTTCGTACCGAAGCCGACGACGACGGTGTGTTCACGCAAGTTGGACCTCCAGCGGTTCAGGCGCCATTCCTCGCGCGTACGTTCCGTGAGCACTTCGAGAGTGGTGCCGACCAGGATGATCAGGAAGAGCACGCGCAGCGGCGTGATCAGGAGAATGTTGCAGAGCCGCGCGCTGTCGCTGTACGGGACGATATCGCCGTAGCCGGTGGTGGAGAGCGTGACGGTGGAGTAGTAGGCGGCGTCGAGGAAGTCGAGCGCGTCGTCCGAGTTGTCGTGGTAGCCGCCGCGGTCGATCCAGACGATGAAGGTCGTCAGGGCGAGCACCGCGAGCGCCATGAGGAGCCGCTTGCCGACCTGGAGCAGGGGCCGCTCGACGACTCGGCGGGGCAGCTTGATGCGGTGGGTGACGAGGTGTTCGTCGGGGTGGCGGGCGATGGCGTCGTGGCCGGGAAGTTTCACGTGAAACACTCCCCGGCCGCCGTGTCGGCGCCCCACGGGAGGTCGAGGAACTCCAGCTCCTGGCCCTGCCGCCCGCCCCCCGGCGGGACGACCGCGAGGCCGTCGGCCACCGCGATCCCGCGCAGCATGGCCGGGCCGTTGTAGTGCAGCGGCACCGCGTGGTCGGCGCGGAGGGTGACGGGGACGAGCCGGGTGTCGTGCGGGTGTCCGTGCACGTCCTCGCGCAGAGCAGCGGTGTACGGCGACGAGGCGGGGCGCCCCGAGAGCGTACGCAGCAGGGGCTCGGCCAGGGTCAGCAGGCCGGAGACGGCGGCGAGCGGATTGCCGGGCAGGCCGACGAGGTGCCGGTCGGGGGCGATACGGGCGAGCAGCATGGGGTGCCCGGGGCGTACCGCGACGCCGTCCACGAGGAGTTCGGCGCCGATGCGGCGCAGGATGGGGTGGACATGGTCGACCGGCCCGGATGCGGTGCCGCCGGTGGTGACGATGAGATCGGCGGTCGAGGTGGTGATGGCCTCGTGGAGCGCCTCGGCGTCGTCACCGAGCCTGCGCACGCCGATGACTTCCGCGCCGAGCGAGCGCAGCCAGGGCGGGAGCATGGGCCCGAGCGCGTCACGGATGAGGCCGTCCTGGGGGAGCCCATCGGTCAGCAATTCGTCGCCCAGGATCAGCACTTCGGCTCTGGGCCGGGGCACCACGGGCAGTTCGTCGTATCCCGCCGCTGCCGCGAGACCGAGCACCGCCGGGGTCACCAGGGTGCCCAGTGGCAGGAGTTGATCGCCGGAGCGGCACTCCTGGCCGCGTGGCCGGATGTCCTGCCCCTGCGTGACGTCCCGCTGGGGGTGCAGCCGCCCCTTGTCGTCGGTGAGGCCGTGCTCGCTACGGATGACGGCGGTGGCCTCCCGCGGAATCCGTGCCCCGGTCGCGATCCGTACGGCCTCGCCGTCGGAGAGCGGGTCCGGCCGCCCGTGCCCGGCGAGAATCCCGTCGGCCCGAACGTCCCAGGGCCCTGGCCCGGCTACGGCCCACCCGTCCATAGCGGAGGTGTCGAAGGAGGGCAGGTCGGTGAGGGCGACGAGGGGCGCGGCAAGAACGAGGCCGAGCGCTTGGCCCAGAGGGACGGTGCTCGGCTCGGAGACGGCGGGGACCGGCCGGGGAGCGCGTCCGGCAGCAGCGCGGGCTGCGGGCCAGGGGGTGATGTCGCGGTGCTTGGCTTGGGCGGTGGGGTCGCTGGGGCTGGGGGTGGCCTGGCCGCTGGGTCCACTCGCCGCGGCGGGTGCGGTGGGTGCGGTGGGTGCGGCGGGTGCCGCGGGGCCGGACTGAGGCTGGGGCGGGGCGTCGTTCCCCGGGTCACCCGAGGTGGCCGACGCACACCGAAGGTCGCCGCCGCCGACGGGCGCACCGTCGGCGCGCCTGCCGGACCTGCGGTCATGGTCGTCGTTCACCAGGGCGAGAGCCTCGTCGAGCTCGGCGTCCGGCGCGGGCCGCCCAGTCATCCGGCATCCGGCCGCATATCGGCCCGCGCGTCCTGCCCCGGGTCGGGCCGGTCCACCTGCGGCGCCACGTCGGGCGCGGAGCCCGGTGGCGTCACGGCCGGGGCGGCATCCGGCTTCTCGCCGGGCCCCGCATCGGTGCCGTCGCCCTCCTCCGCCCACCGCGTGGCCAGCGCCGCCGCCTTGCGGGTGGCTTCGGCCACCGCCTCGGGCCCGCCGCCCTCGGCCCGCGCCGCCGCGTACCCCACCAGGAAGGTGGTCAGCGGAGCCGCAGGCCTGGCCACGCCGTGTGCGGCGTCGCGGGCGAGGTCGAGCAGCAAGCCGGTGTCGACGTCGAGCTCGATGCCCAGTTCGTCCTTGACTGCGGAAATCCATTCATCCAACACGTGCCCATGCTCCCTGATACGCGCCCGTGCGGCGGCGATGTCGTCCCAGGTGTCGCAGTCGAAGGACGCGACCGGGTCAGCGACCCGGGCGAGTTCGAGCCGCGCGGTGAGCGACCTCAGCGGAAGACCCGTCAGACCATCGTGCTCAACGGCGAGCAGCGCCGTCTCACGCTTCAGTGAGGCGCTGCGGTAGGCGGCGACCAGCGGCTGGTCCCGGCCTCCGGGGTCCCTCAGCACCGCACCGTCCGCGCCGCTCTCCCGCAGGGCGGCGAGAAGACTTTGAACCGTCGCCTCTTCCAGGAAGGGCAGATCGGCGGAGAGCACCACCACCTGCTCCGCCCCCGTGCGCCGCAACCCCGCGTCGAGAGCGGCGAGCGGCCCCGCCCCGGCAGGTTCCTCGCGCGCCCACACCACGGGGCGAGCGGTCGGACGGGGCCCGGCGACGACCACCGTCGTACCCGCTCCGGAACACGCGGCGAGCACCCGGTCGAGCAGCGCCCGGCCGCCCACCCGTACGCCGGGCTTGTCCGCGCCGCCGAGCCGTCTGGCGCCGCCGCCCGCGAGCACCACGGCGTCGTACGGAGCGTCGTGCCGATCGTCGGGCGGGACATCGGTCGGGGCGGCGTGCGCGGCGGCGGATACGGCGCCACCCGGAGCCCTCTGCGCGGTCATCCCCCGAGTATGGGCGCACGAAGGATCATTGCCACCCCTCGGCGCTCCCTTCTGTAGGAGGACTCACATCGCCTCTGCAGGGGGACTCACATCGCCGCGCCAGGACTCACGGCGCTGCCCCGGGCCTGCTCATACCGCCCGCAGCAGCACCGCGGGCCGCTCCACGCAGTCCGCCACGAACCGCAGGAACCCGCCCGCCGTACCGCCGTCGCACACCCGGTGATCGAAGGTGAGCGAGAGCTGCACGACGTGACGCACCGCCAACTCTCCCTGGTGCACCCACGGCTTGGGCACGATCCGGCCCACGCCGAGCATGGCCGCCTCGGGGTGATTGATGATCGGCGTGGAGCCGTCGACCCCGAACACCCCGTAGTTGTTCAACGTGAACGTGCCGCCTGTCAGTTCCCCCGGCGTCAGCTTCCCGTCCCGCGCCGACTCCGTGAGCCGGATCAACTCGGTGTTGACCGAGTCGGTGGTCCGCTTGTTCGCGTTCCGGACGACGGGGACGACCAGACCGCGGTCGGTCTGCGCGGCGAAGCCGAGATGGACGTCGGCGAGCCGGACCACCTCGCGCGCCTCCATGTCCACGGTGGAGTTGAGCATCGGGTAGCGGGCGAGGGCCGCCACGCTGATGCGGGCGAACAGCGCGAGCAGCGAGATCTTCCGCCCGTCGCCCTCCTTCACGGCGGCGTTCATCGCGGCGCGCGCCGCGAGCAGTTCGGTCGCGTCGGCGTCGACCCAGCAGGTGGCTTCCGGTATCTCACGCCTGCTGCGGGACATCTTGTCCGCGACGAGGCCCCTGATGCCGGTCAGGGGATAGCGGGCCTCCGCCGTCGGCGCTTCGCGGGACACCTCGCCGGCCGGTGCCACCGTCGGGTGCGTGAGCGTTTCCTCGTGCGCGGCCGTCTCGTGCGCCAACGCCTCATGCGCGGCCGTCTCGTGCGCCAACGCCTCATGCGCGGTCGTCCGGCCTTCCGCGATGGCCGTCTCCACGTCGGCCCGCATGATCAGCCCGTCCGGACCCGTGCCCGTCAACTCCCGCAGCTCCACGCCGTTCTCACGGGCCAGCTTCCGCACGAGGGGCGAGATCACCGGTATCGGGCCGTCCGCGTTCGGGCGGTTGGCCGGACCGGAGCCCTCGGGCGTCTCGGCAGGCTCCCGCAGCCGCGGCGGCGGTTCCTCCTGCCGTACGGGCTGCCGTACGGACCGTGTGACGGGCTGCCGTACGGGCTGCGAGGCAGGCTCCGGGGCGAACTGTGTGGCGGGCCCCGCCGGACGCACCCTCCTGCGTCGCGCGGGCGCCGCGGCCGTGCCGTACCCGACCAGGACGTTACCGGAGGACTCCTCGGCGGCAGCCGCCTGAAGCGCCCGCTCCGCCGGCTCCTGCGGAGCCGCATCGGTGTTCCCGGCCGCAGCGCCGACGGCGACCGTCAACAGTGGCGATCCCACCGGAAGTTCCGTGCCCTCCTCACCGAAGCGGGCCGTCACCACGCCTCCGTACGGGCAGGGCACCTCCACCATCGCCTTGGCCGTCTCCACCTCGACGACGGGCTGGTCCACGGCGACGACATCGCCGACCTGTACGAGCCAGCGGGTGATCTCCGCCTCCGTGAGCCCCTCACCGAGGTCGGGCAGCTTGAACTCGAGGCTGTTCACGTTCAGACCGGGCGCCATCAGCTGTCCGCCTCCCACTGCAACCGCGCGACCGCGTCCAGGATCCGGTCCACGCCGGGCAGGTGATGCCGCTCGAGCATCGGCGGCGGATAGGGAATGTCGAATCCGGCGACGCGCAGGACCGGCGCCTGAAGGTGGTGGAAGCACCGCTCGGTGACACGTGCGGCGATCTCCCCGCCGGGACCGCCGAACCCGCCCGACTCATGCACGACGACCGCGCGCCCGGTCCGCCGCACGGAAGCGGCCACCGTCTCGTCGTCGAAGGGCACGAGGGAGCGCAGATCGACCACTTCGAGGTCCCAGCCCTCGGCGACCGCCGCCTCGGCCGCCTCAAGACAGACGGGCACGGAAGGGCCGTACGTGAGGAGCGTGGCGCTGCGCCCGGTGCGCCGCACCACTGCCTTGCCTATGGGTTCAACGGCCTGCGGGGCGTCGGGGTTCCAGTCGGCCTTGGACCAGTAGAGGCGCTTCGGCTCCAGGAAGACGACCGGGTCGTCGGAGGCGATGGAGGCCCGCAGCAGGCCATAGGCGTCGGCGACCGTGGCGGGCGTGACGACGTGGAGCCCCGGAGTCGCCATGTAGTACGCCTCGGAGGAGTCGCTGTGGTGCTCGACGCCTCCGATGCCACCGCCGTAGGGCACGCGCACCGTGATGGGCAGCGGCATCGCGCCCCGCGTGCGGTTGCGCATCCGCGCCACGTGGGAGATCAGCTGCTCGAAGGCGGGGTAGGCGAACGCGTCGAACTGCATCTCGACGACGGGCCGGAGCCCGTACATCGCCATGCCGACGGCCGTCCCCAGGATGCCCGCCTCGGCGAGCGGTGTGTCCGTACAGCGGTCTTCGCCGAACTCCTTGGTGAGTCCGTCGGTGACCCGGAAGACCCCGCCGAGCGCACCGACGTCCTCTCCGAGGACGTGTACGGCCGGGTCGTCGGCCAGGGAGTCGCGCAGCGCGCGCCCGAGCGCCTGCGCCATGGTGGCCGGTTTGGCTGCCTTCTCGGTGGCCCGTTCGGCCGCGATCGTGCTCATCGCGCGTTCCCCTCGCCGTCTACGTTCTCCGCGCTGTCTTCTGCCTCGAGCTCGGCCCGCAGCTGGGCCGCCTGCTCGCGCAGTTGGGTGGTCTGCTCGGCGTACACATGGCCGAAGAGGTCCATGGGGTCCAGCTCGGAGTCCTGGTTCATGCGTGCACGCAGGTCGGCCGCCATCGCCTCGGCGTCGTCACGGGCCGCCCGGGTCCGTTCCTCGTCGAGGAGACCGCGCTCGGTCAGCTCCCGCTCCAGAAGCAGGATCGGGTCGTGCGCGCGCCAGGCCTCGACCTCGGCGGACCCGCGGTAGCGCGTGGCGTCATCGGCGTTCGTGTGGGCGTCCATGCGGTACGTCACCGCTTCGACGAGCGTGGGGCCGCCGCCCTGACGCGCGCGGGACACCGCTTGGCTCAGCACCTCGTGCACCGCCGCCGCGTCGTTGCCGTCCACCAGGCGTCCCGGCATTCCGTACCCGACGGCCTTGTGGGCAAGGGACGGGGCCGCCGTCTGCTTGTCGAGCGGCACGGAGATCGCGAAGCCGTTGTTCTGCACCAGGAAGACGACGGGCGCCTGCCAGACGGCCGCGAAGTTCAGCGCCTCGTGGAAATCGCCCTCGCTGGTGCCGCCGTCGCCGACCATGGCGAGCGCCACTACGTCGTCGCCTTTCAGACGGGCGGCGTGCGCGAGCCCCACGGCGTGCGGGAGCTGGGTGGCGAGAGGGGTGCACAGGGGCGCTATGCGGTGCTCACGCGGGTCGTATCCGGTGTGCCAGTCGCCGCGCAGCAGGGTCAGCGCCTGGACGGGGTCGAGGCCACGGGCGACCGCGGCGAGCGTGTCCCGGTAACTGGGGAAGAGCCAGTCCCGCTCCTCGAGGACGAGCGCGGCGGCCACCTCGCACGCCTCCTGGCCGGTGCTCGACGGATAGACGGCGAGCCTGCCCTGCTTCGTGAGGGCGGTCGCCTGCGTGTTGTACCGCCGTCCGCGCACCAGCTGTGCGTACAGCCGTCCCAGGAGCTCCTCGTCGGCCTTGCCGGCGGCCTCGGTGCCCAGGACGCGGTACGGCTCCGCGTCGGGCAGCAGCGGCGCGGGATCGGTCCTGAGCTGCCATGCGGGTGGCGGGGTGGGCCGGTAGACGCCCCGTTGCTCCATGACCGTCATGTCGGCACCTCCGTGTGGCAGCGATCTCCTCGTGGGAGCGGCAAAGAGGCGCGACAACGTGAGGCGCCTCACCTACCGATTGTTCGGTCGTCGGCACATTTTGGCTACAGGCACCTCCAGGCTGTGGACAAACGGTTCTCCACAGCCTGGGATGGATGCAGTACGTCCATGGTAGGGAGGCGGGGGGACATGGCATCTGAACGAATGGCCGACGGGCGCGACGGTGATCGTCCGGAAAGCGGGTCCGGCGACCGCCAGGAGGGCCTGCCCCGCCCGCTGGACTCGATCGACCGCGACATCCTGCACATCCTGCACACGGACGGTCGCGCGTCGATACGGTCCGTGGCCGAGCGCGTCCATGTGTCGCGGGCCAACGCGTACGCGCGCATCAACCGGCTCATCGACGACGGTGTGATCCGCGGCTTCGGCGCCCGGATCAACCACGAACGGGCAGGCCAGGGCGCGTCCGCGTACATCACACTCAAGATCGTCCAGAACACCTGGCGCACGGTGCGCGAGCATCTGCGCACGTTGCCGGGCGCCTCTCACATCGCGCTGGTCAGCGGCGACTTCGACGTGCTGCTCCTGGTGCACACACCGGACAACCGCGCGCTGCGCGAGCTGGTCCTGACCCGGCTGCAGTCCATCCCCGAAGTGCTCAGCACGCGTACGTTGCTGGTCTTCGAGGAGGACGACCTGGACCCGGAGAGCTGACCCGTCAGCTGCCGCTGCGCAGGCCCGCGAAGGCCAGCTGCACGACGGCGTCGGCGACCTGCTCGCCCGACGAGGCGCCACGGGCGTCCGGCTTGTACCACTCCACGATGGAGTTGATCATGCCGAAGAGCAGCCGGGTGGCGAGACGCAGCTCGACGTCGGAGCGCAGGTCGCCGTCGGCGATGGCCTCCTTGAGCAGATCGGCGACTTGCAGGTCGAACTCCCTGCGCCGCTCCATGGCCCATCGCTCGGTGTCCGTGTTGCCGCGCACGCGAAGCAGCAGCGTCACATAGGGCAGCTCGGCGATCAGCACCTCGACGGTGCGGCGCGTGACGTGCTCCAGTCGCCGCACGGCGGTGCCCACGCGCGCGTGGTCCTCGGCGAGGATCCCGAAGAGCCCGTCGAGCGCCCGGCTCACCGCACGGCGCAGCAGCTCCTCCTTGCCGGACACGTGGTGGTAGATCGAGGACTTGGAGATTCCGGCCGCCTTGGAGAGGTGCTCCATGGACGTGCCGTCGTAACCGCGCTCGTTGAAGACCCGGACGGCCACCGTCAGGAGGGTCTCCGGGGTGTACGTGTCGCGCCGTGCGTTGGTCATGAGTATTCCTCTCGCACGGCCTGACGCCGCAGGGCCTGGGACGGCGCGTAACGCCCGTTCGGGTACTCGTCGTTCAGGAGGTCGAGCGCCTCTGCCACCCGGTACGCGGTGAGACGGCGGCCCCATTCGATCGGGCCCAGCGGGTAGTTGACGCCGAGGCGCATGGCGGTGTCGATGTCCTCGGCGTCCGCCACCTCGCGCCCCACGGCGTCGAGGGCGAAGTCGATGAGCATCCACACCGTGCGCGCCACGATCATTCCGGGGGTGTGCCCGATGACGCTGACCTTCTTGCCGAGCGCCTGGAAGAGGCCGGTCGCCTCCTTCAGGGCTTGTTCGTCGACCCTGCTCGACGGGGCGAGGGCGATCCGGGTCGCGGACCGGTAATCCAGCGCGAGGTCGAAGTGGATCGTGGGTTCCGCCGACGCGTCGGCCGCGGAACCGTCGGCCGGGGCGAGCTGCGCGCCGCTGGGGAGCTCGATGAAGCCGGGGTAGCTCGGGACGCCCTTCCCACGGCCCACCCGGATGCCCGCCTTCCTGATCAGGTCGACGAGCGCGTCCGCCGGGAAGAGGTCTCCGTGCAGGGCGACGGACTCCGGGGCCTTCGCGGGGGCGGCGGTGTGCGGCTCCGGGCGCGGTGCGTCGTCGCCGTACGCGTACCAGCCCTGCCCCGACTTGCGGCCCAGGCGACGCGATTCGACGAGCCTGCGCTGGGCGAGCGACGGCGTGAATTTGGGGTCCTGGAAGAAGGATTCCCACACGGAGCGGGTGACGGCCTCGTTCACGTCCTGGCCGATGAGATCGGTGAGCTCGAAGGGGCCCATCTTGAAGCCACCCGATTCGCGGAGGACGGCGTCGATGGTGGCCGGGTCGGCGGCCCGCTCCTCGTGGAGGCGCAGCGCCTCGGCGTAGAAGGGGCGGGCGATCCGGTTGACGATGAAGCCGGGGGTGTCCGCGCTGCGCACCGGTGTCTTGCCCCAGGCCCGCGCCGTCTCGTATGCGCGCGTGGCGGCCGTTTCGTCGGTCGCGGAGCCGCTGACGACCTCGACGAGGGGGAGGAGCGGCGCCGGATTGAAGAAGTGCAGTCCGACGAAGCGGCCGGGCTTTCCGAGCGTGCCCGCGATGGCGGTGACGGAGAGGGAGGATGTGTTGGTGGCGAGGAGACAGTCCTCGTCCACGATCTTTTCCAGCTCCTCGAAGAGGCTCTGTTTGACGGGCAGTTGCTCCAGGACCGCCTCGATGACAAGTCCGCACCCGGCAAGATCGGCGAGGCCGTCGACCGGTGTGATCCGGCTCCCGGCGGCGGACCGGTCGTCGGCGGTGAGCCTGCCCTTCTCGACGAGCCGGTCCAGGCGCGCGCCGATCGCGGCCGCCGCGGTCGTCGCCTGGCCCTCCACTGCGTCGTACAGCCGCACGGGGTGGCCGGCCAGCAGGGCGACCTGGGCTATGCCCTGTCCCATGGTGCCGGTGCCGACCACGGCAACGGGGCTGCTGAACTCGAGTGCTGTCATGCTCGCGATCCTCCCGCACGAGACGTCCGCCGGAGGGCGCGGGGGTGCCCGGCGAGAAGTTGTCCACAGGTTCGGCGGACCCCCTTGTCCCGACCGATCGTTCGGTTACTCTAGCTCTGTCTGTCTGTTCCCGCCCACTGCTCCTGCCCACCGCCCTGCCCAGCTCGCCGGCTCGACGCAGAGCCGGCTCGACGAGGAGTTGGTCCGATATGGCCGCCGAACTCACCGCGCACCAGCTGATCGCCACACACCGGCCCACGCTCGACCAAGCGCTGGAGACGATCCGCACGCGCGCGTACTGGTCGCCGCACCCCGAGCACCCCAAGGCCTATGGAGAGAACGGCAGCCTGAGCCTGCCCGAGGGCAAATCCGCCTTCGACGCCCTCCTCGGCAGCCGCTTCGACCTCGACCAGCCGGGCACGGACGACTGGACAGGCGCGGAAATCTCGCCGTACGGAACCGAGTTGGGCATCACGTACCCCCACCCGGACATCGACACGCTGCTGCCCGCGATGCGCGCCGGAATGCACGCCTGGCGCGAGGCGGGCGCGGAAGTGCGCGCGATGGTCTGTCTGGAGATCCTGTCGCGCATCAGCGCCCGCACGCACGAGATGGCGCACGCGGTCATGCACACCAGCGGCCAGGCCTTCATGATGGCCTTCCAGGCGGGCGGACCGCACGCCCAGGACCGCGGCCTCGAAGCGGTGGCGTATGCGTACGCCGAGCAGGCCCGCACCCCCGAAGCCGCCGAGTGGTCCAAGCCCCAGGGCAAGCGCGACCCGATCACCCTGGACAAGCGCTTCACGCCCGTGGCGCGCGGCATCGCGCTCCTGATCGGCTGCAACACGTTCCCGACGTGGAACGGCTACCCGGGCCTGTTCGCCTCCCTGGCCACCGGCAACCCGGTCCTGGTCAAGCCCCACCCGCGTGCGGTGCTGCCGCTCGCGCTGACGGTGCGTGTCGCGCGCGAGGTCCTCGCCGACGCGGGCTTCGACCCGAACCTGGTGTGCCTGGCCGCCGAGCGACCGGACGAAGGCATCGCCAAGACCCTCGCCGTGCGCCCCGAGGTCAAGATCATCGACTACACGGGTTCCACGGCCTTCGGAGACTGGCTGGAGGCCAACGCCCGCCAGGCGCAGGTCTACACGGAAAAGGCCGGCGTGAACACGGTCGTCGTCGACTCGACCGACAACTACAAGGGGATGCTGTCCAACCTGGCCTTCTCCCTGTCGCTGTACAGCGGCCAGATGTGCACGACCCCGCAGAACCTCCTGATCCCCCGGGACGGCATCGCGACCGACGCCGGAGCCAAGTCGTACGACGACGTGGTCTCCGACCTCGCCGCATCGGTGAACGGCCTGCTCGGCGACGACGCCCGGGCGAACGGCATCCTCGGCGCCCTCGTGAACCCGGACGTGAAGGCCCGTCTTGAGGCCGCGGCGGGTCTCGGCGAAGTGGCTCTCCCCTCACGGGAGATCAGCAACCCGGAGTTCCCGGACGCCGTGGTCCGCACTCCGGTGATCGTCAAGCTGGACGGCGCGAAGCCGGACGCCGAGGCGGTCTATCTGAACGAGTGCTTCGGCCCCGTCTCCTTCGCCGTCGCGGTCGACTCCTCCGCGGACGCCGTGGAGTTGCTGCGCCGCACGGTGCGCGACAAGGGCGCGATGACGGTCGGCGCGTACACGACGTCGGACGAGGTGTCCGGAGCCGTCGAGGAGACCTGCCTGGAGGAGTGCGCCCAGCTCTCCTTGAACCTCACGGGCGGCGTCTATGTGAACCAGACGGCCGCGTTCTCGGACTTCCACGGCTCGGGCGGCAACCCGGCGGCGAACGCCGCCCTGTGCGACGGCGCTTTCGTGGCCAACCGCTTCCGGGTGGTGGAGGTGCGCAGGGACGCCTGACGCCTCGCGGCGGGTTCAGGCCTCCGCGCCCGGAGGCCTGCCCGCCGACCAGTGGAAGAGCGTCATCCCGACGCTGGTGGCCAGGTTGTAGCTGGAGACCTGGGGTCGCATCGGCAGCGAGACCAAGTGGTCGGCGCGCTCCCGCAGCTGCCCGGACAGGCCGCTGCGCTCGGACCCGAAGGCCAGCACGGCGTCGTCCGGCAGCTTGAGGCCGCGGATGTCCTCGCCCTCCGCGTCGAGCGCGAACACCGGCCCCGGCGGCAGCTCGGAGACGTCCGTCCGCTCGACGGCCGTGGCGAAGTGCAGGCCGGCACCGCCGCGTACGACCGTGGGGTGCCAGGGGTCGATCGTGCCGGTCGTGACGACGCCCGTCGCCCCGAACCCCGCCGCGAGCCGGATCACGGCCCCGGCGTTGCCCAGGTTGCGGGGGTCGTCGAGGACGACGACGGGCGCGGTCCTCGGCATGCGGGCCAGCGCGTCGAGATTCGCCGTACGGGAAGGGCGTACCGCGAGAGCGGCCACTCCGGTGGGATGCAGACGCGGCACAAGGGAGCGCAGAGTCGTGTCCGGGACCTGGACCAGGAGCGCGTCGAGGGCTTCTTTCACATCCGGCGCGAGCTCGTCGGCGAGGGCGAGGACAGCGGCCCTGTCACCGGCCAGAGCCGAGGGGATCACCGCTCCGAAGCGCAGCGCGTGCTTGATGGCATGGAAGCCGTCGAGGAGCACGGAGGTGTCCGCGATCCCCCGCCAGGCGCGCACGGCATCGTCCGGATCCCGCTGGCGCGTCCCGCTCATCCCGCGTACGTCCCGTTCATGAAGGGAAGCCTACGCGCGCGTGCTCGGTGGATTCCGGGGCCGGTTCCTCGTCCGCCCCGCGCTGCCCCGGCACCGTGCCGCCGCGCGAGAACCACGAAAACCGCGAAACCCGTGAGAACAGCGCCCGACGCGCGCGCGTCGTCCATTCGCCGACGCGCCGCAGGAACGACGTCGGCAGGAACACCGCGTCTGCCGCGATCATCGCGAGCGAGAAGAACGGCAGGCCGAGGACGACCGCGATGACCGCGTGCTCGCAGATCATGGCGGCGAGCAGGACGTTCTTGACGCGCCTGTTGAAGAGAGTGAAGGGGAAGGCGACCTGTACGGCGACCGTCCCGTACGTCACCAGCATCACCATGAGGCCGTGCGAGGCGAGCAGGTCGGAGAGCGCGGGCCAGGGGGAGAAGTAATCGAGGCGCAGCGGGTAATAGATGGCCGTGCCGTCCTGCCAGCGGCTGCCCTGGATCTTGTACCAGCCGGCCGTCGCGTAGATCAGACACGCCTCGACCATGATCACAAGGAGCGCGGCGTTGTGCGCGAGCTTGACGACGACGTCGAGCAGCTTGTGCGCCTCGCCGTCGGGCGCGCGCCGTCCGACGGCCCACCACAGACCGTGCGCCAGCCACAGCCCCCAGAAGACCAGCGACCATCCCCCGCTGAGCTCCCCCATCAACGTCACCACGCAGAGGCCGAGCCCGAGGACCCACCACAGCACGGGCCCGACCCTGTCGACGGGCGGCTCAGCCGCCTTCCCCTGCGCGACCGGTGTCTCCCCTTGCTCCACCGATGCCGCACGCGCGCGTGCACGCGCGCCGCGCCGGGCGTCGAGCGACCAGACCTGGCCGCAGCGCGTGAACACCAGATAGGTCGCCATGAGGTGGATGACGTTGTCGCCGCCATCGCCCATGAAGATGGAGCGGTTCTGCAGCGAGAGCACCCCGATCATGAAGATCACGGACATCGTGCGGGTGCGCCAGCCGAGCATCAGCAGGGCGCTGCTCAAGACGGCGAGCGCGTAGACGGTCTCGAACCAGATGCGCCCGTCGGACCACATCAGGGCCGTGAAGGCGTCGTTCTCCGCGATGAGCTGTTGGGCCATGTCCCAGCTCCACGGGCTGTCGGGCCCGTAGAGCTCGTGGCGGTTGGGGAGTTCGCGCAGCAGGAAGACCAGCCAGGTGGCGGCGAACCCGATGCGGATCACGGCGGTCTGGCGGGGCCCGAGAGCGGACGAGGTGATCCGTTCGATGCCGTGCCCGAGCTGGGAGCCGAAGCGGTTCATCGGGCGTCCCCCTCGGACCCCTGAGCCTTGCCCAGGGGCATGTCGTCGGACGTCACGGACCACCACGACAACTGGCGGAGCACCGGTTTGGTGTTGACCTTCTCGTCGCTCCACTCAGGAGCGGTCACGTTCGTGGTCCTGGAGCGGACCTGGACGCGCTCGATGGTGGCGCCGCGCCCCATGGACTCCTCGCGCTCGACGCGCATCACCACGATGCGGCGGATGTAGCGCTCCGAGAGCTCCCCGCGCAGGCCGCGGGGACGATTCTGCGCGTCGTGCGCCCCCACGTAGAAGTCCCAGGCCCTTCGCAGTTCGTTCTGCTGCGTGTGGCTGGGCAGCAGATTCCCGTCGATGGCGGCGCCGTCGCGCGCGGAGAGGTCGTACCAGCCGGTGGTCCGGGTGGTTCCGTCGTCCGTACGGATCTCGGCGCGGGCCTGCACCGCGATGTTCTGCTGCATCGGGTTGGGCGCGAAGAGCTTCCAGTTCTGTTCGAACTCGGGGTAGACCCAGTCGTCGACGACCTGCCCGTGCTGCTTGGTCATGGTGTTCGAGGGGGCGACGTGCAGGAAGAGCATCCCTGCGTGGACGCAGGCCGTGACGGCGATCAGCGCCATCGCGAGCGCGCCCGCGACCTGGTAGCGCGGGGAGAGGGCGGCGAGGCCGGTGCGCTGCGGGGGCGCGGCAGCGGTACCAGGGGGCGACGGGGCGTCGATGGGCGGGATCGTCCGTCCATGCGCGTCGGTGGGCGGGATCGGCGGCCCGTTCGGGTCCGCGGGCGGGATCGGCGGCCCGTTCAGGTCCGCGGGCGGGATCGGCGGCTCGTTCGCGTTGTTGTCGATCGCGTCCATTCCGCCCCGATTCCCGATCCCGGACGGTGGTGCGCCCATCGGCCCGCCCGTCACACGGCTCTCTACCGCCCGCTTCGCACCGGAACGGTACTCATGCCTGCGCGCCAGGCACAGCGTCCGTGAAGTTATCCACAGGGTTGACACCTTATGGCGCTGAGCCGCACCATTGAATTCCACGAACCGAACGATCGGTCGGTAGCTAGCTAAAGGTCGAGGGGGACCACGATGGCGACAGCAGCCGAGCATCAGACGGCCCGGTCCGAGCCGGACCGGGCAGCGGCCGACGCCGCACGCACAGCGGCGCACGAATCCGCTTTCGACGCCGCGGTCGCGGCCGACGAGCGCATCGAGCCGCGCGACTGGATGCCCGACGCCTATCGCGCCTCGCTGGTCAGGCAGATAGCGCAGCACGCCCACTCCGAGATCATCGGCATGCAGCCGGAAGCCAACTGGATCACGCGCGCACCGTCCCTGCGGCGCAAGGCGATCCTGATGGCCAAGGTGCAGGACGAGGCCGGCCACGGCCTGTACCTGTACAGCGCGGCCGAGACCCTGGGCGCCAGCCGCGACGAGCTGCTCGACAAGCTGCACGCGGGCCGCCAGAAGTACTCGTCGATCTTCAATTACCCGACGCTGACCTGGGCGGACGTCGGCGCGATCGGCTGGCTGGTGGACGGCGCCGCGATCACGAACCAGGTCCCGCTGTGCCGCTGTTCGTACGGCCCTTATGCCCGCGCGATGGTCCGCGTCTGCAAGGAGGAGTCGTTCCACCAGCGCCAGGGGTATGAATCGCTGCTCGCCCTCAGCCGGGGCACCGAGGCCCAGCACGCGATGGCGCAGGACGCGGTGGACCGCTGGTGGTGGCCGTCCCTGATGATGTTCGGCCCGCCCGACGACGAGTCGTCGCACTCGGAGCAGTCGATGACCTGGAAGATCAAGCGTCACTCGAACGACGAGCTGCGCCAGCGCTTCGTGGACATCTGCGTCCCCCAGGCCGAGTCGCTCGGACTCACCCTCCCCGACCCGGACCTCGTGTGGAACGAGGAGCGGGGGCAGCACGACTTCGGCCTGATCGACTGGACGGAGTTCTGGGCCGTCCTCAAGGGCAACGGCCCCTGCAACGACCAGCGGATCACCCAGCGCAGGAACGCGCACGAAGAAGGCGCGTGGGTGCGCGAGGCAGCGGCGGCGTTCGCCGCCAAGCACGGGGAGGCGAAGGCATGAGCAGCTCGACCGAATGGCCGCTGTGGGAGGTGTTCGTGCGCTCCCGCCGCGGGCTCTCCCACACCCACGCGGGCAGCCTGCACGCACCGGACGCGGAGATGGCCCTGCGCAACGCCCGCGATCTGTACACCCGCAGAAGCGAAGGCGTCTCGATCTGGGTCGTGCCGTCCACGCAGATCACCGCCTCCTCGCCCGACGAGAAGGACTCCTTCTTCGAACCGGCGGGCGACAAGCCCTACCGCCACCCGACCTTCTACGACATCCCGGACGGGGTGAAGCACCTGTGACCGCGTCACTGTCCCTCACGGCCACCGCCACCGCCCTCGCCCTGGGCGATGACGCGCTGGTGCTCTCGCACCGGCTGGGGGAGTGGGCGGGCCACGCACCGGTCCTCGAAGAAGAGGTCGCCCTCGCGAACATCGCCCTCGACCTGCTCGGCCAGGCACGCGTCCTGCTCTCCCTGGCGGGGGACGAGGACGAACTGGCCTATCTGCGCGAGGAGCGCGCCTTCCGCAACCTCCAGCTCGTCGAGCAGCCGAACGGCGACTTCGCCCACACCATCGCCCGCCAGCTCTACTTCTCCACCTACCAGACCCTGTTGTACGGCCAGTTGGCGAGCGGAGACAGCACGTTCGCCCCGCTGGCGGCGAAGGCGGTCAAGGAAGTCGCCTATCACCAGGATCACGCGGAGCAGTGGACGCTGCGGCTCGGTGACGGGACGGCGGAGAGTCATGAGCGGATGCAGAGCGGTCTTGACGCGCTCTGGAGGTTCACCGGGGAGATGTTCCAGCCGGTGGAGGGCCTCGACGGCGCGCACGGCGCTCGAGGCCTCGACCGGCAGGCGCTGCGCGAGAGCTGGACGGCCTCGGTGACCGCCGTCATGGAGAAGGCGACCCTGACCGTGCCCACCGGTCCGCAGGAAGGCGCCTGGGCCGCGGGCGCGGGCCGCCAGGGCCTGCACACCGAATCCTTCGGGCGGATGATCGCCGAGATGCAGCACCTGCACCGCAGCCACCCGGGGGCGTCATGGTGACCACCGCCCTGGAGGAAGAGCTCCTGGCCCTCGCGGGCTCCGTGCCCGACCCGGAGCTGCCGGTCATCACACTCGCCGAGCTCGGGGTCCTGCGCGGCGTTCACGTCCGTGGCATCGGCAAGGTCGACGTCGAGCTGACCCCCACGTACACCGGCTGCCCGGCCATAGAGGCCATGACCGCCGACATCGAGCAGGTGCTGCGCGAGCGCGGCATGGCGGAGGTCTCCGTGCACACCGTGCTCTCCCCCGCCTGGTCGACGGACGACATCAGCGCCGAGGGCCGCCGCAAACTGGCGGAGTTCGGCATCGCGCCACCGCGCCCGCACAGCACAGGCGAGCCGATACCGCTCACCCTCTCGGTCCGCTGCCCGCACTGCGGCTCGACCGACACCGAACTGCTCAGCCGCTTCTCGTCGACGGCCTGCAAGGCCCTGCGCCGCTGCGTCGCCTGCCGTGAACCGTTCGACCACTTCAAGGAGTTGTGATGGCACGCTTCCACCAGCTCCGGGTATCGGCGGTCGAGCGGCTCACCGACGACTCCGTGACGCTGACCTTCGAGGTGCCGCCCGCACTGCGCGAGCAGTACGTGTACGCACCGGGCCAGCATCTGGCCGTCCGCCGTTTCGTCGACGGCACCGAGATCCGGCGTACGTACTCGATCTGTGCCCCCGCGCCCCACCCCGAAAGCCCGTCGGAGCCGCGGACCCTGCGGGTCGGGGTGCGTTTCGTCGAAGGCGGCGCCTTCTCGACGTACGCCCTGAAGGAAGTCGCCGTCGGCGATGAGCTGGAGGTGATGACTCCGGGCGGGCGCTTCACGCTGGATCCGGCGCCCGGACGCTATGCGGCGGTGGTCGGCGGCAGTGGGATCACGCCGGTGCTCTCCATCGTCACGACACTCCTGGAGCGCGAACCGAGCGCCACGTTCTGCCTCATCCGCAGCGACCGCACGGCCGCGTCGACGATGTTCCTGGAGGAAGTCGCCGACCTCAAGGACCGCTGGCCGGACCGGTTCCAGCTGGTCACCGTGCTCTCCCGGGAAGAGCAGCAGTCCGGGCTGGACTCCGGACGGCTCGACGAGGAGAGGCTCGGCAAGCTGCTGCCCGCGCTGCTGCCCGTCGAGGAGGTCTCGGGCTGGTTCCTGTGTGGTCCGTTCGGTCTGGTGCAGGGAGCGGAGAAGACACTGCGCCGCCTGGGCGTGACACGTCAGCGCATCCACGAGGAGATATTCCACGTGGACGACGGCCTCGCCGCACCGGCACTCGCCTCACAGCCGACCGCCGCCATACCGACCGCCCCCGCGCACAGCACCGTGACGGTGACACTCGACGGGCGCTCAGGCACCTGGCCGGTCCAGGAAGGGGAGTCCTTGCTGGACACGGTGCTGCGCAACCGCGCGGACGCGCCGTACGCCTGCAAGGGCGGGGTGTGCGGGACCTGCCGGGCCTTCCGGGTCTCGGGCGAGGTGCGGATGAACCGCAACTTCGCACTGGAGCCGGAGGAGACGGAGGCGGGGTATGTGCTCGCGTGCCAGTCCCATCCGGCCACGGACACGGTGGAGTTGGACTTCGACCGCTGAGACCTGCGCGGCTGCCTTCACTGTCCACTTCGCCGTTCAGTTCGCTGCCCCCTTCGCTGTTCCCTTCCCGTAGAACCTGTTCTATCTTGACGACCCGTCAGAAACGGCGGGCGTACGGGCGTAGTGGAGACAGAGCCGTCGGGCCGGTGCACGGGAGGACAAGCAGTGGACTTCACCTTCACCGAGGAACAGCAGGCGGCCGTCGATGCGGCGAAGGCGCTCTTCGCGTCCATCGCGCCCGACGGGGTGCCGAGCCCGGCCCTCGTGCCGGGCGCCGTCGCCGAGGACTTCGACCGTGCGCTGTGGGCCAAGCTCGCCGGATCCGACCTGCTGAGCCTGCTGATCGAACCCGAGCACGGCGGTGCGGGCCTGGACGCCATCGCCCTCTGCCTGGTCCTGCGCGAGTCGGCGAAGAGGCTCGCCCGGGTTCCGCTCCTGGAGAGCAGCGCGGCCACGTATGCCGTGCAGAGGTACGGCGGCGAGGAACTGAAGCAGCGGATGCTGCCCGGGGCCGCCCGCGGAGAGCTCGTCCTGACTGTCGCGGCGAACGGCCGCAGCGGACACGACCCCGCCGAACTGTCCGTCACCGCACGGCAGGACGGCGACAGCTGGCTGCTCGACGGCACGCAGACAGCCGTGCCCTGGGCACAGAACGCCGACTTCATCGTGGTGCCCGCCCACACATCCGCCAGCCGGACCGTCCTCGCCCTGATCCCCCGCGTGCACGAAGGCCTCACCCTCGCCGAGCAGGTGTCCACGAGCGGTGAGCGCCTGGGCGAGCTCAGTCTGGATTCCGTGCGGATCGGCGGCGGCGACGTCATCGATGCCGACGGGGCCTGGGACTGGCTGCGCGATCTGCTCGCCACCGGGACCTGCGCACTCGCGCTCGGCCTCGGCGAGGGCGTGCTGAGCATGACCAGCGAATACACCAGCAAGCGCGAGCAGTTCGGCTTCCCTGTCGCCACCTTCCAGGCCGTGGCAGTTCAGGCGGCCGACCGTTACATCGACCTGCGCGCGATGGAGGTCACCCTCTGGCAGGCCGCCTGGCGCATCAGCTCGGGCGCGAGCGGCGCGCTGCCCGCAACCGGGGACGTGGCCGTCGCCAAGATCTGGGCGTCGGACGGCGTGCGCAGGGTCGTGCAGACGGCGCAGCACCTGCACGGCGGCTTCGGTTCCGACACCGACTATCCCCTGCACCGGTACCACGCGTGGGCCAAGCAGTTGGAGCTTTCCCTCGGCCCGGCCGCCGCGCACGAGGAGGCCCTGGGCGACCTGCTCGCCGCCCACCCGCTCGGCTGAGACGGCCCCAGGTGTCCCCAGACGTCTCCGGGTATCCCCAGGTGTCTAGATCACGGCGCCCGGCTGACCCTTGTCGTCGATGACGGGGCGCCCCGCGGCCTGCCAGCTCTGCATGCCGCCGTCGACGTTCACCGCGTCGATACCCTGCTGGAGGAGGTACGTGGCGACCTGCGCCGAGCGTCCACCGACCCGGCAGATGACATTGACCTTGCCGTCCTGCGGGGCGGCCTCGGTCAACTCGCCGTAGCGGGAGACGAACTCGCTCATCGGGATGTGCAACGCACCCTCGGCGTGACCCGCCTGCCATTCCTCGTCCTCACGGACGTCAAGCAGAAAGTCGCCGCCAGTGAGGTCGCCGACGCCGACCGTGGGCACCTGAGATCCGAAAGCCATGCCCTGACGCTACCCGACGGTCTGAGAGATCAGCCAAGAGACCAACGATGTCGTTGGCGTCGTTGGCGACATCGACGCCAACGACCAAAACGACCGCCGTCTAAGCGGTCAGCCGTGCAAGCTCGGCCTCGCGCTCGGTGACCTGCGCGAGCAACTGCTCGGCGATCTCTTCAAGCAGCTGGTCCGGATCGTCCGGCGCCATCCGCAGCATCGCGCCGATCGCACCCTCCTCCAGCTCCCGGGCGATCACGGTGAGCAGCTCCTTGCGCTGGGCGAGCCACTCCAGGCGTGCGTAGAGCTCTTCGCTCTTGTTCGGCCACTGCTGCTCGGCCACGGGACCGGCGGCCCACTCCTCGGACAGCTCCCGCAGCAAGGCCTCGTCCCCACGGGCGTACGCGGCGTTCACCCGGGTGATGAACTCGTCCCGGCGGGCGCGCTCCTGATCGTCCTGGGCCAGATCGGGGTGGGACTTGCGGACGAGCTCGCGGTAGAGCTTGCGGGCCTCGTCGCTCGGCCGCACCCGCTGCGGCGGCCGCACCGACTGATCGGTCAGCATCGCGGCGGCCTCCGGATAGAGACCCTCGCCGTCCATCCAGCCGTGGAACAGCTCCTCGACACCCGGCATCGGCATGACCCGCGCCCGCGCCTCGTCCGCCTTGCGCCGGTCCTCCGGGTCACCGCTCCGGGCCGCGAGGGCCTCGGCGATCTCCGCGTCCAGCTCGTCCAGGCGCGCGTACATCGGGCCGAGCTTCTGGTGGTGGAGCCGGGAGAAGTTCTCCACCTCGACCCGGAACGTCTCCACGGCGATCTCGTACTCGATCAGGGCCTGCTCGGCCACCCGGACCGCCTTCTCAAGACGGTCCTCGGGCCGCGCGGCGCCGCCCTGCCCCGCCGCCCCGTCAGGGGCTTCGCGACCAGCGGTCACGGGATCGGGATCAGGCGTCTGGGGCTGCGTCGGCTCGGTTTCCGGGGTCGTCACCCGTCCAGCGTAGGCCACCGTGACACGGCGCCGGCCGCACGGCATCCAGCCCCCGTCCCGCACCGCTCAGCCCCCGGCACACACCTCGCCCCACACCCCGCCCACCCGCCGCCGCTCCCCGCGGCCGTCCCCCGCCTCACACCCCCGCCTCCGCAGCCACCCGCCCTTCCTTGACCGCACGCACCAGTTCCCCGTGGTCCGCCTCCGTCCGGTTCGCGTACGTCACCGCGAACGCCGCCACCGCCGTGTCCAGCTCGTCGTTCTTCCCGACGTACCCGGCGATCAGCCGCGGATCGGCGCTGTGCGCGTGCGCGCGGGCCAGCAGAGCCCCGGTCATCCGGCCGTAGTCGTCGATCTGGTCGGCCGCGAGCGCCACCGGGTCCACGCTGCCCTTGCGGTTCCTGAACTGCCGTACCTGGAAGGCCCGCCCGGCCACCGTCGTCCATCCAAGGAGGAAGTCGCTGACCACCTGCATCCGCTTCTGCCCGAGCACCACCCGATGCCCCTCGTGTGCGACCTCGGGCACCGCGAAGCCCGCCGTGGGCAGATGCGGAAGCAGTACGGAGGGCCGCGCCTCCTTGACCTGGAGCACCAGCGGCTCGCCCCGGTGGTCGAGCAGCAGCACGACATACGACCGCAGGCCCACGCTGCCCGTGCCCACGACGCGGAAGGCCACGTCCTGGATCGCGTACCGCGCGAGCAGCGGCAGCCGGTCCTCGGACAGCGTGCCCACATACTCGCCGAGCGCGGAGGCGACCTCCTCCGCCTCCGCGTCCGGTATCCGCCGCAGCACCGGCGGTGCGTCGACGAAGCGCCGACGCCCCGCACGGCCGTCCTCGCCATCGACGCGCTCGGTCGATTTGGCGGCGAACCGGGCGCTCGTGTTCTGCCGGGCCTTCTCGGAGACGCTCTCCAGGGTGCCGAGCAGGTCCCGTGCGTCCGCGTGCGAGACCAACTCCTCGTCCGCGATGGCGTTCCACGCGTCGAGCGCCGGGAGCTTCGCGAGCAGCCGCATCGTGCGGCGGTAGGACCCCACCGCGGCGAACGCCGCCTCGCTGCAGACGTCCTCGCGCGCCCCCGCCTCGCGCCCCGCGAGCACGAGGGATGCCGCGAGCCGCTTCACGTCCCACTCCCAGGGCCCGTGCCCCGTCTCGTCGAAATCGTTCAGGTCGATGATCAGGCCACCCCGCGCGTCCGCGTACAGGCCGAAGTTCCCGGCGTGCGCGTCGCCGCATATCTGGGCGCCTATCCCCGTCACCGGGGTCCGCGCGAGGTCGTACGCCATCAGACCGGCGGAACCGCGCAGGAAGGCGAAGGGCGAAGCGGCCATCCTGCCCATCCGGATCGGCGTGAGCTCGGGGAGCCTGCTGCGGTTGGTCTCTTCCACTGCCTCGACAGGGTCGGGCCGTCCTTCGGCTTCGGCGAACCACTCGTGCGAGGCGCGGCTGACCCGCTCGCGCAGCGCCTTGCCCGTCCTCTTCGGCGAAACCCCGGAAACTCCGGAAACCCCCGAGCCCGCCGAATCCCCCGAACCCGCCGGGTCCGCGGACTCCTGCGAGGCCCACTCCGCGAACCCCTTCACGTACGGCAGCCGCGCACCGCTGATCCCCGCCATGACCAACCCCCACCGTCCAGACCGTCACACCGTCGCAGGCGGCCCTACACGGGCCTCACCTGGCATGAAGGTACCGCCGGGCGCCAATCGGCGGCAGAGCCTGTGGACAACCCACAGCCTGTGGACAACTCGGCACGCCAAACGGTCGCTCGTGACATACATCACCAAGCCGCAGGGCGCCCTGGAACAAGCACAAGCCGCAACATCTCTGGAACAAACAAGGGAATTAAGAACCCCAGCACAACGAGAAGCGGGCCCCCACCAGGACTTTCATCCTGGTGGAGACCCGCTCCACATGGTGCGCGAGGGGGGAGTTGAACCCCCACGCCCTTTCGGGCACTGGAACCTGAATCCAGCGCGTCTGCCTATTCCGCCACCCGCGCATGGGTGTTGTCTTGGGCCTCTCACCGCTTCGTGCCGCTTGTTGCGAACACTGTTCGGTGCGAGCGCCTTCCGACATCCAGAAGATTAGCACGCTGCCGGGGGTGGATTCACATCCGTATTCGGGGGCACCTGCCCAGGTGATCCGCCGAGTTCCGGGCCCGACCGACCGACTTCCGTCGTACTCGGCCAAGCTGCACAGCCGGGTGCGGGACACTGGTTTGAGGCCCCCTCTACGATCCCTGTCAGAGGAGCCTGAGACGGACCCGGAAGGATCCCGGAACCCTGGCGCGGGCATGCCTTGTGAGAGGCGACACTCGTCGACTGGGCGGACAGAGGGAACCAGCCGATTTCCCGGTGCGTGGATACGATCAGTAAGCAGTACCAGGATGACTACGACGGAGGAGGTGCCCCATGGGAGTCATGAAGAAGTTCGAACAGCGACTCGAAGGTCTCGTCAACGGCACCTTCGCCAAGGTGTTCAAGTCCGAGGTCCAGCCCGTCGAGATCGCCGGCGCCCTTCAGCGCGAGTGCGACAACAACGCGACGATCTGGAACCGCGAGCGGACCGTCGTCCCCAATGACTTCATCGTGGAACTCAGCGCGCCCGACTTCGAACGTCTGAGCCCGTACTCGGGACAGCTCGGGGACGAACTCTCCGGAATGGTGCGCGAGTACGCCAAGCAGCAGCGGTACAGCTTCATGGGCCCCATCAAGGTCCACCTGGAGAAGGCCGAGGACCTCGACACGGGGCTGTACCGAGTGCGCAGCCGCACGCTCGCGTCCAGCACCTCACAGAGCCCGGAGCGCGCCCCCGGCAGCCCTACAGGCCCCTCGGGCCCCTCGGACCCGAACGCCGGGCAGAGCCCCGCCAGGCCCCCCGCGGGCGGCGCAGGCGGCGGCTACGGCTACCCACAGCCCGCCAGCGCGCCTCCCCCCATGCCCGCCGCGCCGCCCCCGGGCGGCCGTCCCGGCGCGGCCTCACCGGCACCGAGCCGCCCCCAGGGGCCCGGCGCCGGGCCACTTCCGGGTGCGCAGGTGCGGCGCTGGATCGAGATCAACGGCAATCGCCATCAGATCTCCCGCCCGACGCTGGTGCTGGGTCGCAGCACCGACGCCGATGTGCGGATCGACGACCCCGGCGTATCGCGCCGGCACTGTGAGATCCGGACCGGAACGCCCTCGACGATCCAGGATCTCGGGTCTACCAACGGCATCGTGGTAGACGGGCAGCACACCACCCGCGCTACGCTCCGCGACGGCTCGCGGATCGTCGTGGGCCAAACCACCATCGTTTATCGGCAAGCCGAAGGGTGAAGCGGGGGCAATGTCAGAGCTGACCCTGACGGTCATGCGGCTGGGTTTCCTAGCCGTTCTGTGGCTGTTCGTGATCGTGGCCGTCCAGGTCATCCGTAGCGACCTGTTCGGTACGCGCGTCACACAGCGCGGCTCGCGCCGTGAGAACGCGCGACCGCAGCAGGCCGCACGCCAGCAACAACAGCAGGCTGCGACACCACCTCCCCAGCGCCAGCAGCAGGGGGGCGGACGGCAGCGCCGTGGCGCCCCCAGCAAGCTGGTCGTATCCGAAGGGATCCTCGCGGGCACGACGGTCGCCCTGCAGGGCCAGACGATCTCGCTGGGCCGGGCACACGATTCGACGATCGTGCTCGACGACGACTACGCGTCGAGCAGGCATGCCAGGATCTACCCGGACCGTGACGGCCAGTGGATCGTCGAGGATCTCGGGTCCACCAACGGCACGTATCTGGACCGGACCCGACTCACCACCCCGACGCCCGTTCCGCTGGGCGCGCCGATCCGCATCGGCAAGACCGTCATCGAGCTGCGGAAGTAGTACGACAATGAGCGAGCGGAGCGAGCGAGCCGACGCGGTCCACACACTGGACGCCAGCGCGCTCCCGACCGGAGGGTGGGCACCGTGCGGATGTACCCGGAGCCGACGGGCGAGGTGCGCATGAGTCTGTCTTTGCGCTTCGCCGCCGGATCGCACAAAGGCATGATCCGAGAGGGGAACGAGGACTCCGGTTACGCCGGTCCACGTCTCCTCGCGATCGCCGACGGCATGGGGGGCCAAGCCGCGGGTGAGGTGGCGAGCTCCGAGGTGATCTCGACGCTCGTCACCCTCGACGACGACGTACCGGGATCGGACATCCTCACGTCGCTCGGCACCGCCGTGCAGCGGGCCAACGACCAACTGCGCCTGATGGTCGAGGAGGACCCGCAGCTCGAAGGCATGGGGACGACCCTGACCGCCCTTCTGTGGACGGGCCAGCGTCTGGGCCTCGTACATGTGGGCGACTCACGTGCCTACCTCCTTCGGGACGGCGTCCTCACGCAGATCACCCAGGACCACACCTGGGTTCAGCGCCTCGTCGACGAGGGCCGGATCACCGAGGAAGAAGCCACCACCCACCCGCAGCGCTCCCTGCTGATGCGCGCGCTCGGCAGTGGCGAGCACGTCGAACCGGACCTCTCCATCCGTGAAGTCCGTTCCGGCGACCGCTATTTGATCTGCTCGGACGGTCTCTCCGGCGTCGTGTCGCACCAGACGATGGAAGACACCCTCGCGAGCTACCAAGGCCCGCAGGAGACCGTGCAGGAGCTCATCCAGCTCGCGCTGCGCGGCGGCGGACCCGACAACATCACGGTGATCGTCGCCGATGTCCTGGACATCGACGGCGGCGACACCCTCGCGGGACAGCTCTCCGACACCCCCGTGGTCGTCGGCGCGGTCGCCGAGAACCAGCTCCAGGCGCAGGACGACGGCGCCATGCAGACCCCCGCGGGCCGTGCGTCCGGTCTTGGCCGTCCGGTGCCTCCGCAGCCCTCAGGAGGCGGCTTCGGGCCGCCCGGGAGCGGCGACACGACGGGGTACGTTCCCGAAGGGAACTTCGGCGCGTACAGCGACGAGGACTTCGTGAAGCCCGGCGGCGGCCGCAAGTGGCTCAAGAGATCGCTCTACACCGTGCTCGCCCTGGCGGTCATCGGCGGCGGCCTGTACGGCGGCTACCGCTGGACCCAGAACCAGTACTTCGTAGGCACGAACGAGAAGAACGTCGCCCTGTACCGCGGCATCGACCAGGATCTGGCGTGGGTCAGCCTGTCGAAGGTCGAGGAGAACTACCCGAAGATCGAACTCAAGTACCTGCCGCCGTACCAGCGCAAGCAGGTCGAGGCGAGTATCGAAGAGGGCAACCTCGACGACGCCAAGAGCAAGATCGAGGAGCTCGGCCTGCAGGCCTCGGCCTGTGAGAAGGACGCCAAGCGCCGCGATGCCGAGCGTAAGAACACCAAGCCCGGCGAGGGTGAGGCGGGCGGCACCACCGGTCTGTCCGCCAAGGCCCCCACCGACGATCCGACCGATCCGAACGCCCCGTCGGGCACGAACGACAAGAACGACAAGAACAGCACGACCGACAAGAACAAGTCCAAGACCGCACCGACTCCCACACCCGGCCCCAGCCTCTCCCAGGACGAGGAGAAGCTGGTCCCGCTGTGCGGTAAGCAGTAAGCAGCCGTTGGGGGCCTCTGCACGCCATGAGCAGTAGTACTACACACACGTCGACCATCGGCGCGATCGGAGCGCCGAGCAGGCGCAACACCGAGCTCGCGCTCCTCGCGTTCGCCGTCGTCATCTCGCTGTTCGCCTACATCAACGTGGGTCTCGCGATCGACGGCAAGATGCCGGCCGGCATGCTCGGTTACGGCTGCGGTCTCGGGCTGCTCGCGGCCGTGTCCCACATCGTGGTGCGCAAATTCGCGCCGTACGCCGACCCGCTGCTGTTGCCCCTGGCGACGCTCCTGAACGGCCTCGGTCTGGCGGTCATCTGGCGCCTCGACCAGTCGGAGCGGCTGCAGAACCTCCCCGACTTCGGTCCGGCCGCGCCGAACCAGCTCAAGTACTCCGCGATCGGCATCGCGCTGTTCATCGGCGTACTGCTCCTGCTCAAGGACCACCGCGTCCTGCAGCGCTATACGTACATCTCGATGGTCGGCTCCCTGATCCTGCTGCTGCTGCCCCTGGTTCCCGGGCTTGGCAAGAACGTGTTCGGCGCCAGGATCTGGATCCACGTCGGCGGATTCTCCATCCAGCCCGGTGAGTTCGCGAAGATCGTCATCGCGATCTTCTTCGCGGGCTATCTCATGGTGAAGCGCGACGCCCTGGCGCTGGCCAGCCGGCGCTTCATGGGCCTGTACCTGCCGCGTGGCCGTGACCTTGGCCCGATCGTCGTCCTCTGGATCCTCTCGATCCTGATCCTGGTCTTCGAGACCGACCTCGGTACCTCGCTGCTGTTCTTCGGCATGTTCATCGTCATGCTGTACGTCGCCACGGAACGCACCAGCTGGATCGTGTTCGGCATTCTGATGTCCGCGGTCGGCGCGGTCGGCGTCGCCTCCTTCGAACCGCACGTCAAACAGCGCGTCGCCGCGTGGCTCGACCCCCTGCACGAGTTCGAGCTGAGCCAGCAGGGCGTGATCGGCCACTCCGAGCAGGCCATGCAGGCCCTGTGGGCCTTCGGTTCCGGCGGCACCCTCGGCACCGGCCTCGGCCAGGGCAACTCCGACCTCATCAAGTTCGCCGCCAACTCGGACTTCATCCTCGCCACCTTCGGCGAGGAGCTCGGCCTCGCCGGGATCATGGCGATCATGCTGATCTACGGGCTGATCGTGGAGCGCGGTGTGCGCACGGCCCTCGCCGCGCGCGACCCGTTCGGCAAGCTCCTCGCGATCGGCCTGTCCGGCGCCTTCGCCATCCAGGTCTTCGTGGTCGCGGGCGGCGTCATGGGGCTGATCCCGCTGACGGGTATGACCATGCCCTTCCTCGCGTACGGCGGTTCATCGGTGATCGCCAACTGGGCGCTGATCGGCATCCTGATCCGCATCAGCGACACGGCCCGCCGCCCCGCGCCCGCCCCTGCCCCGAATCCCGACGCCGAGATGACCCAGGTGGTCCGACCGTGAACAAGCCCCTGCGCCGGATCGCGATCTTCTGCGGGCTTCTCGTCCTCGCCCTGCTCGCCCGCGACAACTGGCTCCAGTACGTCCAGGCCGACACGCTCGCCAAGGACGAGAAGAACCCTCGCGTCACCATCGAGCGGTATGCCACCCCGCGCGGCGACATCATCGTGGACGGCAAGCCGGTCACCGGCTCCAAGGAGACCGGCGGCAGCGACCTCAAGTACAAGCGGACGTACAAAGAGGGCCCCATGTGGTCCCCGGTCACCGGCTTCGCCTCGCAGAGCGTCGGCGCGACGCAGCTGGAGTCCATCGAGGACGGCATCCTGACCGGCAACGACGACCGGCTCTTCTTCCGCCGCAGCCTCGACCTGCTGACCGGTGAGAAGAAGGAGGGCGGCAACGTCGTCACGACGCTCAACTCGGACGCGCAGAAAGCCGCGTACAAGGGTCTGAGCGGCCTCGGCAAGGGCGCGGTCGCCGCGCTCGACCCCTCCACGGGCGCGATCCTGGCCCTCGCGTCCGCTCCTTCGTACGACCCCTCCACCTTCGCCGGAACCGACGGGTCCGCGTTCCAGAAGCTGGACAAGAACAAAGACCAGCCGATGCTCAACCGCGCCCTGCGCGAGACGTACCCGCCCGGCTCCACCTTCAAGGCGGTCACCGCCGCGGCGGCCCTGGAGCACGGTCTGTACGACGACATCGACGCGCCCACCAAGTCCCCGCTGCCCTGGACGATGCCCGACACCACGCAGCCGCTGCCGAACGAGGGCAACCTCCCCTGCAAGAACGCCTCGCTGCGTGAGGCGCTGCGGGTGTCCTGCAACACCGTCTTCGGCAAGATCGGCTCGGACCTCGGCAAGGACAAGATGACCGAGACGGCCGAGAAGTTCGGCTTCAACGAACAGCAGTTCGTGCCGGTCCGCTCGAACGCCTCCGTCTTCCCCAAGAAGATGGACAGGCCGCAGACCGCGCTCTCCTCCATCGGCCAGTTCGAGACGGCCGCGACGCCGCTTCAGATGGCCATGGTCGCCTCGGCGATCGCCAACGACGGCAAGCTGATGGAGCCGTACATGGTCAGCGAGCTGCAGGCGCCGAACCTCGACGTGATCGAGAAGCACTCTCCCAAGGAGATGAGCCAGCCGCTCTCCGAGGAGAACGCGCAGAAGCTCCAGGACATGATGGAGACGGTCATCGACAAGGGCACCGGCACGAACGCCAAGATCCCGGACGTCACCGTCGGCGGCAAGACCGGTACGGCCCAGCACGGCATCGACAACAGCGAGAACCCCTACGCCTGGTTCATCAGCTACGCCAAGACCGACTCCGGTTCGCCGGTCGCCGTCGCCGTGGTCGTCGAGGACAGCAAGGCCGGCCGCGACGACATCTCCGGTGGCGGTCTGGCCGCTCCCATCGCCAAGGACGTGATGAAGGCGGTTCTCGACAGCAAGAAGTGACCCCCGTCACGGCTCCTCCACATCAGTGCACGTTGCGATACCGGTCCTGTATCGGGTGACGGTGGCGGCCGGGTCACGTAAGGCGAGCCGGGTACGGTATGCCCGGACAGCACACCGCCGGACCACACAAGGGTGCGGTCGGGACCGACGGAGAGGGCTGGATTAGCTATGGAAGAGCCGCGTCGCCTCGGCGGGCGGTACGAGCTGGGCCAGGTGCTCGGCCGAGGCGGGATGGCGGAGGTTTACCTCGCGCACGACACCCGTCTCGGACGCACCGTGGCGGTGAAGACGCTGCGGGTCGACCTCGCGCGCGACCCGTCGTTCCAGGCCCGGTTCCGCCGTGAGGCCCAGTCGGCCGCCTCGCTCAACCATCCTGCGATCGTCGCGGTCTACGACACCGGCGAGGACTACGTGGACGGGGTCTCGATCCCGTACATCGTGATGGAGTACGTCGACGGGTCCACCCTGCGCGAGCTGCTGCACTCCGGGCGCAAGCTGTTGCCCGAGCGCGCCATGGAGATGACCATCGGCATCCTCCAGGCCCTGGAGTACTCCCACCGCAACGGCATCGTCCACCGCGACATCAAGCCCGCGAACGTCATGCTGACGCGCAACGGCCAGGTCAAGGTCATGGACTTCGGCATCGCCCGCGCCATGGGTGACTCCGGGATGACGATGACGCAGACGGCGGCGGTCATCGGCACCGCGCAGTACCTCTCGCCGGAGCAGGCCAAGGGCGAGCAGGTCGACGCGCGAAGCGACCTCTACTCCACGGGCTGCCTGCTCTACGAGCTCCTCACGGTGCGCCCGCCCTTCGTCGGCGACTCACCGGTCGCGGTCGCCTACCAGCACGTACGGGAAGAGCCCCAGGCTCCCAGCGTCTTCGACGGTGAGATCACGCCGGAGATGGACGCCATCGTCCTGAAGGCCCTCACCAAGGACCCGGACTACCGCTACCAGTCGGCCGACGAGATGCGCGCCGACATCGAGGCCTGCCTCGACGGCCAGCCCGTCCAGGCCACCGCCGCCATGGGCGCGGTCGGGTACGGCGGCCACCCTGATGATCAGCAGACGGCGATGCTGCGCCCGCAGAACGGCGGCGGCCAGACATCGATGATGCCGCCGGTCGGCCCGGACGACGGCTACGACGACCATTCACGCCGCCGCCAGAAGAAGAGCAATACCTCCACGATCCTGCTGGTGCTCGCGGGGCTCCTTGTCCTGGTGGGCGCGATCCTGATCGGGAAGTGGGCGTTCACCGGCGGCGGTGGCAGCGATTCGATCAAGGCACCGAACTTCGTCGGCGAGAAGCTCGCCGAGGCCAAGCAGTCGGCGAAGAACGTCGACCTCGTGCTCGACGACACCGAGCACAAGCCGTGCGCGAAGTACCCGAAGGGCGAGATCTGCTCCCAGGACCCGGGCGCGAACGCGTCGGTCAAAAAGGGCGACACGATCAACGTGACGGTCTCCACGGGGGCGCCGAAGGTCGCGGTGCCGAGCGTCATCGGCCTGGACATCGACAAGGCCACCGAGAAGCTCGAAAGCTCCAAGTACCAGTTCAAGGTCGAGCCCAACCAGGTGGAGTCGCCCGAGACCCCCGGTGAGGTCCTCGAACAGGACCCGACGTCCGGTACCGAGGTGCAGAAGGGAAGCAAGATCACCCTTGACGTCGCCAAGAAGGCCGCCAAGTCCACGGTCCCCGACGTCACCGGCAAGACCTGTGAAGAGGCCAAGGCCCAGCTGAAGACCAACGACCTCGTCGGTACGTGCGAGGAAGAAGAGAACGCTGACGTCGATCCCGGCAAGGTGTTCTCGCAGAGCCTCGCCCCGCAGACCGAGGCCGACCCCAACTCCACGGTCACGCTGAAGGTCGCCAAGGCCGCCGAGAAGGCCACCGTGCCCACCCTCACCGGCCAGAAGCTCAAGGACGCCCGCAAGGCCATCGAGGACGCCGGTCTGACGGTCGGCACCATCACGGGCCCGCAGGACGACGACGCCCTTGTGGTCCTCTCCCAGCCCGCCGCCAACGAAGAGGTCGATCCCGGCTCCGGGGTCAACCTGACCACGGCGGGCGGCAACCAGGGGGACAACGGCGGCGGCAACGGCGGGGACGGAGGCGGCTTCCTCGGAGGCAACGCGGGCTTCTCCCGCCACAACGAGGACTGACCGACTGACCCCGCCGCAGTACTTACTGCAGTACACGGGAAGAGCCCCGGAGACCGCCGAGCAGGCGGTGTCCGGGGCTCTTCCCGTGCGGGGTCGTGCGTGGTTGTGCGGGGTCGTGCGTGGCCGTGCGGGGTCGTGCGTGGCCTAGGTGATCAGTCCAGCTCCGCCGGCGGCGTCCGCTTGTTGTCGACCTTCTCGACCCGCTCCAGCTCGCCCCACACCACATAGCGGTAGTTGGACGTGTAGACCGGCGTGCACGTCGTCAGGGTGATGTAGCGGCCCGGCTTCTTCACGCCGGATTCCTTCGGGACCGGGTTCAGGACGTTCACGTTGTACTTCGATGTCTCGGGCAGCGTCGAGTACACCTTGTACACGTACCACTTGTCCCGGGACTCGAAGACGATCGCGTCGCCCTTCTTGATCTTGTCGATCTTGTGGAACTTCGCGCCGTGCCCGTCGCGGTGCGCGGCCAGCGTGAAGTTGCCTTCCTTGTCCTCGGGGAGCGCCGACTTGATCGGGTCCTCGTAGTAGCCCGCGACACCGTGGTTGAGCACCTTGCTGCTGGTGCCCTTGCTGACCAGGACCTCGCCGCCGCCCATCGCGGGGACATGGAGGAAGCCGATGCCGTCCTTGGTGTTCAGGTTCCCCGGGCCGCCCGCCCAGCGGTCGCGCACCTTGTCGCCCTGCTGGTGCGCCTCGCGGTCCGCGACGACGTTGGTCCACCACAGGGAGTAGACGACGAAGAGACCGAGCACCAGGCCCGCGGTGATGAGGAGTTCGCCGAAGACACTGACCGCCGTGGCGAGGGGACCGCGGCCCCGGCGTCGCGGTGGGGGCGCCTCGTCCTGCTTCTCGTCGTGGTCGGCGTGGTCGGTCGTCGCTGCCACTGGATCTGCCCCGTTCTCACCGTGCTAGTTGACGAGCGCGCTCGGCTTTCCCTTGCCGCGCGGCCGTTCCTCGACCATCTTGCCCCAGACGATCATTCGATACTTACTCGTGAATTCCGGGGTACAGGTGGTCAGTGTGATGTACCGGCCCTCTTTGGTGAAGCCCGACCCAGGAGGGACAGGACCGATCACCGAGGTGTTGCTGGGCTGGGTCTGCGGCAGGATGCTCGCCATCTTGTAGACGAAGTACTTGTCCTGCGTCTCCACGACGATGGGGTCGCCCGGTTCGAGCTGATTGATGTACCGGAACGGCTCGCCATGGGTGTTGCGATGCCCGGCGACCGCGAAGTTGCCCTTCTTGGCTTCCGGCATGGGCGTCTTGGTGGCGCCCTCGTTGTAGTGGCCGACCATGCCGCGGTCCAGGACCTTCGACTTGTCGATGCCCTCGGCGATCGGCACGACCACGTCGAGGCGGGGGATGTGCAGGAGCGCGAAGCCCTGGCCCGGCGCGAAGACGCCCGGCTTGCCCTTGCCCTTCGCCCACGACTCCTGAAGGTCGCTCGCGGCGCCGTCGGCCTGCTGGTGGGCGCGGATGTTCGTCCACCACAGCTGGTACGTGACGAAGAGAAGCATCAGGACGCCCACGGTGATGAACACCTCGCCGATCCCCCGGCTCACCACAGCGCCGGCGGAGGGCCTGCGGGCGCGCTCGGCGCGACGGGCCTCCACACGCGAGAGAGGGGCCGCGGACTCCGCGGAAGAACGCGGGGTGGACTCCGCGGAAGAACGCGGGGCGGCGCGAGAGGCGCCCTTCTTGGCGGCCTTGCGGCGGGCGGCCCGGCCCTCGCCTTCCGGCGGCCCTTCGGTGACCGGCTCCGGGTCGACCGCGGCTGCGGCTGCGGCTTCGACTATTCGGCGCGTGTCCGCCGTCCTCAGCCCTACCGTCTCGTCGTCGACCGGCGGCTGGGGCTGTTGGGCTTGCGGCTGCGGGGCCTCGGGTATCGGTTCCGGTTCGTACGCGGGCGTCGACCGCTGGGGGGCGTACGCGCCGTACAGCTCTTCGTACGTCGGCTCCCGCACCCCGCCCTGCCAGTCACGGGCATACCCCTCGGGGTCGTACCACTCCTGCTCCTCAGACCGCGGTTCCCGACGCGCTTCCCGACGCGGCTCAGGCTCAGGCCGCGGCTCGGGCTCGGCGGGCCCGCTGCGGAACCACGGCGAAGGGTGCTGACCCGGCAGTGGATCGGTCAGCGGATCGGCGAGGTGGTCGACGGCCGCCTCGAACGCCCCGGGCTCCTCAAACGCCCCGGACTCCCCGTGCGACGCGTACTGCTCGTCGTACGGAAGTCCTGAGGAGTCGCGCTCGGGGCGCAGCGCGGTCACGCCGTGGCCCTGCCCACCACCGGGGCAAGACCGCTCGACCGACCGACCGCCCCCTCGTCCCCGCACTCGACAAGCCAGTTGGCGAGCATGCGGTGACCGTGCTCGGTAAGCACCGACTCGGGGTGGAACTGCACGCCCTCGACCGGCAGCTCACGGTGGCGCAGGCCCATGATGATGCCGTCCTCCGTGCGCGCGGTCACCTCCAGCTCGGCCGGAACCGTGGTCGGCTCGGCTGCGAGCGAGTGATAGCGCGTCGCGGTGAACGGCGACGGCAGCCCGGCGAAGACACCCTTGCCCCCGTGCGTCACCGGGGACGTCTTGCCGTGCAGCAACTCCGGCGCGCGGTCCACCACGCCGCCGTACGCCACCGCCATCGACTGCATGCCGAGGCAGACACCGAAGACGGGCACACCGGTGTCGGCGCAGTGCCGCACCATGTCCACGCAGACGCCGGCCTGCTCGGGCGTGCCCGGTCCCGGCGACAGCAGGACACCGTCGAAGCCGTCCTGCGCGTGACGCAGCTCGACCTCGTCGTTGCGCACGACCTCGCACTCGGCACCCAGCTGGTAGAGGTACTGGACGAGGTTGAAGACAAAGCTGTCGTAGTTGTCGACCACGAGGATGCGGCTGGGACGGCCTTCGGTCCTCACCGGGCGCACTGGGCTCACAGGGCTCACTGACCGTCCACCGTCACGTCGTTGAAGGGAAGCAGCGGCTCGGCCCAGGGGAAGACGTACTGGAAGAGCACGTAGACCGCAGCGAAGACGAGCATCAGTGAGAGCAGCGCCCGCACCCATGCGTTTCCCGGCAGATGCCGCCAGATCCAGCCGTACATGCCGTCCCTTCCGTAGCCGTACGGCACCAGACTAACGGCGCAGTGCCTCCGGTTTCCCGGCCTCGACGGGCTGGGTCGCATCGAGGTGCGCCCAGACGATCAACCGGTGGCTGTGGCCCCACTCTGGCTCACAGGTTGTAAGGGTGAGGTAACGGCCCGGACCGTCGAATCCGGACTTGCGCGGAACCGCGTCGATGACGCCGATGTCGCCGGGCAGCGTCTTGTAGGGCCTCTTGTCGATGCGGTACGTGAACCACGTGGCGCCGTCGGTCAGGACCACGGGGTCGTTCGGACGCAGCTTCGGGAAGTCCTTGAACGGGTCTCCGTACGTGCGGCGATGGCCGGCCACGGAGAAGTTGCCCCGCTGGCCGAGTTGCGCGGTGTCCCCGTAGTGACCGAGCCCCTTCTTAAGGATGTCGGTCCCTGTGCCCTGGAGCACCGGCTTGTTCCACGTGAAACCGAACCGCGGGATGTACATGACGGCGAAGGGCTTGCCGTCCTCGTAGGGGCCGGGCTTCTTCGGCGACGACGCCTCCGAAGGCTCGTCATCCACGCGCGCGGGCACCGAACCCCGCGCCCACCGGTCCTGCAGCCGGTCGATCTGGCTGTCCATGGCGTTGTCGGCCTTCACGCCGGTCCAGAACAGGACGTACACCACGAAAAGCACGATCAACGTGCCGACGGTGATGCACAGTTCGCTGAACGTCCTGACGAGCACTCGCACCGACACAGGCTCCCCCAGCGGCTTACTCCACGGGCTTCGCGTAGTGGAGATCCACTGTGCCCGAGTAGCCGGGAAGAGTCATCGCCCCGTCGTCATCGACTTTCCAGCCGAGGCCGTACGCGTTGACGTACAGCATGTAGTTCTGGATCTGCGGAGACGCGGCGAGCGCCGTCTTGAGCTTCTCCGGGTCGCCGACCGCCGTCACCTTGTACGGCGGCGAGTAGACGCGCCCCTGGAGGATCAAGGTGTTTCCCACGCAGCGGACGGCGCTGGTGGAGATGAGCCGCTGGTCCATGACCTTGATGCCCTTGGCGCCGCCCTGCCAGAGCGCGTTGACCACGGCCTGGAGGTCCTGCTGGTGGATGACCAGGTCGTTGGGCTGGGGCTCGGGGTAGCCGGGGAGCTTCGCGGTGGCGTTCGGCGGGGCGTCGGCGAGGGTGACGGAGACGGCCTCACCGCCGAGCTTCTTGGTGCCCGCGTTCTCCTCCAGGGCCTTGAGCCGCGCGTCGTCGGCCTTCGTACCGCCGTTGTCGCGCTCGGCCAGGGACTCGACGTCGTCGCGCAGCGAGCCGTTGGACTCGTCGAGCTTGCCGTTCTTGTGGCTGCGCTCCTCGATGAGGTCGGAGAGCTTCAGCAGAGAGGCGTCGGTGCGGATGTTCGTACCCTTGGCCGTGTTGAAGCTGGTGAAGAAGATGAGGCCCGCGAGCGCGAAAACGGCGGCCGTGAGGAACCGGACCGGCCGCCAGCGAGAGCGGCGACCCGGACCTGCGGGGGAGTCGGCAAGATTGCTCAACGTACCCTTATCTCCTTCAGCGCCGCGGAAGCACTACGCTAACGGACGCCCGGGGGAGGGCTCAGCTCCCCGTATCGACAGGAGAGACCCTCGTGCCGAAGTCACGGATCCGCAAGAAGGCCGACGATTACACGCCGCCCGCGAAGAAGGCGACGAACATCAAGCTGACCAGCCGTAGCTGGGTGGCTCCGGTGATGCTAGCGATGTTCCTCATCGGGCTCGCCTGGATCGTCCTCTTCTACGTCACCGACGGCAAACTGCCGATCGACCCGCTGGGCAACTGGAACATCGTGGTCGGCTTCGGCTTCATCGCCGCAGGGTTCGGCGTCTCCACGCAGTGGAAGTAGCGCCGTTCCACCGGCTGCGAACGCGCTCTTCAGAGCGGCGAGAGCAAGCCTTGCCCTGAGTTATCCACAGCGCTATCCACACTGGGGACCAAACTGGGGAAAAGAAAGACGATCTGTGGATAACCCTCGTGACGTTGACGCCGGTATGACTGGTCGATCGTCATCCGAGCCACCACTGGCCCCTTGTCCTTCCTGGGGAAACCCAGGTCAGTGACAAGGGGCACAGCTGTTCCCCACAACATGCACAAGATCCGGCACACGCTGTGGACAACATGGAGCTGCGGGCGGCGTCCCGGCCCCGATTGCCGGTTTCAGCCGAGCTGAGCGGTCCTGATGACCACGGTCGCCAGGACCACGACCAGCACCACGGCACAGGTCCCCCACTGCACGAGCGATCGCCGCTCGCGGGGCGCGTGCACCATCCCGTACGCGATCGCCACACCGGCGACCAGACCGCCGACATGCGCCTGCCAGGCGATACCGCTCCAGGTGAAGGTGAAGAGCATGTTCAGCGCGAGCAGCGCGATGACCGGGCGCATGTCGTAGTTCAGGCGCCGCATCAGGACCGCGGTGGCGCCGAGCAGGCCGAAGATCGCTCCGGATGCCCCGAGCGAGGCGTCACTCGCGTCGACAAGGACATAGGTGAGCGCTCCGCCCGCCAGGCCGGAGAGCAGGTAGAGCGCGATGTAACGGGCGCGGCCGAGCGCGGCCTCCAGAGGGCCGCCGAGCCACCACAGGCCCAGCATGTTGAACGCGATGTGCCAGATCTCCTGGTGCGCGAACATGGACGTGACCAGGCGGTACCACTGGCCCTCGGCGACGCCCTCGGTCGGCGCGTACGGATACGGCGGCCATTCGCCGAGCAGGACGAGATCGCCGACGAGTCGCTCGTTCACCTGGATCGCGATGAACACAAGAACGTTGATCGCGATCAGGATCTTGGTGATCAGGCGCGGATCGGCGGCGATCGAGCCGCCCGCGATGGTGCGCGGCTGGTTGGCCGCGGGCGCGTGCCCCGTGCCCGAGCCTTCGCGCACACACTCGGGGCAGTGGAAGCCGACCGAGGCGCTGATCATGCACTCCGGGCAGATGGGGCGCTCGCAGCGGGTGCAGCTGATGCCGGTCTCGCGGTCCGGATGCCGATAGCAGCGGGGCAGGTGCGATGCGTCCTGTGGCCCCTGCGGGCTGCCTGGTGCCTGGTCCATGGGGTCCCCTCAATATCCGTACAAAGGCACAGCTGCGCCCACACGTGCGAACGCGCCGCCCCGCCCTTCCTTACGGATGGGCGGGGCGGTTTGGTTCCCTCGCGGGGTGCGCCGGTGTCAGCGGGATGCGCCGGTGTCAGGCGCCGCGGGTCTCGATGACGACGGACTCGATGACCACGTCGTTCAACGGGCGGTCGGTGCGCGGGTTGGTCTGCGTGGCCGCGATCTCGTCGACGACCTTCTGGCTCGCCTTGTCGATGACCTCACCGAAGATGGTGTGCTTGCGGGTGAGCCAGGCGGTCGAGGAGACCGTCAGGAAGAACTGGGAGCCGTTGGTGCCCGGACCCGCGTTGGCCATGGCGAGCAGGTAGGGCCTGTCGAAGGCGAGGTCGGGGTGGAACTCGTCCTCGAACTCGTAGCCCGGGCCGCCCGTGCCGTTGCCCAGCGGGTCGCCGCCCTGGATCATGAAGCCGCTGATGACGCGGTGGAAGACCGTGCCGTCGTAGAGCCTGCCCGTGGTCTTCTTGCCGGTCTCCGGGTTGACCCACTCGCGCTCGCCCTGGGCGAGCTCGACGAAGTTCTTGACCGTCTTCGGCGTGTGATTCGGGTGCAGCAGCACCTCGATGTCGCCGCGGTTGGTCTTCAGGGTGGCGTAAAGCTGCTCGGCCACGGTCCGCCTTCCGTTGTCCTCTGTGACGCCCTGATACTCCCACGGACCCGATTGGGACGAGTAGCCACCGATTGGGCGCGCGCCGGGACGATCCGTGGCATTGTCGGCGAAGAACTCTCCTTGTACCGATTTGATCAAATTGATCGCACCCGGATGCCCGCCCTTTCATGCCTCGGAGCCATCCGAAAGGCATGATCCTTGAAAGGGTGGAAAGGTGACATACCTATAAGCCACCGAGGAGGAGGATCCCGTGACCCGCATCGACAGCGTGCGCGCCGCGACCGGTTCCGCGAGGGACAGCGTGCGGCATGCCGCGGAGGCGGTGGCCCCCTACGCCGGCACGGCCAAGGAACAGGCCGTCCAATACGCGCACGAAACCCGCGTACGTCTCGCGCCCAAGGTGTCGCAGGCCGCCGAGCAAGCCCGTGTCCAGTACGGCGCTCACGTCGGCCCGCGCATCGAGCAGGCCCGTACGCATGTGCCGCCGAAGGTCGACCACGCCGCGCACGAAGCCGCCGTCCGCACCCGCAAGGCTGCCGGGCAGACCCGCAAGGCCGCTCAGCAGGCCGCCGACTACTCGAAGCCGCGCATCGAGCACGCCGTTGCCGCGACCGCCCCCGTCCGCGACGAGGCGGCGTCCCGCGGGTCCGCGGCGCTGTCCGCCCTGCGCGGTGAGGTCTCTCCCAAGGAGATCCAGCGGCTGACCCGTAAGCACAACCGCCGTGCTCGCGCCGGGCGCGTGGCCAAGGGCCTCATCGTCCTCGGCGTCCTGGCGGGTGGTGCGGTCGCTGCCTGGAAGTGGTGGGACAAGCAGGCCAACCCGGACTGGCTCGTCGAGCCGCCGGCCGCGACGGAGGTCCCCGACAGCACGCCGCTGACCTCGGTCGACGGCAGCGGTCAGACCTCCCTGGACCCCGAGGTCCAGGCCAAGCAGGCCGAGTCGGAGGCCGCACAGCGCGACGACCTGCGCTGAGCTGAGCTGCGCCGGGCCGAGGAACGAACAACGCCGTAGGGCGGGACCACCTCAGAGGGTGGTCCCGCCCTACGGCGTTTCATCAGAGCGCCCTGTTCTCGGTCCAGGACGGAAGCCAGGCATCGGCCAGGACGTCGGCCTGGGCGGCTCCGGCGGGGGCGGCTCCGGCGGGTCGGAGGAGAACTGACTGCTGAGCACAGAAAATGCCCCCTGAACTGCGGAAACACAGTGCAGGGGGCATTCATGAAGTGGAGCCTAGGAGATTCGAACCCGAAATCGTTACCTTCCTGACCTGCGGAAACGCCGGAGAATCGGACATTAAACCCTGTTTCCATCCTCCTGCATCCTGCTCCATCCGCCTCGATCAGGCTCCCGTGCTGACATGTCAGCACAGGTCCAAAAGACATTGCTCCAGAAAATCGCTGGGCTCAACAAAGCCCCTCCCGACCCTGCCAGACAGGCGATGCACGCTCAGATCTGTTTCCCTTGCGTAAGCAAAGCGCCGGTAGAGGCCAACAAGTAGCGTCGTTGGCGTCAGCACGGCCGATTTCTGTACCCGCAGTTAATGCCGCGGCACCAGTCTTCCGTAGGCATCTGGCGGCCTACCTCTCGTAGGCCCAGGTACGGCCGGTCTCGCGGTACTCCTCGACTGAGATTGGCTCCACACCAGCCCGCATGCGGGCGGTGTAGAGCAGTCCGTCGAGGTGGTCGATTTCGTGGGCGACGAGCCGGGCGAGTCCGCGTTCGTACACCGTGGTGACCGCGGTGCCGTCGAGCGCGGTGGTCTCCACCGTGATCACCAGGGGGCGGGGGACCATGCCGCGGACGTCGAAGAAGGACAGGCACCCCTCGTACTGCTCGTCGGCGTCCTTAGAGGATGCGGTGATCCGGGGGTTCAGCAGCACGATCGCGGGACTGTCGCGTTCGGGCGGCTGGACGGCGGCTGCGGCCCGGCCGATGCCGATCTGCGGGGCCGCTAGCCCCATGCCCTTGGCGAAGGGGTGGACCTGTCCGATGCGCTCCATCGAGGAGAACAGCATCTCCACCGTCAGCTCGGCGTCCTCGCGCTCGGCGGGCAGGTCGAAGGGCCGGGCGACCTCGGCAAGAACGGGGGCGCCGTACTGGACGACGCCGATCTCGCGCATCCGCTGGCTGGGCTGCTGCACCTCGGTCACCTGGACTCCCCGGGGGTCGTGTTGAGTTCGGGCCTCGCCCGGAACCTCCACTCAAGACGGTATCGGGCGTGCAGGGCCGGGGTGGCCGTCGTCCAGGTGAAGACCCGCATCCCGTTCTCCTCCGCGCGGGCGGGCGCGGTCCGCAACGGGGCGGCCTCGGCGGTCATGGACGTCTCCGTGCCCCACACCACCGGGTCCAGCGCGACGGGAAAGGCGAGTTGGACTTCGAGGTGTTCGGTGGGCAGACGGACCGCGCGCTGGAACCACCGTCCCCACTTCTCGTCGCCCACCGAGTACGCGTACTCGATCCACACCGACTCGCCGGGGTAGAGGGGGAAGCGGCCCTGGGTGTTCTCGAAGA
Source organism: Streptomyces sp. NPDC058257 (assembly GCF_042881845.1). NCBI lineage: Bacteria > Bacillati > Actinomycetota > Actinomycetes > Kitasatosporales > Streptomycetaceae > Streptomyces > Streptomyces sp. NPDC058257. The sequence continues at coordinate 536,701 of NZ_JBHVXJ010000002.1, forward strand.
CCAGCCAGATCTCCTTGAACGCGTCCCGGTCGTGCTTGGCGTCCCAGCGCATCGCCTCGCCCCGGCATGTAGCGGTCAGGGCGAGTTCGTCCCAGGTCAGGGGATGTTCGCGGTAGTGGGCGTTCGAGCGTTCCGGCTCGCCGGGGTATCGGTCGACACTGATGCGGATCAGGTAGCGGGTAACGGGTTCGGTGCCGGTGTTCCGCAGTCGGCGCCGCATCGTGAGTCGGTAGCTGGCCCCGTCGTAGTCCAGGCGGGCCTGGTCGTGCTCGACGACCAGAGCGGAGCCGGTGGCGTACGGCTGCTCGGCCCGACGCGGAGCCGGCGGGGCGCTGGGGCGTCTGGTCCGGGTCCTGGCCGTTTCGTAGTCGCACCACCGATTCCAGATCGCCTTGCCCGCGTTCATCGTCTCGTCGGCGAGGCGGGCGAACTCCTCGGTCGGCTTCGCTCGGCCGGACTCGATGTGACTGACGTAGGAGGGATCAAAGCCCATCTGCATGGCCAGGGTGCGCTTCGCCAGGCCCCTCACCTCGCGCCAGTACGAGACTTCGGCGGCGAACGCCTCCGCCTCACTGGTCGGCTCCTGCGGCTCGTCCGCCTGCCTGTCCACCTCGGCGCCCTCCGACCTGACCGGTCTTCACGGTGATGATGAATGAGCGGTACGTGAGTGCAGTTCATCATTCCGTCACCGTCCCCGCTGCCGTTTTCCTTCCCTCAACCGGCCCGTCCCGACCCTGCGGGCCCCGGGCAGAAGGAGACGAAAGACGATGAGTCAGCGTGTGCTTTACCTGCTCAACATCTCCAACCCCGACCGGCTGGCCGCCGATTCTGGCTGGATCTTCGCCGACCTGCTCGCCCCAGCCCTGGCGGATGCCGGAGCCGAGGTCACCGTCGCCGCCCCGGCCCCGGCGGGTGACGGGCGGGCCGACTTCCAGCGCACGGCCGTGCCGGGCACGAAGTACCGGGCCCGCTTCGCCCCCGACCTGGACCAGTTGGGCGAGCTGATCCGCGAGGTCCGCCCGGACACCGTGGTCGCCAACCAGATCGAGGCCGCTCCTGCGGTCCGCACCGCCCTGCTAGAAGCAGGCTCCAACGCGTTCCTCGCGGGGTACTGCCACTACCTGCCGTTCTCTTTCACCGCCGACCAGCAGATGCGTGTAGACCCCGCGCTGGACGACGCGGGGCTCGGCCGCAGCGTGCTGCTGGCCTTCGCCGCCGGTCTCGCCGCCTGCGACCGCGTCCTGGTCCACTCCTCCACCGCCGCCTCCTGGACCACCGCGGCGGCCTCCCGGATGGCCCTGGACCTGGGCGAGAAGCTGCGGGTGGTCCCCGCACCGCGAGACGAACGCCTGGTCCGCGACCCCGCCGACGCCACCGCCCCGAACGGCCACGGGGCCATCGGCGTCTACAACCACCGGCTGTACGCGCACTACGGCACCGCCCGCTTCGTCGACGTCGCCCGGCAGATGACCGGGCCTTCGGTCCAGCTGCGGGTCATGGACCTGTTCGGGAACCGCCGCACCGACCGCACCCGCCTGGACTCCAGCCCAGAGCGGCACCGTGCCGAACTCGCCGCCCTGGACGGGGTGGAGGTGGTCTCTGACCGCGGCGACCGCGTGCGCTACAGGGACCTGCTGGCCGGCGCGCACTTCGGCATCGCCCCGTTCCGCGTGGGCTGCCCGTGGTCGATGAGCGTGATCGACTGCCAGGGCATGGGCTTGCCCGTCATCGCCCCACGCCTGGGCTGGCTCGCCGAGCACGTCGACGCCGAGCTGCTGTTCGACGCGGACGCCGAGGCCGTCGCCTTGGCCGAGCGGCTGGCGACCGACGCCGAGTTCTACGCGGTGCACGCCAAGCGGGCGCACGCCTCCACCGCTGACTTCACCCCTGCCCTGGTGGCCGCCCGCTACTTGGAGGCGATCTCGTGACCGGGTTCGATGCGGTGATGCTGTCGTACGACGAGCCGTTGGCGGACAAGCTGCACGCCCGCCTCCAGCGGGTGCTGGGGTTGAAGGTCAAGCGGCTGCACGGAGTCCACGGGATGCGCCGCGCCTACCGGCTCGCCGCCGAGGTCGTCGACGCCGAGCAGTTCCTGCTGGCGGACGGGGACTTCGTGATCGACACGGAATTCGCCGTCGGGGACATCGAGCCGCTGAGCGAAGGCGTATCGCTGCGGGTCTGGCGAGCAGTCAACCCGCTCAACGGCCTGGTCTACGGCTACGGCGGGCTCAAGCTGGTCCGCCGCTCGGCGCTGCGGGAGCTCGGCGAGGCCATCGATGTACTGGCCGCGCTCCCGGGCCGGATCGAGTTCTCGAAGACCGTGGCCGGCACGACGCGGATCAACCAGAGCCCGTACCACGCGTGGAAAGCGGGTTTTCGGGAGTGCTCGATGCTCGCACGTGGCAGTGAGTACGGCATGGACGACATGGAGAGCCGCGAGCGGATCACCGCCTGGACGTCCGGCGAGCAGGGCGAGTTCGCCGAGTACGCCGCCGCCGGTGCCCGCGAGGGCGTCGCGTTCGCGGGCGAGGCTGCCCGCGATCCGGGGCGGTTCGAGAGGCTGAACGATCCGGCCTGGCTGCTGGAACGCTTCAGCGCCGCGCACGGCGAGCAGGCGGTTGCCGGATGACCGGGCCGCTGGTGCTGATCGAGCCGTACGCCCACCGGCTCGGCGGCCACCACCAGCACGCTCTGGTCGCGATCGCCCAGGCTGGCCCCGGCACCGTGGTGGTCGCCCCGTACGGCGTCGGGGCCGAAGCGGACACGGCCCTGCGTGCGGCGGGGGCCCTCGTCGCCGGGCCGGTCGGCCCGGCGGCCCGGGTGCTGTTCGTCGCCGCGAACACCGCGGCGGTCCTCTCGGCGGCCGGTCGGCGGGTCTTCGCCTCCCGCCGCTGGCCCACCGGCCTGCGGCGGGCCCCGCACCAGATCACCCTCCTCGCCCGCTGCCTCATCGAGGCCGCGTGTCTGCGGACCGCCCGGCATATCGCTCCGGCCCCGGGCGCGGTGGTGGTGCTCAGCGCGAGCGAGGCCCTGCACGGCGCCGCCGCCCTACTCGGCGGGCTGCCCCACCTGCGGTTCGTCCACGAAGGCGTCACCACCGAGGACGCGGCCGTACGGCTGCTCGGACGGCTCGCCCGCCCCGGGGAGAAGCGGGTGCTGGCGCTGTACCCGACGGCCGCCGTGCGTGACCAGCTCGCCCCGGCCTTCCCCCGCCTGCCCGGCGAGGTCCGCACCTTCGCCGTCGACGACGGCAGACGCCTGAGCGAGGCGGAGCGGAAAGGAGCCCGTGCGGCCTTCGACATCCCGGCCGGCGGGCGTGCGGTGTGCCTGGTCGGCGGCTGGTGGCCGCACAAGGACATCGACGTCATCGACGCCGCCCTCACCCAGCTCAAGGAGCCGCTGCACCTGGTGGCCTGCGGCCACCCGCTCGACGAGGCGGTGCTGGCACGGTGGCGGGACCTGCCGCAGGTCCGCCTCCACACCGTCCCCGGCCCGGTCAGCGAGAAAGTGCTGCGGATCGTCTACGGCGCCGCCGACGCAGCCCTGGTCGCCCGCCACCGAGAGGTCGGTAAGGAGTCCGGGCTGGTAATGGGCACTGTCCGACACGGCGTTCCGCTGATCGTGTCCGACCACGACCCCGACCTCACCGCCCGCCTGACCGGCCAGGACTGGGCCCGGGTCTTCCCCGCCGAGGACCCAGACGGCCTCGCAGACACCCTGGATCGTCTCACCGCCGACCCGCCGAATCCGCCCGGCACCGACGCGGCCGACACGGTGGGCCTGCCCCCGGCGGACAAGCAAGCCGCTTTCCTCACCGACACGTACGCCCGCCTGCTGGCCAAGGAGTACTGATGCCCACGAAGCCGGCGCTGATCGCCGTGATCGGCCCCGTCGAACCCGCCCTGTTAGCCGCCTGGGCCACCCACTACCGCGGGCTCGGCATCGAACGGTTCCACGTCGCCTTCCACTTCCCCGACCATGTCCCCGACGCCTGGCGCCACCAGCTCGTCGCGGCCAGCCACGAGCTCGACATCACCCCGGCCGCCGTCAGCACCGGCCCGTGGCACGAGCACACCAACAGCGAACTCCGCGACGCCCTACGCGAGGAGGCCGGGACCGGCTGGCACCTGCTCGCCGATGCCGACGAACTCCAGACCTACCCCGCCCCGCTGGACGAGGTGATCGCCACCTCCGAGGCGGGCGGGCACCGGGTGGTCGGCGGGCTCATGCTCGACCGCGTCGCCGCAGACGGCCGTCTCGCCCATTGGAGCCCGGTAACTGGCCTGGACTGGGCCTTCCCGCTCGGTGGACATCTCACGCACCGCCTCCTACGGGGTGACCCCCGCAAGATCGTCCTCGTACGGTCCGGCGTCACGGTGGCCTCTGGGAACCATCGGGCCCCCGGCCACAAGCCCGACCCCGAGGCACTGGCCTGCGTCCATCACTTCAAATGGCGCTCCGGCGTCCTGGACGACCTGCACCGGCGGGTGGAACGGTTCACCTCCGGCGACTGGAGCGAGCACACCCCGGCCGTACGCGACGAAGCCCACCGACTGCTGGACCACACCGACCGCCACGGCGGACGGATCGACGTTGGTGACCTCCGCTTCTCCTTCCGCCGCGTGAGCCTTCAGACGCTGCCCGCCGGATGGGGACACGAAGCGAAGACGATCGCCACCACATGGCGCCCGCCCGCTGCCCGCACCGGCACCCGCCCGTAAACCAGGCCCGAAGCCGGGCGGCCGGGCCACAATGGAAGCAGAAGGGCCCGCCTGCCGAAGGGATGACCGTGAGCACGTCTGCACCGCTCGCCGTGCTGCTGGTCGGCATCACCGGTTCCGGCAAGACCGTGCTCGCCCGCTCCCTGGCCGACCGTGGGATGGTCCGCCTCTCGGTCGACGAACAGGTCCATCGCCTGCACGGCCGCTACGGCGTCGACTACCCCGAGCACGAGTACTTCGAGCGCGAACGCCCCGTCGTCGATGCCGTACGGCAACAGGTGGTCGACGAGCTGGCCGCTGGCCGGGACGTCGTCCTCGACCACGGGCTGTGGCTACGCCAGGACCGCGACGCGTGGAAGAAGACCGTCGAGGCCGCAGGCGCCCGGTGGGCGCTGGTCTACCTCCCCGTCGAGAAGCCGGAGCTGCTGCGGCGCCTAAACGAGCGCAACCAGCGCGCCGACGCCAACGCGCTCACAGTTACCCCCGGGGCGTTGGACGACTTCTTCGCCCGCTTCGAGCCCCCGGCTCCCGGCGAGGACGCGATCAGCGCCGACGAACTGGATAGGGCACTGGCAGTGCGTTGATCAACCCACCGGCTTTTCATCCCAACCCTGACTGCCACCGGCCTTGATATGGGCCGACGCTGAGAGACGGGGCCGTCTTTCGTCCTGCTCGTCAACGCCCGGTGCAGTGTCGCGGATGGTAAAGGCGCCACTCCAGCCCCATTCGTGGCGACTGCCCCACCCCAAGCTGCTTGACGCTACGCAGCGGCCTGGGATGCCTGGGGTCGGGCGCCCAAAGTCTGGCCCAGTGCCCGTTCGACCGAGACCAGGATGACCACCCGCTCCGGGTCCGGCGTCGGCGTACGGCCATATCGCTTTCCGTAACGGGCTACCGCATCTTCGACCACAGCCACGTCGCTGCACACCTCTGCCACCCCTTCGAGCGTGGCCCACCGGCCTCCGTCTACCTGGCACAGGGCCACGCGGGCTTCACCGCCACCCGCGAGAATGTTGGCCACTTTACGACTCGATTTGCGAGTGATAACTCTGGCCATTCCCGCGGCGACATCCACCGTCACACCGACTGGCACGACATGCGGTCGCCCGTTGGGCCGCAGCGTGGTCAATGTGCACAGATGGTACTCATTCCAGAACCTCAGGTAACTGTCCGGCTGGATGGATATCGCGTTCGACATGGCTGGAAGCGTAAACGCCTCAGTTGCCCGAACTGCCCCAGGGTGACCGCCGCCACACCCCTTCCGATCAGCAATTTTGTCCTATTCGCGGGTGTTTGAGAGAGCGTCCGCCTCGCCTAAAGTCTCAGGTTGATAACGGAGTCATCCGCCACCTCGCAAAAGTTGATCGGTCCACGCCAGACGATAAAACCCCAGTTCAGAGCCTCGTACGGGATGGAACAAGGTTGATTTACGTCGCTTTGACCGGTCGAAGTTACCTGCCGTCTACACGAACCGATCATGATTTTTAGGCCATGCCTTGTCGGAAGCGTCACGTACTGTCCAAAGAGGTTCCCGGGAACTCCACGGGGCAGCCCCGCTCGGGGCGTCAGCGCGTGTTCGCGTACGTGACATCCGATTAGGCGGGAAGCCCTGGATGCCCTGGCATCCCTCCCCCTGCAAGGGGATTTAGTGGGGCGCAGGAGCAGTCGGCTGCGGTCGTTTCCGGCGCCGGGAACCGGACGTCATCGACGTGGGCGCGGTGTCGCCCGGCTCGGGGGAGCCATCACAGCCGGTTGGAGGGATTACTCAGTGTGGTCGGATAAGAGTGGTCGTGACGCGTCGGAGCCCAAGGTTCCCGCTCAGGACGGAGCCAACCGCCGTCGCCTTGGGCGCTGGCGTACAGCCGCAGCCCGGACGGTGGAGAAGGATCTCCACCGGCTGATTCGGCGGGAGCTGCAAGACCTCGGGGTGACTCCCCCGCTCGACGTTCACGATCTTTGCGAGAAGCTGAGTCGGCGGCGCGGGCGCCCGCTCTTTCTGCGTGCAGCTCCGCTGCCCAAGCCTGGCCCGTCGGGCATGTGGGCGGAGTACGACACGTACGACGTGATTCTGTACCAGCAGGAGACGACCGAGCTGCACCAGGATGGGATCATCCTGCACGAGGTCGGGCACATCCTCGTGGCGGAGAACGAGGCGGCCTCCGAGCCCCCCTCGGGCAAGGCCGAGACGAACACGCCGGATACCGCCTCTGATGAAGAAGCGGCGGCCGTCGACGTGGAGGGGTGGGCCACCCTGATGCCGGTCTTCGGTACCGAGGCGGTCAAGCGTGTTGCTCAGCGTTGTTCATACGAGGACGGCGAGGAGTGTTCCGTCGAACTCGTGGCGACGATCATCCTGGAGTGGTCGGCCCTGCTCGCAAGCTCCACTCCTCCGGCTGATGATCCCGCCCTGCGACGGGTCGAGGCGGCTCTTGGTGACCGGCGAGGATGGCTGTAACTCTTGGAACTCCTGCTCCTGGGGCTCCTGGCCGCTCTGGTCTGGAAGCTCTACCAGTGGAAGCGAACCCCTCATGACGCACCTCTTCGCTCGGTCACCCTCTGCCTGCTCTGTGCCGCACTCTCGTACCCCGTAGCGATGCCCGGCGGCGCGTCCGGCGTCGACACCGTCGCCGGACATGGGACGGCGAAGCTGATCCAGAACGTGCTGCTGCTTCTCGCGGTGTACTTCCTGATGTGCTTCTACCTCTACTCCGCCGCCGACGAGGACGCGGGCCGACGCAGGGCCCGGAAGGAAGCCGTCGTTGTCGCGATCGTCGCGGTGGCGATCACCGTGGCCGCCGAATCTGTGCCGCACGAGGTCTTCGCCGGCTCCTTCAGCACGGCCGACATGACGACTCCGCAGATCTCGTTCTTCTACGGCGGCGCTGGCCTCTACCTGATGTACGCGCTCGGCATGGCGTGCCGGTGGACTCGCCGCTACGCCCGCATGTCCCGACGCCCGCATTCCACCGGACTCTGGATGGCGGCCGTGGGTCTGGGGGCCATGGCGGTGGCCTGCGCGATCCGCGCCGTCATCGTCGCCGTTCGCGCGGCCGACGTAGAGGTCCCTGGGCCGCTGATGGCAGCCGTCGCCTTCCTCCTGGTGGCGTCAATCCTCACGTTCGCGGCGGGCATCACGTATTCGGGAGCCCGAGCCCGGATCTCATCCCTCCGCCTCTGGCTCCGCCACCGACGGGATCACCGCCGCCTTGCCCCGTTGTGGGAGCTGCTGGCGGAGACGTACCCGGACAACGTGCTGCGGCCGGCGTCCGCGGCGGCCTTGGACAGGTGGCGGGCTCGTGGAGTGCACCGGCGCTACCACCGTCGCATCGTGGAGTGCCGCGACGGTCTGGTGGACATCAGCCCCTACCTGCTGGATGAGGGCGACGACAGCACAGTCCTCAACATCGACTCCGCCGAGCTTGCCGCCCGGCTCCGCCGGGCCTCCGCCCGGATCGAGAAGGGCATCCCCGCCCCCCGCCGCGCGGTTCCTCTCGCGATGGCGCTGGGCAGCGACCGGGAGTCGGATGTGAAACAACTGATTGCGGTATCCGACGAACTGCGCGCAGCCGCATGACCTCGCACGATCAAGGAGCCACACGATGCTGATTACCGGTGGACGAGTGCTCGTCGACTCGGGGACCTACCTGGAGGACGGCGCCGTTCTCATCGAGGGCGAGTCGATCGCGGCCGTCGGGCCGCGCGCGGAGATCGAGGAGCGGGCCGGGGCCGACGTGCCCCGATTCGAGTTCGGCGGGACGGTCTTGCCGGGACTCATCGACGCCCACGTTCACCTGGCCTTCGACGGCGGGCCTGATCCGGTGTCCACCCTCCAAAGCTCGACGGACGACGCCCTGTTGGAGGACATGCGGCGTCGCGGCGAACAGCTCCTGCACAGCGGCGTCACCACGGTCCGGGATCTCGGAGACCGTGGCGGACTGGCCCTTCGTCTGGCTGCCGAGATCAACGATCGCCGTACGGCGGGACCGAGGATCGTCTCCGCGGGTACCCCAGCGACCACCGTGGGTGGGCACTGCCACTTCCTCGGCGGCGAAGTCTCCGGCGAGACCGAGATCCGCGACCTCGTGCGGCGCAACCTCGCGGCCGGGGCCGGGGTCATCAAGGCGATGGTCACCGGTGGCGGTCTGACGAAGGACGGCCCCAAGAGCCATCAGTCACAGTTCACGGCGGAGGAACTGACGGCTCTGGTCGAGGAAGCCCACAAGGCGGGCGTGCCCGTCGCGGCCCATGCCCACGGGGCCGACGGCATCGCCTCCGCCGTCGAGTCAGGCGTCGACACCATCGAGCACTGCACCTGGATGTCGAGCGGGGGCCTGGACTTCCGGCCCGACGTGGTCCAGCAGATCATCACGAAGGGCATTACCGTCTGTCCGGCGGTAAGCCCGCATTGGCAGATGCTCCCGCGCTTCTTCGGCGAGGAGCGCGCCAACGCGATGTTCGATCTGGTGCGGCAGATGGCCGATGCCGGGGTCCGCCTGATTGCCGGGACGGACGCAGGCGTGCAGCGCGCCGGCTTCGACGGGCTTGTTCAGGCGCTGTCGTTCTACTCGCACCTGGGTCTGTCGAACGCCACGATCATCGACATGGCGACCTCACAGGCTGCCGCCGCCCTGGGCCTGGGCGACATCACGGGGAAGGTCGCTCCCGGCTACCGCGCAGACCTCCTCCTGGTGGACGGAGACCCGATCGGTGATCTCTCCGCACTGAGCGGAGTCCAGGCCGTGTTCGCCTCCGGTCTGCGCCACGAGCCGAACGGCACGGGGCAGTAAGAACCTCACACTGGTGCCCTGTTTCCCGACCCTCGCGGGTCCGGGGAACAGGGCACTATTTGTTGGTGCCTGGATCGGCCTTCTTGTCCAGCTCGCTGGCGAGGTCGTTCAGGATCGAGAGGACATCGGCCGGCAGGCCCTCGGCACTCATTCCGCGGGCCCGGACCCGGCCCACCTTGCCCTGCTTGGCCGCCGACATGAGGCGGAGCCCTTCGTAGACCTGCCGGGCGACGGCGTCATTCGGCTCGAAGTACAGCTTGGAGACGTCGAAGAACTGGGCCAGACCTTCGAGGACCACGGGCACCGGCTCGTCGTCCTCACCCGTCCGCAGGGCTTCGATGGCCTCGGCCGATGTGACCTGGGAGCCCGCGTAGGCGTTGACCGAGTCCGCGATCTCCTGGTCCTCCGGCGCGGTTCGGCCCGGGTAGGAGCGCTCCAGCAGGAGAGTGATCTTCTCGGCCAGCGTCTCCGGCACCTTCTCGGCGGCGTCCTCGTCAGCCTCTCCGAAAGACCGGTCCTGGGCACGTTTCAGCTCGTCCTCGGTCACCCCGTAAGCAGCCGCAAGGAGAGGGACGTACCGGTCCTTGAGCCGTCGAATGCCCTGTTCAGCTCCAGCCACCGGCCCATCGCTCTTGGTCCCGATGATCGCCTTCGTCTCGTACCGGTAGAGGCCGGCGTCGCATCGCAGGTCGATCAGATCGGGCAAGCCGTCTCGCGGGAAGAGGTCGTCCAGCGGCCGATTCAGCACTCCGGCGAGGGCAGGCAACTTCTCCTGATCGGGTGTCGTCGCTCCCGACTCCCATCCCGCCACGGTCGAGTCCGCAGAGCCGAGGGCGGACGCCACGTCGGCCTGTGAGACGTCGGCGTCTCGACGCACCTTGCGCACACGTTCTCTGTCGAAACGGCGAGCTGGCATCGGACCTCGTTTTTTGGGTGAGCCGAGGAAACCTCGGGTTGTTGACTTTTCGTATTAACCAAGATAGCTTCATCTTAGCGAAAAACGAGGGGGTTCGCACCCCTCTCAGCCTTCGCCCACCTGCGGTTCCCATCGCGGACCGGTCCGGTGGAGAGGGAAAGCTGCGCATCACCCAGGCGCGGCCCTTCCCCTCAAAACGCCATCGGCGCCCGAGAGTTCGCACCTCTCGGACGCCAGACAGCTCGTGATCCGCGGCCCCCGACAGGGGCGCTGGTCACTCGCACGGCCACTCCGTGTCCTTTCGCACGGCACGACGGAGCGGCGTACCACATAAAGGAGTGTCGCATGTCCCCTACCACGGACTGCAACCCGAAGGTGGAGATCCCTTCGGGCCCGGCCGAACGGCTGGCGGCGCAACTGGCGTCCATGCTGCCGGAGGCCGCTGTCGTTCAGGTGCGTCTCCAGGGCCCCCGAACCCTATGGCCCCACCTTGGACTCACCGCCGTGAATGACCACGGACGCACCCTTCGTGTCCCTCGGGCGAAGGCGCTCACCATCGCCCGGTGGATCATCCGCTCGTTCCCCCAAGCCGGATGGGCGGCATCCGGCGGGCACGCCTTCGACCTGCGGACCGCTGAACTGCGCGGGCTGGAAGCATGACGGCGGCCGTGGCACCGGCGAACGCGGGCCCGGCCGTGGATTTGCAGGGACTCGCAACCGTGGTCGGTCTCTTGGCTCAGGCCGGCGGCCTGGACGCCCTGTTGGGCAGCCAGGCGACGGACTCCCGCGACAAGCGACTGCACATCGGCTACAGCGAAGCCGCTGAACGGCTGAACATTCCGGAAAAGTGGCTCCGTGAGCGCATATCGACGCTCCCACACCGGAAGTTCGGGAAGTTCGTTCAGTTCACGGAGGACGACCTCCACGCGATTTCCGATATGCATTTCGTCAGCCCTGACGCAAAGCCCCAGAGGGATGACGAGTCGGTATTGATGGCGCTTCAGCCTTCCAAGCGCTCTCGTAAGCGTTCCTGATCTCCTCTCGCGCCCGGTTGCAATAATTCGCGGCGCTGCGAACATCGCGAGATACAAATGAGCACTGACATATCCAGCCTCATCGAGGCTGCGCACCAGGGAAACTGGCTGCCCCTCATAGAAGAGTCGAAGAAGGCTCCGGGCAAGTATTGGGCCGAATCTGCCCGATGCACGAACCAGGACATCAACATTTTCGTCCCACTCGCAGACGGCCCGCGGGAAGAACCCGACTCGGTGAAATCCAAGTTGGGAACCTCCCTCAACCGTCCTCGCAATCTCTGTGCGTCATGCCCGTTGGCCGTCGCTGCCCGGTGCCTGGTGGAATCCCTCAAGGATGACGACGAGTACGGGATCCGGGGCGGCCTGCTGGCTTCGGAGCGTTCAGAGCTGCGGCGTGCATGGCAGGACCGGGACAGCGAGAAAGCCGTAGAAGCCGCGCTTCGAGGGGGCACTGCGGCCCTGACCAAGCCCGCCCGGGACGCCGTGATTGCGCGCTTCGCCACTGATCCCTCCCTGGACGCTGCCGCCGTCGCTCGCGGCCTCGGCGTAACGCATGAGTACCTGCTGAAGCTTGCCCGCCGCTACCGAAAGTCGCAGGCCGGGCGGGGCACGCCTTCGGTCCACATCGTCTCGGACGCGGCCTGACCTCCCCCCGAGGAAACGATTCTTCCGCACGGCGGACCCTGCGTTCACGGGAGTTCTCCCCATGCTTCAGGACAGCCCCTCCGGATTTCGGCGCGCGAATATCAGTGCCGCGATCCGTGAGATTGCACCGACAGCCGTACTCGTGCGGGTCTATCCCGAGCGACGGTCTGTTACCCACCTCTTCGAATCGGACTTCTACCGCATGCTTATCGACCGCAGGACCGAAGAAGAAGTGGCGCGCATTGTCAGGCGCGGATTCGGCAAGGTCGCAAACTGGCGTCTTGCCCACGATTTCTACCTTCCTACCGAAACGCTGTACCTCACCCCGGAGCCGGACCAGAACGGCTACATTCCGGAGGACGACCACTCTTTCGGCCTTTCCCTCCACCGTCGCATAGCAATAGTTGGCGGTGAATGCCGATGAGCGACATAGCAACCGAACTGATCTGGTCACAATCAAAGTCGTGTAGGGGCTCACGCCTCGTCATGCTGGCCCTGGCCCGTGAGGCGGACAACGACGGCAAAGCCACGCTGACCTTGGACGAGATATCCACGCTCACCCGCCTTACGCCTCGCTCGATAACGAAGTGCCTCGGAGAGCTGGCAAAGCTCGGAGAACTCAGCCACGAGCGGGGAGGGGGAGCGTCCAATCCGAACACCTACTCGATACTGCTGTGCAGCGATGGGGTTGGCCGTGTCGGTTCGGAGAAGGAACTTCCTACTCCCAACGCTGAAGATCCAGAAGAGGGAACCAGGTTCCAGGAACTTCCCTCCCAGAACTCCGCTCCGGAAGTGGGAAGTGGGACGTTTCAGCACACAGATTCGGAAGTTTCTTCCTCGCGCGCACGTGGTGGTAATACTCCCTACGGGAGTATTACCACCACCAAAGAGCAAGCTAGCTTGCTGGGGTCACGTCGAGAGAACACCACCGCCAAGCAGGACTCGGTGAGGGTTCCCGATGGAGCCAAGGACCTGGTAACAGCCATAACAAGCGCTGGAATGCTCGTCGGATGGCGACTGACCGAATCGGAATGGGATCGGGTAACAGCTCTCGCAGCACGTTGGGGAAATGAACGGCTGGTCGAGATGGTGGCGCGTCGATGGAACGCCGACCGACCCCCGCAGTCCGCTCGCTATCTGCTGCGCATCTGGGCGGATCTGCCCTCGCACGCTCCCGCAGCAGCCTCCCAGGGGAACGTTGTGCCGTTGCGTCGGCAATCCGGAGGCTGGATTCCCTTTCAGAACACCGCTGCCCCCAGTGCTTACCAGAATGGATTTTGATCATGGCAGAGCCGGAACGCGCGGGCAGCGCCAGGTCGATGCGCGCAATGGAACGAATACTCGCTGCGAAAGGACTTCAGGCCGTGCCGGACGCCGACCCCGCCGATGAGGCACCGGAAGAGAACCCCGGAGACCGCGAGTGGCACTGTCGGGCGCGGGCCGACTACGCCGTGAGCCGCTGGCAGAGGGCAACCCCTCCTCGATTCCGTGACGCTCAGGCCACGCTGCCGGAGGTCATCGGCTGGGCCGACCGGGCATTCACGGACAACGCTGCTGCTGGCGCGCTGCTCCTCACCGGTCTCACGGGGACGGGCAAGACGCACCAGGCGTACGGGGCCATGCGGAGGATCGCGGCCGGCGGACCGGACCGGTTCGAGCTGATCGCCGTGAACTCAGCGGACATGTACGGCAATTTGCGCCCGTCACAGGTCATGGGGGCAGCAGAACACGAGCTGCAACGGCTCAGCCGTGTTCAGTACCTGCTCCTCGATGACCTCGGCACGGCGAAGACCTCGGAATGGACCGAAGAGGTCACGTACCGGCTGATCAACTACAGGTACAACCACTGCTTGCCGACGATCATCACGTCCAACCTCCCGGCCCGCGATGAGAACGGCCCGGACCTGAGCGACTTTGTCGGGGCCCGTGTGGCGAGCCGTCTGGCCGAGATGGTCACGACCCTCGTCCCGATGATCGGCGCCGATCGGCGCCGCGGTGGGAGGGCGGCATGATGCCCGTCCGCCTCCGCGGAGCATCCCGCGACGCCGCAGCGCTGTCCACAGCCTGTGCATATGTCGGCCCTCGCAGCCGGTACGCGAACCCGTTCACAGCCGGAGTTCGGTCCCCGCTCGGACCCCCGATGGACGACGCGGAGTCGGTGGATCTCTTCGCAGCCACGCTCCGGAGCCCAGTCGGACGCCACTACGCAGTTCGCTTCGCCCGAATCCTGCGCGGGCTCGACCTGATGTGCACATGTCCCCTTGATGCTCCGTGCCACGCGGACGTTCTCCTGCGCCTCGCCAATGAGCCCGGTGACGGCACCGCACCCCGCGCTACCGATCTTCTGGAAGGCCCCCGATGAGTCACCCGATCATGTTCGCTGCGGCCAAGCACCTCACCACCGCAGAGGAGCGACGCAAGACCGCTCGGGAGGCCGCGTTCCGTACCTGGGGCCCCAGGTCGATCACCGCCGCGTCGAAGTACGCACGCACCCTCTTGGGGGACGCCGCAGTCACGCTCGACTGGGAGGTTCTGGGACTTCTCAGCTTCGAAGAGCACCTGCAAGCCTTCGCGTCGCTCGACACGACTGGGGGCCAGCACCTGGAGCTGTACTACACCGATCAGGGCGGCACGGAACGAATCTCGCTGCGGGTGTCGTGCGTGAGCTGCCCGAGTCAGCACGTGCACGAGGTGACGTCTTTGGAACAGCTCGGCCAGCTCCTCTCGCAGACCCCGGCCTGGCAGGACATCAGCCCGCGCGACGGGGGCAACCTCTGATGTCACACGCGCACATAGACACGGCGGCGGGGACCGAACGGCAGGAGAGCTACAGCCTGCGCGGAATGACGGCCTGGGACCGCAGTGCAATCATCCTGCTCGGCGCGGCCGGCTTCGCCTTCTCGTACGACGCACTGCGTCAGATCGCCCTCGCGATCCACGCCAGGGAGACCTTGTCCTACCTGTTCCCGGTGTTCATCGACGGGTTCATTGCCTACGGCGTGCGGGCGATTGTGCTCCTTCGGCACCAGCGGTTCGCCGCGCGGCTTTACGCCTGGTTCTTGTTCCTCGCGGCGACCGGAGCGAGCCTCGGCGCGAACGCGCTGCACGCAATCACGTTGAACGATTCTCCGCAGGCCGGACGGTCCGCGCTGCACCTCGCGGACAGCGTCGTGGGGGTGCTGTCGATGCTCGCGCCGCTCGCGCTGGCGGGATCGGTCCACCTCTACATCCTGATGGCGCGGACGGCTGAGCGGGCGGTCCCGGACCGGGCTGACGCTGGTCCCGGACCGGTCCGCGAGGAGGCTCCGACACTCCAACGCGTCGCAGCCCAGCAGGGTCCTCGTCCCCTGGAAGCACCGGCGTCGATGCCTCCACGGCCGTTGACGAACGGTCCGTCCGCGCCGCAGGACGCCGTCGCAGCAACCGTTGACCTGCGGAAAGCCGAGCCCCACTCCGACGTAGAACCACGTACGGAGGACGCCGCGGCTCACCCGTCCGCGGAAGCAGACGGAGAGGAGACGGAGGGTAAGAGCGCGGACGGACCGGACGGCGAACCTGTGGACCACGCGCCGACCACAGCAGTGCCGGAGAGCACGGAATCCTCTGGGCCCACGGCTGTCCGCGCCCCTACGGACGGAGAAAAGCCGTCCGTCCCGGACGACGCGGAATGCCCACAGGACCGGGAGGCGGACGACGACTGGTTGGCAGAGCTACTGCCGATCGCGCGGACCGCTACCGAGCGGGCCGGACGGACCAGTCGCGAGGTTGTAGGGGACGCCGTCCGCAAGCACCAGGCGA
Organism: Streptomyces sp. NPDC058257; assembly: GCF_042881845.1. Taxonomy (NCBI): domain Bacteria; kingdom Bacillati; phylum Actinomycetota; class Actinomycetes; order Kitasatosporales; family Streptomycetaceae; genus Streptomyces; species Streptomyces sp. NPDC058257. Next base: position 552,602 of record NZ_JBHVXJ010000002.1, read on the forward strand.
TCAGCAACGACCGCCTTGGTGTGCTGCTGGCCCGGCTGAAGGAAGAGGACGACAAGGGGGCGAGGACACCCGCCGCTGCCTCCAGTGCCCTCTGGTGATCCCATCTCATGACGGGCCCGGGGCCTGTGTGGCTCTCGCCATGCAGGCCCCGGCCGGTCAGCTTGATCAGGAAGGAACGACGATGTGGTCTCGCCGACGCGACCGGGCGGAGGACGCCGCCCGCGCCGATGCCGTACAGGCAGCGTCCGCCCTCACGGGTCACCTCCAGGGCGGGGGCAGTCTCGTGCCGGTCCAGGCGGGCGGTCTTGCCCTTGCGGCCGATGAAATCGCCTTCGCGGACGTGGCTTGCTCCGCCGCCCGCTTCTATGGGACGGAGGTCGACTACCCGACCTCGGCCAGCGGGTATCTCCAGGATCACCCGACCTTCGGCCGACAGTGGGTGAGCAATGGTCGTCTCGACGCCCGTCGGCGCCAGGAAGCGGAGGACGCCGCCCTTCCGCAGTGGCGCGATCACACCGCGGCCCGAGTGGTGCTCACCTCGATCGGAGTGCGGCTCCTGCCAGCGGGGTCTCGTGACTGGCTGCCCTTCGACCATGCCCTCCTGACCGGCGTAACTGATGAGGAATCCGCTGTTGTGCTGTCGTACGCCGTCTGCGCTCCCTTGCTGCTTGCCGGGCCAGCGGCACCGTGGCTCGGCATAGCGATCAACCACCTGCGCCAGTCCAGCTCGTAGAGACTTGACCGCCGGGAACACCACCGCAAAAGTCGGAACCTAATTCTAAGAATTAGGTTCCGACTTTTTTGTTGATTCGAGTTGTCCGCGAACCCCTGCAAGGATCTAGGCGTGGCCAACGCCAAAGAGTGCTTCTGGCCAATGGGGCAATTTCCTTGGGCCTCCTCCAGATCAAGCAAGGGGTTGATGACCTTGATATGAGTGACTACCTCAGCTGCGAATTTTCTAATTTGCACTGAACAGATTTGGACACTTCTCGGATTGGGTCGTAAGACCTCGCCCTTTCCCACAGTTTCCCGGCTGCCGTCGGCGAGAGCCGCAGGAGTTCCCCCCTCCTGCGAGGGGGTGTTGCGGTCCCTCCAGGGACCGCAACACCCGAATCGACAAACCCTTCTGCGCGGAGCCTGCCGTATCACCGGCACCAGCGCTCTTCCCCGTCGTACAGAGTTCCGCCGCCATGAATGTGTTCTTAGCAGCGGAACCCTTGAGCTGATTCTTCGTAGGGAGAAATTCGTGCTTACCACCCGCTTCTTCAAGCGCACCATGCCCATAGCAGTCGGGACGGCACTCGTCGCCGCCGCGATGTCTGCAACCCCGGCCTCGGCCAGCTCCGGATGGTGGGCTTCCAAGGGCGGCGGCGCCCAGGGCTTCTATAACCACGTCGATGACTCGGTCACCGCATGTGACACCAAGACGGACGGCCGCAAGGCAGCGGTCGAAATCCTCTCGGGGGACGGCCGACGACTGCTCACCACTGTCACCGATAACTACAACGACGGCCGTTGCTCTTGGAGGAGGCCGACTCTCTTCCAAGGCACACACAAGATCAGGGTCTGCGTGAAGAAGGGCAAGGCACGCCCCGTCAAGTGCGGCGCGATGCACACGTTCGAGGTCTGACCCTTCCCACGCTCCTCACTCCCCCTGCGCACGATTGTGGTTCCCGCATGTCCCGATCCAGCCGCTTTACACCCATATCCGCCGCAATAGGAATAGCCGGTTCCCTGGCCGCTCTGTCGACCGGCTGCTCCAGCTCGACCAGCGGCCCATCCACCGCCTCGACCGCACAGCCACACTCCGTCTCGGCGGGCATCCCCAACACACCCTCACCGAGCACCAGGACCGCCGCCGCCCCGTCAACTACCGCTCTACCTGATGACGTTGACCGCACGGCACGCGCCTTCACAACGGCCTATGCAGAGCACGACGCACGCGACGGGGCCGACAGCTCTTATGCAGACGCCGGCGCTCGGGCGGCCCGGCTCGCCTCGGGGGACCTCGCCGGCGTACTCGCTCAGAAGCGACCGAGCCAGGACGCCGCCTGGGCCGCACTGCGGGCTGAAAAGGCACACCAGGCAATCAAGATCACGTCTGCTGTCGTCCCCGACGGCGCACCTGCGGTAACGACGTCCTCCGCTCTCGTCCGCGTGAGCTACACCCTCACGACTATCCCGAAGTCTGGGCACGCGCAAAGCAGTGGCGAACAGCTCGCGCTTCGCCTGGAGCACACCTCCAAGGGCTGGCGAGTCACTGCCTTGCCCTGGGCGTGACGGGGCCACGATGAACAAGGGCACACAGGCTGGCCTGGGACTCGTCACGGCCGGATTGATCACCGGGGTCGCCATGCTGACCACGTTCGGCGGCGCCGACAGCGCCTCCGCACAGGAGACCGGCCCCGGCGGCGGCATCCAGACGGACGCACCCGTACCGGGCTGGGTCCGCAAGTTGATCAACAAGCATGAGGGCGAGTGTCCGCAGGTCACGGCCTCTCTCCTGGCGGCTCAGCTCTATACCGAGAGCAACTTCAACTCCGGTGCGAAGTCGCCCGTCGGGGCCGTCGGAATCGCGCAGTTCATGCCGGGGACCTGGGCTCAGCATGGCAAGGACGGCGACGGCGACGGGATCAAGGACATCCGGAACCCGGCAGACGCCATCGCCGCGCAGGCCGCGTATGACTGCACCTTGGCTAAAGAGGTCAAAAAGGTGCCGGGCGACTCGACGGACAACATGTTGGCCGCGTATAACGCGGGCGGCGGCGCGGTGATCAAGTACGGCGGCATCCCGCCGTACCCCGAGACCCGCGAGTACGTGCGCAACATCCGTGCGCTGGCCTCAAAGTGGGCGGACGCTGTCAAGCCCGACGCCCCGGCCGGCAAGGGCGCAGCTCGCGCGATCTCGGCCGCGAAGACAGCTCTGGGCACCTGGTACCGGTGGGGCGGCAGTTGCGTTATGCCGTATGAGGGCGTGGGCGGTTGCGACTGCTCCTCGCTCACCAAGATGGCCTGGTCAGCGGCGGGAGTGAACCTGCCGCGCACCACGTATGACCAGGTCCACGCAGGGACCGCCGTCAAGGCCATCTCCCAACTCGCGCCGGGCGACTTGCTGTTCAGCGTCCCCGGCAGCGCCGGGCCTGAGCACGTCGGCATGTACATCGGCGGCGGCCAGGTCATCGACGCCCCGCACACCGGGGCTCAGGTGCGGATCAAGCCGCTCTCGTACTGGAAACCGCAGATCATCGCGATGCGGCACGTCGGCTAATCACGCCAAAACATCCCAAACTATCTCTTACAGCACCAAGGGGCTGAACATGCACAACCTCCTGTCTGTCGCTGCCGATCCCTCCCTTCACACGACCCTCGCCGCCGGTGCCGATGTCGTGTCCGGTGTGAAGCCGGACTGGGGCCCGTTCGGGAAGCTCGGCGGCACGGCGAAGGTGATCCTCGGCGTCATCGCGGCCGTCGTCCTTGTTGTCGGTGCCGGTGCCTTCCTTGCCGGTGTCGGCAAGTCGAAGGGCTGGTTCGGTGAGGGCCACTCCACGATGGACAGCTCGCGCGGCAAGGGCATGATGGTCGGCGGTCTGACCTGCGTCTTCCTCGTGGCCAGCTTCGGCACCATCTTCGCCATCACGTACGGCATGGGTGTGTGATCCATGCCTTTCCGATCCCGGAGGAACGTTTCCTCCTCGAAGGCCAACGGAGCGCGCCGCGCGTCGGCCAAGCTCTGGGGCATCGCGGCCGGCGGCGCGGCGGTGGTCACTGCGGCCGGGGTGGTCGTCAGCATGGCAACGGGTACCCCTCCGGCCACGGCCCCCTCCGCACAGGTACCCGCTCACTCGGCTCCGCAGGCGAGCGGGGAAGGCGTGCGGGATCTGCACGGCGTTCCCGTCGGGTACCCGCACACTCGCTCCGGCGCCAAGGCGGCGGCAGCCAACTTCACGACGGTCAGCAGTAGTTCTCAGTTCCTCACGGACAAGGGCGCGCGGCACCGCGCTGTGGCCGTCATGGCGGCCAAGGGCACAGCCGGAACGGCTTTGAAGAAGGCCGACCACGCGGCCGAAGACGCGGTCGACTCCCTGCGCGGCGACGCGTCCAAGGTCTCCGCCAAGAAGGCCGTCGCCCGTACTGGTGTCCTCTCGGCACATGTCCTGGGCTTCGACGCCCACGGGGCGATGGTGCGGCTGTGGACGACGACGGTTCGCGGCAGCACGGCCGGGCACGCGACGCCGAAGACGGGCTTCCAGTCGGTGACGGTCACGCTCACCTGGGAGTCGAACGACTGGAAGCTGAAGGACAGTTCGACCTCGAAGGGGCTCGTCGCTCCGATTGACGTGCGGCAGGCGTCCAACGTGCCGGCCGACTTTTCGGACTACACCTCGGCCGCTGCAGAAGACCCCGTGCTGAGCGGCACCGAAGACCGAAAGGGATTCCCGGCCCCGTACGGACACAACGAACGCGGCGCGCGTGCCGCCGCCGTCAGCGCCACCATGCTCTACGGCGATCCCCGGTTCTTCGCCGATGAGGACTGGCGGCACCGGATGCTGGCGGCCACCGCCGCGTCGAGCGTGCTGCACTCGGTCACCTCGGACAGCGACTCGACGGCTCGTCTGGTCATGGAGAACCGTGGTGTCGGCGCGGACGGGACGACCGCCGACAGCAGTGAACTGATCACGCGGACTGCGGCGCTCGCCACCCGCTCGATCTCCTACTCCGACCAGGCCGCGAGCATCGAGCTGTGGACAGCGTCGGTGGGCGGCGTCGCAGGGAAGGACGAGACGCAGCGCCCGCAGGTCGCCTTCCTGCGCATGACCGTGGATCTGGTCTGGGAGGACGGCACCTGGAAGACAACGACCGTCACGCCGTCCGAACCGCTCGTGCCGTCCCCGCCGGCCATGCAGGAGGCGGACCCGGCCGACAGCTTCGCGGACGTGGGGGGTGCCAGCAATGCGCCTGCGACTGCGTGACGACGCCCCCGGCCTGTTGACCATCGAGCGGGGAACCCCGGGTCACTGGCGCCGCCGCCTCCGAGCGGTGGCCATGGTCAACGTGATCATCGGGTTCGTGTTCGTGCCCTCGGCGGTGGCCAACCCCTTCTGCTACATCCCGATGGTGTGCGAGGCGAAGGCGGCCATCGACTTCGTCAAGGACCCGCTGGGGTTCCTGCTCCAGAAGCTCACCGAGGCGAACATCTGGTTCCTGCGCAAGATGCTGGAGCTGATCCAGAACACCACGAAGATCGACCTCACAAGCCCCGGCTTCCTGAAGCAGTACGCGATCATCTTCGCGGCCTCCAGCCTGCTCACCGTGGCCCTGTGGCTGATCGCCGTGGCCAAGCGGGCGGTTCGCGGGGTTGCCGTGACCACCGCCGTGTCCGAGGCGATCGGCTTCCTGCTCCTCCAGTTCGTGGTCAACGCCATGACGCCGGGCGCAATCGCGCTGCTGATGAAGGCCATTGACGAGGTCACGGCCATCTTCGAGCCCTACGCGACATCGAACTTCAAGCCGTTCTTGGAGAACATCCTCAAGGTCATGGCAGCCAATCCCTCCGAGGGCGTGGGACAGCTGCTGGTCGTCAACCTCATCATGATGTGCGGCGCCCTGCTGATGTGGATCGAGCTGCTGATCCGCAGCGCGGCGATCTACGTGGCCGTCGCGCTCGGGCCGATCGTCAACGCCGGATTGGTTGATCGCGACCTGTGGAACAAGAGTAAGAAGTGGTTCGGTGGCATCTTCGCCATCGGCCTGAGCAAGCCGGTCTTGTTCGCCCTGCTGGGCCTCGGCGGCGCGGTCCTCAGCGATACGTCGGGGAGCATGTCCGACGCAGTCTCCAAGACCCTCGTCGGTGCGCTGATTCTCCTGCTCGCCGTCTTCGCCAGTGCCACCCTCTACAAGTGGGTGCCCGCCTTCGGCGACGAGATGGCCCAACTCCACCACGACCGGAAGTCCGCCCAGTCGTCCGGCCCGGCTGCTGCGGTTGACGGCCCTGCCCAGCACGCCAACCGAGCGATGGGGGCCCGCGTGCAGGACTCGTTGGTCGGCGGCAGCGCCAAGACCGCTGGCGCCAAGACCGCTGGCGCCAAGATGGGTGGCGGAACGGCTGTGGCCGGGCCAGTCGCAGCAGGGGCGGCCGTTGCCAAGGCTGGCGTCGACGTGGCGAAGAACAAGGCCGCCAGTTCCCCGGGCGCGCAGGGCACCGACGCCGCAGGCGGCAAGCCCGAACAGGCTGAAGGCCAGCGCGGCGACGACACCGCCGGTAAGTCCGGTGCACCGGCAGCCGCTCGTCCTCCAGGAGCGACCTCCGACCCGGTCGTCAGCTCTTCTCCGGACTGGTCCTCGGCAGGTGGCCACGCATCCGCCGGACGCCCACCGGGAGCCAACGGGGCACCGAGCGCAGCTCGGCCGCCCTCGCCGCCGTCGCCCGGCCCGGGAACTTCGGGGCCGACGCCGCCCGCATCTCCCTCCTCCGCATCAGGAACCGCCTCGGGCTCCGGGCCCTCTGTCACGCCCCCGCCGCCGTCGCGGCCCTCGGGCAGTCAGGCACCCGGACGACCGAACCCCAGCAAGGACCAGTGACCCTCCATGTCAACTCGTACGTATCAGTTCGGAAAGCACCGCCCCACCGGGCTGGTCGGCCGCCGTGACCTCGGCGAACAGGTCGTCCTCGGCGGCGGCGCCGTCACCGGCATCCTCTTCGGCTACCTCTTCAACGGCGTGACGGCCATCGCCGCGACGTGCCTGGTCCTGCCCATCCTGCTCGCCCTGGTCATCGTGTACGCGCCATACCGCCCCAAGGGCACATCCCAGCGGCGCACCCTCTACCGCTGGTGGCGGATCAACCGCTACCACCGCAAGGCGCTCCGCCGCACCGGCGGCGTGTGGGTGTCCCCAGCCGTCGAGGCCGGCGTGCGCCCCAATGGCACTCCGCCGGACGCCGCTCTGGTGGAGCCGGAAGGCGTCACGGGCATGACGTGGGTGCCGGTCACGGTCCGCGGACAGCAGACCGTCGTGGTCCTCCAGCCGGAGGCCGGGTGCGTCACAGCCACTCTGGAGATCGCCTCGCCCGGCCTCGGCGGCAAGGAAGTCGGTGAACAGGTCGTCGCTCTGGAGCGCTGGGGTGAACTCCTCGACGCCTTCGGCAACGTCGAAGAGCACCCGGTGAAGCGGATTCAGGTCCTCGCCCGCCAGATGAAGTCGGACCCCTACGCCCACCAGCGCTACATCGCGCAGCGCGACGAGTCGGCCGCGACGACGGACGCCCCGCAGTGGCTGAAGGACTCGTACGACGTACTGGCCAACGCCGTATCCACCAGCGCCGAGGAACACCGCTACTACATCACCATCCACGCCCGGTTCACCCGCGACCTGGCGGCCGAGGGCGCCGCCCGCGGAACCGGAGACGAAGGGATCGCCGCCGCCATGGCCGCGTACCTGGATGAACTGTGGTCCCGCGCAGAGGACGCCGACCTCTCCGTGATCGCGCCTTTGGACGAAGGCCGGATGACCGCGTTCATCCGCAACTCCTACGATCCTGACCACGCCATCTGGGACACCGACCTCCGACAGGCGCACGCCTTCCCCCGCAACGTCGACGTCCGCGACGGCGTTCACGTCGCCACCCGCGCGGCAGGCTCCACCGAAAGCTGGTACCACGCCACCGCCGCCGTGGTCGGATGGCCCACCACCCCTGTCGGCCCGGATTTCCTGAGCCCCCTGCTGATCGGGATGCCCGACGTCATCCGCACCATCTCGATCACGCAGCAGCTCGAACCCAACGACAAGGCCGTGGAGCGGATGCTCGCGGAGGACACGAACAACCAGGCCGAGATCGACCGCGACCGTAAGCGTGGCAAGAACATCGACCCGCGCGACCAGATCGCCGCCAGCGCTACCGGATCACGCGGCATGACCCTGGCCTCCTCCGGCGCGGCTGGCTCCGCCGTCGTTGGCTACATCACCATCTCCTCGCGCAGCGCCGAAGAACTGGAGCGCACCAAGCGCACCACCGCCTCCCGCGCCCGCAACGCGCACCTGCGGATCGAATGGCTCGACCTCGAACACGCCCGCGCCTTCGCTACGACCCTGCCCCTCGCCGGAGGCATCAAGTGACAGACCTCCTCGACCTCACCCCGCTGTCGGCGATGTACGAGACAGTGCGCCGTCCTCTCTACACCGAGACGACCACCAGCCAGGCCCTGTACCTGCCCATCGCACCGCCCACCCTTGGCACCGCGGGCGCGATCATCGGCCGCGAGTTGTACAGCGGGAAAGCGTTCATCTACTGCCCCTTCAGCGCCTTCGGCGACGGCCTGCCCGGCGGCAACATGATCGTGATGGGCGACACCGGCCGGGGAAAGTCGGCACTGACCAAGACGTACGCAGCCCGGCAGATCCGCCTCGGGCGTCAGGTCGTCGTCCTCGACACCAAGGAACAGAAGGAGCGGGAGGAGGGCGAGTGGGCCGCGCTCGGCCGCTCGCTGACCGGCAAGGCCCCGGTGAAGTTCGCGCCCGGCGGCGGCCGGGCGGCCTCGTGCATCAACCCGATGGACCCGGCCATCGCGGGCAAGCGGCAAGTCGAGCTGGTGCGCACGATCGTTGAACTGGGTCTCGGCAAAGCCCTGGACGAGTTCGCCGGCTCGGCCCTGCGGATCGCGATCCGCAGGGCCCACCAGCGGGCGGGAGACCTCGGCCGCACCCCGGTGCTGGCCGATGTCGCCGCCGCGCTGCGGTCCCCGGAGGAGTCCGACGCGACGGCCAAGAAGCGTACGCGGGACGAACTTCTCGGTGACGGCCTGGAGGCGTCCTACGTCCTGGACCGGCTGTGCGGCAGCGAACAGGACGCGACCGGCGACCTGACGGGCATGCTCGACGGCCCGACCAGCCTGGGCGTGGACCTCGACGCCGACATGATCGTTTTCGACCTGACCAAGGTCCCGTCCGGCGGCGTCGCCATGACCATCCTCGTTGCCGTGATCTCGGTCTTCCTCGAAGAGGTCTGGCTGCGCCCGCTGTGCGAGTGCGGGACGGAGCCGGGGCAGCACAACCGCGTCGTGGTCGACGCGAATTCCGGAGCCTGGGAGCTGGGGCCGAACCCCGCCTCCAGCTGCCGCCGCTACACCCAGCGCAAGCGAATCCTCGTATGCGAGGAAGCCTGGCACATCCTAGGCACGCCCCAACTCGCCTCGCTGCTTGAGAAGTTCCTCAAATTCGCGAGGGGGTACGGGCTGTCCTGCATCTTCATCGTCCATCACCTGTCGGACATCGACGACAGCCCGGAGACCCAAGCAGCGCTGAAGATGGCCGACACCATCGTGATCTACAGCCAGAAGAAGGCCGAGGCGGAGGCGACGGTCGCCCGGCTGGGCCTGCCGTCCTGGACGGCCGAGCACATCATGCGTCTGCGCCGCGGAATCGCGCTGTGGAAGGTCGGCGAAGTGATCTACCCGGGCGTCCAGCACTTGTTGGTGGAAGCCGAACAACACCTGTGCTTCTCCTCCGGCTCGATGACCGACCTGACCAGCACCTCCCCGGACTCCGAATGAGCGGATACCGCCACCTCTACGCCGCCGACTCCTTCCAAGCAGATTCGGAACGAAGCCTCGCTATGACCGTCACCACCGACCACACCACGCTGCCCGCCGACGAACGCGCGGTGCGACTGGACATCGACCAGCTGCACGCCGAAGCGCTCGACCTCGCCCGACGTATGAAGACGCTGGCCACCGTGCTGGACCGCGGCGACTACTCCGCCGCCGGAGGACGCGTACGTACGGCTGTCACCCACACCTGGCGAGCCGCCGAGGACCTGCACAGCGCCTTCCACACCGCGCCTCCGCGCTGCGCCGGGCCCGACGCTTCGATGTCGCGGCTGTGCGGCCGGCGGATGCGCTACCTGGCAGCCCGGGTCGCCCGGAGGGCCGAGTAATGGACATCATGCCCGGCGGAATCTCGCTGGTCCTGTACGCCGTGACCGCCGTGTTGGCGCTGGCTCTGGTGACGCTCTGGTTCCTGCTGAACCGCGGACGGCGCAACGCCGGATTCGCGAGCAAGGGACAGCTCAAGCGCCAGATGTCGGCCAAAGCAGTCCTCAAGGCCACCGAGATCAGGCCCTCCCTCACCAGCGACGACGGCCACCACAGCCGCGCAGCCGGGGTGAGCTTCACGAAGAAGCGCCCCGCCACTCGCTGACCCTCTCGCCTCGTCGCCCACCTCGCTCCGGAGTACGTCATGCACCACCCCCTCGATCCTCACGATTTCGGCTACTCGCTGGGCACCTCGCAACGCCCGAAGGGCGTCGATCTCTGGTCCCGCGCCGACAAGGCATGCCGGGTCATCGGCCCGATGGGCAGCGGTAAAACGATGAGGTTCTTCGCCCCACTCGTCCGCCGCTGGGCCGGTCCGGTCTTGGCCACCTCGACCAAGCCCGATCTGGTCGAACTGACCCTCGACGCGCGGCAGCGGGACGACCGCCCCGTCGCGGTCTTCGACCCGCAGAACATCGCTCCGAGCCTCCCGCGCTTCCGGTGGACGCCGATCAACGGCGCAGCTGACACGGAGGTGGCGATGATGCGCGGGAAGGCGTTCGTCGCGGGCTCGCGCACCCCCAACGGCGCGGCACAGTCCAGCGAGGGCAGCGCCTTCTACAAGGGGCAGGCTTCCAAGATCCTCGCTGCCTTCTTCCACGCCGCCGCCCTCGACGGCGCCTCCCTCGACTGGGTGCTGCGGTGGGCCCGCAAGCTGACCGACCCGGCACCGCTCGGCATCCTCAACGCCCACTCCGGCGCGGGCCCCGGCTGGGCGGACATGCTCCGCACGGCTACCACCGGCGACAGCCGCACCGTCGGCAACACCGCCTCGACCCTCGACGCGGCTCTCGAACCCTTCATGCACCAGTCGGTGATCAACGCCCTCCAGGGAGACGGAGAGGACCCCACGGACTTCGGAGCGTTCCTCGACGCCGGGGGCACCCTCTATCTCCTCGGCAAGGACTCGGAGGTGAACAGCGTCGCGCCGCTGACCACCGCGATAGCCGAAGACCTCCTGGATCTCGCGGAGGCGCACGCCCTCGCCTCCCCGTCCGGGCGGCTCGACCCCGCTCTCCTCGCGGCCCTGGACGAAGCGCCGAACATCGCGCCGATCCCCTCTCTCCGCCAACGCGTCGCCGACGGCCGGGGCCGTGGCATCACGGTCGTCTACGGCCTCCAGGCGTGGGCGTCTGCTCGCGCCCGTTTCGGCGAGGACACCGCCAAGGAGCTGGCGGCCTTCACCAACAACGTCATGGTCCTGCCCGGGGACAAGGACCCCGACTTCCTAAAGGACATGTCCGACCTGTGCGGTCAGGTCGAGCGAGAGCGCACGACGAAGACCACGGCCGGCGGAGACCGCGGCGGCCACTCGACAGCCACACACATGGCGCTCGAACCCGTCCTTCGAGGAGATGAGATCAGGGGACTGCCCGAGGGGCACGCCCTGGTCCTCGCGGACAACCTCCCGCCGATCGTCACCCGGCTCGACGGCATGTGGACCTGGGATTCCTGGTCCGAGATCGAGGGCCACGTCCGTGACCTGCGAGCCGCCAACGAAGCTGAGCGGAACCGGCGGGCCACCGAGAAGAAGAACCAGGCCAAGGCCCACGCGGCGGCATGGGCCGACCGTGAAGGAGCGGCTGCCGCATGACCAAGACCCTGACCCGCTTCGAGCCCTTCCCCGATCCGCCGGCACTGATCCTGGAGTACATCGCGGAGCGGAGCACAGAGGAGTCTGTGGCTGCCGACGGTCCCACTCCCTGGGACATCGGCGCCCTGTCAGCGGAGCTGATCGAGCCGATGCCTGCGTGGCTCGATTCCGTGTGCCGCTGGCTGAACAGGACGTACGCCTGGCAGCCTCAGGACGTCATCCCGCCCTGCTGGGCGAAGCACGAGGGCCTGGTCTATGAGATCGCGGCCCTGGCCTTCGCCAGGGGAGACGCATATGCGGAGGCGGGCTCGTCCGTGATCTGGCACGAGCAGTACGACCGCTTCCTCACCCGAATGAACAAGACGTTGGGCAAGGCAGGCGACGAATGCCGCGTCGGCCAGCACGACGAGCGTCCGGCGCGTTTCCAGCTCGCGGCCTGGCCCGCGGCCAAGGACGAGGAGACGGGATCTGCGGGACGAGTCGAGGAGATGGCCGGATGATGATGGACCCGAACATGGTCTTCTCGACGGACCCTCGTCACGGACTGGTGGCGCGGAGCGGCTGGGAGCAGGAGGAAGCCCGGACCGTGCTTCGTGATCTCGGTTGGGAGTGGGCGGAGGAACTGCACGCCCTCGTCCCACCGGATGACGTGCCGGAGGTCGACGCAGGCCTTCAGGCAGTGGAGGAACTGCACCTGCACGGGCACCGGACCGGGTACGCCGTGGGGCCTTATGGCACGATGCGGTTGACCCTGGATCGCGCGGAGCAGGTGTTCACGAAGGTCGCCGCTCGGGAGCCTGGTGAGGTCACCCTCGACGCGGGCGCGAAGAATGATCAGCCTGCAAGAGCGGAGACCAGGCGGCCTACGTACGGGGGCGTATCCGCTTCAGAAGGGCCGGGTGAACCCGACGGGCCCGAGTCCCCAGCCATCTAGAACGCCCGCCAGCAAGAGCCCATACCTGCCCTTCAGCGTTCGAGGAGCCCTAGAGGTTCCTCGAACCGGGCGTGTGTGTCACTGGCGTAGAGGAAATGCGCTGTCCCCGCCCGTTCTGTCCCCTGCCGGGGGAGGAGGGTGGGGGGTAGGACGTTCCGGCCGTGTCGAGCTCCCCTCCATAGCCGGTGCAGTCCGACCGTGGGTGTCGACGTCGCGGGAATGCGCCGACACCCACGGACTAGGGACGGGGCAAGGACAGGAGCGGGGGCCCAGACCGTGTCCGCTTACCCGCTTTCACCTGCTGAGCTCGGCTGCGGAAGCGGCTCAGCGCATCGTCAACGCGGCAGCGCGTGAACCGGAAAGTCCGACCGTGGTCTCGGAGTTCGATGATCGGGCCGGGGTGCAACAGGGTGAATCCGCAACCCGGATATGGCATCGCGCGGACATGAGACAGCGGCGGTGGGACGCTTCTTGTGCCCGGCCGCCGCCGCACCTGTGCGGCGGCGGCCGGGGCGCGAGGGACCGAGGCTCCCCTCGATCGGCCTCTCGCGAGGTGCCCTCCGGGCGGCAGTGGCTGCGGGAGTAGCCCTGTTGGCCGTCACGCCCGGAAGGGCGGCGGCTGGAGCTGTGTTGTCGGCGATACGGCTCCAGCCGGGCTCGTGAAAGCGTGCGAGTCTGTCACGGCTCGGGGGCTGGGAGCCTGGGTGTGGGCCAGAGCCCAACTTCACCTGGTCTGATGGTAGAGGGCGACCCGGGTTGAGCGGAACCCGTGCCAGGAGCCGACGTGGGCAGTTCGCCGGTGCCGCCCCCAGCGGGGGCAGTACACCTCATAGCCCCACCGCACCCCCCGACTGACGTTGCAAACAAGGGCTCTTGGCCACTTCGTGTGGAGCCGGCCGAAGCTACGGTGCCCGGGCGGCAGGCAACTCAGTACCACGCAGGTCAGGCGCCTTCGTCAGAAGCACACGACAGCGCGCCAGGCTGGCACCACACGAAGTGGACCAGAACCCCAACTGACGTTCATAGCCAGCGTGATGTCCCCGGCGAGCTGTTTCGCTCTGTTCGTTCAGGCGGGAGCGGGGTCGAGGAGAAGCGAGTCGAGGATGGCAGCTGTACCGGTGGGATCGGTCGTGTGGTGCACAGTGCGGATGCCCAGGGTTTCGGCGGGCGGCAGGTTCTCCGCATGGTCATCAACGAAGACGCACTCAGGGCCGGTCAGGTCCAGGGCGTCAAGCGCGCGCTGATAGATGAGCGGGGACGGCTTCCGCGCGCCCTCCAGCTCCGACAAGATCACGGCATCGAAGAAGTCCGTCCACATGCCCTTGTCCTCGTACGGGTTGTAGGGCTCGATTCCGAACGAGTTGCTGAGCATGGCCACCTTGATCCCTGCCGCGCGAGCGCGCTTCGCGGCAGCGACGATCTGAGGCTCCGGGTGGAGATTGGCCAGAGCGCGCCGCATCAGGTCGGTGGAGTCGATACCGAGGATGCCGCCGATGACACGGTTCCAGTCCTCCTGGGTTGCCTCACCGACCTCCAGCGCTGCGTAGATCGCGACGCCGTCGGGATGCTCATTCAGCGCCGCGAAATACGCGCCTGGAGTCAGTCCCTCCGTCCTCTCGAACGCCTGCCCGTTCAGTCGCATCCGCGTGGTGAGCACACCACCGAAGTCGAGAATCAGGCCACGGTATGGGGCTGGCAAAGCGGCCTCCTTGCCGATCTTTCCTACGTGTACGCGGTCCCCCGGCCGCAGGGCGACAGGGGGACCGTTGAGTGCCCTCCCCAGAGGGAGAGACCCCCAGTATCGCCCCTCCCCGAAGCACCTGGGCCTACGCTTGACACGAGTGCCCTGTCCACTACGGCGAACGGTCAACCCATGGTGTATGACGGAGAGTTGTTCAGCATCGGCCAACGGATCAAGTGGTGGCGTGAGCGCCGGGGCTTGTCCCAAAGGATGCTGGGAGACCTAATCGGCAGGTCAGAGAACTGGGTCTACAAGATTGAGAACGACCGGATGCCCCTGGACCGGCTTCCGATCCTGATCGCCCTGAGTAAGCAGCTGCGATGCAGTCTGGAGGACCTGACGGGCGGCTACGTGTCCGGAATCGTTACGGCGGGCACGGAGCACGAGCACGTTCCGCTCATCCGACAGGCCCTGTCGCTGCCCGCCTCTCTCCTTCCGCAACGGATCGGGGCGGTCACCTCCGACGACTTCGAGGCGTCGGTTACGGACGCCTGGAAGGTCTACGAGACGCAGGCTGATGACCGGTACCGCGATGTCGGCGAGCGGCTTCCCACCCTGCTGCGGCAGGGACACGCCGCTCTGCGCGACGCCTCGCCTGAGCAGGAGGCCACCGTTCTCCGGCAGCTCATCAGCCTCTACGGCCTGCACCAGATCTGGCTTCGTCGCGTCGGTGAACCGACCCTCGCCCGCATTGCGGCCGACCGCGGCCTCTCCCTCGCGGACAGCGCCGGTGACCCGGCCCTCCTCGCCGCTGCGGCATGGAACCTGGCCTGCGTTCTCACCTCCGCTGGAGATGTGGAAGACAGCTACGAACTCGCCCAGCAGACCATCGCCCAGTGCCGGCCGCACGACGACTCCAACCCGGAGTACTGGTCCGCGTACGGCGCACTACACCTGCAAGGTGCCGTCGCCGCCGTACGCGCTACAAAGGGACCGAGGGCGTGGGACCTGTACAACGGGGCACAGCAGGCCGTAGACCGGGTCGGCGCGGACCTCAACCACTGGCACACGTGCTTCGGTCCGACCAACTTCGCCATGCACGAGGTGCACCTGAAGGCGGAGGAGGGCGACACCAGCGAAGCGCTTCGCGCCGCCGATCACGTCCTCGTCAACGAAGAGGTCCCGCTCGAACGTCGGACCCGGTACCTCATCGAGGTAATGAACCTCAACCGCATCCAGCGAGACGACTACGCGACGGTGCACATTCTCGGCAAGCTGCTGAAGCAGTCTCCGGAGGAGATCGTGTTCTCTCCCCTGGTCAGGGAGGCGGTGGCCGACCTGCTGAAGCGCGAGAAGCCGATGTGGCGCGACGATCTTCGTGCGGTAGCGAAGCACATCGGGCTCGCCGCATAGGCATATGCCAACCCTGAGCGTTACTCAGCCCTGATTTTTTCTCAGGGGTGGGGTTCCGAAGTGGCTCTACGTTTACGGGTCATGACGACAAGTCACGCTCAGACGGAAGCTGGCGCGGCGCCCTTACCGCCCGCCAAGCGCCACCTCCGCCTTGCTCGTGAGGCCGAGGTCGCGCACACGGAGGCCGGTCGTTTCGCGGTCCCCCTCGATCTGCACGAGGGGGATGCGGAGCCCGCGACCATTCCGCTGGTCCTGACGGCCGATGAAGCGGTTGCTTTGCACGGCAGGCTCGGGGCCCTCTTCCCGTTCGCGGAAGGGGACACCCGATGACCGCACGAACTCCCGCTGATCGTCAGCGCCGCCGCAGCCTCGCGGACGCTTCGAACACACCATTGCCCGCCTTTGCCGGGCTGCTCCGGCACGTCCCGGGCCAGCAGCGCCGGACGGACCCGCTCGCTCCGCTCGACGACCGGGACGCCCCTGAACACGGGGCCTCACAGATCGGGACGGAGCGGTGATCGGCCCGGCGTCGCAGCGCCCGACCGCAACTCGTACCGGCGGCCTGGTGGAGGAGCGCTTCCCCATCACCAAGCATTCCCCGGGTGAGAGCCCCCCTCCCTTAGACGAGTCCCGCGTCCGCGCCATGAGGCTCGTGACCCGCGAACGTCTCACCTCCCGCGGTCTGACCTGCGTCGCCGACGACGCAACACTCGTTGTCTCTGAGCTGATCACTAACGCCATCGTGCACAGCGGTGGCAGGCAAATCCGGCTGACCCTTGACGTGTGCGATGGCGTCCTGTGCATCCGTGTCCATGACGGCATGCCCGGACCTCGCCCCACTGCTCAGTGCCCCGGGAACGACGACGAGCACGGGCGCGGCCTGGTGCTCGTGCAGGAGATCGCTCGAAACAGACAGGGTGGGTGGGGTGTCAGCGACGACGGCGCCACCACGTGGTGCGAGCTGAGTTTGGTGGCGTGCTGATGACGAACACCGCATTACGTGAGGAGACGACGAGCCCGGAGATTATGCCGGTCCGCGTCAAGGACCCGACGGTCCCAACGACCCCCTGGTCAACGCCGCTCGGCAGACTGGGGCTCCATGACCTGTTGAGCGCAGTGCGCAATTGGGAGCCTGTGGACTGGGACTCGGTCTACGACGGCCTCGACACCGTCCTGAACGAGGAAGTCAGCCACCACGCGGCAGGTGCAAGCGGCAGCGGCCGGCCCGGGGCCGCTGGGCTCGGGTACGACGAGACCGAAGAACTCGTCCAGCGCTTCCGCGGGGCCCTCATGCAGCTCGTGAACCGAGGTCTGCGCGACGACGCCCACAAGAAGCATCCGGACATCGCCGACCTGATCGAGCGAGCCCGTACGTTGCGTTCTCAAGAGCTGCCCGGCGACGAGCGCCAGTCCCTGACGTTCCTGCGGAAGCTGGGCCGCGTCACCTTGGAACTCGCGGAGCGCCTAGACGAAGTCGGCATCGTGAAGGGGCTGGTCGAATGCTGACCACCACCACAACGCTGACGGGTCCTCCCACCATCTCCCTTCGCCCCGCTGCCGAAGCGTACGACTACGAGTACTTCCGCAGCCGTCTCGCCGAGCCCTCTCTTCTTGCTGACGCCGTAGCAGTCCGTGTCTTTCGGGCGCCTCTCCTCGCCGTTCCCGTCGGCGGGCCGCGCCGCGGCGGATACATGTCCTTCGACCTGCTGACTCTGGCGACGGCAGCGGGCTTCCTCCTCGCGGATCAACCCGGATTCCCGGACCTGCGCGTTCGCTGGTCGCCGTACCGCGACACCCGCCACACGGTCGAGTGGGGGGACGCCGCTCCCGAGTGTTGGGAGGACGACGCGGTCTTCGGCCGCTTCTACGGCTACTGCGAGTCCGCCATCACCTCGTTCATACGTGAACGCCCACAGACACCCTCTTCGGCAGCCTCCGCTCCGTGTTCCCCCACGGCTTCGTAGTCGCCGAAGAGGGCCCGACTTCCCCGCACTGCCTTGAGAGGACGACGAGTACGATGTGCCAGCACACCCCGCTGTGTCCCACGGCCGAGGCTTCCGACCGAGAGGCCGCCCGCCCCACGGCGGCCCGCCCTGAACAGGGCTGGAGCCTGCTGTGCAACGGGGTGCTGCTCTTCGAGGACACCGGCGAGCTGTTGCCGGACGGCCAGATCGTGGCTCCGCACCGGCCGGTCGCGCTCGCCACCGGGAGCACCGCGTGACCATCGCTCCCGAGATCGTCGTGCCTTACATCACCGCCCGGGAGGGTGCAGAGGCCGACTCATTCTTCAACCTGCGCATGGGCCGCAGGCCGGACGGCCGGCCACGTCTCCGATACGTGGATGAGGCGCCGCCGGACCGGGACCTCAAGGACGTGCTTTGGGCCCGCTACTCCACGTCGCTCGACACCTTCGGGCAGCCCTGCGGGACGCCGCGCTGGCGGATGGTGCACTCGCACCGCCAGCGCGTGACGATTGCGCTGCTGCCAGTGCCAGGTGTGCACCGTCCACTTGAAGCGAACCAACGGCACCTTCTCCCCTACAGGCACCCCCAGATCGGCATGTTCCTCGCCTCCCACCTCGTACGGGAACTGCGGGACCACAAGGTCGTCAACCTGGATGATCTCGTGCCCGCCGCCTAGACGGCCGCCCGGCGGACCGGATGTGACGGGCCGGTCCGTCGGGCGGTTAACCACCCCGGCGCGGCGCCCCGCGCCGGTCCGTAAATCCGCTCAACCAGCCCGGCGCAAACTCGCCGAGGAGGAGAACCCGCGTGGATAACGTCCCCGACATGACGACCAACACCGATGTCCAAGAGGCCCCAACGGAACAGCAGTTGCGCGACACCTTGGCGGAAAAGCTCATCGAGATCGGAGCGGCCCGCAGCCCCCGTGTCGTGGCCGCATTTCGTACGGTCCGCCGACACCTGGCCACGCCCGAGGCGGACATGGCCTCGACGTACAACGCCGAGGTCGCGACGATCACCAAGACCGACGAGCACGGGGTAGACATCAGCTCCGTCTCCGCGCCCCGCGTCCAGGCCATGCAGATGGAGCAGGGTGACATCGAGCCTGGGATGTCCGTGCTGGAGATCGGGTCCGGCGGCCCGAACGCCGCACTACTCGCCGAAGTCGTCGGCGAGGACGGCCGCGTGGTCACCGTGGACATCGACCCGGAGGTGACCAGCCGCGCCACGGCCTTCCTGAAGGAGACCGGCTACCGCAACGTCACCGTGCTCACTGCCGACGCGGAGCACGGCGCCCCCGACCACGCGCCGTTCGACCGGATCGTGGTCACCGTCCAGGCCGCCGATATCCCGCCGCCCTGGATCGCCCAGCTCAAGGACGGCGGACGCCTCGTCGTTCCGCTCCGGATGCGCGGCCTGACGCGCACGGTGGCCTTCGTCCGCGACGGTGACCGGCTCATCAGCGACGGGTTCGAGCTGTGCGGTTTCGTTCCCATGCAGGGCGTCGGAGAGAACCGGGTGCGCCTCGCGGTCCTGCACGACGAGGAAGGCGCGGAGGTCGGCCTGCGCATCGATGGGCACCCCGAGCCGGACACCGCCGCCCTCACCAAGGCACTGGCGATGGCGCGGAACGAGCAGTGGTCCGGCGTGACGCTCGGAGGCAGCGAGTCCAACGAACACCTCGACATGTGGCTGACCACCGCGCTGGACAACCTCCCGTTGCTGGCTGCGAAGCCCGGTGCGCGCTCGCGCGGGTTGGTGGCCTCGGCCTCGCCGCTCGGCATCCCCACGCTCGTGGACAGCGACAGCTTCGCCTACCGCACCGTACGGGCCACCGACCAGGAGGACCGTTACGAGCTGGGTGCCATCGGACACGGCCCGCGCGGGCAGCAGCTCGCCGAGCGCCTGGTCGAGGAGATCCGCACCTGGGACCGCGACCACCGTGGTGATCGGGCACACATCGAGGTCTACCCGGCGAGCACGCCGGACGACCGTCTTCCCCCTGACGGCCGGCGCATCGAGCGACGGCACTCGCGGGTCACGATCACCTGGCCCTAGCCACATCGGCCACCGGCCAGGTTGCACAGCGCATCCCTACAACCTCCCTGGAGGAGAGCGAGATGGCACAGCAGATCAGCTCCAAGTCCGGCACCGTGCTGAAGGCGGCAACGGACTTCCGTTCCGACGGCGGGGACTTCGACCTGAACATCGAGACAGTCTCCTCGGCCCCCGTCCTCGGGGCGCTGCTGAACGACACCAGCGACAACTGCACGTCCACCTGCGCGTCGGCCTGCTCGAACAGCACCTGCATCGGCGGCTGACCTGCGGCACCACCACCCGTATTTGACGGGACCCGGGGGCGAGCGGTCGGCCGCCCGCCCCCGGGGGCGCCGCGATCTGAAGGAGTACGGATGTACCGTCACGTTGACGCGAACATGATCAGAGCGTCGATCTTTCCGCTCGCCTCCCCCACTCCCGTATGGCCGGGGGAGAACACCGGTGTCGAGCAGGTCCGCGCATGGGTGGAACAGGTCTGGACGGACGACCCCAGGGCCGAGGCGATCGGCCACGCCTCCCCGCTGCTCGCCTCCGCTGTCTTGGAGGTGGTGGACGGGACCGCCAAGCCTTCCCGTATCCGCCGGACCGGTCGAGCCCTGGCCCGCTACCTGCTGAGGATGCGATACCGGGCGACACCGTTCGGGCTGTTCGCCGGCCCGATGGTCGCGCACACCGGGCAGGAGACGCACGTCCACTGGGGCCCCACAAACCGAGCCTTCGCGCACGCCGACGCCTCATGGCTGCACGACATCACCACCGCCCTGGAGGGCGACCTCGCCGTCCTGCGGTATCTGACGGTGGTCGCCGACCCCGCCCACGTCGTGCGCGGCTCCCGCATCTTCGTCATGAACCAACCCGGCAAGGACGGCCCCACGGACACCACCCTCCGGCGCACCCGGCCCGCCGAGGACGCGCTGAAGCTGGCCCGCTCTCCGATTTCGGCCCACGTCCTGGTGGCGAAGCTCGGCATCGAGTACCCCGAGGCCCCGAAGGCCGCCATCGAGGAGATGGTGCGCAACCTCGTCGCGCACCGAGTCCTGCTGACCGAACTCCAGTCGCCGATGACCTGCCCGGATGCCCTGGGCCACCTCGTTGCCCGACTCGATGAGACCGGCGCCGACGTACCGAAGGCGGCCCGGCTCCGCACCATCCACGGCTTGCTGGACTGTCATGACCGCGCGCTCCCCGCGGAGCAACCGGATCTGCGGGCGAAGGCCACCGAGGCAATGACCGCGCTGTCCGGGGTCGCCGTGCACACCCTCGTGGTCAACGTCCACCCGGACGGCGACATCATCCTGCCCCACGCGGTTGTCCGCGAGGCCGAACGCGCCCTGAGCCTGATGGCAAGGATCACGCCCTACCCGCACGGTTCCGCCGCCTGGAAGGACTACCGGACGCGGTTCCTGGAGCGCTACAGCATGGGCACCGTCGTCCCCGTCCTCGAACTCACCGACCCGGACACCGGTCTCGGCTTCCCCGTCGGCTACCGCGGCACCGTACTGCCCCGGCCGATTCTCGCCACGACGCCCCGCGACGAACACCTTCTCGCCCTCGCGCAGGACGCGGCCCTCACCGACCGGCGAGAGATCGTCCTCACCGAGGAGGACATCGAGGCCCTGTCCCTCGGGGAGCCAACGGCGGTCCCGGCTCACGTCGAGCTGTGCTTCAGCGTGTTCGCGCAGTCCACCCGCGCGCTGACGGAGGGCCGATTCATTCTGTCCACCGTCGGTCTGTCCCTCGCCGCCGGCACTCTCGCTGGCCGCTTCCTGCCGATGCTGGAACCCGCTGACCAGGCTCGGATGGCGGCTGAGTACGCCGCCCTGCCCACTCTGACCGAAGGCGCGGTGCGCGCTCAAATCTCCGCGCCCCCGTTGCGCCGCAAGACCTACAACGTCGGGCGGGCCCCCGTCGTCGCTCCCGAGACGCTGGCCGTCGGTGAGCACAACCCCAACGCCACCCTTGCCCTGGAGGACCTGGGCGTCGTCGCTGACGCGGGGCGCCTCTACCTCGTGTCCCTCTCCTCCGGCCGTTGCCTCGAACCGTCCGTGATGAGCGCCGTCGAACTGAGCACGGCGACGCATCCCCTGGTGCGGTTCCTGACCGAGGTGCACCGCTCCCATGCAGCCATCCTTGCCCCCTTCGCCTGGGGCGCCGCGGGCCGCCTGCCGTTCCTGCCGGAAGTCCGCTACGGCCGCACCGTCCTGTCGGCGGCGTGCTGGAGACTGCGAGCCCGTGACCTCTCAGACCCTGAACGCTGGGTGGAGGACTTCACCAACTGGCGCATCCGCTACGGCGTCCCGCGCACCGTGTACGTCGGCTCCGCCGACCAGCAGCTCCGCCTCGACCTCGACCTGCCTACTCACCTCGACCTGCTTCGGGCCGAGCTGGACCATCACTTCGTCCTCGCCCTGCACGAGGCTCCGGAAGAGAGTGCCTACGGCTGGATCGGGCGCGCGCACGAGGTGACTATGTCCTTTGCCGCAGACCAGCAACCCGTACCGGCCCCAGCTCGCCGGGCGGTGGCCCGGCGGACCGCCGGCCGCCTGCCGGGCGCCTCGGACTGGACGCACCTGAAGGTCTACGGCAGCGAGGCCCGCGCCACCGAAATCCTCACCAGCCATCTGCCCCGCCTGCTGGACGAACTGGCGACGGCGTCGGAGGCGTGGTTCATCCGGTACGCGGACCCCGAGGCGCACCTGCGCGTCCGGCTGCGCCTGCTATCCCCGGACGCGTTCGGCGCCGTGGCGGGCACGGTCGCTGAGTGGGCGGACGAACTGCGCGAGGAGGGCCTGATCCAACGCGTGCAGTGGGACACCGACGAGCCGGAGACGGGCCGATACGGTACCGGCGCGGTGCTGGCCACCGCGGAGCGATACTTCTCCGCCGACACCGCCGCAGCCCTGGCACAGATGCGGCTCGCTCTTCCTGCGGACCTCTGTCCGGGGGTTACTGCCGCGTCGTACGTGGACATCGCCACCGGCTTCCTCGGCTCCCCCGGCGACGGGCGCACCTGGCTGACCCAGCACCTTCTTCGCGGCGACGGCGCTTCGGCCCCCCGCCCCACGCAGGCCCTCGTGCTCCGGCTTACCGACAGCGACGATGCAGGCCCAGCCCTGGCCGACTTCGCCGGGGGCGACGCCGTCCGGGATGCCTGGCAGCACCGGCGAGAAGCCCTCGTCCACTACCGCCACGCGCTCGACACCGCCGGACTCGATCCTTCCGGCGTCCTGCCCTCCCTGCTGCACATGCACCACAACCGCGTCGCGGGCATCGACCCCGACGCCGAAGCCCTCTGCCGGCGCATGGCCCGCGCCGCAGCTCTGTCATGGACCGTCCGACCCCAAGGAGCCGTGCGGTGATCACCGCCCCACCGTCCCCCGACACCGCCCTGTCCTCCCGGCAGTCTCTCGCCCACGGCCCCCTGGGCTCCGCTCTGCTGCATGTCGAGCGGGCCCGCCGCAGCACCGGAGACTGGAGCGAGGTGCACCGTGCCCTCTCGGAGATCGGGCCGCTGATCGACGGAAGAGACGCCAACCTGTTCCTCGGCGCCCCCGCGATGACCCTCGTCCTTCACCTGGCCGCCGACGGCACCGATCGCTACGCGGGCGCGCTTCACACGCTCGACGGTGTCGTGGCCGCGCACACCCGGCAGCGCCTCACCGCCGCGCACGCCCGCATCGACGCCGGCCGCCGCCCCGCCTTCGCCGAGTACGACCTGTTCCGTGGCCTGACCGGGATTGGCGCGCTGCTGCTGCGCCGCCAACCCCGTGGTGCGGAGCTGAAGGGCGTCCTGGAGTACCTGGTGCGCCTCACCGAGCCCATCACCGCGGCGGGCGAGGCCCTGCCCGGCTGGTGGGTCGGCCACGCCCCGGCCAGTGACACGACAGCCACCCCGGGCGGACACGCGAACGCGGGGCTGGCGCATGGCATCACCGGCCCCCTCGCCCTTCTCGCCCTCGCCCTTCGCGCGGGTGTCAGCGTGGACGGCCATCGGGCCGCTATGTTGCGCATCTGTCGGTGGCTCGACCAGATACGGCAGAGCGACTACCGCGGAACCCGCTGGCCGCGCTGGATCAGCCATCGCGGACCCGCGCCCGCGCTACCAGCCACCCCCTCGTGGTGCTACGGCACCCCAGGCCTGGCCCGTGCCCAGCAGCTCGCCGGCATCGTTCTCGAAGACGGCGACCGGAAGCGGATGGCCGAGCGGGCCCTTCTACTCTGCCTGAGCGACCCGGGTCAGCTCGACAAGGTTGCCGACCGCGGCCTGTGCCACGGGTTCGGCGGTCTTCTCCGCACTGTGCAGCGTGTTGCCCAGGACGCCGAAGCGCCGGTCATCTTCCGCGACCGGGTCAACCTCATCACCAACAGGGTTCTGACCGTGGATGCCCCGGACGAGATGGGGTTCCTCACCGGGAAGACCGGTGCCGCCCTCGCCTTCCAGGACGCAGAATCGGGCACCGAGCCCCAAGGGCAGTGGGACATCTGCCTCCTGCTGACGTGAGGGGAACGCCCGTGCCGGACGACGCCGACCGCATCGAGGACGCCGTCCTGGCTGTCCTCGGCGGTGCGGCCGTCGAAGAAGCCGCTCGCGCCGCCAGCATCGCGCCTGACCGCCTCGCCGAGGCAATCGAAAGGTACCGGGCTGCGGGCCGGGCCGCACTGGACGCCCCGCCCTCCGGCTGGCACCAGGTCAACATTCGCTTCGCTGACTACCCGACCGCGGAACGCGCCTTCCGCGCCTACCTCGCGCCCGCCCTGCGCGCCGGGCCGGTCGGCACCTGGTGGTTCGTGCGCAAGCACCCGCACTGGCGCCTGCGCTACTTCCCCGCCCCGGGCACCGATCCCGAGAAGGCCGTCACGCACGTCACCGAAGCACTCGACAGTTCCGTCTCCTGGGGGGTGGCTGTGGACTGGAGACCCGCCCGGTACGAACCGGAGACCGTAGCCTTCGGCGGGCCGGCCGGGATGACACTCACGCACGAGCTGTTCCACACCGACAGCGTCGGCGTGCTCGACTACTTCCGCGCCGCAGCCCAGGAACTTCCCGGAAGGCCCGACGCCAAGACAACATCCCTCCTGGCCATGTCCCAGTTGATGCGCGCTGCGCGGCTGGAGTACGGCGAACAGGGTGACGTATGGGGGAAAGTCGAGGAGCGCCGCCCGCTCACGGACGACGTGACCCCAGAGCAGGTCAGCACCATGGCCGAACCCATGCGACGTCTCCTGCTGACCGATGTCCACCCGCTCGACTCCGGCCCCCTCGCCCACGTACGCGACTGGGCCGAAGGGCTGGAGCGCAGTGGCCGAGCCCTGGAAGAAGCCGCGGATAGCGGAGCGCTCAGTCTCGGTAAGCGCGGCATCCTCGCCCGCCACATCCTCTTCCACTGGAACCGGATGGGCTTCACCGTCCGCCAACAGTCCATCTGGTGCCGTGCAGCCAGGGAGGCCGTCCTTGGTCAGTGAGCCGACCGGAGTATCGCGCCCCGCCGACGCTAACGCCCCTGTCCATCCGACCAGGACAACACGAGAGAAGACATGCCATGACCACCCCTTCACAGCCGAGACGATGGGTAAGCCTCGGGTTGGTGTTCGGGGGCCACTCCCCGGTCTACTCGATTCCACAGCCTTCTTCCGGCCCCCGCGCGCCCCCGTGCTGCCCGTCGGTGAACCCGATGAAGAGGACGCCGAGCAGCTGATGCGTGAGGCGCGCTACAGGCCGAAGGTGCCGTACCCCGGTGCTCGCTCGATGCCTTGGGACAGCGAGTGCATGGACTGCGGGGCACGTCGCCGGCCCTCGCTTCAAGATGTCGAGCGCGGTGTTCGGTGCAAGCACATCCAGCGTAGGTCCGGCGCATGAGGCGGGCCCCCGTGACCGCGCAGGAAACGGTGTTCCAGTGCAAGTTGTGCCCGAACAAGGGGACGGACCGGCAGATCCGAGGTGTCGGCGCGCGGATGGCTGCGTATCGGGTGTGCAGCTCGTGTGACTTCTGGCTGATGTGCCTGGGGTACGCGATGCTCGGCGACCAAGACCCGGACGGACGGCGTGCCCTCCGGATCGACGGCGTCCATTACCTGTCGTGGACCGAGGAGCAGGGGTTTCCGCCGGAGATCGGCTACGTAGGGGACGGGGAGTCCCGCTGCGTCCTGCTCGACGACCCGACAGGCACCGTGCACGTGACGCGCCGCCTCTGGCTCATGGGCACCATCCCGGATGCGTTCCGCGACCGGATGCCGGACAACGCGGTCTTCGCTCCGCCAGCCTAGGAAGGTAGGCCGCTTCTTACACGGGCGGTGCGTCGTGAGCGCTGTCCGGCGGTGCGGGCTGTGTGTGGTCCACCGCGGTTCGGTTGGCGTACGGGGAGTCGGGCTTCGGAGATGAGGGCGCCGCGGACTCATCGGCATCGACGTGCTGACGCCCGTGCTGGGCTCGCAGACTCGACTCCTTCTGGAGGCCGGACATGCGGTGGTCTGCGCCGTGAGCAGTGCTGCGAGCCTTGATGGCCGCGGCCCGGAGCTGCTTGGCTGCCTCGTTGTCCTTGGCCTTGGCCCGCCGAAGCAGCGCGGCCTTCTCCTGCTGCGGCATGTCCGCTTCCGTCAGCACAGCTCCGTGCTCGTTGACGGGTCCGGCCTGCCGGGCAACTTCCTGGAGCCGCGTATCCATCTGCTCCAGCTCCTGGACGGTCTCCTCACGGGTACGAAGGAGTGCTTCCCGGTCCGCCTCGACCGCAGCACGTTCGTCACCGCGGAGTGCCGCCCGCCCGAAACGGCCAGTCGCGGCCAGCTGCTGTTCAAGACCTTCGATACGTGCCTCAGTACCGTTCAGTCGAGCGGTGCGTTCCACGATGGTGCCGTCCAGCAGCCGGACTTCGCGGATGGCCACGGCCCGTTCAGCAACGTCCTGCTGACGGCGTTGGAGCGCGAGTGAATTGGGGCCTGCACCGGCAGCGGCCTCCTGTTCGGCACGATCGGCGGCGGCGTCCGCCTTGTCGGCCGCCGTCGTTGTGGCGCGGGCAGCGATGGCAGCCTTGCGCACGGCGTCACGCAGTGCCGAGTTACTGAGGTGAGCGTATGGACGGTCAGCCGTCGGCGCGGGTCCCGAGGGTGTGGCCGGCTCCGTGGTCGGCTCGGCGTTCGCCGGTGCGGGGCGGTCCTCGTGCTCCGGAGCCTCTTCGGGAGTGTCGGCGTCGTGGGGCTCGGCGGCGCCGGGGGCGCGCGGGATCGGGAGGTCCGCCACGACCTGGCGGACGTGTGCGGGGACCGCGTTCTTCGGGAGTTCGGTGAGGATCATGCGTTCCTCGGTGCCGTTCTCGATCTCGCGGATGAGACCCGCGACGGCGCGGTCAAGCTGTTCCTGATCGGTGACTGCGTCGCCGTGGCGGGCGCGGTCGGCGTCGGTCTCGTAGACGGAGAGCGGCAGGAAGAGGTGGGACTCCTTCTTATCGCGGCTCATCATCGTGTAGAGGGCGTTCGCCTGAGCGCCGGGTCCGTAGACCAGAGCCTCTTGGACGGTGAGGCCCTGCGACTTGTGGCCGGTGATCGCGTATCCGAGGCTGAGCCCGCCCTGTGCGATGTAGTCGGCGTCCACCCATTCGGCAACGTCACGGTGGCCGTCCTCGGTCTTCTCCCGCCACTCGACCAGCACCCGGCGTTCCTCGTCCACGGCGCGCACGATTCCGCGGTAGCCGTTCAGGACGTCTTCGTTCTGCCCTCGGCTCTTCTTGCCCCGGTAGTCGTTGACCCTAAGGAGGACCTGGTCACCGACGGACAGGGTCAGCTCGCCTCCACCGGGCAGCGCGTATGCGTGCTCGGGACCGGTGAGGTCGCCGTTCTCCTTCCGCAGTGCGCGGGCGCCGGTGTTCAGCTCTTCCACGATCTCGTTGGTGGCGGCGAGCATGAGGAGCTGCTGCACGGCGGTGTGGTCGTCGGTGTGCGCGGCCCGCTTGTCGGCCCAGACGGTGAGCATCGCGGCGAGGGTGGCGTCCTTGTCCGCGAGAGCGTGCACGCGACCGGTCCCGGCAAAGGTACGGAGCGATTCCACGCGGTTGTCGTCGCGCCACAGCTCCAGGGCCCGGCGCTCGACCATGTCCTTCTGGCGGAAATTCTGGCTGAGGGTGAGCCCGCCCACGATGTGGTGCACGGCGGCGAAGCTGCCGCCGATGCCGGGCGAGTGGAGCTGCTTGGGGTCACCGATACCGACGACCTTCGTGCCGGTTTCCGCGGCGTGGGTGAGAAGTTCAGCGACGTCGCGGTCATCGCACATCGCGGCTTCGTCCACGACCAACACGTCCACGCCGGTGAGGCCGGAGCCTCCGTTGCGGATGCCGGTCAACCAGGACGCGAGGGTTCGGGACTCGATGCCCGCCTCGGCCTTCAGGTTCGCGGCGGCGACGGCGGCCGTACTCGCGCCGGCGATGACGAGACCGTGCGCCTCCCATGCCTGCCGCGCGGTGTCCATGATCGTGGTCTTGCCCGATCCGGCGATGCCCACGACGGCGTCGATTCCGTGCCCGGCCGTGAGCAGCCGTTCGAGGACGGCACGCTGTTCGTCGGAGAACGTGAAGCTGCCACCGTGTTGAGCCTCGACGGTGGACAGCGTCATGTCGACCGTGTCGCTGCTGACGACGGCGGCCTGAGTCCCGAGCCGGTTCGTGGCCTCGGAGACGATCAGCGCTTCGGCCGCCACGACATCCGCCGTGGTGTACCGGTCGGCGTGCGCGAAGTGCTGGGCGCCCTTCGGGTTGAGCTGGACCGCGTATCCGGCGTGCCGGAGTACGGAGTTGGTGAGCTGTTCGGCTTCGGCGGCGTCCGCGACGCCGTAGGGGAGGGCGTCCAGCACGGCGGCGATGGCGGCGGCGTGGGTGAACTCCTTGGAGTGGCTGGTCAAGCCGGTCTTGGGGTCGAAGACCTGGGCGCACAGCTCGTCCCGGGTGGGGTTCTGGTCTGCTCGATCCTGTTCCATCGCGCTAGCGGCGATGGCGTCGGGGTCGTCTCCGGCCGCACGGCCTTCGGCCTGCCAGTAGGCGCGGAGGACATCGTCCCCGACCCCGGCGGCCTCGCCGTTCTTCGCCGCTTTGGACGCGGTGGAGGCGGCGGTGCGCTCGCGGGTCGTAGCGCTGTCGTAGTCGATGCCGAGTTTCGTCAGCAGGTCCCGGACCTGGCTGTCGCGCTTGCTGAACAGCCGGATTGTGGCCTCGGGAATCGCTGCGATCTCCCAGGCTCCGGTCCGTTCCTCTCGGCGGAAGCTGATGCCGAACTCGTTGGTCAGCTCGCGGCGGATGCGGGCGTTCATGAGGGACTGGGTCGCGCGGGTGTGCCGGTGGAGGTCGCGGCCCCCGCTGGCCATCGTGGACCACTTGCCGTCGGCGCCCTTGACCATGTTGGCGAGGGTGAAGTGCAGGTGGAAGTGGGGATCTCCGTACGGGGCGCCGTCGACGGGGCGGGCGGCGCGGTGGACCATCATCCAGCCGGAGAACCCGCTCGTCTTCACGGTCTCGGCCTCGTCGCCGTCGCCGTGGTGGCCGCGCATGGCGTACGCGGTCCACCGCTCCAGGGCGCCGATGGACTCGCGGCCAGCGGCCGTGTAGATGCCCTCGACCTGGGCGGCGATCTCCTCGGGCGCGTAGGCGAGGAACGCGGACTTCGACTTCGCCAAGTCCAAGGTGACGTCGGCACCGAAGTTGCCGACCTGCACGCGGCCTTCGAGGAGAGCGGCCTTTATCTCCTCGGCGTCCCACACGTCCTCGGGCGCGAGTCCCGCTGCCTTGGCCATCGCGACGGCTTCACGCACGTCCATCGGCAGGTCCCGAAGACGACGTGCACCTTCGCCCTCTGTCTGGACGTACCGGCGCTTCATGGACGCGGCGGCGAACAGGTCGGCGGGCTGCTGGCCGGTCTCGGCGGCGCGGACCTCGACCGCGCGCAGGAGCGCACGGGCGTCCAGGTGGCCGCCCGCCTCTGCGGCCACGGCCTTCTCCACCAGGTCCTCGCCGTACAGGTCGACGGCGTCAATGCCGACGGCGTCGGCGAGCTTCAGCACCGTCGAGACAGGGACGCGGTGCGACTCCCCGAACCGCTTGAGCTGGCTCTCCATCCGGCGGAAGGCGTCCTGCTTGCGCATGGAGTCCAGCAGCGAGGCGGGGTTCACGCTGCGTTCGGCGGCGGCGCGGCGGATGGCGCGGGCCAGTGGGGCGGCGGGGAGCTTGGCGGCCGGCGCGATGGCCAGCTTGGGTTCCACGAGGGACTGCCCGGTCCGGGGGTCTTCGCCGTGCATGAGGCGCCGGGCAGCCGGGAACTGCTCGGGGGCGAGGATGCTGCCCGGCGTGATGTCGAACTCGGTGAGCCCGCCGCCGATCCAGACCAGGGGCCGTTCGCTGGCATCCAGGTGGTAGTCCACCTGTCCGTCGGCGGGCCGTGGGGGAAGGGCCTGTTCACCGTAGAGTTCGCGCGCGTCAAGCCCGACTGCGGCGGCGACTTCGACAGCGTCGAACCCGGTGAACCGCGCCGTGCCCTTGCTGCGGAGGAGTCCGCGGGCGCGGAAGAAGGCGCGCTTGGCCTCGCGGTTGGCGAGCAGGGAGGCGACGGGTGCACCGGCGGCTTCGGCCTTGGCCTCGATGGCAGCGACGAGAGGGGCCGCGTCGACCGCCACGGACTTCCCGCAGCCGTGGCCACCGGTAAGGCGGTACTCAACCTGCTCGTCGGACGGGCCGATCATGGTCACCCACCCCACCGGCCCGCTCACCCCCCGCTCTCATCCGGTCAGATTCGGTCGTCTTGGCTGATTGTATCGTCACGAAGTGACGATACCTTGGTCCTCTCAAATCAAGATCATGATCAACGAGGGGGAACCTCGGGCACTCGGAATGCCTGGTTGGTCCCGCGGATCAGGCACCTGGAGCCTGATGTCCTGTTGGACTGTTACCTGCGGGCAGAAGCCGGGGCGCCGAGGTGAGATGTCGCCAGGCGTGCCGAATTCCGTTGTCAGAGGGGGTGCCTACCGTAGGGCCCAGCCATGCAACGAAGGGGCCCATCGATGATCCGCTACATACGTGCTGCCGAGAGCTTGCCAACTCCTAAGCG
The DNA here is from genome assembly GCF_042881845.1 of Streptomyces sp. NPDC058257. Taxonomy (NCBI): domain Bacteria; kingdom Bacillati; phylum Actinomycetota; class Actinomycetes; order Kitasatosporales; family Streptomycetaceae; genus Streptomyces; species Streptomyces sp. NPDC058257. The sequence continues at coordinate 583,407 of NZ_JBHVXJ010000002.1, forward strand.
AGCCGTCGTGGGTGGAGCCGTCTTCCTGGGCAGCACGGTGGCCTTGTCCTCAGCAATGATCCACGGCGGTTTCTGGCCGCCGCTCGTCCTCGCCCTGGTCGTCGTGCCGATCCTGTGGGGCGGCTGGCTGATGAACAACTGGTTCCGATTGCTCTCTCCGCTCTGGCAGAAGAGAGGCACCGCGGCCCCGCTCTTCCTGTACGCGCTGTGGGTGAGTGCGATGAGCGCCTATGCCGTGGCGTCCGCTCATACGGACCGTGCTTCGGGCAGCTTGGTGCTCCTGATCCTGTGGGGCACGCACTCCGTCTACGCCGCGAGCTTCGAGCCGGAGGAGTTTCCTTGGGATCGCTTGCGCTGGCGTTTGGGGAGAGCCATCCACCTGCGCGTATTGATGTTGTGGTTCGGCATCGTCGGGCTGGTCCTCCTGGTCCGCGCGACGTTCGACGTCGATACGTACCGAGTGTTTGTCAACGGGACCACGTTCACCCTCCTTGTAGGTGGAGTGGCTGCGTCGCTGAAGACCTACGCCCGTTTCCGGAAGGTCTGCACGGGGGTCAACCGGCACGCTCAGGTCCTGGTTCGTTCCCTGGAAGAACTCCACGAAGCGACAGACGACGAGGTCAAGAAGCTCCAGCAGGCGGCCCGTAGGTCGTGGGACGCCCTGGCAGAAAACCTCGTGACTCGGGTGGACACCGGCTTCAGTGTGCCGGGGGTGTCCGTGTTGCCGTCGGCAGCGGTCGAAGAACTTCAGGAATCGGTGGAGAGGGCACTGCTTGCCGTCCCGGTGACCACCGGCCCAGCAGAGGCGGTTGGGCTCCGTCTCGCTCAGATCAAAGCAGCTGTCCGCGGCCGCATCGATACAGCGGCATGACGAAGCCCCGGTCGTCAGGGGGAGGTGCCCTGGCGACCGAGGCTCTAGTACATCGTTCGCGCCCTATTGACGGGCGGCCCAATCACCGAACGGCAGCGGTGACTGATGATTGGCTGCGCGGACAGCCTCGTCCGTGCCGCACGGGGTGCAGATGAAGACCTCGCGGTCAACGGTCAGCCGGGAACGTGCGGGTCGTTCACCAAGCGGGCCGCCGCAGCGCGGACAGCGGGCGTCGGGCACGGGTCACTCCTCGGGGTGCTCGCGGGCGGACTTGAGGATGAGGTTCCAGGTGGGACGGGAGTAGGTCTTCTCCGTCTGGCCCTGGAGCTGGGGGATCAGGTCGGCGTTCTTCGCGCCGGGGTTCGCCTCGATGGCCTGCCGGGCGAGGGTCAGCCGCTCGTCTCCCTGGTAGGGGTAGGCCAGTCCGCGGCGGCCGGTGGGCCGTCCGCCGGCGTGGCCGCGGCCCTTGCGGTCCGCGAGGTACTGCCACAGCCTCCAGCGCTTCCATTTCGGGCGCCGCCGGGTCGGAAGCTCGTCCCAGTCGTCGGGCTCGGGCCACCCCTCGGGCGGGTTCTTGACGTAGTGGGAGACGGTGGTGGAGTCGGCGAACCCGCAGACCTTCGCCGCTTCGGCGGGGCCGACCATCTCTTCGGGGTCGCCGTCGAGCTTCGGCGGGTTGGTGGTGCTGGCGGCGGCGCGCTGCCGCTGAAGCTCGTGGTGCCACGTCACCCATGCGTCGCCGTCCCAGTGCATGACGCCGTCGATGGTGTCCGCGACGGGCGGGTGCCCGTTGTTCTCCCGGTCGGTCCAGAGGTTCTGAAGGGTGGGCTCGCTGATGCCGTGGACCTTGCGCAGGTCCGCGCGTGAGTAGAGCGTGCGGCCGGTCTTGCGGGGCACGGTCGCCTCCTGTTCTTGGTCGGGGTCGTGACCGCTCGGCGCGGTCACTGGATGTCGTCCGGGTCTGGGGCCGGCGCCCACGTACGGCTGCCCGCCGGTTCGAGCCGGGTGAGCTGGGCGATGTCGGCCAGGGGGACGGCGGCGGCCCAGTCGGCGCGGCCGGGGTGGTGGCACGGGAGGTTGAGCACGAGGTGCCGGCCGGTCGGAGGGAAGTCCTCGACGATGACGAAGCTGTCGGCGGGATCGGCGCCGATGCTGTTACCCCTGGCGAGCTGGGCGATGTCGCCGGGCTGGGGGCAGTCGGGGTGTCGGTCACATAGCATGGTGGGGTTCTTTCTGGTGAGAGAACACTGACGGCCAGCGCCTTGTTGCCCTTGTGCGCTGGCCGTCGTCTGTTGTCTGGTGTGCGTGCGCCCTGTGGGACGCGTGGCCGGTCGGAGGTTGCCCGCTCCGCTGACGGCGGGGTAATTAAACCACCTTTGGGTTGAGCGGGGTGGGGCCCTGATCCAGACGACGGCGGTCATCAAAAGAGGGCTCCCTGATCTGCGGGGTGTCGGCCCCGGTCGATCGGTGGCCGGGGGACGCGGAGTTCATAGCGGGGGCGTCCCGCGTGCGCGGGAGCGTGCGCTTCGCGGCGGTACCGACGCCAGGTCACGACGGGGGCGCCCTGGTCCACCCACCCCGCCAGGTACTGGGCGGTGAGTTGAGTCCAGCGGCTCCGGCTCCGCGGGACGGCCGACCGGTCCTCGACCGTGGTGATCGGCGGCAGCGTCCTCCAGCCAGGGAACGCGTGGTCGTGCGCGTCCTCCACCGCATCGTTGTCGCCGTGCCCGAACCCGTCGCCGGAGCGCACGGCGCCTTCCCATTCGCACGCGAGACACCCGCCGCGGAACTCGTGCTCGTCCCCCCGGCGGCCGGTCGGCCGGCTGCGGGAGAGCAGGGTCGGGGTGTGGTGTGCGGGCGGGTCCAGTTCGTGGCCGAGATCGCTGTACGCGCCGCCGGGGTGTCCGGGCTGGATGTGCCACGCCGGGCCGCGCTCTCGGGTCGGTGGCGTGTGCGTCCGTTGCGCACTCGCCAGTGGTACGTCTGCCGTGTGCGTGCTCCGGTCGGCTCGGCGACGGTGCTGGTCACGGCGTCCTGCTTCCGGCGGCGAGTACTTCGCGGAGTGGGTCAGCGAGCACGGCCTGTTCGTCGGGGGCGTCGAGGAACCGGGGCCCGTACGCGCGGCGCACGGCGCGGCGGGCGTCCTGGTGGCGGTCGAGCTCCGGGTAGTACGGCGACCGGTCGAGCACGTCATAGCCGTGTTGGGTGAGCACGTCGGCGATGAGGGACCGGACCTGTACGGGGTCGAGGGCGGAGAGGTCGGTTTCCCCGGGGGCCGCGAGGAGTACGCGGATCAGCTCGGTCGCGCTGAGCCGGGGGTGGAGGGGGACGCTGAGCCGGTGGACGCCGTCCCGGCTGGGGGTGGCGGCTCCTCGGCGGCTCGGCGTCCTGGTGGTGCTGCGGTCTTCTGTCGTCTCGTCCATCGTGTGGGCCTTCGATGACTCGGGATGCTGGCGGGCGGCGAGGGTCAGAGCAGGGCGTGTTCGGCGCGGGCGGTGGCGGTGCGGAACGCGCGGGCGGCGTCGGCGGCGGTACGTCCGGGCTCGGCGCTCCACCGGTCGATGGCCTGGCGGTGCAGGGCCTTGGCGGCGGCGGGGTCGTCCGCATTGACGGGGTGCCCGGCGAGGGTTTCCGCGAGGATGGCGAACGCCTGGTCGCGGGCGCGGTCGATGCGGTTCCAGTCGTACGTCCGGCCGGCGGCTCCCCGCCCGTGGCCGGCGGCGACTTGAAGGGCGCCGCGCGGCCAGCACGGCAACGTGGCGGTGCGGCCGGGACCGGCGAACAGGCGCGGGCCCTGGTGGATGCCGACGTGTTCGATGTGGCGGGCGGCCCATTCCAGGATCGCGCCCGGGGTGTCCGCGATGACGATGCTTTCAGGGGTGTGGCGGGTCGGCACGGTGCTGTCCTCGGGAGAGCGGGGGCGGCGGGCTGCCGTCGCCACCCCCGTATGGGCTGCTAGTGGTAGGCGGGGATCAGTCGGCGGACCTTTTCCTCTCCGATGCACCCGCCCTTGTGGCGGCGTGCGCTCGGCGGCTCTCCGTTGCGCCCGCGCAAGTGGCTCCAGAACTTCGGCCCTTGCCAGTTGCACAATTCACAGGTGAGGAACCAGTGGTTATCGCTGCCAGGGAACCCGGTGAGGACTGCCCGCCAGTGGTGGGCCGCGAGTCCCGCGAACGCGATCTCGGCGCCCTCGGTGTTGCGGTCGTTGACCGGCATCCGCGGGTGCAGGAGGGGCACCGGCCCGACCAGCGGCGCGGGGGCCTCGGCGAGGACCTGTTCCAGAGGGACCGCCCCGATCCGACCGGCGGCGTACTCCTCGGCGAGATGGGCGGCGGCCATCTCGGTGCCGGGCTTTCCCTTGGGCGGGCGGCGGAGGTTGCGTTCGCCTGCGGTGGTGAGGACGAGCCAGTCACGGTGCCACCGGAAGGCGCGGCCGATGACCTGGTCTTCGCCGACGATCACGGGGTATCGGCACTGGATGTCGGGGGTGCCGACGCGGTACGTCGGGACGGTGGCGCTGCTCTCGGCCGCGGGGACGATGAGCCTGCCTGCGTCGGGGACGGTGATGGTCGCGGGTCGTTCGAGGAGTTGCGTGGTCATGGTGGTGCCCGTTCTGGTGAGAGAGGGGCCCGCCCCGGCGCGCTCGGCCGCTGGGGCGGACGGGGGCGTGGTTACGCGGCCTCGGCGGCCGGGGCCTGCGGGGCGGCGGCCCACTCACGGCGCGGAGTGATGCTCAGCTCGGCGAGGACCGGGGCGTGGCTGCCGTTGTCCGCCACCCATTCCCAGTCGGCGCCCTCGGTGCCGGGCCGGTCGGTCCAGGTGAGCATGTAGGAGCGGCCGGAGGTGCGGGAGTCGCCGCACACGGCCTGTGCCTCGCGACGGGTCATCGCCCACAGAGCGCGCTTGCGGGAGCGGTGGGAGTTCTTTGAGGTGATGAGCACCAGCACCATGCCCTCCTGTCGGTCCTCCCCTGTGGCGGGGGCCGACGCGGGGGTCGGCCCTTCTTCGGTGGCGTGGTGGCAGTGAGCCCAGCGACGCCCTTCCGCGTGCCACGGACTGGAGTGGTGTATCTCGGCCGCCGGTGCCAGATCTTCGACCGGCGGGGACTGCTCGGCCTGCTTCTGGTCTTCGGCGGCCTCGGCCTGGGGTGGCTGCTGCATCTCGTCGGCGCTCTTGCGCCCGGATACGTCGTCGTAGGGGGCGGTCCAGGTCCAGCCGTCGCGCCGGTTGTCCGTCGCGCGGACGATGTGCTGGCCGGTGCCGTTGTGGATGTGCGGGATGGTCACGGACTTCGGGTTGACGCGCAGGACCTCGTACCAGGTGCCGCGGTAGAGAACGAAGTCTCCGCGGGTGAAGTCCGTTTTCGACCAGACCTTGAAGCCGTTGGCTTCGGCGTCCTTGATGACCTGCTGCCAGTGCTCGATTTCCTCGGTCAGCTCTTGGTGCCGGATCGTCAGCTCGGGGTCGTCGGGGTTGCGGGAGTAGCCCTTGGCTGACTTGCTCGCCTGCCACTTCTCGACGGCGCGGAGGTCGGCCCGCAGCGTGTCGAGTCGACGCAGCGTGCGGCCAGGGTCTTTGCGGAACCGCTCGTAATGGCTAGCGGCCTGCGCCCGGCCGCTCCAGTGCTCGGCGCGGTCGTGCTCGCTGATGCTCTTGCGCATCGCGTTGTCCATCCGCGCGTGATCACGGCGGGCGCGGCCCTCGGAGTGGTGGCCGATGAGGATGGGCTGACCGAAAGCGAACCGCTCGGATATTTCGTGGCTCGACTTCCACGCGGCCTCGGAGTTCCGGGCGGCGGTGTCGGCGTATCCGCCGAACCTTGCAGCGCGGCCCTCGGCCCGCTCGACGCGGTCTTGCTCGGCCTCGGCGAACGAACGGCGGTCGGTCTCGTCGATGGTGACGGTGACCTCGAACTCCTCCGCGCGGAGACGCTCGGCGAGGGCTTCCAGCATCGGCGGGGAGGTGCGCTTGTCGCGGCTGTAGGGGAGGTACCAGCACCCGAGGTCGCGCGACCACTTGGCGAGCGTGGTGTAGCCGGATGCGTAGTGGCGAGTCCGGAGAATTTCCTTCGAGCCATCGTTCCGGCTCGTACCCTCGATCAGGGTTCCTTCTCGGCGGGTATGGGTGATCTTGATAGTCACTGAACTGGTCTTCTCTGGTGAGAGTTTGTGGTCCGTCCGCAGGGCGGACCTTGCGTTGGCAGCGGCGCTGCACCACCGGCGCGGGCCGTGAGGGACGATCGGCTCGCGGGTCGTCGCGCCTGCGCGACGACAGGGGCTGTCGCGCCCCCGCGGGGCGCGTCCGCTGCGGTCCGGTGCCCGTCGTCGGTCGGCGGAGCCGCCTGCGGCGGAGTCGGCCGGCGGCGGTGAACGCACCGGACCTGTCCTGCCGCCCCGAAGGGGTGTCCGCTGGAGTGCTGGGGGCCTGCCGGTCCGGAGGTGTTGCCCTCCCCCGGACCGGCGGGGCCTGTAGGTCAGCTGCGGTGGAGCGTGTGCCGCGCGGCCAGGTCGGCGTCGGCAAGTCCGGCCCGCTCGCGCCATGCCTGGCGGACGGCGGCGCGGAGTGCGTCCCCGTCGTCGTAGGCGAACCGGCCCCGGCGCAGACCGCACACGATGTCGCGGAAGACGTCCGGGTTCATCGTGGTGAGGGAGTCGTCAAGCGGCGTCAGCTCGTGCGGGAACATCGCCTGGACGCTGTCCCCCGGCTCCGGGGCACCGAGGGTGAAGAACCAGACCACCACCATGTTTGCTTCGCCCGCGAACTCCGGCCCGCCGAACGGGCCGACGACGACGGCCGGGCGGGGGTCGAGCTGGTGGCCCCGGGACCAGGGGCCGCCGATCACGAGCGTCGCGGTGGGGAACTCCTGGGCGGTGGGGGCCTGGCGGGTGGAGAGCATGTCGTGTCCTGTCTGGTGAGAGGTTCCGCCGGGGCCGGTGGGCCCCGGCGGGGGTGTCGGTCGGGGGGTTGCCCTCCCCCTTCCGACACCATTAATTAAACCATGTTCTTGGGTTCGGGTCAACCGGTCACGGCGAGTTCGCGGCGATGTTCGGCGGCGGCCCTGACGGCGCGGGCGATGGCGCGGCCGGTCTCGATGGCCCGTACTGCGGACTCGTGAACCGGGGGCTTCTTGTCGTGGGTGATGATGCCCGCGAGCGGCGGCATGACGGCAGGGCCGGGAGTGATTCCGAGGATGAGCGCAGCCACGTGCGCGGCTGAGGCGACTTCAGCGGCGTGCTGACCAGGAAGGGGCGCGTCCGCCTCGGTGATGCGTCGCCATGCATGGCCGTACAGGAGGATGCGAACGGCGTTGTCGGGGGCTTCCTGGGCGAACTCGAACCCCCCGGCCTGCTCGGGGTCCTCGTGGTACTGCTCGCGGTACTGGTTCACCAGGACATCGCGGATGGCCTCGGCGGCGAGCGGGGCGGCGGCGGGCGGCTCGTAGGCGTCGCCGTCAGTCTGGCTGATGTCGAAAACCGGCCCGGCCTTGAAGCCGGACACCTTGCGCGCCTCACCCCCGGCGGTCTCGTCGGCGGCCTCTCGCTGTACGCCGTCGGTGGCTGCGGCCTTGGCCTCCTGCCCCCCATCGGGCCGCCGCTTGATCGGCGTCCAGATGCGGAGAGAGGTAGAGCCCTTGGCCGGAAAGCGGCCGAGCTTTCGCCAGTCACCGGAGCTGAGTATGTGGGTGGCGTTGGGGTGCTGGGCGGCTACGGCGATGCAGTTGGTGGGGCTGCGGTCGTCGCGGTCCGTGTGGGTGAGGTTCGCGGCCGTGCGCATGACGGCGGCCCAGAAGTCTTCGCGGGCGACCATCGCGCCGTACGCACGATCCATGACGGCTTCGAGTTCACCGCGCATCTTGGCGGAGTAGGCCCGGCGCTCTTCGTCGGTCATCTTCGGCTTACGGGGCATGTCGCGGTCCTCCTGGTGAGAGATACGTTCGGGGCCGGCTGACCCTCGGGGGTGCCGGTCGGGGGGTTGCCCTCCCCCTTCCGACACCATTAATTAAACCATGTTCTAGGGTGATCGGCAACCCTTAAATCCAGTACAAGCCTGCTTCGTTGCTCACGGCGCGGTATGCGGCTATGACCTCGTCCTCTATTCGCGTCCAGCGGTCGAGGATATCGGGGGCGGTCTTCTTGTTGCTGGCCTCACGCGTGGCCCTGCGCCATTCAATGGCGATTTTGAGTGTGCGTAGTTGGGAGCGGGTCAGTTCCCAACGGCCGGAATCCGGGAGTTGATCGCCGTAGGCCATCGCCACGGCGTTGTTGATGTGCTCGGCACCGGACCACACATTGTGTGCGGACTGGAGCGCAAGGGCGCGTTTGAGGGTGCACCGAAGGTGGGGGGCCTGCACGATCCACTGCGGTTCGATGATGAATATATCGGCGCTCATCGCGGGGCCTTTCTGACCGGGGCGGCGCGCTACGGAAGCGCGCCGCCCTGAAACATTGGTAATTAGAGGGCGTATCCGTCGACGTATTCGCCGTACTCGTCTTCGGGAGTCTGGACGCTGGGAAGAAAACGACTCACCGCGAACACGACGGCGTCGGCGATAATCCGGGGCACGTCGTTGAGTACGAGGCTCACCGCGTCGCCGTCGAGTCCGATACGGACCTCTCCCGGTTCAAGGTCCATGTAAACGAAAGCGGATGTGCCATCGACTCGGGTCCGGGCTCCGGGGAGGCGGGCGGAGAGATCGCGTGCCGCCTCCTCGACATCCCGCCGCGTCTCGGCCTGTGCGCGGTTGTGATCGGTCACCCGCTCGTGAACGTCACGGTGCGTAGGGATGAGGTCGGCGGCAATCCGGGCCGCGATGTCTGCCGGGTCCTCGGTCATGGCGACTCGGACGGTGTCGCGCTCACCCCTGCGGAACGGGTAGTCGGTGGCGGGGAATGCGCCTCGGATGTGCAGGTGGCCGGGGTCGTCGAACCGCTCGGAGAGGTGAAGCTGTCGGCCGTCCAGGTGAGTGAAGGTGGCGGCGTGGTCCAGCTCCTGGACGCCGTGGCGCGCGGGCTGCGGTCGCCAGTTCCCGCCGAGTTCGAGGGCGATCGGGTGGGCCAGCTCGGCGACGGTCAGAGGCGTGTTCATCGCTTGTCTCCTGGTGAGAGAGGTTGTCGGCGGCCGGTCGGCCTGCCGTTCGCCGGTCGGGGGTTGCCCTCCCCTTCCGACATCACTAATTAAACCACGTTCCAGGGGTTGGGGCAACCCAGATATGGGCTCTGACCTGCCCTTTTCGCACGATCCGCGACCCGCACCCGCCCGGCCGGGCCCGGCCACAACGGGCCTGGGCGGGGTTCCCTCCTCGGTCGGACAGCTCCGCCGTATCAGGGTTCCGGGCGCGGTGTCCTGGCTCGCGTAGCGACCGCGTAGCGGCTTGGCCTGGACGCCGTGCCCGGGTTCCTGGTACGCCCCTTGGGGTGTCCGGCCGAGGAGGGAACCCCGCCTTCACCACCCGCACCACAACGCTCCCGCACCCGACCGACCAGCCCCCACCCCCTCCGAGGAGGACCCGCCGGAGGCAGCCTTTCGCCCTGGCCGGCACCCAACGAAGCTGTTCGCCGGATTGTGGTTGGTCGTGCGGCCTGTCGGATGCGGCACCGTCACCACAGGGCGGGTTGCACTGCGGTGTGCCGGTGGAGGGGCAGGATGATCCGGACGGGCGGGCTCACGACGGAGTCCACCGCGGGGTGCGGAGTGTGCGCGCCGGGGCAGTAGCCGCCCTCGTCCTCCCACCGGTTTGCGGCGTCGCGCTCGGCGCGGGCCTGCTGTTCGGTGAGGGTGACCGGCTTCCGGTACAGGTTCCGGGCGCTGGAATCGAGTGGAGGCAGTACGCGGGCGGCGGCTTTCTGGTCGTCGCGGCGCTTGTGGCGTCGCCGGACCCGGACGAATCGTGCCTCGTAGGCGGCCTGGTCGCTGTCGTGGAGTCCGGCGGGGTGGAGCCGGGCCAGTTCAAGGGCGACTTGACCCATCGGACTGGGGGTCAGTACGCGGGTGCCGTCGTCCTGGCGGACGGCGACGAGGAACCGCGCGGCGAACAGGGCTTCGGTCCGGTCGCGGCTGATCCGCCGACCACCGGTCCACACACCGCGCCGGGCTGCCTGCCGGGCCCGCCTGTCCCGCCAGTACAGGCGCCCGGACTCGGCGGCCTCCAACACACGGACGTGCCCCGCCGTCCAACCGAGTTCGGCCACGTGTCCTTCGGCGAGATACCGGTTCCTCACCACCTGGTCCCGGTTGTCCGCGTCCATGCCAGTGACCGCGCGTTCCTCGGCCTCCCGCTCGGCCTCTTCCCGACGACGTTCGGTCTCCCGCTCGGCGTACTCGGCCGCCGTCAGCTTGCGCTCCAGCTCGGCCCGCAGGTCCTCGGCCGTCGTCTCGGCTCCGGCGGCCGACTGAGCCCGAACAGCGTGGTCGACAGCCGCACGGGCGCAGTACAAGGGGGCGCTGCTCGGCATGGTGGGGTCGGCGGCGTTCTGCTCGGCGCGGTCGGCCCATTTCTCGGCTTCGACGGCTTCCTTGTGGGCCGCGTGCATGGCCGCCTCCAGGCGGGCGGCGGCACCGGATCGGCTGCGGCATATGGCGGTCATGGCGTCGTCGGCTGCGGTGAGGGCGCGGATCGCGGCCTGCCGGGCGACCTGGATACAGGTCTGCGGAGACGGGTCTCCGGGGTGGGCAACCTGATGCGGTGCGGCGGGTGCGTTCTCAGGCATGGGGGTGTTCCTCGGGATTTCGGTGGTGCGGTCGGCGGCGTGCCGTATCGCCGTCGGGGTGGTACCGCCCGTTTCGCGCGGAGCGCGATGGACAGTGCCGTCGTGCCCGAAGGGCACGCCCGTTGGCCCGGCGTCCGGACGGGGCGGGAGGGCCGCCCGCGGCCCGGACGTTCCGGCCGGCTGCGAGCCGGGCCGGGCTGAGCCGTCCCGGAGGGACGTCCTTCGTACGGGGGCCGGTGATCGGCGTCGGCCGCCGACGTGGGCGGCCCGCCGGGTGGTGGGCGCTGCGTGGGGTGGGCGGCTCGATGCCGCCCACCCCACGGCCGGGCGGCCGGGTCCGGCCGGGCGGTGGCTCTCGCCCGGCCGGGGCTGCTGCTATGCGGCGACCGGTTCGCGGGCGGAGACGCGGCACCGGGTGAGCACGGTCTGTGCGGTCTCGCCGTAGATGGAGTGGTCCTTGACCGTGCCGGTCAGCTCGACCTCGTCGCCCTGGTCGGGGACGTCGGCGGCGGAGCTGAACCAGACGAACACGTTGCCGCTCGGGTCCTGGAACTTCACCAGTCGGCGGCGCTGGGTGTGGTAGCCGTACGTCCGGCCCTCCAGCTCGATCACGGTGGTGACGGTGGCGGCGGTGGTGATCCGCTCGCCCACGGTGCCCTGCGGCCGGGAGTTCTGGGCGGCCCGCTCGGTGGCCTCCTTCTCCTGGTCGCGGTACCAACCCGCGATGGCGGACACCAGCGTCGGCAGGTGGCGCGGGTCGACGGTCTCACCCTTCGCCAACTGGCCCACCTTGTGGCGGTAGTCGGAGAGGCTGCCGTATCCCTGGACGGCCCACGCCCGGACGGCGGCGGCGGTCGTCGGCGCGTCGGGGTCGGCGTCGATGCCGTCCTTCCACTCCTGCGGGGCCTTGCGGTCGAAGAAGTACGCTTCGACGCCGTCGGCGGTCGGCATCGTGTTCTTCCACTGCTCGGACCGGCTGTAAAACCGACCTTCGGTCTTCACGATGGCGGCGGTCACCCGCAGGACCTCGATCACCGGGACACGGAGATCGGCCGGGATGCCGCCCTCCTCGCCGTCCCAATCGGAGTCCTTCAGTGTGCCGAACCGCCACAGGGCCTCCAGCCCCTTGATCGGCAGACCGGTGTACGGCTCGACGCACGTCGTGCCCAACTGCCGCATCTCGCCGTTCTCGTGGCGGGCAAGGTAGGTGGCGGTGCGGTGTCGGGCGACGGCGCACCCGTGGCAGAAGTTCTCGATGGCGCGGTACTGGCGGGCGGCCTCGGCGTCCTGCTCGGGCAGGCCAGGGAACAGGCTGGTGATCGTCTCGCCCTCCTCGTCGTGGTCCAGGCGGGCGATGACGGTCCAGCCGTGGTGACGGGGGATGTCGCCGGAGATCGTCACGGTGACGGTGGGACGCTTGCCGATCACGCGGCCGTCAAGGTCGCGGTAGTCGGCAAGGAACGGCTCGGAGATGTCGAGCGCGTACGCGCTGAGGTGGTGGACGGCGGCCCGCGTGTTGGTGGCCTCGACAAGCTGACGGACACGGGACTGGGCGGTCGCGGGGATGGAAAACCGCATGGCTGCGCTGGTCATCGTGGGTGCTCCTGCTGGTGAGAGAGGAATTGCGGGCCCGGCCGGGCGGGTTGCCCTCCGCGTACGGCCGGTCTCGGGCCGGCTGGCGGCCCGTCGTGTTGGAGGGGGGTTGCCCTCCCCCTCCAACACCATTAATTAAACCATGTTTTGAGGTATGGGGCAAGCATCCCGGCCTGGGATGTCGAGTGCGGCGCGGTCCCGCAGGAACGCGGCGAACAGGGCAGCGGTGTAGCTGTCGGCCGTGCCGTACGTGCGGCGGCAGTCCAGCGCTCCGATGCGCTCGCCCCGGTGGCGGACGGGGAACGGCTGGCCGGGGGCCGGGATGGCGAGCGCGTACAGTCCGCGCGGGGTGTCCACGCGCAGGACGACGGCGGCGGCCTGGTGGTCGTAGGCGGCCGACCAGCGGCGGGGCCCGATGCCGAACTCTGCGAGTCCGGACGCGATGGCGCGGGCCTGCATGATGTCGGCGGTGGTGCCGGGGTCGGGCTCGGCGGGGGCGGGAACGCATCCGCAACCGTGGTCGTCGGCGTGGGTCTGGGGCAGAGCTGTACGGGTCACTGGGGGCTCCTGGGGTGGCCGGGGGCGGGAGGGTTCCCGCCCCCGGCGTCGGGCGGCGAGGTGGTTAGGCGGCGGCTTCGTCGTCGCTGTCGCTGGCCGGGTCTTCGGCCTCCTCGGCCTCCGGCTCACCCCTCTCCTCGTCGGTGCCGGGCTCCTGCTCGGCCTCCGGTTCACCGCCCGACGTGATCGCGCGGGGCTTCTTCTTCGACGGGTCGTAGGGCTCCTCGTCCACGACCGACTGCTCAATGGGCGTAAGCGGGTACCCGAGGGACGCGAGCACCTGGAACCAGCGGCCGGTGGGCTTCCGGGTCCACGGCGCGTGCTGGCTGTCCGTCCTCCACGCGGACCGGTTCGCGCACTTCTCCCGTACGGCGGCGATGGCAGCGAACTGGAGTTGCGGGGCCCTGCGGGGGTCCTTGGCGACGTGCCCGGCGAAGCTGCCCCGGTCCTTGGCCTGCTCGGTACTCAGCCCCAGGAAGGCGGCCAGGATCTCGGTCGTCGGCTCCTTGATCAGCTCGTCAAGACCCCAACTGCCGTTCAACAGCGCATTGTTCACGTGCCCGATCAGGGTGTTGGTGGTGGCCTTCGGGAGGTTGCGCCGCTTGATCAGGTCAGTGATCCACTTTCGGCGCAGCGCCTCGGCCGCATCCCAGTCGATGTTGCCCTTCTTGACGGCGGCGCGGGCGGCGCGCTCGGCCTCCACCTCGGCGGCGGTCTTCGTGCCGCCGCTGCCGCCGCTGCCCTCGGGCACCGTGTGCCCGTACAGGCCGGGGGCGGAGCAGTAGGGCTCGTACCGGTCTGCCCGCCGCTCATCGAACACCCACACCAGGCCCTTGCACTCGGCGTGCTCCTCGGTGCTGATGCCGCGCAGTCGCCATACGGGCATGGCGCGCTCGGACAGCTCCTCGGCATCCCTGATCTTCTGCCCGACCGCCTCCAGCTCGGCGCGGTGGGCCTCGGCCTTGGTCCGCTTGTCGCGCTTGGTCCGCTCGACGGCGATGACCCAGTCAACGTCTCCCTCGTCGGCGTCGTCGTCGGCGGCTGCCTCGGTGATCGCGGCGAGTGCTTCGGCGTCGTCCGCGAACTCCGACAGCGCGGCCAGGTGCTCGAACGTCCACTCGTAGCTGCTCGCGCCGCTGACGGCGGCCGACAGCTTCTCGTCGGACCGAACCTTGACCAGCGTCTTGACGTCCTTCTGCCGCACGCCTGCGGCCTTGGCGATGCGGCCCACCTGCGCGCCCGCTTCGGCGGCGCTGAACATGGCCTGGTTCATCTCTGAGGGGCTGAGGCTTTTTCGGTGCTGAGCGGTCGTGATCATGTCGAGGAACTGGCCCGCCGCGTCGCGGTCGTCGTCCTCCCACTCGTACGGGAGGTGGGTGAGGCCCGCGTCCGTCGCGGCGTGGTAGCGGCGGTTTCCGTCGTTGACCTGGAGGACTCCGCCGTCGAGTCGCTGGATCTTGACGGGGATACGGCACCCCTCGGTACGGAGCGATTCCACGAACGGCGCGTTCAGGTCCAGGTCTTCGCGGGCGTTCTTCGGGTGCGGGGTGAGCGCGTCGATCCGGATCACGGGGTGCGGAGTTACCGGAACGGTCTCCAGCCCTGCGGCGACGGCGGCGGCCAGCCGCTGGAACCCGTCGATGACCTGCGGCACGTCGCCGTTGGTCCGCACGACGTACAGCGGCTCCACGACGCCGTTGTCCTTCACGTCGGCCAGCAGATCGGCCGGGGCCTCGATGTCGCGGACGTTGCCGGGGTGCTCGGCCAGCTCGGCGACGGTGAGGGTCGGCCACGGGGAAGGCACGGTCTGGACGCCGGCCTGGGTCTTGGTGTTCGTCATCAGTCCTTCTTCTTCCTGGTGAGAGTTCGTCGGGCCGCGCGGCCCGGTGGGGTGTCGGTCGGGGGGTTGCCCTCCCCCTTCCGGCACCATTAATTAAACCATGTTCTTGTTCGTGGGGCAACCAGAAATACTGTGACCGCCGTCACTCGGGTACAGGGCTGCGGCGGCACGGATCATGGCGGCGGCCTCGGCGGTGGTGCGCTCGGGCTCGTCCCCCCAGCACCAAAGGAGGGTGCGCCGGTAGGCGTCCTCCGTGAGCCGCAGCTTTCGCCACCGGACGCCGGGCACGGGGCGGCCGTTGGCGTGGTTGGTGAGCACCACAAGGGAGTCGAACAGGGCGCGTTGGAAGGTGTCCCACGGTTCACCGCGTACGGACCAGCGGGGCCGGACGGAGCGCACGCCGCGTTCCCATGCGTGCAGCACGGTGCACGGGGCGGTGTCGCCCATCCGGCCGGGCTGCCAGAGGTGGTCACCCTGGTAGAGCCCTACGCGCTCGATGTGGTCGGCGGCGGCGGTGAGGATGCGGGCGGGAGTGGCGTGCGGCTTCCGGGACGGCATCGTGTCCTCCTGGCGGTAGTCGGTGACGTTCAACTGGCGGCGTACTGGGCGGACTTGGCCGTGATGGTGCACTCGACGCAGTGACACGACGTCTGCCACTGCCACCCGGACATGGAGATGATCGAGTAGGCAAGGGCGGCGGCTTCGCTGATCCGGCCGGTGCCGGGTTCCTTGGGCGTCGCGGCGGCCCACGTGTAGGGGAAGCCGTAGGTCTG
The DNA here is from genome assembly GCF_042881845.1 of Streptomyces sp. NPDC058257. Taxonomy (NCBI): domain Bacteria; kingdom Bacillati; phylum Actinomycetota; class Actinomycetes; order Kitasatosporales; family Streptomycetaceae; genus Streptomyces; species Streptomyces sp. NPDC058257. Next base: position 598,749 of record NZ_JBHVXJ010000002.1, read on the forward strand.
GAAGTAGTGGCGGCCGTTCTCGTCGGTCTTGTGGAATCGGGCCCATTCCATGTACATGCGTGGCTCCTCGGCGCTTCGAGCGGGGGCCGGGGCGGCGAGCTGCCGCCCCGGCCGGGACGGACGGTCAGACTGCGAGCGCTCCGGCAGTCTGGGCACCAATGCGGCGGGTGCCTCCGATGTCGGCGCGGTTGCCTGCGGCGGCTCCGTCGCCGTATCCGCTGCCGCTGTACGAGCCGCGCGTTTGCCGGATGTGCGGGTGCTCCTCGCGGTAGAGGGCCTCCACCAGCGCGTCGCGGTCGGCCAGCACGAGCTCACCGCTGCGGCCCGTGGCCGACGTTTCCCCGCTGGCGGCGGCGCGGGCTGCCTGCTCGATCGCCTTGAGCCGTTCTATGACGCGCTCGATGAATCCGACGGTCCACGAGTTGCGCCAGGCTCGCGCACTACGGACGCCGTAGGGGACGACCTGCGCGTTGAGCCCGCCGAGCATCTGGATCAGGAGAGAGGCGTAAAGGACCTCGGCACGCTGGATGTCGGACTCGTGGCCAACGACGTGAACACGGCGCACACTGCCCCGGACGCCCATGTGCACTGCTTTGCAGCCGACGTTCTGAGCGATGAAGCAGATGAGGCGGACGCGGGACATGGACCACGGGTTGGGGAGGTCGACGTACTTCGCGGTGACCGCGTCCCGCGACGGCTGCCCATCGCTCAGCATGGCCTCTTCGACGCCGTACTTAGCCATCATTTCGAACGCCCGCTTCCGGGCCAGCTCCGCCTCCGACTCCGGCGTACGGGGGTCCTCCGCCGTGGCGAGCAGGGCGCGGATGGTGTCGAGCTTTCCGGGGGCCTTCGTGGTGCTCACGTTCGTTCTCCTGGTGAGAGAGGTTGTCGGCGGCCGGTCGGCCTGCCGTTCGCCGGTCGGGGGTTGCCCTCCCCTTCCGACATCACTAATTAAACCACGTTCCAGGGGTTGGGGCAACCCAGATATGGGCTCTGACCTGCCCTTTTCGCACGATCCGCGACCCGCACCCGCCCGGCCGGGCCCGGCCACAACGGGCCTGGGCGGGGTTCCCTCCTCGGTCGGACAGCTCCGCCGTATCAGGGTTCCGGGCGCGGTGTCCTGGCTCGCGTAGCGACCGCGTAGCGGCTTGGCCTGGACGCCGTGCCCGGGTTCCTGGTACGCCCCTTGGGGTGTCCGGCCGAGGAGGGAACCCCGCCTTCACCACCCGCACCACAACGCTCCCGCACCCGACCGACCAGCCCCCACCCCCTCCGAGGAGGACCCGCCGGAGGCACAGAATCGCTGACGTCGGCACCGACTGAGCGTCGGTGTCCCCCTCTGTGTTTCCTCATCGCGCTTCGATGGCTCGGCCGGATATGACGCTCTAGGCAGTCTTCCGCGGTGGCGCCACCAGTTCCGTGAACCGCAGGACTGTCGAGTTCGCCCTGCTATGCCGAGGCCGTTCAGACCGTCTTACCGGCGCGCTCGTATCTGCCCTGCACCTACCGGCGACGACGAGGTCAGTGGCCGCAGTTCGGGCATCGTCCGCTGCGGCGTCCTCGTGTCTCTACGACTACTCCCCGCTCACGCATGCGCATCACCTGGTAGTGGGCCGATGAGGGCGAAGAGAGGCCCGCTGCCTCTGCGAGTTCCCGAAGTGAGGGAGCCTCGCCGTACTCGGCGACCCATTCCCGTGCGCTGCGCACGATCCGGACCTGGCGCTCGGTGAGGCTCACGAACGCGCCTTCGCGCGGGCGAGTTCCTTGAGTGCGACCCGGGCCGCTGGCGTTCCTGCTGCGGTTTCCCAATAGGGGTGGGCGGCGATCAGCCGGGAGAGGTTCAGCAGCCGCCTCCGGTGCGCGGCTGTCCCGTCCGCCGCTGCGAGGGCGAGCTGCTCGTATGTGGCGTACCAGGCCGTTTGGGCCTCCATGAGGTCCGAGGGGAAGTCGGTTCGATCCATACCCCAATTAGAGCGCATGTTCGAATTAACTCGCAAACACCAGACTGCCCACCTGGCGCGCAAGGTGTGACGGAGTGCTCCGTTGGCCAGTGAGCGTCCGAACTGGCCAGTTGAGCATCAGCTTCCCCCTGCCACGGCATCCGCCCTGGTCGTAGGGTCACGACATGCAGATCGACGAGTTGACGGGCCAGATGACAACCCTGCACGGGGAGCTCGTGACCGGGGCGTGGCTGTCGGCTGATCGAGAACGGTCCCTCGCCGAACACATCGTGGGAGCCGTCGGGCAGCCTTCCGCCAAGGCCCTTGAGGAGTCCTTCAGTGCGGTGACCCTCGCGATTCGCGAGGGTCTGCGCACGGTTGGTCCCGATGTGGCGCCCGCAGGCACAGATTGCCGGTGGGCGGCCGTGTTGGTGAGGTGCGCCGCGATCTTGGAACCGCACCGCGTAGCCGACAGCCCAGAGGGCCAGACTCTCTCCCGCCAACTCCTGAGCTTGTGCACCGATGTGCTCAGGCATCGGCAACCGCCGTCGACTCAACTGGCCGACTGAAGCGCTTAGTCACACAAGGAGGGCCTTGGGCCAAGGAGGCATAGCTGCCTCACGCGTCCAGACATCTCCTGCTGGCGCCGCCGAGATCGCCGGACCCTGGTTCGAGATGTCCGCGGACCTGTGTCTACGGTGCGCGCGATGAGCAGTGATTTCGAGCAGAACTGGGGGCACGGGTGAGCACCAATTCGGCAGGACCGGTGAGCGCGTCGGAGCTGCGGCGGCGGGTTCGCGCTGCTGAAGCGCTGAAGGTGAAGACGCGGGAGATGGCTGCTGCGAACGCGTTGACCGCGCGTGAGGCTGCGGTGAAGGCGGCCAAGGCGAAGGAGGAGGCTGACGTCAATGCGCGGGAAGCTGCTGCTGTAGTTCTGCGGCTGTTCGACAACGACGCCGAGTTGGTCTCGGAACTGCTGGGTGTGCCAGCGGAGGAGCTGGAAAGAGAGGCGAAGCCTGTTACCGCCGCTCGTGCGAAGGAGATCATCGAATCGCTGCGGGCCCGCGCCGAGCGCCCTCGGCCCACCCGGGCCCGGAAGCCTCGGGCCGATGCGGCGGAAGCGGCTTCCTCAGCCTCGGACATCCCGGCCCCGGACGTCATAGCGGACGGCAGCCGGGCTGATGCCGCCTGAGAACGACCTCGGGCCCTGGCTCTTCCCGCTCGCGGCGGTGAACGAGTCCGGGCCTGTTCACGTTGATGAGCAACTTGCCCTCATCGGCGAGCCAACGCCCGTGCGCATACCAGCTGTTGAGTGGTCGGCCTGGCTGGCCAACGAGTCTGTTCAAGCCCGGTACTGGGCAAAGGTCTACCGAACAGGGTCAACCGAGGACTGCTGGTTCTTCTTCGGTGGGATCTCCAGCACCGGCCACGCCAGCTTCAGGGCGGCGTCGCGGCCGGGCAGGACGCGACGCGGCACGGTGCCGGGCCACCTCTACGGGTACCAGCTCGCGCACGGTGTCATCCCTCGGCTCGGATGGGGTACCGACAGCCCGACCGTCTGCCATACCTGCGATAACCACTCCTGCCAACAGCCGACGCACCTGCGACTGGGGACAGCGGCGGAGAACCGGGCCGAATGGCTGGCCCGCCGCAGGGACCCGGGTAGCCCCCTCGCAGACCTTCGCGGCCCGGCCGGACGCTCCCGCGCCATAGGCGCCGCTATCCGGGCCGGCCGGAACGGCGGGGAGTCCGAGGCGGAGATCGCAGCACGCATCCGTTCGGCGATTGCGGTGGGCCGCCCCCTCAGCCTCTGGTGACGACTGACCACCACCGACCGATCCACCTCTGGAGGGAACGTGACACCCGCTGGACCACACCGCGCCCTCGTATACGTGCTGAACGGGCGCTGGCACCTGATCGTGGCACCGCTTGCCTCCGAGGAACGGGAGGTTCGTGTCAAGGACCCCAACCCTGTGCGGCAACTCGTCGCCCGTGATCTGGGGACGGTGAACTCGGGCTTCACCCCCGCGTCGTTCGGCCATCGTCTGATCGAGAACGGGTTCATCATCGACCCCGCCGAGCGGGCAAAGCCTGACACCGTCAACGGCTGGTCGCGGACCGACGTACCCGACCGGTGGCAGACGGTCTGCTACCCGATTTCGGAGGTCGTGGGCTGAGCCCGCTATCGATTCCCCCGCTGCGAAGCACGTACGAGTTCGGCCCGCTCCCCGTCGGGGAGCGGGCCGAAGTCACGTGAAGGGCAGACTCCTTCGAGTGGCGGGCCGGACCTGGCACATCACGCCTCGGTGCTCGTGAGGTCGGTATCCGGATGCTTGGCGCACACCTCCAGAGCCTCCATTCGGGCCTCCTCGAAGGCCCGGACGACGGCCGACTTGTTGATTCCCCGAGCGTGCGCCTCTGTGGTGCCGTGGGGGCGGAACTCGGTCCGGAACTCTGCAGCCCGCGTGGTGAAGCCGACGTACTCGAACTCCCACGTCCACCGACTACTCACCGGAAGCGGCTCGTACGTCAGGGTGCCGTCGGCCTCGTACGAGGCCAAGGCGTAGTGGACGAACTGCCGCTCCGGCACCCGGGACCAGACGGAGCCGCCTCCGGTCCATCGCTCGCGTTCCTCTGGGCCGAGGGCTCCGCGACGGGCGATCTTCTCCTCTGGCCAACCGTCTGCCCGCATAGTCGCGATCTCTTCCTCGTGGTCGTCGTTCCACTGGTCGGCGACGTCCTGTGCGTGCTCGCGGTCCGCGAACGGCACCTCCCGGCCCCCCAGCGTGACGACAAAGACCGAGTCGTTCTCGTGCTCTTCATCGTCCTGCGGCATGTCGCTGGCGTCCTTCCACGTTTCCTGGGCCAGTCCGGAGAGCTGGCGAGGAACGTGGGGGAGTCCGTCCGTAGCGGCGGCCAGGCCGGAGCGCTCCAGGAAGCCGGGAAGCGGGGCCGTCGGATCCATAGCCCACTCGATGGCGGCCATGACCTCGTCGTCCAAGGCGTCCAGGAGGTGGCCGTAGCGGTCCACGGTCGTGGTGATGGACTCGTGGCCAAGTCGTCCCTGGATGGCCGGCAGCGGCACCTTCGCTGCGATCAGCCATGATGCGTGGGAGTGGCGGAGGTCATGGATGCGCGGTCGCTTGATCAGGCCGTACTTCTCTGCGGCCAACTCGATCGCGGGTATCCAGCGCAGACGCCGGAAGGTACCGGGGTCCCACTTGCCACCTTCGGGGCCGGTGAAGATCAGATCGTTGGGAGCCAGGCCCTTCGCGCGGCGACGAAGCATCCGGTCGAGCTTGTGCGTGATGACGACGGTGCGGCGCGACTTCCGGGTCTTCGGGGGGCCGAGGATGGATTTACCGTCCTCGTCCTTCTTCCAGGCCCTCTGTACGCGGATAGCCGGGCGCCCGTTGCGACGCCGGAGGTCTCGCGGCTGAAGCGCGGTGGCCTCGCCCCACCGGAAGCCGGTCTCCGCGATGGTCTCGCCAAGATCCTTGGCGTCGTCGCGAAGGCACTCGTAGATCCAGGCCCATTCCTCGCGTTCGAGGAAGACCATCTCCTCTTCGTCCTCGGCTCCGTCGAGCCGGGGCAGACGGGTCTTCGCGCACGGGTTGGACGCCCGCAGTGACGGTTCTGCATCGACAGCGGACTGCATGATCGCGCTGAGGAGACCGTGCTTGTTCTGGACGGTCTTCGGCGCGTAGGCAGTCCGGGCCTTCCGATCACGCGGGTCGAGCGGGGCGAGGCGTCCGGCTTCGAGGTCGTTGACCCAGTCCTGGACCATCGTCCGGACAATGCTGCCCTCGCCGTCCTCCACGGAGTACGGGCCGAACCAGGGAGCCATGTTCTCCCTGATCTCCTTCTTGTACTTGCTCCGCGTGTCGCCCTGGATACCGGTGAGGCGGTCAACATAGGCGAGCGCGAAGGGCTCGAACATGGTGTCCGCCCGCCGCCGGTCCGCAACAAAACCGTGACCTCGGGTCCAGCCCGGAGGCCACTGTTGACCGTGTCCGTTCACCAGATCACGGAAGCGCTCGGCGGCTGTCTCGTCCTCGAAAACCTCGGACTCCTGCTTGCCGCCACGGGCTCCGCCAGCCCTCCACATCACCGTGAAGCTGGCCGTTCCGTCGCGCTTGTCCCGTTTCTTGATGTACGCCATGCGAGGCACCGTAAATCAGATCGGTGCTGACACGGTGCTGACGTTATAAATACAGAGAGGTCCCCTGACCTGCGTTTCCGCAGGTCAGGGGACCTCTACTGTTGTGGAGCCTAGGAGATTCGAACTCCTGACATCTGCCTTGCAAAGGCAGCGCTCTACCAACTGAGCTAAGGCCCCGAAAACGGTGCACCCAGCCGGAAGAACCTCGCTCCGGTGGGCAACGCAGACCAGAGTACCGGGTCACCCCCCAGATCTCGCAAAAGGATTGGGGGTCCCGGTGAACGACCACGCTCCGTAAGATGCTCGGCGTGGTTCGCGGCAGCGAACCACGGTTTTTGGGGAAGCGATGGGGAGACGCAATGGACGCCGCACAACAAGAGACCACCGCGAGAGCACGAGAGCTCCAGCGGAACTGGTACGGGGAGCCGCTGGGGGCGCTCTTCCGTCGTCTCATCGATGATCTGGGCCTCAACCAGGCACGCCTAGCCGGCGTCCTCGGTCTGTCCGCGCCCATGCTGTCCCAGCTGATGAGCGGGCAGCGCGCGAAGATCGGAAACCCCGCGGTCGTCCAGCGCGTCCAGCTCCTTCAGGAGCTGGCGGGCCAGGTCGCCGACGGCAGTGTGAGCGCCGCCGAGGCCACCGACCGCATGGACGAGATCAAGAAGTCCCAGGGCGGCTCCGTCCTGACGAACACCTCGCAGTCGACGACGAGTTCGGGTGCGCCCACGGTGAAGCGTGTGGTGCGCGAGATCCAGTCACTGCTGCGCTCCGTCGCGGCGGCGGGCGACATCATAGATGCCGCGGACTCCCTCGCCCCGACCCATCCGGAACTGGCAGAGTTCCTCCGGGTCTACGGCGCCGGACGCACCGCGGACGCGGTCGCCCACTACGAGGCGCACCAGAACTGAGCCGTCGGCCGGGCCACCGGGCGGCCCGGAGGGGGAGCAATGCGCGACCATGGGTGAGATATTCGCCGGCCGCTACGAACTCGTCGACCCGGTCGGACGCGGGGGAGTCGGAGCGGTCTGGCGCGCCTGGGACCACCGGCGGCGCCGGTATGTGGCCGCCAAGGTCCTGCAACAGAGCGACGCGCACGCCCTGTTGCGCTTCGTACGGGAGCAGGCGCTCCGGATCGACCACCCTCATGTGCTCGCGCCCGCCAGTTGGGCCGCCGACGACGACAAGGTCCTGTTCACCATGGCCCTGGTCGCCGGCGGCTCGCTGGCTCATGTGATCGGGGACTACGGCCCGCTGCCGCCCCGCCTGGTCTGCACGCTCCTGGACCAGCTGCTCTCCGGCCTCGCGGCGGTGCACGCCGAGGGGGTCGTGCACCGTGACATCAAGCCCGCCAACATCCTGCTCGAGGCCACCGGCATCGCGCGTCCGCATCTGCGGCTCTCCGACTTCGGCATCTCGATGCGGCTGGGCGAGCCGCGGCTGACCGAGACGAACCATGTGGTGGGGACGCCCGGCTACTTCGCGCCCGAGCAAATGATGGGCGCCGAGCCGGACTTCACCGCCGACCTCTTCGCCGTCGGCCTGGTGGCCCTGTATCTGCTGGAGGGCGCCAAGCCGGACGCCAAGGCCTTGATCGAGTATTTCGCCGCGCACGGCACGCCTGGGGCGCCACAGGGCGTGCCTGAGCCTCTGTGGCAGGTCGTCTCCACGCTTCTCCAGCCGGATCCGCACGCGCGGTTCCGCACCGCCACGGGTGCGCGCAAGGCGTTGACGTCGGCCGTCGAGCTGCTTCCCGAGCCGGGGCCCGACGACGAGGTAGTCGAGATCTTCGACCAACTGGGTCCGCTTCCCGCTGGGTTCGGCCCCCACGGCCCTCTCGCGACCCCGCGGCAGCCGGCCTTCGCTCCCCCTTCGGTTCCACCGCCGCCCCTGGCCGCCCCACAGACGGGAAGCTTCCCGCCGGCTCAGCAGCCGCAGGGCACACCGCAATCGGGCCAGCCGGTACAGCACGTACAGCCTCAACCCCAGTCCCAGTCCCAGCCCCATCCCCAGCCCACACCGCCGCCACCGCCGCCACCGCCTCCGCCGCAGGAGCCGACGACGCCACCCCCGCTCCCCGCTCAGTCCCCGCATGTCCCCTCCCCCCACCACATCCCGACACCGATCCCGGTTCAGGCAGCGGCGCAGTCCCCCACGTATCTACCCACTCACGAGTCATCACACTCCGTGACTTCACCAGTGCACCGGGTATTCACCCCTACTTACCCGTACACCGCCCACTCCCCGCAGGCCCCGCAGGCCCCGCAGGCCCCGCAGGCCCCGCTCCAGAGTCGGCCTGTTCAACATCGGCAGAAGAAACGACCGGGACCGCCCCCGAAAGTGGCGATCCCGATGCTGCTGGCCGCGCTGGCGTGCTTCACGCTGGGCTTCTGGGCCCTCACCCAGGTCTGAGTCAGACCAGGGCCAGATCAGGGCCAGTTCAGGGCCAGTTCAGGGCCAGACCAAGGCCAGACCCGAGTCAGACCTGACCCGCAGCCCGTCGCCGCCCGATCAGCGTCCACACGCCCAGGACCGCGAGCAGCAAGGTTCCAGCCCCGATCCCACCGGCGGCGACCACCCTCATGACATCCCCGTTGCCACTGCCGCTCCCCCCGCCGTCCCCACCGCTGTCCCCGGCAGCCGTCTCGCCCCGTGCCGCGGCGTCCTTGTCCTGACCGGTGACGCTGAACTGATCGGCGGGCCGCGCCGTCCCCACGTACGAGGGCCCCGCCTTCGCGCTGCCGTCGACGTTCACCCGCAGCGTCAGATCCAGCGGCCCCCCGCCGAACTGCCGGGCGACCTGTGGATTGAGATGGACCGAGAGGTAGTACCACCCGGCGAACCGTGTTCCGGCCACGCCGTCGATCGGGGAGTAACGGTTCTCGTACGCGATGGGGGCCAGCGGTTCCAGCGCGGTCGTTCTCTGTTTGCCGTCGTATGCCGTGTCGGCGTCGTCGATGCGAGCGCGCACCGGATTGGACAGTGACATGACGAACGCCGACGTCACGTAGTCGCCCTGCCCCCCGCTCGCGCTGCCCAGTTCGGCACTGGCGGAGATCTGCTGCCCCCAGTCGACCGGCACGCGGTAGAAGAGTGTCTGGCCGGGCTCGATCCGGTCGCCCCAGACGCCCGTCCGCAGCGCACGGGCGTCATTGAAGCCCGTACCGCCCCTGCGTTCCTTGCGCTCACCACCGGGAGGCGTGGGCGGGGCGGAGTTCCACGACTCGGGCGGCGTCGTGGTGGCGCCCTTGGCCACCCCGGGCTCCGAGACGACCCGGAGCTCGGTGTCCCACGTCTCCGTGCTCGATCCGGGTCGGGTGTTCCGCTCGACCACCGCGTAGTACGTGCCGGCCGCCTTGCACCTGTTCCCGGTGGGGCCCACCTCCCGTACCGCCCAGGCGGTGATGGGCCGCGGGCTCTGCGACGTACCGAATCGCGCGTCCTGGGAGTTGCAGTTGTTGCCGTTCGCATCCTGCAAGGACACCTTGACGCCGTCCCCGTAGACGACATGGGCGTCGAGCCCGGGGGCGGCGGTGGCCGAGACGTACGCGGTCTCTCTGGCGTCGAGTTGAAGCTGGTAGTAGAGCTTGTCGCCGCGCGCGAGGGAGCTCTTGTACGTCGATCCGGGCGTGAGTTTCGCACTGCCCATGCTGCTCTTGGCGCCTTCGACCGGTACGGCCCGGTCGGCGAAGACGTAGGGACTCGGTGTACCGGCCGCCGCGGCCTGTCCCGGCAGCGCCATCAACGCGCACATCGCCGCTCCCGCGGCCAGCGTCGCCCGGCCTCTGCGCAGCCGCCCCATCACGTGCACCCCTCCCCGACGAACCAGCCGTCCCGGCCGCTCATGTCCGTGTGGATACTCGACAGCCTTTGCCCACGCAAGGCAATAGCTTGCGGGCGCAAAGATCAGGGTCCGGAGACGTCCGGACAGCACAGGGCCCCGGCCGCATAAGCGGCCGGGGCCCTGTGAAGAGACTGTTGTCTGTACTCACGAACCCGTGGGCACGGAGTCAGTCGCCTCCGTCCACAGATCCTGCTCGGCGCGATCCGCCTGGATCTGGCGGTACACGAGGAGCCCGCCGATGGCGGCCAGTGCGACCAGGAGAAGCTTCTTCACCGCGCGACCTCGTCTTTCTTGACGTAAGGGACCTCTTGGCGCCCGACTATACACACCGACCGATACCGATCGGTGACCTGGATCCACGCCAACTCCCGCCCCGAACACAGCAGTCGAATCGGGCATCGCCGCCCCTTTGGCGCCTCACGGCCCGCCGGGAGTTTGACCGCTCCTGACCTCACCTGGCCCCCTCCCAGGCCCCTCAGGCGCCTTTTACGGCCATCCGGGTGGTGTTCATCTGAACATCGACGCGCCACGAGCGTCGGTCCCCCACTCTCGGCCCCACATACACATCATGAGGAAAGTACGCAAATCGCCCAACCCGAAAGTGAGACGCCATGACCGGCACCAAGGCCATGAAGCTGTGGACCACGCTCATCACCGCCTTCCTCGCACTCTTCGCCACGCTTGGATTCACCACGACGGCAGCGGCGGCCACGCCGGTGCAGCAGGCCACGGAAACATGCAAGAGCGCGCCGACCATGACGGCACCACTGGCGGCCTACTGGGCAGCGGCGTACGAACGGTCCTTGCCGCCCACGATGAAGCAGCGCATCCGCGCGGAGGCACACGGATCATCCCCCAGCTGCCGCCATCTCCCCACTGACGACACGGAGACGGCCGTCGAGGCCGAGGCCCATCCGGGCGGGCTCGCCGCGGAGCCGTAGTCACGGCCCCCGGCCGACTCGGCCACCGTCCCCCAGGGGCCCCACAGACACGAAGAAGACCCCCAGCCGATACGGGCTGGGGGTCTTCTTCGTGTCTGTGGGGCTAACAGGATTTGAACCTGTGGCCTCATCCTTATCAGGGATGCGCTCTAACCAACTGAGCTATAGCCCCGCCGCGCTGCGGTATGTCCCGCGCGCTGACCTCTGAAGATTAGCGCACGTGCGGGCCAGTCCCAAAATCGATACCCCCGCGGGCGCCGGACGGGCCCTGCGGGACCGGATCGGCCGGGAACATGCGGCCGTGGGAGGGGGACGGGAAAGCAGAGAGGGGGCCGGGAAAGCAGAACAGGGCCCCACCCCCTACGGGCGGGACCCTGGACTACGTAGACCTAAGGAAGCGAGGAGAGCGGAAGCGAGGAAGAGCGGAAGAAAGAGCGGAGGCGAGCAGGAGTAAGTACTACTCGTCCTCGGCCAGCGTCAGCTCCACGCCGCCCACGAAGGCCGCGGAGAGGTTGTAGATGAAGGCGCCGAGCGTGGCGAGCGCCGTGGCGAGGACCACGTCGATGACCGCGATGATCGTCGTGAACATCAGGACGCGCGGCAGCGACAGGAAGGACTGCAGGTCGAATCCGTTGGACTCGTTCGAGCCCGTCGCCTCCGAGATCGTGCCGCCCACCGTCGAGAAGACACCCATGGCGTCCATGACCATCCACAGCACGGAAGCCGCGACGATCGTGCAGATGCCGAGGGCGATGGAGAGCAGGAAGCTGACCTTCATCACCGACCACGGGTCGGCCTTGGCCACCCGCAGCCGCGCCTTGCGCGTACGAGGCGTCGTGCGTGCCCCGGTCCGCGGCCTGCGCACGGAACCCGTCTGGGGCCCCTGCTGATAGGCCTGCGGCGGGTGGTACGCCCCGCTCTCCTGCTGCTGGGGCTGCCGCTCTCCGGGCAGTGCGCCTGTAGCCCCCTGGGACCCTTGGGCGCCGCCTTCGTAGGACCCGCCGTACTGCGCTGACTGAGCCGACTGCGGCCCTCGGGTATCGGTCACGGTTCCCCCCTGGGATCCACGGGACTCATGCGAGTCTTGAGAATCAGTGGCGGAGCCACGGACACCGTCTGTACCGGCGGATTGGCCGGTTCCACTCGCTCCGGCGCCCGTGGCTCCACTCACGATGACTCTCTCCTCGCGCTACTCGGCCGTGGACTCCGTGCCCTCGTCCGTACCGACGACCGGCTCACCGTCGGCAGATTCGTCGACGACGATGTCACCGTCGACTTCCTCCGCCTCGCGTCCGGCCTCGGCGTTACGAGCGATACCGACCACGGCATCGCGCTTGCCCAGGTTGATCAGTTGGACGCCCATGGTGTCACGGCCTGTCTCCCTGACCTCGTTGACTCGCGTACGAATCACACCGCCGCCCAGGGTGATGGCGAGGATCTCGTCGGTCTCCTCCGTCACCAGGGCGCCCACGAGTTCGCCGCGGTCCTCCACGATCTTGGCGGCCTTGATGCCGAGGCCGCCACGGCCCTGGACGCGGTACTCGTCGACGTTGGTCCGCTTGGCGTACCCACCGTCGGTTGCGGTGAAGACGAAAGTACCCGGCCTGACGACATTCATCGAGAGCAGTTCGTCGCCGCCGCGGAAACTCATGCCCTTGACGCCCGAGGTCGCGCGGCCCATGGGACGCAGCGCATCGTCCGTTGCGGTGAACCTGATCGACTGCGCCTTCTTACTGATGAGCAGCAGATCGTCCTCGGACGAGACAAGCTCGGCGCCGATCAGCTCGTCGTCCTTGCCATCGTCCGTCTCGCGGAGGTTGATGGCGATGACGCCACCGGCGCGAGGCGAGTCGTAGTCCTTGAGCGGCGTCTTCTTCACGAGGCCGCCCTTGGTGGCGAGCACCAGGTAGGGCACCGCTTCGTAGTCGCGGATCGCGAGGATCTCGGCGATCTTCTCGTCCGGCTGGAAAGCGAGCAGGTTCGCCACGTGCTGGCCGCGGGCGTCGCGTCCGGCGTCGGGGAGCTCGTACGCCTTCGCGCGGTAGACCCGGCCCTTGTTGGTGAAGAACAGCAGCCAGTGGTGGGTCGTCGACACGAAGAAGTGGTCGACGATGTCGTCTTCCTTGAGCTTCGTGCCGCGGACGCCCTTGCCGCCGCGCTTCTGCGAGCGGTAGTCGACCGTCTTCGTGCGCTTGACGTAACCGCCGCGCGTGATCGTGACGACGATGTCGTCCTCGGCGATCAGGTCCTCCATGGACATGTCGCCGTCGAACGGCACGAGCGCCGAGCGACGGTCCTCGCCGAACTTGTCGACGATCGCCGCGAGCTCCTCGCTGATGATCTGGCGCTGCCGCTCGGGCGAGGCCAGGATCGCGTTGTACTCGTTGATCTTCGCCTGCAGTTCGTCGTGCTCGGCGACGATCTTCTGGCGCTCCAGGGCGGCCAGGCGGCGCAGCTGCATCTCGAGGATGGCGTTGGCCTGGATCTCGTCGATCGAGAGCAGGCCCATCAGGCCCTCACGCGCGACGTCGACCGTCTGGCTGGCGCGGATGAGCGCGATGACCTCGTCGATCGCGTCCAGGGCCTTCAGCAGGCCGCGCAGGATGTGGGCCCGCTCCTCGGCCTTGCGCAGCCTGTACTTCGTACGCCGGACGATGACCTCGACCTGGTGCGTCACCCAGTGGCGGATGAAGGCGTCAAGGGAGAGGGTGCGCGGCACACCGTCGACCAGGGCCAGCATGTTGGCGCTGAAGTTCGACTGCAGGTCGGTGTGCTTGTAGAGGTTGTTCAGTACGACCTTGGCGACCGCGTCCCTCTTCAGGACGACGACGAGGCGCTGGCCCGTGCGCGAGGACGTCTCGTCGCGGACGTCGGCGATGCCGCCGACCCTGCCGTCCTTGACCAGGTCGGCGATCTTCTGCGCGAGGTTGTCGGGGTTGGTCTGGTAGGGGAGCTCGGTGACCACCAGGCACTGGCGGTTCTGGATCTCCTCGACCGCGACGACCGCGCGCATCGTGATGGAGCCACGACCCGTGCGGTACGCCTCCTCGATGCCCTTGCGGCCCACTACTAGTGCGCCGGTGGGGAAATCGGGGCCCTTGATGCGCTCGATCAGCGCGTCGAGCAGTTCCTCGTGCGAGGCGTCCGGGTGCTCCAGGGCCCACTGCGCGCCCGCCGCGACCTCGCGGAGGTTGTGCGGCGGGATGTTGGTGGCCATGCCGACCGCGATGCCCGCCGAGCCGTTGATCAGCAGGTTCGGGAAGCGCGCCGGCAGGACCGTCGGCTCCTGGTTGCGGCCGTCGTAGTTGTCCGTGAAGTCGACGGTCTCCTCGTCGATGTCACGGACCATCTCCATGGCCAGCGGCGCCATCTTGCACTCGGTGTACCGCATGGCGGCCGCCGGGTCGTTGCCCGGAGAGCCGAAGTTTCCGTTGGAGTCCACCAGGGGCATCCGCATCGACCACGGCTGGGCCAGGCGGACCAGGGCGTCGTAGATGGAGGAGTCGCCGTGCGGGTGGTAGGTGCCCATGACGTCGCCGACGACGCGGGCGCACTTGTAGAAGCCCTTCTCGGGGCGGTATCCGCCGTCGTACATCGCGTACAGGACGCGGCGGTGTACGGGCTTCAGACCGTCCCGTACGTCGGGCAGCGCGCGCGACACGATGACGGACATCGCGTAGTCGAGGTATGAGCGCTGCATCTCCGTCTCGAGCCCGACGGGCTCGACACGCATGCCCACGCCGGGAACGGCGGGCTCCTCTTCGGGCATCACAGGGGTGTTCTCGTCGGCCATTGCTGGTCAAAGTCCTTTCGAGGTGCGGCTCGTACGGCCGACTCAGATGTCGAGGAAACGAACGTCCTTGGCATTGCGCTGAATGAACGAGCGCCGTGCCTCCACGTCCTCTCCCATCAGCACCGAGAAGAGGTCGTCGGCCTGCGCCGCGTCGTCCAGGGTGACCTGGCCGAGAACGCGGTGGTCCTGGTCCATCGTCGTGATGCGCAGCTCCTCGGCGTTCATCTCACCGAGACCCTTGAAGCGCTGGACCGAGTCGTCCCTGAAGCGCTTGCCGGCCTGACGGCCGAGCTCGACCAGGGCGTCGCGCTCCCGGTCGGAGTAGGCGTACTGGAAGTCGTCCCGGGACCACTTGATCTTGTAGAGCGGCGGACGCGAGAGGTAGACGTGCCCGGACTCGACGAGCGGCCGCATGAAGCGGAACAGGAACGTCAGGAGCAGGGTGTTGATGTGCTGGCCGTCGACGTCGGCGTCCGCCATCAAGATGATCTTGTGATAGCGGAGCTTCTCGATGTCGAAGTCCTCGTGCACACCCGTGCCGAAGGCCGAGATCAGGGCCTGGACTTCCTGGTTCTGCAGGATCTTGTCGATCCGCGCCTTCTCGACGTTCAGGATCTTGCCTCGGATGGGCAGGATCGCCTGGTACATCGGGTTACGGCCGGACTTCGCCGAACCACCGGCGGAGTCACCCTCGACGATGAAGATCTCGCACTTCGTCGGGTCGTTCGACTGGCAGTCGCTCAGCTTTCCGGGCAGCGACGCCGATTCCAGCAGTCCCTTGCGACGGGTCAGGTCGCGCGCCTTGCGGGCGGCGACGCGGGCCGTGGCGGCCTGGATGCCCTTGCGGATGATGTCCGAGGCCTCGTTCGGGTTCCGGTCGAACCAGTCCGTGAGGTGCTCGTGCACGACCTTCTGTACGAAGGTCTTCGCCTCCGTGTTGCCCAGCTTGGTCTTGGTCTGGCCCTCGAACTGCGGCTCGCCCAGCTTCACCGAGATGATCGCCGTCAGACCCTCGCGGATGTCCTCACCCGTGAGGTTGTCGTCCTTCTCGCGCAGCAGCTTCTTCTCGCGCGCGTACCGGTTGACCAGGCCCGTCAGCGCGGCCCTGAAGCCCTCCTCGTGCGTACCGCCCTCATGCGTGTGGATCGTGTTCGCGAAGGAGTAGACCCCTTCGGTGTACTGCGAGTTCCACTGCATGGCGATCTCGGCCGAGAGCATGCGCTCCTTGTCCTCGGCCTCGACGTCGATGACGGTCGGGTGAATCATCTCTCCCTTACGGGAGTTGAGGTACTTCACGAAGTCGACGATGCCGCCTTCGTAGTAGTACGTCACCGTGCGGGCCTCGTCGACGGCGTCGTCCTTCGCCTCGACCGAGTCCGCACCCGCCGTCGCCTTCGCCGACTCGCGCTCATCAGTGAGTTTGATGGTCAAACCCTTGTTGAGGAACGCCATCTCCTGGAAGCGCCGTGCCAGCGTCTCGAAGGAGTATTCGGTCGTCTCGAAGACGTCCGGGTCTGCCCAGAAGGTGACCGTGGTGCCCGTGTCCTTGGTCGCCTCGTGCTTGGCGAGCGGGGCCGTCGGCACACCCAGCTTATAGTCCTGGGTCCAGCGGTAGCCGTCGGTCTTGATGTCGACGGCGAGCTTCGTCGACAGTGCGTTCACGACGGAGACACCGACGCCGTGCAGACCACCGGAGACCGCGTATCCGCCGCCGCCGAACTTGCCGCCCGCGTGCAGCACGGTGAGCACGACCTCGACGGCCGGCTTCTTCTCGACGGGGTGGATGCCCACCGGGATGCCTCGGCCGTTGTCGACGACGCGTACGCCGCCGTCGGCGAGGATCGTGACGTCGATGGTGTCCGCGTGCCCGGCGAGGGCCTCGTCGACGGAGTTGTCGACAACCTCTTGCACGAGGTGATGCAGGCCACGCTCACCGGTCGACCCGATGTACATGCCAGGTCGCTTGCGAACCGCGTCCAGACCCTCGAGGACGGTGATCGCGCTGGCGTCGTACAAGGCTGTCACCTCGCCGTGCTCACCAGCGACGGTAGACGGGATGTTCTCGTTGGGGTTGCCGGAATCGGCCACGAAGCGCCCTTTCTGGCACAGCACAAGCCAAGCACCCGGCGGTGGCCGGAGCGGCTGCGTCGTTCAGCGATAGTCAGCGTTGCTCGGTGCGTCCCACAAGTGGGGCGGGATTAGCTTCCAGTCTACCGGTAGCGCCGACAGTGATGGGGGTTTGCCGGTACCTGAGTCCGCATGTGCCGTCCTGAACCGGCCTCGCCCGACTCCCCATATGCGGCCCGGGGCCCTAAGAGGCTCACAGCGGCACTCAGCGCTTTGGAGTGTCAACCCCGAGCTACTGCCCGGTACGGCCTCATCCGTAGGTGTCGCCGGGGCCCGTGCTGCCCGGTGCGCGCAAGGGTCCGAAGCGCCGCGAGGGGCCTTGGGGGCCAAGGACTTTGATGAGGCGCACGGTGCCGTGACCCAGGTCCTCGTTGAGGCGCGCGACCAGCTGCGGGGCCAGGAGGCGCAGGTTCGTCGCCCACGCCGTGGAGTCGCACTGGACGGTCAGGATCCGCTCGTTCTCGTCGTACCTCTGCGGGACGCAGTGGTTGGCCAGGTCCTCGCCGACGATCTGCGGCCAGCGGCCCATCACCCCGCCGACGGCGGCAGGCGTCTCCCAGCCCCGCTCGGTGATCAAGCGGTTGATCGCGGAGCCGAGCGGCTGCGGGTCACGCCCGTCGGCGCGCGCACCGGACCGAAGACCGCCCCTGCGGGCCTGCTTCTTCTGCTGCGCGGCGTCGCCACGCGCGCGTGCCTGCTCCTTGGCGGCCCGGAGGGCGACGCGGGCGAGGTCGACGCCGGAGGGCTCGGGCACCTTCGGTGTGTCCTTGGCCGAGTCCTGGGGGGTGTCCTTGGCGGGCTCTTCGGCGCTCATACGTACTCCCGGCTCAGGCGCGTCGTCATACGCGCTCCACCGCGCCGTCCGACACGGCGAACCGCGCCCCGGCGAGCACGCCCGGCACGTCGTCGTCCACCGCGGCGGTCACAAGGACCTGCTCGCCCGGCGCCACCAGCTCCGCGAGACGCTCCCTGCGGCGCACGTCGAGCTCCGCGAACACGTCGTCCAGTACGAGCACCGGTTCGTTCCCCTCGGCGCGCAGCAGGTCGTACGAGGCCAGGCGCAGCGCCAGGGCGTACGACCAGGACTCGCCGTGGCTCGCGTACCCCTTCGCGGGGAGCTGACCGAGGCGCAGGAGCAGGTCGTCGCGGTGCGGCCCGACCAGCGTCACGCCCCGCTCGATCTCCTGCTTGCGCGCCTCTTCGAGGGCGGCGATCAGCTGCTCGTACAGAGCGTCACGCGTGTGGCCCTCGCCCGGCGCGGACGGCTTGTAGTCGAGCGTGACGGGACCGCCGCCGGGTGCCAGCTGCTCGTACGCCTTGTCGGCGAGCGGCTGCAGCGCGGCGATCAGGTCGAGCCGCTGCGTGAGCAGTTCGGCGCCCACGCTCGCGAGGTGCTGGTCCCACACGTCGAGGGTGGACAGATCCATGGAGCGCCCGCCGTGCCGCCGAGCCAGGGCTGCCGACTTCAGGAGGGTGTTGCGCTGCTTCAGTACGCGGTCGTAGTCGGACCGCACGCCCGCCATGCGGGGGGAGCGCGCCGTGATCAGCTCGTCGAGGAAGCGCCGACGCTCACCGGGGTCGCCCTTGATCAGCGCCAGGTCCTCGGGGGCGAACAGCACCGTACGGACGATCCCGAGTACGTCACGGGGTCTGACCTGCGACGACCTGTTGATGCGGGCACGATTGGCCTTGCCCGGATTGAGCTCGAGCTCAATCAGCTGCTGGCGCTCGCCCTGCCGGACCGCGGCCCGGATGACGGCGCGCTCGGCGCCCATGCGCACCAGCGGGGCATCCGATGAGACCCGGTGGCTGCCGAGCGTGGCGAGATAGCCGACGGCCTCCACGAGGTTCGTCTTGCCCTGGCCGTTGGGGCCCACGAACGCGGTGACGCCCGGATCGAGAGGGACCTCGACCCGGGCGTACGAGCGGAAGTCGGCCAGCGACAGATGCGTGACGTGCATGGTGTGCGCCGACCTCCCCCGGCCTACTTCACTTGCTGACAGGCCTGCGCGGCTTCCCGCACAGGCTGTGGATCAGTTCTCGCTCTTGGACTCGACGGCGTGGCCGCCGAACTGGTTGCGCAGCGCCGCGATCATCTTCATCTGCGGGGAGTCGTCCTGCCGCGAGGCGAAGCGGGCGAAGAGCGAGGCCGTGATCGCGGGCAGCGGCACGGAGTTGTCGATGGCGGCTTCCACCGTCCACCGGCCCTCGCCGGAGTCCGCCGCGAAGCCGCGCAGCTTCGCCAGGTGCTCGTCGTCGTCCAGGGCGTTGACCGCCAGGTCGAGCAGCCAGGAACGGATGACCGTGCCCTCCTGCCAGGAGCGGAAGACCTCGCGCACGTCCGTGACGGAGTCGACCTTCTCCAGGAGCTCCCAGCCCTCGGCGTAGGCCTGCATCATGGCGTACTCGATGCCGTTGTGAACCATCTTCGAGAAGTGGCCCGCGCCGACCTTGCCCGCGTGCACGGAACCGAAGTCACCCTCGGGCTTGAGGGCGTCGAAGATCGGCTGGACCTTCGCGATGTTCTCGGCGTCGCCGCCGTACATCAGCGCGTAGCCGTTCTTCAGGCCCCAGACGCCTCCGGAGACGCCGCAGTCGACGAAGCCGATGCCCTTGGCGGCGAGTTCCTCGGCGTGCTTCTCGTCGTCCGTCCAGCGGGAGTTTCCGCCGTCCACAACGACGTCACCGGGCTGGAGCAGCTCACCGAGCTCGTCGACGGTGGACTGGGTCGCGGCTCCGGCCGGAACCATCACCCAGATGACGCGCGGGCCCTTGAGCTTGCCCACAAGCTCTTCGAGGCTGGGGACATCCGCGACGTCCTGGTTGCGGTCGTATCCGATGACGGTGTGGCCTGCGCGGCGGATGCGCTCGCGCATGTTGCCGCCCATCTTGCCGAGGCCGACGAGACCGAGCTCCATCAGTGGTTCCTTAAGTAGCGATGTGGCGTGGAGGCACCTTCGTACCCGCGTCCGAGCCTACGCCCGGACGCCCGCTCACACCTGTGGGCTCAGCCGCTCAGACGTACCGGCATGATCAGGTACTTGTACGCCTCGTCGGCCTCCGCGTCCAAGGCCGGCCTGCCGCTCAGGAGGGCGGGCTTCGTGGACGTCGTGAACGAGAGCTGAGCGACCGGGGAGTCGATCGCGCTCAGGCCGTCGAGCAGGAACGTCGGGTTGAAGGCGATCGAGACGTCGTCGCCATCGAGCTGTGCGTCGACCCTCTCCACAGCCTGTGCGTCGTCGCTGGAGCCTGCCTCCAGGATCAGCACGCCCTGCTCGAAGCTGAGCCGCACCGGAGTGTTCCGCTCGGCCACCAGGGCCACGCGCTTCACGGCCTCGACGAACGGGGCGGTCTCGATGACCGCGATCGAGTTGAACTCCGTGGGGAAGAGCGTCTTGTACTTCGGCAGGTCGCCCTCGAGGAGACGGGTGGTCGTACGCCGCCCTGCGCCCTCGAAGCCGATCAGACCCTCACCGGCACCGGATCCTGACAGCGCCAGGGTGACCGTGTCGCCGCTCGTGAGCGCCTTGGCGGTGTCCAGGAGCGTCTTGGCGGGGACCAGGGCCACCGCGGAGGCCTCGGGGTCCTCCGGCTTCCACAGGAACTCGCGGACCGCGAAGCGGTAGCGGTCGGTGGAGGCCAGGGTGACCGTGTCGCCCTCGATCTCGATGCGTACGCCGGTCAGGACGGGCAGCGTGTCGTCGCGGCCCGCGGCGATGGCCACCTGGGAGGCGGCTGAGGCGAACACCTCACCGGGGACGGTGCCGGTCGCTGTGGGCATCTGCGGCAGCGCGGGGTACTCCTCCACAGGAAGTGTGTGGAGTGTGAATCGCGAGGAGCCGCAGACCACCGTGGCCCGTACACCGTCTGTGGAGATCTCCACCGGACGGTTGGGAAGGGCGCGGCAGATGTCGGCGAGCAGCCGGCCGGAGACGAGGACCGTGCCCTCGTCGTCGATCTCGGCGTCCACGGAGACACGAGCCGAGACCTCGTAGTCGAAGCTGGACAGGCTCAGTGCGCCTTCCTCGGCCTTCAGCAGCAAGCCCGCCAGGACAGGTGCCGGAGGCCGGGCCGGGAGACTGCGCGCCGCCCACGCCACCGCCTCTGCGAGTACGTCGCGTTCCACCCGGATCTTCACTTAGCCGCCCTCCTGCTGTTGCTGGCACTGGGGACCAGTCTGACGCACCGCACTGACAGTGGGTGCCCGTCGGGGTCAAGTCGTGGCGAGCGGCGTCGGAGGACCGGAGGGCGAGTTGTGCACAGGCCCCTCTTCCAAGCGAATTCCCCGGTAACTCTAAGTGGGAGTAGTAGTAGGGCCTGTGGAAACCGTGGATAACCCCGTTTTCGCAGGTCAGTGCCGGTTTTTTATCCACTGAGCCTGTGGGCGGAGGCGGTGGACAACCGGTGGTTTCTGTGGACGGGCGAAAGTTCTGCACACCCGGTGCACAGGCAAGGGGTACTTCTCCCCAGCGCTGTCCCCAGCTTTACCCACCTTCCCCACAGGCCAACCGACCACGTTGGTGTGACGCCTTTCACTCGGCACGGTGACGAGGCGCGTTGCGTTGCCGAACAGTGGACAGCCGTGTGGAGAAGCTGGGGAAAGCTGGGGACAACCGGCTCGAGCCTGTGGGTTGCCGGTGGACAAGTTCATGCACACCCTGTGGACGAGATTTTCATCCACAGCCTGTGGAGAGTCTTCGTCCACGAATCCACAACCACCTGACCTGGCTTGATGATCCCTCAGCAGGCTCCCCTGTGGACATCATCTGGACAACTTCCCGGTCCCCAGGGTGTGGAGGGAAAAAAGAGCACAGATCTGTGGAGAACAGGCCTCTCAGCTGGGGAAATCGAACAGTGGAGGGGGCCGGACGAGGTCCACGCGCGCGTGCGCAACGGCAAAGGGCGCCCCGGAAGTTGTTCCGGGGCGCCCTTCAGCGGCGTTTCAGCGCTGTGTCGGCGCGGCTCTCAGTGGCTCTCAGCGCATGTGTCGGTGCGGCTGTCGGCGTCTGTGCCGTGCGTCTCTCGGTGCGTCTGTCGGTGTGTCTGTCGGGTTCTGCCGTGCGTCTGTCAGCCGTTCTTGATGCGGTTGGTGAGCTCGGTGACCTGGTTGTAGATCGAGCGCCGCTCGGCCATCAGGGCGCGGATCTTGCGGTCGGCGTGCATGACGGTCGTGTGGTCGCGGCCGCCGAACTGCGCGCCGATCTTGGGCAGGGAGAGGTCCGTCAGCTCGCGGCAGAGGTACATCGCGATCTGGCGTGCCGTCACCAGGACGCGGCTGCGCGAGGATCCGCAGAGGTCGTCCACCGTGAGACCGAAGTAGTCCGCTGTCGCGGCCATGATCGCCGGAGCCGTGATCTCGGGGGCCGCGTCCTCGCCGCCCGGGATCAGGTCCTTGAGGACGATCTCCGTAAGACCCAGGTCCACCGGCTGCCGATTGAGGGAGGCGAAGGCCGTGACCCGGATCAGCGCGCCCTCGAGCTCACGGATGTTGCGTGAGATGCGGGACGCGATGAACTCCAGAACCTCCGGCGGGGCGTTCAGCTGCTCTTGTACCGCCTTCTTACGAAGGATGGCGATACGCGTCTCCAGCTCCGGTGGCTGGACGTCGGTGATCAGCCCCCACTCGAAGCGGTTGCGCAGCCGGTCCTCCAGGGTCACCAGCTGCTTGGGCGGCCGGTCACTGGAGAGCACGATCTGCTTGTTCGCGTTGTGGAGCGTGTTGAAGGTGTGGAAGAACTCCTCCTGCGTCGACTCCTTGCTGGCCAGGAACTGGATGTCGTCGACGAGCAGGATGTCCATCTCGCGGTACCGCTTGCGGAAGGTGTCGCCCTTGCCGTCGCGGATGGAGTTGATGAACTCGTTCGTGAACTCCTCGGAGCTCACGTAGCGCACACGCGTGCCGGGATAGAGGCTGCGGGCGTAATGCCCGATCGCGTGCAGCAGATGTGTTTTGCCAAGGCCCGACTCTCCGTAGATGAAGAGGGGGTTGTACGCCTTGGCGGGCGCCTCGGCGACCGCGACGGCCGCCGCGTGCGCGAAACGGTTCGACGCGCCGATCACGAAGGTGTCGAAGAGGTACTTCGGGTTGAGGCGGGCGGTGGGCTCGCCGGGGGCCGACGCGGGGGCCGGCTGCGCGGCCAGCGGCCCGGGCGCGCCGCTGCCGTGGACGCCGTGGCCGTTGCCGTGGACGCCGCCCCGGGGGTTGGAGTGCCCGCCGGAGACAGGGGACTGCTCGTGCCGGTCACGCCGGTCGTGGCGATCCTGCTGGTCCTGCCGGTCGTGGCGCTCTTGGCGGTGCTGTTCGTAGGGGGAGTGCGTGGAGTGCCCCTGCGGCGGCTGCGACCGGTAGTCGTGCTGCGGCTGCTGGGGGCTCGCGTACGGGTCCCGCTCGGGGAAGCCGAGTCTCTGCTGCTGCCAGCCGTAGTCGTCCTGCTGCTGGGGCGGCTGCTGGTGTTGCTGCGGCCAGGCGCCGGGTCCTGGGCGCTGGTAGTCGGGGTACGCGGGACGGGCGGTCGGCAGCTGGTCGGGCCCGCGGCCCGAGGAGTGCTCGTCCGGGGCACGGCGGCCGTAACCGTCGTACGCGTCGTGCCCCTGTCCGGGGCCCGGGTGCTGCTCGGGCTCTTCGTAGCGCTGCTGCTGCTGGCCGGGCTGTTGCTGGAGGGACTGCTGCTGCATGGGCGGCGCCGGCGGGGTGGGCCGGTCCATGGGGTCACCGACCGAGTCGTCCACCGTGATGGCGATACGGATCGGGCGGCCGCACTCACGGCTCAGCGACTCGCTGACGATGGGGGCAAGACGGCCTTCGAGCACGCCCTTGGCGAACTCGTTCGGTACGGCGAGCAGCGCGGTGTCGGCCACAAGCGCCAGTGGCTGGCAGCGCTTGATCCAACGCTCGTCCTTCGCGTCGACCCCGTGCCCCCGCCCCTCACCCAGCAGCTGCTCCAGAACTCGTGGCCACACTGCGGCAAGATCGGCAGGTACGTCAGCCACAGGGCACGCTCTCTCATGGGGTCCCACGAAGGTGTGGTTCTAGGGACGGAAACCGGGATGGGCGGGGAGAAGGGAATGAATCGGAGTTTGGCCACGGTAGTCAGGGCAACGGCTGCGGTTCAAGTTGTTGTCCACAGGCTGTGCACAGTGTCTCCCCCTGACGGTCGGTTTGACCGGATGGCGTAGCCCCGCGTACCGTGACCAGGTCGAGTTGTCGATGGCTGCTGCCGCCTGCCTCCGATGGGCAAAGATCACGATCTGTGATTGTGAAGCGGTGCACTCGGTGCGTATTCGCGAGCTTCTCGTGGGCGCACGGTGACAGCCAGGCGATGTCCCGCCACCACACAATCATTTCTGGAGCCCCCGAGTGAGCAAGCGCACCTTCCAGCCGAACAACCGTCGCCGCGCCAAGACCCACGGCTTCCGCCTGCGGATGCGCACCCGTGCCGGCCGCGCGATTCTCGCGAACCGTCGTGGCAAGGGTCGCGCCAGCCTTTCCGCTTAATCGCATTAGGTCATGACGTCGTGCTGCCTACCGAGCATCGGCTGAGGCGGCGCGAAGATTTCGCGGCCGCGGTACGCCGAGGACGACGGGCCGGACGCCCGCTTCTCGTCGTCCATCTACGTAGCGGTGCAACGGACCCGCACGTGCCTGGGGAGAGCTCTCCTCCGACGCGTGCGGGTTTCGTCGTGAGCAAGGCCGTTGGCGGAGCTGTCGTACGCAACACGGTGAAGCGCAGGCTTCGCCACCTGATGCGTGACCGGGTGGCCCAGCTGCCCCCCGGTAGCCTGGTAGTCGTACGAGCGTTGCCCGGTGCGGGCGACGCCTCCCATGCACAGCTGGCCCAAGACCTGGATGCCGCTCTTCAGCGGCTGCTGGGAGGGGGCGCTCGATGAAGTACCCACTGCTGGCTCTGATCAAGCTGTATCAGTGGACGATCAGTCCGTTGCTTGGTCCGGTGTGCAAGTACTACCCGTCATGCTCCCGCTACGGCTACCTGGCCATTGACCGGCACGGTGCGATCAAGGGAACGGCGCTGACGGCCTGGCGCATCCTGCGGTGCAATCCGTGGTCGCTCGGTGGTGTCGACCATGTGCCAGCGCGCAAGCGCCCGCGGTGGCACGAGATGCTGCGCGCCATGTGGCGCGAACGCAAGGGCGGGCCCTCCGCCGCTGGCGTGCCGTCCGGGGAGATCTCCCCGGATACCCCTGGCCCGGCCGCCGAGACCCCGTCCCATGCTCAAGGAGCCTGATTAGTGGACACGATTGCCAGTCTGTTCAGCTTCATCACGACACCCGTTTCCTGGGTCATCGTCCAGTTCCACTCGCTGTACGGGGCCATTTTCGGCCCTGACACGGGCTGGGCCTGGGGCTTGTCCATCGTGTCCCTGGTGATCCTGATCCGTATCTGCCTGATCCCGCTCTTCGTGAAGCAGATCAAGGCGACCAGGGCGATGCAGACGCTGCAGCCCGAGATGAAGAAGATCCAGGAACGCTACAAGAGCGACAAGCAGCGTCAGTCCGAAGAGATGATGAAGCTGTACAAGGAGTCGGGTACCAACCCGCTCTCCTCGTGCCTTCCCATCCTGGCGCAGTCGCCGTTCTTCTTCGCCCTGTACCACGTGCTCTCCGGCATCGCGTCGAACGACACCATCGGCGTCATCGACAAGCCGCTGCTCGAGAGCGCGCAGAAGGCGCACATCTTCGGCGCCCCGCTGGCCGCGAAGTTCATGGACAGTGCGGACAAGGTCGAGGCGCTCCACGCCTCGCTGACCGACGTCCGTGTCGTCACCGCGATCATGATCGTGATGATGTCGTTCTCGCAGTTCTACACGCAGCGCCAGCTGATGACGAAGAACGTGGACACGACGGTCAAGACGCCGTTCATGCAGCAGCAGAAGATGCTGATGTATGTCTTCCCGGTCATGTTCGCCGTCTTCGGCATCAACTTCCCCGTCGGTGTCCTCGTCTACTGGCTGACCACCAACGTGTGGACCATGTGCCAGCAGATGTTCGTGATCCGGCGGAACCCGACTCCCGGCTCCAAGGCCCAGGCCGCGTTCCTGGAGCGCCTGCAGAAGCAGCTCACACACACCAAGAAGGTGCGGGGCCGCGGCAACGCCAACATCATCAAGGCGATCGTCGCCAAGGGTCGTGACCGCAACGAGTTCGAGCGCAAGTTCATCAACGGCCTGAGCAAGGAAGGCCTGGCGGCCCAGACCGACGGCTCCATCGCGCCGAGCGATTCCGCCGTCGCCACGGAGACCGAGGACGGCGCTCCGGCCGCCGGTGGCGGTGCCCCGAAGCGGCAGCAGCCCAAGCGCCAGAGCAAGTCGCAGCGTCAGTCCGCCGCCGCACAGGGCAAGGCGGAGAGTGACACGGAGACGGCTTCGGATGCGAAGACGTCACTGGAGAAGACTCAGGACGAGCCTGAGGACGCCGCTCCCAAGGGCACGCCCGCGGGTGGCAAGTCCGGGTCAGGTAACGCACGCCAAGCCAAGTCGGGGCAGCGCAAGGGCCAGCAGCGGCCCAAGCACCCGTCCAAGAAGTAGAAGGAGTCCATCCCGTGACGGAAGGCACCACCGCCCCCGCCGAGGCCGAGGTCGAGGCCGGAGACACTCTCACCCGTCTTGAGCAGGAGGGTGAGATCGCGGCGGACTACCTCGAGGGTCTGCTGGACATCGCCGATCTCGACGGCGACATCGACATGGACGTGGAGGCCGACCGCGCCGCTGTCTCGATCATCAGCGACTCGAACGGCCGCGATCTGCAGAAGCTCGTCGGCCGTGACGGTGAGGTCCTGGAGGCGCTTCAGGAGCTGACGCGCCTCGCCGTGCACCGTGAGACCGGTGACCGCAGCCGTCTGATGCTGGACATCGCGGGCTACCGAGCCAAGAAGCGTGAGGAGCTCTCCGAGCTGGGCGCCAAGGCCGCGGCCGAGGTGAAGAGCTCCGGCGAGCCGGTCAACCTCAAGCCGATGACGCCCTTCGAGCGCAAGGTCGTGCATGATGCGGTCAAGGCCGCCGGTCTGCGCAGCGAGTCCGAGGGCGAGGAGCCGCAGCGCTTCGTCGTCGTGCTTCCCGCCTGATCGCACGTTGTTTTCCCGGCCCCGTCTGTTCGCAGGCGGGGCCGGTCTTTGTCAGCCTGATAGTCAGCCACCCCAGTGCGGTACGGAAGGACGGTCCCCGTGACGGAGGCAGCGGAGCTCCCCTCGGCGCCCGAGCAGGCCCGGGCGGTATTCGGTGAGCGCTTCTCGGACGCGGTCCGGTACGCGGAGTTGCTGGCCGACGCGGGAGTGCAGCGCGGACTGATCGGCCCTCGCGAAGTGCCCCGGCTGTGGGAGCGGCATCTGCTGAACTGCGCGGTCCTCTCCGAGGTCGTGCCCGAGAACGTGATGGTGTGCGACGTCGGCTCGGGGGCTGGTCTGCCCGGTATTCCGCTGGCTCTCGTCCGGCCGGATCTGAAGATCACGTTGCTTGAACCGCTGCTGCGGCGGACGACCTTCCTCACCGAGGTGGTCGAGCTGCTCGGACTCGACCACGTGACCGTCGTACGTGGCCGCGCCGAGGAGGTCCTTGGGACGCTGCCTCCCGTCCACGTGGTGACCGCCCGGGCCGTTGCGCCGCTGGACCGCCTCGCGGCCTGGGGCGTGCCGCTCCTGCGTCCGTACGGGGAGATGCTGTTGCTCAAGGGCGACACGGCGGAGGAAGAGGTCAAGGCCGCAGGGGCTGCTCTGAGCAAGCTCGGCGCGGTCAACACCTCGGTGTTGCACGTCGGTGAGGGTGTGGTGGACCCGCTGTCCACGGTCGTGCGGGTGGAGGTCGGCGAGAGCCCCGGCGGTGTGCGCTTCGCAGCCAAGCGCGCCAAGGCTGCCCGGACGGGGCGGACTCGGCGTCGCCGCTGAGCGGTCCCGCTCGCGCTGTTGAGCGGTCCTGGCCCTCGCCGCCGAGCGTCTTGCCTTCGTCGTTGATCCGTCGTGACGACGAGCCTTACTCCACAAAAGCTGCCAAACGTACGCATACCGGGGTGTCGCACGAGCGGCACCCCGGCTGCCGTGCATCGTGTTTCACGTGAAACGTCGCTCACTGCTGCATGGCATCATCAGTCGCGGCCGCGCTGCGGAACCTCGCGACCGCCGCCCACTCGGTTCCCTCAACAAGGGGACGGAGTTGTCCACAGAGGTGGATTCGTCCACACAAGACCGGGCCTCGCTGGTTCATGACCCTCAAAGCATGGGAGGCTCTGTTCATTGCGAGCCTGAAGTCGAGGAGAGTGAATCCTTGCGGTCCGACGCCAACATCGCGGGACCGATGACCGATCCGGTCCCCGGTCCCCGTACCGAGTCGGCGGGGGAGGATGTTTCACGTGAAACACCGCCCCCGATGGACGACACCCCAATCGGTCGTGCTGCCCAACTGGCGGTCGAAGCCCTTGGCCGTGCAGGCGAGGGCCTGCCACGACCCGAGCAGACCCGAGTCATGGTGGTCGCCAATCAGAAGGGCGGAGTGGGCAAGACGACGACAACCGTCAACCTCGCCGCTTCGCTCGCTCTGCACGGCGCGCGCGTCCTGGTCGTCGACCTCGACCCGCAGGGCAATGCCTCCACGGCTCTGGGGATCGATCACCACGCCGAAGTGCCATCCATCTACGACGTGTTGGTCGAGAGCAAGCCGCTCTCCGAAGTCGTGCAGCCGGTCGCTGACGTCGAAGGGCTCTTCTGCGCCCCGGCCACCATCGATCTCGCCGGTGCGGAGATCGAGTTGGTGTCCCTGGTAGCGCGGGAGAGCCGACTGCAGCGGGCGATCCAGGCGTATGAGCAGCCGTTGGACTACATCCTCATCGACTGCCCGCCGTCGCTCGGTCTGCTGACGGTCAACGCTCTGGTCGCCGGCGCGGAGGTGCTGATCCCCATTCAGTGCGAGTACTACGCACTGGAGGGTCTCGGACAACTCCTGCGCAACGTCGACCTGGTGCGGGGGCACCTCAACCCCCACCTGCATGTCTCGACGATCCTGCTCACCATGTACGACGGCCGGACCCGGCTCGCCTCACAGGTGGCGGACGAGGTGCGAAGCCACTTCGGCGAAGAAGTTCTGCGGACGAGCATTCCCCGCTCGGTCCGTATCTCCGAGGCGCCGAGCTACGGGCAGACCGTGTTGACCTACGATCCGGGGTCGAGCGGTGCCCTCTCGTACTTCGAGGCGGCACGGGAGATCGCGCTACGCGGCGTAGGCGTTCGCTACGACGTACAGCACGCCCAGATGGGCGCTCAGAAAGATCAGCACAGTATGACGGAGGGGATGCAGTGAGCGAGCGACGGAGAGGGCTGGGTCGTGGCCTCGGCGCCCTGATTCCTGCGGCCCCGACGGAGAAGTCGACCGCCCAGGCCATGGGTGGAGCTACGACTTCGCCCGGTGCTGTACCGGTGCTGACCGCCGAGCGGGGGGTGGCGGCCGCGAAGGTGGCGGCTCTCCCGCAGAGTCCCGTTTCACATGAAACGGAGCAGCCGCTGAACGGGGCGGTGGAGACCGAGGAGAGTCCGGTCGGTGCGCACTTCGCCGAGCTGCCTCTCGACTTCATCACGCCCAACCCGAGGCAGCCTCGCGAGGTCTTCGACGAGGACGCCCTTTCTGAGCTTGTCACCTCCATCAAGGAGGTCGGGCTTCTCCAGCCTGTTGTCGTACGACAGGTAGGGGCCTCGCGCTATGAGCTCATCATGGGTGAGCGGCGCTGGCGGGCTTGCCGTGAGGCCGGACTCGAGCGCATCCCGTCGATCGTCCGTGCGACGGACGACGAGAAGCTCCTCCTGGACGCTCTCCTTGAGAACCTGCACCGCGCACAGCTGAACCCGCTGGAAGAGGCTGCGGCCTACGACCAGCTGCTCAAGGACTTCCACTGCACGCACGACCAGCTGGCGGACCGGATCGGCCGTTCCCGTCCGCAGGTCTCGAACACGCTGCGGCTCCTGAAGCTGTCGCCGGCGGTTCAGCGCAGGGTCGCTGCCGGAGTGCTCTCCGCGGGCCACGCTCGTGCTCTGCTGTCCGTCGAGGACTCGGAGGAGCAGGACCGCCTGGCGCACCGGATCGTGGCCGAGGGGCTCTCGGTGCGGGCCGTCGAGGAGATCGTGACCCTCATGGGTTCGCGACCTCAGAGTGCCCCGCGGGCCAAGGGGCCGCGTGCGGGCGCTCGGGTGTCGCCGTCGCTGACCAACCTCGCCACTCGTCTCTCCGACCGGTTCGAGACCCGCGTGCGGGTGGACCTGGGGCAGAAGAAGGGCAAGATCGTCGTCGACTTCGCCTCGTTGGAGGACCTGGAGCGCATCCTCACGACACTCGCTCCGGGCGAGGGTCCGGTCCTGACGAACGGACTCGCTGAGGACTCCGCCGAGGAATCTGCCGAAGGTTCGGCTGAGGACGACACGGCCGAGGGCGAAAAGGCCTGAGCCTCATCAGGTAGTCGGCTGAGAGTGGGCCGTGTCCGGTGTGTACCGGAACACGGCCCGCTCTTTGCTTTCTTACGGTATCGGCGCAATCGCATCGTGGATACGATGCGATTGGGTATGGCGCATCCAGCTGACGGCACCTCATTGGGGAGGAGAGGGCCATGCGATCGGTGAGCCGCACCGGATTGATGACTGCGGGCCTTGGGCTGGGAGCGGTCGGCGGATTCGTCGGCAGCCTGCTGAAGGAACGGAGCGCTCTGACTGCCGCCCGTGATGCGGCAGGCGAAGGAAGTGAGGAACAGCCTTCATGGGGCGTCGGCTCGTACCGCTCACGCTGGACAACCTTCCGGACCTTCCCCAGCGTTGCCGGACGTGTGTCTTCTGGGAGCTGGACCCGGTCCGCGGCCAAGCCGCGGTAAAGGCCGGTACGCCGGAACTCGAGAAGGAGGCGTGGATCTCCGCCGTCCTGCTGGAGTGGGGATCCTGCGGCCGAGTCGTCTACGTCGACGATGTTCCGGTCGGCTTCGTGCTGTACGCCCCGCCGGCGTACGTGCCTCGCGCCACCGCCTTCCCGACGAGCCCGGTGTCCCCCGATGCCGTTCAGCTGATGACCGCCTGGATCATGCCGGGCTATCAGAGCCAGGGAATCGGCCGTGTCATCGTCCAGACGGTGGCGAAGGATCTGCTGCGGCGCGGATTCAAAGCGATCGAGGCCTTTGGGGATGCCCGGTGGGAGAAGCCCGCCTGTGTGCTCCCCGCCGATCACCTACTGGCGGTGGGCTTCAAGACAGTCCGCCCGCATCCCTCATATCCGCGGCTGAGGCTTGAGCTGCGGACGACGCTCTCCTGGAAAGAAGACGTCGAGATGGCGCTCGACCGGTTGCTCGGGGCGGTGCAGAAGGAGCCTGTGCTCCGACCGCTCTGACTCACCCCTGTCACCCGTCGCATGATTGTCATGCCTGTCATGCGAATGGGCCAACCCCGGAGGGTTGGCCCATTCGTGTTTCACGTGAAACAGCGCGTCGCTTGTCGCGGCACCGCTCGTTACTCGGCGATGAAGTCCGCGAGGTCGCGCTCCAGCGCGGCCTTCGGCTTGGCGCCGACGATCGTCTTGGCCACCTCGCCACCCTGGTACACGTTCAGGGTCGGGATGGACATGACGCCGTACTTGGCCGCGATGCCCGGGTTCTCGTCGATGTTGAGCTTGACGATCTCGATCTTGTCGCCGTGCTCGGCCGCGATCGCCTCGAGAGACGGCGCGATCTGGCGGCACGGTCCGCACCAGGCAGCCCAGAAGTCCACCAGGACAGGCTTGTCGTTCTTCAGGACGTCTTCCTCGAAGGAGGCGTCGGTCACGTTCTTCAGAGTGCCGGCCACGGCGGGCTCCTTAACTCGGTGGTGCGGTGGGGAGGATGGGATGTCAGACGGTCGCTGCGGCCGTCTCGCTGTCCACGAGGGCTGCGAGGAACCGCTCGGAGTCGAGGGCGGCGGAGCAGCCGGTGCCGGCCGCCGTGATCGCCTGGCGGTACGTGTGGTCGACGACGTCACCGGCGGCGAAGACGCCGGGCACGTTCGTCCGGGTCGAAGGCGCGTCGACCGTCAGGTAGCCCTCGCCGTCCAACGTGAGCTGACCCTTGAAGAGCTCCGTGCGCGGGTCGTGGCCGATCGCGATGAACAGGCCGGTGACGGGCAGCTCGGAGGTCTCGCCCGTCTTGAGGTTGCGCAGCGTAAGACCGGAGAGCTTCTGCTCGCCCTTGATCTCGGCGACCTCGCTGTCCCAGATGAAGCTGATCTTCGGGTCGGCCAGCGCGCGTTCCTGCATCGCCTTGGAGGCACGCAGGCTGTCGCGGCGGTGCACGATCGTCACGGACTTGGCGAAGCGGGAGAGGAAGGTGGCCTCCTCCATCGCGGTGTCGCCACCGCCGATCACGGCGATGTCCTGGTCCTTGAAGAAGAAGCCGTCACAGGTCGCGCACCAGGAGACGCCCCGGCCGGAGAGTACGTCCTCGTTCGGCAGACCGAGCTTGCGGTGCTGGGAACCGGTCGTCACGATCACGGTCTTCGCGCGGTGCACGGTGCCCGCAGTGTCCGTCACGGTCTTGATCTCGCCGCTGAGGTCGACGGAGACCACATCGTCCGGAACCAGCTCGGCGCCGAAGCGCTCGGCCTGAGCGCGCATGTTGTCCATGAGGTCGGGGCCCATGACGCCGTCCTGGAAGCCCGGGAAGTTCTCCACCTCGGTGGTGTTCATCAGCGCACCGCCGGCGGTGACGGCGCCCTCGAACACCAGGGGCTTCAGCGACGCTCGCGCGGTGTAGAGCGCCGCCGTGTAGCCGGCGGGCCCGGAGCCGATGATGATCACGTTACGGACGTCGGTCACGGCTTGATTCCTCGTCTCTGGAGACTGCTGCGTACTGCTGGGGGATGCCTGTCTCAGGTCTCTCACCCCACCCAACGGATCCTACGGGGCATGCATTCCCGACGTGTCCGAGCGCACGGAAGCATGTCAGGGACGTCAGGATGCCACGCTGAGCCGAGTCTCCCGCCGCGACGGTGGGAGGGTCAGGGCCGCGCGTAGGAGTTGGTCAGCAGAACCTTGCCCGCAGCGTCCGCCGACGACGCCTTGTCCACGCACGCCGCGTCGATGACGTATGCGGAGACCTTCATGCTGTCGGAGTCGTGGGACGCCACGACGAGGTAGGCGTCCTTCCCCTTATATGTGCCCTCTTCGGCGGCGAGCGGTGTCCTGTCGCCGATGCCGAGCTGAATGCACTTCGGGATGGTGACGGTTGCCTCGCGCAGCGGCGCCTGCTTGTCCTTCGGGGACTCGGGGCTGGACCGCACATCGAAGGACGGCTTGCTGCTTCCGGGATCGGACTCCGCGGTGGGCGCCTTGGTGAGCAGATCGTTCACCTGGCCCTTGAGCCTGCCCTCGGAGAAGGCGTGCGCCGGGTCGGCGTGGCCCGATGCCGTGTCGCTCGTACCGCCTGAGTCGTTGCCCAGGTTCTGTATCAACAAGGAGCCGAGACCGATGACGGCCGCGGTGAAGACGGCACCAAGCACTACGCTGCGTCGGCGTCCGCCCCGGAACCGGCGTCCGCGTCCGGGTCCCGTGGCGGCGCGAGAGTGTCCCGCTGGCCGGTCCGCGGGTGGGCTGGAGGCGGCGGCGCGAGAGGGTTCGGACGGCTCGAAGGGTTCAGAGGGTTCACCGGAGGCGGGCGATGTTTCACGTGAAACACGCACGGAGGCCATGGGCCTGAGCATCGGATCCTGATCGACCGAGTCGGCGGAGCCGGGTGCGATGGAGTCCAGCAGTGCTTCGGCCGCCAGTGCCGCGTCGATACGTCCGGCGACGTCGACCGGCATCCGCGGCGGTCCCGGCAGCGTGCCGAGCATGCCCCGGATCTCTTCCAGGGAGGCGTAGACATCGGCACAGAGTGTGCAGTCGTCCAGGTGCCGTCGCACATCGACGGTTCGGGACAGGGGGAGCAGTCCCTCTGTGAGGTCGGAGATCTCAGCGACTTCTGGGTGCCCGGCCGAGTCGGTCGTGGTTGTCACGCTCGCCCACCTCCGCCCTTCACAGCAGCTGGATCGCTTGGTCCCGTATCCCGTGGCCCCGCTGCAGGTGGGACGGATGTCCCCTGCGTCCGGTTCCTTCCCGGGCCCGACTTCTTACCGTCTTTGTCGTCACCGCTCTCTGTGCCCTGCGTACGCGCCTCCGTACGCAGGTGAGTGAGCAGTGGCAGCAGTCTGGCTCTGCCGCGTGCGCAGCGGCTCTTCACTGTGCCGGTGGGTACATCGAGGACCTGGGCCGCCTCGGCCACCGGGTAGCCCTGCATGTCCACGAGGACGAGGGCGGCGCGCTGGTCGTGCGGCAGGGTGCCCAGCGCCTCGAGGAGCTCGCGGTGCAGATCGCTCCGCTCGACGGGGGCCGCGGCCGACTCGTGCGGTTCGAGGAGTTGCTCGAGCCGTTCGGCGTCGTCGAGGGGAGAGGTCTTCCGGGACGCCGCCTTGCGTGCCCGGTCGAGGCAGGCGTTCACGGTGATCCGATGAAGCCACGTCGTGACGGCCGACTGCCCGCGGAAGGTGTGCGCGGCACGGTAGGCGGAGACCAGAGCGTCCTGGACCGCGTCAGCGGCCTCCTCCCGGTCGCCCAGCGTGCGCAGGGCCACAGCCCACAGACGATCGCGGTGGCGCCGTACGAGCTCGCTGAAGGCGTCCTTGTCACCTGCCACGTGATGGGCCAGGAGGTCCTGGTCGCTCATCTCGCCGTGCGTGGTGCCGTCCACCGTCGAACCCCCTCCCCCGGTGAGCCTCGGCCCTCAGCCTGCGAACTTCACGTCCGTGATGGCCTGCTTGTACCCAGCCCTGCTGAACTCATCACTGGGTGACCTCGGTACATCGGTGAGCCAGACGAGTACGTACCGCGTCGCGACGGACTTCTTCGCCTTGATCTTCGCGGTCTTGCCCTGCGTCGTGACGGTCCCGATCTTCTTCATCGAGCTCGGGGGCGTCGACGGGGTCAGCGAGTCCGCGGCGTACAGCTCGATCGTCGTGTGGTCACCGATGTAGCGGAGACCGATCGACGCCGCGGACACGTCCTGCTCTTTACCGAGGTCGTAGACGATGCCGACGCCGGGCTTGTAGGGGGCCAGCTTGGGACCTCCTATGAAGCTGTTGGTCCGCCAGTACGTCGAGCTGTCGCCGTCGTACGTGTTGGGGACCCCCGGAAGGTCCTGCGCGTCGCCCTCGAGGACGTACTCCTGGCCGTTCTCGATCTTGATCGGCTGTGTGGCCTTCGGCTTGTTCTTGTCGCCGCCGTCGGAGGTTTCCGAGCTGCCGGGGTCTTCGGAATTGCCGCGGTCCATCAGCGCGTCCGCCAGCTGCCAGCTGCCGAGGCCCAGGGCCGCGATCAGGAGAGCGGACACGGTCCACTTGAGGGCCTTGCCGGTACGGCTCTGCAGCGGGGGCGGTGGCACCGGAACCGGCTGGGTGGCACCCGGACGGGGTGCGGTGCGGCCGTAGGTGCCCTGCTGGTAGGTCGTGCGCTGGTATTCGGGCGGTGCGGTGAACACGGGCTCCGGCGGGCGGATGCGCGGCATCTCGCCGATCGCCTTCACCAGCTCCTCCGGCGTTGTGCACGGCGGATCCTGGCGGGAGGCGGTCGCCCCCTCGTTCACGAGCGCGCGCATGGCGAGCTCGGAGAGGCCCCTGTGTACGCCTGCGCGCACCTGATCGGGGGCGATGAGGCCGATGCCCTTGGGCAGCCCGGAGAGGCCGTACGCGTCGTCCTCGTAGGGCCAGCGCTGGGTCAGCGAGGCGTACAGCAGTGCGCCGACCGCTTCGGTGTCCGTGCGCTGCGGGGTGTCGGAGCTGATGCCGCGGAGTGCCGCGTTCACGGCGAGGCCGCGGATGCGGTACTGACCGGAGGATGTCCGCAGTACCGCGCTCGGGGTCAGCCGCAGGTGGGCGAGGCCCTCACGGTGGGCGGCCGCCATGGCCTGGGCGACCTGACTGACCAGCTGGTACGCGTCGTGCGCCTCAAGAGGGCCCGCAGCGAGCAGTGCGGTCAGTTCCGTGGCGTCCGGCAGCCACTCGTGCACCACATAGACGAGGTCGTTCTCCTCGACCGCGTCCAGGACGTGCACGAAGCGGGGGTCGCCGAGCAGCGCCGATGAACGGGCCGCCGCGAGTACCGATCGTGCCCGTGGGTGGTCGGCGGGCAGCAGATGCACGCCGACGGCCCGGCGGAGTTTCTCGTCCACCGCACGCCAGCTGCTGAAACCGTCCAGACGGGTGACGCACTCTTCGAGTCGGTAGCGTCTGGCGAGCTTGTGGCCGCTGTGCAGCTCGGGAGGTGATGCCGCCCCCGGGCCAGTGGGCTCACCGGTCTCCGCCGCGCCTTCTTCTGCCGATTCCCGTTCCCGGGTCTGGGCCACCCCGTCGGCCGTGGCCTCGTCCGCCTTCGCGGTCAGCGGCTCATCGCCGCTGTTGTCTGCCACGTCGACGGCAGCCGTGCTCCGTTCCGCCACCGTCGTTCCTGCCTCCCCATCCGTTGCGCTTCGTCAGACGCCAAACCCAATTGTGCCCACAGTCCGGCGCTATGCACGACACGCGGTAGCCGGTGATGGTTGTGCGAACTCCTGAATCTCACCGTCCGAGACGGCCGCGGACCATGCCGACCATCGAATTCAGTTCCGTGACCCGCATCTTTCGGGCGGCGATGAAGAAGACGCCCCCAAGGACGATTCCGCCGACCACCAACGCGATGAGCGAACCGCCGGCGCCGTTGCCCAGAGTCTTGAGGATCCCGTAGCCGACGGCGCCTGCGATGATCGCCGCCGGGATCGAGGCTCCGATGAGCCTCGTGTACGTGCGTGCCACCTGTGCGCCGTCCAGGTCGCCCCCCAGCCGCTTGCGCAGCCGGCTCCAGGCGACACCGACACCGACGGCGTAGGCGAGGCCATAGGACGCGGCCATGCCGACGACGGCCCAGCGGGCGGGCAGGACGAAGAAGCAGGCTGCGGACGCGGCGGCGTTGACGGCCGCGACGATGACCGTGTTGTAGAACGGCGTGCGCGTGTCCTCGTAGGCGTAGAAGCCCCTCAGGACGACGTACTGGACCGAGTACGGGATCAGGCCGAGGCCGAAGGCCATCAGGGTGTAGCCGATGTTCAGCGCGCCCGAGCCGGAACTGGCGTAGAGCAGAGTCGCCATCGGAACGCCCAGGGCGATGAAGGCGAAAGCACACGGCACGATCGCCACGGCCGAGGTGCGCAGGCCGTAGGAGATGTCGTCTCGGACGGCGGCGGGGTCTCCGTCGTTGGCGGAGCGAGAGATGCGGGGAAGCACCGCGGTCATGACCGAGACCGTGATGATGGCCTGTGGCATCTGCCACAGCAGCAGCGCGTAGTTGTACGCGGTGATGCCGGTGCCGGGGTGTCCCAGTTTCTCGGCGGTCGCGCCCGCGCTGGTGGCCAGCTGGGTGACGACGACCATGCCGAGCTGGTTGGCGAGAACGAAGAACAGGGTCCACTTGGCGAGCCGGGCGGCCTTGCCGAGGCCGTGGCCGCGCCAGTCGAATCGGAGCCGGAGCTTGAATCCTGCCTCGCGCAGGTACGGCAGCATCGACAGGGCCTGTACGGCGAGGCCGAGCAAGGTGCCGAGACCCAGCAGGCGAGCGCCTTCGGGGGTGATCGTGTTGGCGTCGATGCTGGTGTCGTTGAAGCTGCCGAAGGCCCAGATGAATGCCACGAAGGTGGCGATGACCACGATGTTGTTGAGGACCGGCGTCCACATCATCGCGCCGAACCGGCCGCGGGCGTTCAGGACCTGGCCGAGCACGATGTGCACGCCCATGAAGAACATCGTCGGGATGCAGAAGCGCGCGAAGGTGACCGTGACGTCCATCCGGACGGGGTCGTCGGCGATCGTCGGCGACATCATGCGTACGAGCAGTGGCGCGGCCACCACACAGATGACGGTGACCCCCGCGAGCAGGACCATGATGAGTGTGAGGAGGCGGTTGGCGTAGCCCTCGCCCCCGTCGTCGTCGTTCTTCATGGCACGCACGAGCTGCGGGATGAAGACCGCGTTCAATGCACCGCCGCCGACGAGGACGTAGATCATCGTCGGCAGGACGTTGGCGACCTGGTACGAGTCGTTGAGAGTGCCGACGCCGATCGCGGCGGCCATGACCAGGGTGCGCGCGAAGCCGGTGAGCCTGG
This sequence comes from Streptomyces sp. NPDC058257, assembly GCF_042881845.1. Classification (NCBI taxonomy): domain Bacteria; kingdom Bacillati; phylum Actinomycetota; class Actinomycetes; order Kitasatosporales; family Streptomycetaceae; genus Streptomyces; species Streptomyces sp. NPDC058257. The sequence continues at coordinate 636,712 of NZ_JBHVXJ010000002.1, forward strand.
ACACCAGCGTGCCCGCGGCCATCACCGCGCTCGACTTCAAGAGGCTCGCCGCGCGTCCGCCGCCGCCCGACTTCGGGGCCGGAGCGGGAGCCGGGGGAGCCGCCGGGGCCGGGACCATCGGAGGCTCGGGCGGCTGGTAGCCGCCCTGCTGCGGGTAGCCGTTGCTCTGGGGATAGCCGTTGTCCGGGGGATAGCCATCGCCCTGGGGGTAACCGGTGCCCTGCTGGTAGCCGTCCTGCTGGTAGCCACCGGGCTGCTCGCGATAGCCGCCGGGCTGCTGGTCCCGGAAGAGGTGGGCGAAGGCGTCCGGCTCGTGGCGTTCCTCGCCGGCCTGGGTGACCAGGTCGTCGACGCCCACGAACTGTGTCGTACGGGCGTCGTCGCCGTACGGGAGGTGCCGGGTCGGGCCTTCGGGTTCGGGGGCCGGGGTCTGGGCCCACACGCGGGGATCCGGGGCGTGCTGCGGGGAGGGCGGCTGGGCGTAGAGCGGCTGAGGGTCCTGGTAGTAGCCGGGAGGAGGCGGGGGGTGTGCGGCGCGGTCGTACAGCGCCTCGGTCACCGGGTCCTGGGCGGTGAGATCCTGTGCCCGGTAGGGGTCCTGGTCGTAGGCGTCCTGGAGGTACAGGTCCGGGGCAGGCTGCGGTGGCACCTGCTCGCCCTCAGGGGGACCGGAACCGCCCGCCCCCTGGCCACGGTCACCGTCGTACGGCGCGTTCATGGATTACCCCACCTCATCGTCCCCGGGCCCACCGGCCACGACATCGCTCAACGGTCCACTCTCTCACCCGTGTCCGACGGGTCGGCGCTTTCCGGAGCGGTGTCCGGTGTCGGGTCACTCGGCTGCTCGGGGTCGTCCTCCCCCGGCTCCGTGCCGGACCCACCGTCCGGACCGTCTTCATGGCCGTCCTCCGGGCCTTCCTCGGCCTGCTGACGGGCGGCCCGCTTGCGCTGGGTGTACATCCGGAATCCGGCGAGCACGAGGAGCAGGACGCCGCCGGCGATGACCAGCATCACGGTGAGGGTGATCTCGGTGACGTTCACGTCGAAGCGGACCGGCTCGCCGTACGGCTGGCCGTCCTCGGTGTAGAGCTGGGCATAGACGGGGACCGGGCCGTTGGCGTTGGCCGTGGTGGTGAACTTCACCGACTGTGCGTGTCCGCCCGAGACCTTGATCCGCTGCTCCGAGTAGGCCTTGTCATCGATCTTCAACCGCGTGGGGTTCTCCGACGTCAGGCGCAGAACCATGTGGTCGATGCCTTGGACCAGGTTGTTTTGGACCGTCACCGGGATCGTTGCGCTGCGCCCCGAGAGCTTCGCGTCGGACTTCGAGATCAGCGCGACCTGTTCGACGAGCGTCGTCAGGTAGTCCTTCACGCCCTCGCGGAATGTCGCCGCCTTGCCGGTCCGGCCGCGCCAGGACGTCGACATCTCACGGTCTATGGCGCGCCCGAAGGGTGTGATCACACGGTCGGGCTCGCTGAGGATCGTCTGAAAGCGGTTGAGCTTGTTCTGGGTGTTCTGGATGGACTTGAAGGCCGACTTCGGCAGCTCCTGCTTACGCAGCGCCAGCGGATAGGAAGCGGCCGAAGGCACCTGGGTCGAGGCCGCCGGGTCCGGCTTCGTCTTCGCCGCCGCCGACAGGTCCTGTGGCTGTGACCAGCGCTCGTCGGAGAGGGCGGACAGCGCCTTCGCCATCGACTGGGCCTGGCTGGCGGAGGGCATGCGCTGCGGGGCGACGACGATGCTGCGCTGCTTGTCCGGTTCCTGCAGCGTGACCATCAGGCTCTGGGCGAGAAACTCCTGCACGGCGAGCGTGGAGCCCTCTGCCCCCGTCATGTCGCCCTGAAAAGCCGTGGAGAGGCGTGCGTCGGACACCACGGCCGTCTTGCCGCCGCCGATGGGCCGGGCGGCGTTGGGCGTGTACGGAAGGCCGCTGGACTCGCGCAGGCTGTCGCTCCGGGCGATCAACGTGTGGGCGCCCGCAGAGCTGGAGACATCGACGATAGACGGATCGAGGGCGCCGTTCACGGGCCACGCGAAGTCCGACTGAGGCTTGACGTGGAGGATGACCTCCACAGCCTCCGCTCCCACATCGGTGGCGTCCTTGAGCTGGCCGAGGGAGCCGGTGACGGTCTTGCCGTTGTGGGCGAGCGAGGCGAGGTCGGGATCGGCGAAGGGCAGCGCGACGACCTTCTCGTCCTTCACGGTCTGCTCGAGCTTGTTGAGCCACTGCTTGGCGACCGCCTGGTGCTTGCCCGCCGTGGTGCCCTTGCCGTTGGCGGTCTGCACCCGGTAGTTCCGCGTCATCGCGTCGACCGATGCCAGCAGGTCGGGATCGATGACCCAGGTGACGTCGAGCTGGCGGCCCAGGGACAGCATCTGCTCGAGGCGACCGCCGGGGGCGAGTTCCTCGGCCAGGTCGTCGTCCGTGAAGACGGGCGTCTGCTGCTCGTCCGAGCCGGTCTCCGCCGTGAGGTGCGGAGTGGAGATGAGCGGCCACAGATAGGTCGTCTTGGTCTTCGTGCCGGCGGCGCTCGACTGCCACGGCAGGAAGGTCCGCTCGAAGCCGAGCACCTGGGACCACGGCTGGGCGGTCGTCCGGCCCGTCAGCGAGACACCGAGCTGGTAGACCCCGTCGGCGCCGAGGCCCAGGGCCTTGACCGGCACGGAGATGCTGAAGTCCTGACGGATGCCGGGGGCGAGCTTGGAGAACTTCTTGACGTACTTGCCGCCGACCTCATTGCCGTCCGCTCCCGCCTGGTAGCCGGTGCGCTTGGCTGCGGAGTCGATCGCGCTCCGGCCGTTCAGGACCGGCCCCAGGCGCAGCCCGACCTCGGCTCCCGTCACCGTCTGCTTGCCCTCGTTGGTGACTGTCCCGCGGACGGTGAGCGTGTCCCCGTCCGACGGGGCGGTCGGTGTGAGTGCGTTGAGCGAGACGTCGACGGTGTTCGAACCGGTGGCATCTACTGCCGCACTCGGTGCCGCGCTCGGTGCCACGGCGTGCGCGGTCGGCTCCGCCGACAGCTGCAGCATGCCGGCCAGCACTGGGGCCGCAGCCAGCAACGCTGCCGTACGCCGGAGCCACCGGCGGGCAGGTGAGGGACTGGTCCCCGGGAAGTCTGCCGCCTCGGCCACGCGTTGCCCGTCCTCGTTGTCGTCAGTGGTCGTCGGTTGTGCGTCCACGCATGGTAACGAGGTGCGCTGTGGCGAAGTGCCGCGGACTGCTCCACATGATCGGAAGACCTGGCCGGAGAGGGGCGCGCGGCCTCGGGGGCCCGCCGAAAACCGGGCGGCTGGGGGCGTCCAGGGCACGTACCCTTTTCTGTTGTGCCGAACGCCAATGAAGAAAATCCCAGCGCACTGAGCCAGGTGCAGCGCCGCGCGGTCAGCGAACTGCTGCGTGTGTCCCCTGTCGCGGACGACCTCGCCCGCCGTTTCCAGGAGGCCGGGTTCTCTCTTGCCCTGGTCGGCGGATCGGTCAGAGACGCGCTCCTTGGCCGGCTCGGCAATGACCTGGACTTCACGACAGAAGCCCGCCCCGAGGACGTATTGAAGATCGTCAGGCCGTGGGCGGACTCGGTGTGGGAGGTCGGGATCGCCTTCGGCACGGTCGGGAGTCAGAAAGAGGGCTACCAGATCGAGGTCACGACGTACCGCTCAGAGGCGTACGACAGGACCTCGCGCAAGCCCGAGGTGTCGTACGGCGACTCCATCGAGGAAGACCTCGTACGCCGTGATTTCACCGTCAACGCGATGGCCGTCGCTCTCCCCGAGAAGGGGTTCATCGACCCGCACGGCGGCCTTGAGGACCTGGCAGAGCGTGTCCTGCGCACTCCTGGTACTCCGGAGGAGTCCTTCTCCGATGACCCGCTGCGGATGATGAGGGCCGCGCGGTTCGCCGCGCAGCTGGATTTCGAGGTGGCTCCGGAGGTCGTCGCCGCGATGAAGGCGATGGCCGAGCGGATCGGCATCGTCTCCGCGGAGCGTGTCCGTGACGAACTGAACAAACTGCTCCTCTCGCCGAACCCGGCGAAGGGACTTGCTCTACTTGTCGACACGGGCATCGCCGACCGCGTACTGCCCGAGCTTCCGGCGTTGCGTCTGGAGAGTGACGAGCACCACCGGCACAAGGACGTCTACGACCACTCGCTGATCGTCCTTGAGCAGGCGATGGCGCTGGAGGAGGACGGCCCGGACCTGACGCTGCGGCTCGCGGCGCTGCTGCACGACATCGGGAAGCCGCGGACGCGGCGCTTCGAGGACGACGGCCGGGTCTCCTTCCACCACCACGAGGTGGTGGGCGCCAAGATGACCAAGAAGCGCATGACAGAGCTCAAGTACTCGAACGAGCTCGTGAAGGACGTGTCGCGCCTGGTGGAGCTGCACCTGCGCTTCCACGGCTATGGGATGGGCGAGTGGACGGACTCGGCCGTACGCCGCTACGTACGCGACGCGGGCCCCCTCCTCGGCAGGCTGCACAAGCTGACCCGGTCCGACTGCACGACGCGCAACAAGCGCAAGGCCAATGCGCTGTCGCGTGCGTACGACGGCCTGGAGGAGCGCATCGCGCGGCTTCAGGAGCAGGAGGAGCTGGACTCGATCCGTCCCGATCTGGACGGCAACGAGATCATGGAGATCTTGGATGTGCGGCCGGGTCCGGTGATCGGCCAGGCCTACAAGTTCCTGCTGGAGCTGCGGCTGGAGAACGGGCCGATGGAGCGCGACGCGGCGATCGCGGCGCTCAAGGAGTGGTGGGCCGCGCAGGAGTGAGGTGAGGGGTGGGTGCGATGTTTCACGTGAAACATCGCATCTGATCCGGACATGCGAAGGGGCACTGTTTCACGTGAAACAGTGCCCCTTCGCGTATGTCGTTACTTGTTCTTCAGGCAGAGCACCACATCGTGGCTGCCGCCGGTCTGGTAGTAGGAGACCTCGGTCCCCTTGACCGCTTCGCACTTGCTGACGCTGCTCGTGTTGTCGAACTTCTCGATGACCTCGAACTCGGCGTCACTCGAGGAGCAGTCAGTGTTCTTCAGGTCCGGGGCGGACTGCGTGCCCTTATTGTGCAGGCAGTCACCGACGGCCGTGGTCTCGGCATCGCTCTTGCCCAGCTGCCACTTGACGACAGCGATGACGATGCCGATGACAATGACGACACCGATGCGCAGGACCAGCTTGCTGACCTTCCGGCCACCGCTCGGCGCTGCCGGAGGCGGAACCGGTGCCCCCTGGTTGTACGGCGGGTAGGGCTGCTGCGGAACGGTGGGCTGGCCGGGCTGCCCCGGCTGGCCGGGGTGCGGCTGCACGCCCTGGCCGTACGGATTCTGGCCCTGGGGCGGAGTGGTCACTTTGGGGTCCCCCTCGAACGGAAGCGCGATGGCGCGGATACGACGTCCGTAAGTTATAGGGATGCAGTGACATCCCTGTAGCTCAGGGAGGCTCTGTGGCATTGATGTGACACTTACTGTGCGTCAAACCTGGCCATAGCGGCAGCAATTGCTGCGTAGATAACGGCCACCGTTACCACCAGCGGAACCGATCGCCCGTCAGGCGGCAGCATCAGGGCGGCAACTCCAGCCGCGCCGACGAAAGCGACGTTGAACAACACGTCGTAGACCGAGAAGATCCGGCCACGGAAGCTGTCGTCCACCGCCGACTGCACCACCGTGTCCGTGGCGATCTTCGCTCCCTGTGTCGTCAGGCCCAGCAAGAACGCGGCGATCAGCAGTGGGGCCGGTGTGAACGGGAGGGCGAGCGCCGGTTCCAGGACCGCCGCGGAACCCGCGCAGACGATGATCCAACCGCCGGCCGTCAGCCGGTTCACCGCCCAGGGGGTCATCACGGCCGCCACGAAGAAGCCCGCCCCGGAGACGCCCACGGCGAGTCCGAGCAGGGCGAGCCCGTCGGACTCCGAGGACGACCACGCGTACCGGCAGAGCATCAGGACCATGACCGACAGGGCGCCGTAGCAGAACCGCATGAGTGTCATCGCGAGGAGCGTGCGGGCGGCCGGGCGCCGTTGCGTCAGATGCCGCACCCCGGCCATCAGGTCCCGCGCCGTACCGGTCAGCGCCGCTCCGAGCCGGGGTCTCATCAGCTCGGGTTCCGGTCCGAGGAGCTCCCGCCCCATCCGCAGCGAGGCGAGCGCCGCGCAGAGGTAGAGAGCGGCCCCGAGCACTACCACCGCAGCGTCAGAGTCGGAGCCCAACAGGCGTACGGCGAACGCGAGACCTCCGCCCACGGTGGCGGCCAGCGTCCCCGCGGTCGGGGAGAGGGCGTTGGCCATCACCAGGCGTTCGGTGTCGACCACGCGCGGCAGCGCCGCGGAGAGTCCGGCGAGGACGAAACGGTTGACGGCCGTGACGCAGAGCGCGGAGGCATAGAAGAGCCAGTCCGGCACGCCGCTCAGCATCAGCACCGCGGTCACCGAGGCAAGAGCGGTCCGCAGCAGATTGCCGTACAGAAAAACCTGACGGCGTGGCCAGCGGTCGAGGAGCACGCCGGCGAAGGGGCCGATCAGCGAGTACGGCAGGAGCAGCACAGCCATCGCGGAGGCGATCGCGGCCGGCGAGGTCTGCTTCTCCGGGGAGAAGACGACGTACGTGGCGAGGGCCACCTGATAGACGCCGTCCGCGCCCTGGGAGATCAGCCGCACGGCGAGCAGGCGCCGGAAGTCCCGCAGGCGCAGCAGTACGCGCAGGTCACCGACGACAGCCATGGGGCACAGCCTCACATACGAGGAGGGCCCCCGGGCGATCGCCCAGGGGCCCTCAACATTCGTTCGAGCGGCGAGCTTTAGCGCTCGACCTCGCCCTTGATGAACTTCTCGACGTTGGCGTAGGCCTCGTCGTCGAAGTACTGCACCGGCGGGGACTTCATGAAGTACGAGGACGCGGAGAGGATCGGGCCGCCGATGCCGCGGTCCTTGGCGATCTTCGCGGCGCGCAGGGCGTCGATGATGACACCGGCCGAGTTCGGCGAGTCCCAGACCTCGAGCTTGTACTCGAGGTTCAGCGGGACGTCACCGAAGGCGCGGCCCTCGAGGCGGACGTACGCCCACTTGCGGTCGTCGAGCCACGCGACGTAGTCGGACGGGCCGATGTGGACGTTGTCCTCGCCGAGCTCGCGGTCGCGGATCTGCGAGGTGACGGCCTGCGTCTTCGAGATCTTCTTGGACTCGAGGCGGTCGCGCTCCAACATGTTCTTGAAGTCCATGTTGCCGCCGACGTTGAGCTGCATGGTGCGCTCAAGACGGACACCGCGGTCCTCGAACAGCTTCGCCATCACGCGGTGCGTGATGGTGGCGCCGACCTGCGACTTGATGTCGTCGCCGACGATCGGGACGCCCGCCTCGGTGAACTTGTCGGCCCACTCCTTGGTGCCGGCGATGAAGACCGGGAGAGCGTTGACGAAGGCGACCTTGGCGTCGATGGCGCACTGCGCGTAGAACTTCGCGGCGTCCTCGGAACCGACCGGCAGGTAGCAGATGAGGACGTCGACCTGCTTGTCCTTGAGGATCTGGACGACGTCGACCGGGGTCTCGTCGGACTCCTCGATGGTCTGGCGGTAGTACTTGCCCAGGCCGTCGAGGGTGTGGCCGCGCTGGACGGTGACGCCCTTGTTCGGGACGTCGCAGATCTTGATGGTGTTGTTCTCGCTGGCGCCGATGGCGTCCGTGAGGTCGAGGCCGACCTTCTTGGCGTCGACGTCAAAGGCGGCGACGAACTCGACGTCGCCGACGTGGTACTCGCCGAACTGGACGTGCATCAGGCCCGGGACCTTGGCGTCCGGGTCTGCGTCCTTGTAGTACTCGACGCCCTGGACCAGCGAGGCGGCGCAGTTGCCCACGCCGACGATGGCTACGCGAACCGAACCCATTCCGGTTGCTCCCTGTGTGATTCGTGTATTCCGGATGAGACCCGCGGACCGCGGGGCCTCACTTGGCGGTGTCATCGGACGGATCCGGCGGCGGGTTGACGTCCCGCCGCCGGGGCAGGCCGCCCGACTCCCCAGATGTGCTGTCGTGCTGAGCGGAGCTGTCCGGGGCGGACCGTTGCTGGTCCCGCCCCGTTCGCTCGCTCTCGATGAGCTCGTTCAGCCAGCGCACTTCGCGCTCCACGGACTCCATTCCGTGCCGCTGCAGCTCAAGCGTGTAGTCGTCCAGGCGCTCCCGGGTACGAGCCAGGGAGGCGCGCATCTTCTCCAGACGCTCCTCGAGGCGGCTGCGACGCCCCTCGAGCACCCGCATGCGTACATCCCGCGAGGTCTGCCCGAAGAAGGCGAAGCGGGCGGCGAAGTGTTCGTCCTCGTATGCGTCGGGGCCGGTCTGGGAGAGCAGCTCCTCGAAGTGCTCCTTACCTTCCGCCGTCAGCCGATAGACGATCTTGGCGCGGCGCCCGGTGAGGGGAGCCGCGAGGGCCTCCTCGGGGGTGCCGCTCGGTTCCTCGATCAACCAGCCGTTGGCGACCAGCGTCTTGAGACAGGGGTAGAGCGTCCCGTAGCTGAAGGCGCGGAACACTCCCAGCGACGTATTGAGTCGTTTACGCAGCTCATAGCCGTGCATCGGGGACTCGCGCAGCAGGCCGAGAACGGCGAACTCGAGGATGCCGGAGCGTCTGCTCATCTTCGCCTCCCGTCTGCCAGCGTCTGTCGACACGGTCTTTATGCCGAGCTGATGTATCGACTCGATACATCGAGACGATAGAACGGCCTGCCTGCTGGGACAAGAGGGGAAACGGTGAACGGCGTCACATCACCGATTCGTAGGAAGTAACTTGCCTGATTTTGGGTGAACTTCGGTTCTAAGAGGGTTTTGACGGTGCGTAGTCTGTGCGCCATGCAGACCGCCGGGAACCAAGTGACGCCTGAGGGCGTCGTTCTCCCTGGTGTAGTGCGGGTGAGCGCAGGTATGGGCGCATCCGTACTTCGGGGGGACCGGAAACCAGCCGCCGTTTCCAGGCGCGGATACCTGCGCCTGCCCGAGGAGTAATCGTTCGATGAGCGAGCACCGTCGCAAACCGCCGCAGCCGCAGGGCGGCGGACGCGCCGCGGCCAGACGCGGCGTCCCAGGCACGTCGTCCGGCCGCCGCGCTGCACCGCGTGGCGCCACTGGATCGCCCACATCCTCAACCGGCTCGCACGGATCAGGGGCCCCTGATGACGGGGACCGTTCCTACGGCGGCCGTGCCGAGGCCCGCCGTGCCGCGCAACGCAGCGGTTCCGTAGGCTCCGGCGGGCGCCGCAGAGCGGCCGACGGGTCCGGTGCCGGGCGCGGAGGCGCCGGTGGCGGAGGACGACGCGGTGGTGGCGGCCCGAACGGGCCGGGCCGCGGCCGAGGCCGTGGCGGTCATGAGCCCCGCAAGAAGCGGTTCATCGACTACCCGCGCGCGGAGAAGGACGGTCTGCGGCGCTGGGTACCGTCCTGGCGCCTTGTCACCGGTCTGTTCGTCGGCTTCCTCGGCGGCATGATGGCGGTCACGGGAATCGCGTACGCCCTGGTGGCGGTGCCGAAGGTCGATGATGCGGCCACGGCTCAGAACAACGTCTACTACTGGGGCGACGGCAAGCAGATGGTCGCGACCGGCGGTGAGACGAACCGCCAGATCATCGACTACGACAAGATCCCCAAGGAGATGCGGACCGCCGTCATCTCGGCCGAGAACAAGTCGTTCGAGGACGACAAGGGCGTCGACCCCATGGGCATCACGCGTGCCGTGGTCAACATGGCCAAGGGCGGAGAGACCCAGGGTGGCTCGACCATCACGCAGCAGTACGTGAAGAACGCGCGCCTGGGTGACCAGTCGCAGACGTTCACGCGTAAGTTCAAAGAGCTGTTCATCTCCATAAAGGTCGGCCGGACGGTCTCCAAGGAAGAGATCATGGCGGGGTATCTCAATACCGCCTACTACGGCCGTGGGGCCTACGGCATCCAGGCCGCCGCCCGTGCCTACTTCGGCGTGGACGCCACTGAGCTGGACCCCAGCCAGTGCGCGCTCCTGGCGACGGTGCTCAAGGGCGCCACGTACTACGACCCCGCGGGATCAGCCGCCGTCGACCCCGCGGCCACGCAGGAAGCCAACACCGCGCGAGCCACCAAGCGCTGGAAGTGGATCCTCGATGAAGAGGTCAAGGATGGTCACCTGACCGCTGAGACCCGGGCCAAGTACGAGGATTTCCCGAAGCTGCAGAACCCTCGCTCCAACGCTCAGCTGGGCGGACAGGTCGGTTATCTGGTCGACCTGGCCAAGGCGTACGTGATCAACAACAGCAATGGCAAGATCACGGCCAACGACCTTCAGCAGGGTGGCTACGAGATCCACACGACCTTCGACAGGAACAAGGTCAAGAAGCTCGAGAAGTCCGTCGAGAAGGTCCGTAAGGCCAACCTCAAACCCAAGCTGCGCCCGGACAAGGACACCCACGTCCAGTTCGGTGGTGCGTCCGTGAACCCCAAGGACGGCGCGATCGAGGCCATCTACGGCGGTGAGGACGCGACCAAGCACTTCACCAACAACGCGGACCAGACCGGTGCGCAGGTCGGCTCCACGTTCAAGCCCTTCGTCCTGGCAGCGGCATTCAAGGACGGAACACGCGACAAGAACGGGCCGCCGGACCAGGGCGAGGGCCAGCGCACCATCGTCAACCCCAAGAGCCTCTACAGCGGCAAGAACAAGCTCAAGATCCAGAACTACGACGGCAGCATCTGGAAGGACAAGAAGGGCAAGGAGTGGCTGCAGACCAACGACGGCGGCCAGGACTACAACAAGCCGACCTATCAGATTGATCTCCGCGAAGCGATGCGGGAGTCCGTCAACTCGGCTTATGTGCAGCTCGGCATGGATGTCGGCCTGGACAAGGTGCAGGACGCGGCCATCGCCTCCGGTATCAAGGAGAAGAGCCTGGCCAGCTCCAATTACCCGTCCTTCTCCCTCGGTACGTCATCACCGAGCGCGATCCGGATGGCCGGCTCCTACGCCACCTTCGCGTCCAGCGGCGAGCAGAACGAGCCGTTCTCGGTGAAGAAAGTCGAGCACAAGGGCAACACCGTCTTCCAGCACGAGTCGCAGACGAAGCGGGCCTTCGACGAGTCGGTCGCCGACAACGTCACCGATGTGCTCAGGACCGTAGTCGAGAAGGGCACGGGAACGTCGGCCCAGCTGCCCGGCCGACAGGTGGCGGGCAAGACCGGTACGACCGACGGCAACAAGTCCGCCTGGTTCGTCGGCTACACCCCGCAGCTGTCGACCGCGATCAGCATGTACCGGCTCGACGACAACGAGGGGAACAAGAAGCGCGAGTTCCTCGAGATGTACGGCACGGGTAATCAGAAGAAGATCCACGGTGCCTCGTTCCCCGCGGAGATCTGGAAGGACTACATGGAGCAGGCCCTGAAGGGGCAGCCCGTGGAGAAATTCCCGGTCCCGGATCCGATCGGTTCAGTCGTCGGTGAGACGCCGCCGCCGCCCCCGACGCCGACCCAGTCCAAGACCGAGGAGCCGGATAAAACCCCCCCGCCGACTCCCTCGAAAACCGGGACTTCCCCGACTCCCTCCGGAAGTCCCACGCCCAGTGAGTCCTGTTCCGACTGGAGCTGGCAGTGCGAGAACGACGGCGGTACGTCGGAGGGCGGGGATACCGACGGCAGTACCGGCGGAGAGTCGCCACCGACCACACCGGATCCGCCGGGCGAAGACGGTGGAAACAGCGACGGAGGCATCTTCGGCTGATCGAGCCCCAAGTGCGTGTTTCACGTGAAACAGTGCGTTTCACGTGAAACACGCACAGCGGGGCATCGACGAGGGCCGCTACACCGCACCGGCGTGGCGGCCCTCTCCGTGTTCTCAGGTGCGTACGGCAGGATGTGCGGCATGCCCAGTGCAGAGACGACGCGCACGAGCGTGCACAAGACCACTAGTGCACAACAGCCGGAGCCCGTACGGCCGACCAAGGAGGACGAGGTCGCCGCGGCCGGCAGCGAGCTGATCGGTGGACCCATCGGCCGCAGAGTGCTGTACCCGGCGACATGGTGGACTCCCGTACGTGTCATCGCGCTCGTTGCCATCGGAATGTTCGCGCTCGGCATGGTGCAGAAGATGCCGTGCTACGACGGTGCCTGGTTCCAGGGCGCGAGCTCGCAGTACACGCACGCCTGCTACTCCGACATCCCGCACCTCTACGAGGGGCGCGGCTTCGCCGATGGGCTCGTGCCCTACTTCGACAAGCTGCCCGGCGACATGGAGTACCTCGAGTACCCGGTGCTGACCGGTGTGTTCATGGAGGTGGCCTCCTGGCTGACACCGGGCAGCGGCAGCATCCAGCACCAGGAGAAGTTCTACTGGATGGTCAATGCCGGGATGCTGATGGCCTGTACGGCGGTCATCGCCGTCTGCGTCGCCCGCACCCACCGGCGCCGCCCATGGGACGGCCTGATGGTCGCCCTGGCGCCCGCCTTCGCGCTGACCGCCACCATCAACTGGGACCTGTTCGCCGTAGCTCTCACGGCCGCTGCGATGCTGATGTGGGCACGCGGGGGCACGCTCTCCGCAGGCGTCCTGCTCGGCCTTGCGACCGCCGCGAAGCTCTATCCGGCGCTGCTCCTCGGCCCACTGCTCATCCTGTGCTGGCGGGCGGGGCGCTGGCGGGCCTTCTGGGTGACGGCGGGGGCCGCGGTGGGTGCCTGGCTCGTGGTGAACCTGCCCGTGATGATCACGCATGACGCGACGGGCTTCCACATCCGCGAGGGCTGGGCGAAGTTCTACACCTTCAGTCAGGAGCGGGGTGTCGACTTCGGCTCGGTCTGGCTGATCCTCTCGCAGCGCATGGACGAACCGCTGTCCACGGACACGGTCAATACCCTGGCGACGGCGCTGATGCTGCTGGCCTGCCTCGGAGTCGGTGCGCTGGGCCTGACCGCGCCGCGCCGCCCGCGTTTCGCGCAGCTCGCCTTCCTGGTGGTCGCCGCGTTCATCCTCACCAACAAGGTCTACTCGCCGCAGTACGTGCTGTGGCTGATTCCCCTCGCCGTGCTGGCCCGGCCGCGCTGGCGTGACTTCCTGATCTGGCAGGCGGGCGAGGTCGCGTACTTCCTGGGCATCTGGCTGTACCTCGCGTACACGACCAGCGGAGACGCCCACAAGGGCCTGCCGACCGAGGGCTACCAACTTGCCGTCATGGTGCACCTGCTCGGGACGCTGTACCTGTGCGCCGTGGTCGTACGCGACATTCTGATGCCCGAGAGGGACCCGGTGCGCAAGTCCGGGGACGACGACCCCTCAGGGGGTGTCCTGGACGGCGCACAGGACGTCTTCGTCCTCGGAGCGGCTGCCCATCCTCCGCGGCACGCGGTGCACTCCACCGAGGGTGCCAACGTGCGGTGGGGGGCCACGTCGACCGACGTTTCACCCTGAGCGAACAGGCGGCCGATGCGGCCGGAAACGACCGAAGGGCCGGGAGCGACGACTGTCGCTCCCGGCCCTTCGGCCTGTGGTCGGTCCGGCTGCGATCAGCGGTCGACGATGCGGTCGAACTGCGTGGTGGTGTGCCGCAGATGGGCCACCAACTCCTCGCCCACCTTCGGCTCGGGCGCGTCCGAGGGCACGAAGAGGATGGAGACCTGCATGTGCGGCGGCTCCGCGAACCAGCGCTGCTTGCCGCCCCAGACGAACGGCGACAGGTTGCGGTTGACGGTCGCGAGGCCGGCGCGGGCCACGCCCTTCGCGCGCGGCACCATGCCGTGCAGCGCCTTCGGGGCCTCCAGGCCGACGCCGTGCGACGTGCCGCCCGCGACGACGACCAGCCAGCCGTCGGATGCGACCTTCTGCTGGCGGTAGCCGAAGCGGTCGCCCTTCGTCACCTGAGTGACGTCCAGGACGGCGCCGCGGTACTGGGTGGCCTCGTGGTCGCCCAGCCACAGATGCGTGCCGATGCGCGCCCGGAAGCGCGTCTGGGGGAACTGCTGCTGCAGGCGGGCGAGCTCGTTGGCCTTGAGGTGGCTGACGAACATCGTGTGCAGCGGTAGACGGGCGGCACGCAGCCGGTCCATCCAGCCGATGACCTCCTCGACGGCGTCCGAGCCGTCGGTGCGGTCCAGCGGCAGGTGGATCGCGAAGCCCTCGAGCCGTACGTCCTCGATGGCCGCGTGCAGCTGTGAGAGCTCCTGCTCGCTCACGCCGTGCCGCTTCATCGAGGACATGACCTCGATGACGACGCGGGCGCCCACGAGGCCGTGTACGCCGTCCAGGGACGACACGGAGCGGATGACGCGGTCGGGCAGCGGCACGGGCTCCTCGCCCCGCCGGAACGGGGTCAGGACCAGCAGATCACCGCTGAACCAGTCCTTGATCCGGGCGGCTTCGTACGTGGTGCCGACGGCGAGGATGTCGGAGCCGAAGCGGGTCGCTTCTTCAGCGAGGCGCTCATGACCGAAGCCGTAGCCGTTGCCTTTGCAGACCGGGACGATTCCCGGGAACTGCTCCAGCACGTGCTTGTGGTGTGCCCGCCAGCGCGCGGTGTCGACATAGAGCGTGAGCGCCATGGCCGGATCCCGGAACCTTTCTCGTGGCTGCGGTGTATCAGAGGTAAGAAGACTGTTTGTGGCTGTGGGAATTGTGCCGGGTCGGCGCGGTCAGCGGCGCGACATGTAGATGTCGAGTGCCTTGTGGAGCAGCTTGTTGAGCGGGAAGTCCCACTCGCCGATGTACTCGACAGCCTCTCCACCCGTGCCCACCTTGAACTGAATCAGTCCGAACAGGTGGTCCGTCTCGTCCAGAGAGTCGGAGATGCCCCGCAAGTCATAGACGGTCGCGCCGAGCGCGTAGGCGTCCCGGAGCATCCGCCACTGCATCGCGTTCGAGGGCCTGACCTCGCGGCCGATGTTGTCCGACGCGCCGTAGGAGTACCAGACGTGCCCGCCGACGACGAGCATCGTCGCCGCGGAAAGGTTCACGCCGTTGTGCCGCGCGAAGTACAGCCGCATGCGGTTGGGGTCCTCGGAGTTGAGGGCCCGCCACATCTGCTGGAAGTAGCCCAGCGGCCGCGGACGGAACTTGTCGCGGATCGCGGTGATCTCGTAAAGGCGCTGCCATTCGGCGAGGTCTTCGTAACCGCCCTGGACGACCTCGACGCCGGCCTTCTCGGCCTTCTTGATATTGCGTCGCCACAGCTGGTTGAAGCCCTTGAGGACCTCGTCCAAGGAGCGGTTGGCCAGCGGCACTTGAAAGACGTAACGCGGTTGTACGTCACCGAATCCGGCACCGCCGTCCTCACCCTGCTGCCAGCCCATTTTCCGCAGCCGGTCGGACACTTCGAAGGCACGCGGCTCGATGTGCGAGGCCTCGACGTCCCGCAGGCGCTTCACATCCGGGTTCTGGATGCCCGACTTGATCGCGGGAGCGTCCCAGCGCCTGATGACGACCGGCGGACCCATCTTCACGGAGAAGGCGCCCTGCCGCTTCAGATGCGCGAGCATCGGCTGCAGCCAGTCGTCCAGGTTCGGTGCGTACCAATTGATGACCGGGCCCTCGGGGAGGTACGCGAGGTAACGCTTCACCTTGGGCAGCTGTCGGTAGAGCACCAGGCCCGCACCGACGAGTTCGCCGGTCCGGTCGTCGAACCAGCCCAGGTTCTCCGAACGCCATTCACTCTTCACATCCGCCCATGCCGGGACCTGGCAATGACTTGCCGACGGCAGGCTCTGGATATACGCCAGATGCTGCTCGCGACTGATGGTCCTCAGGGTCAGACTCATTCGGGGCGCTCCTCGGGCTGGTGTGTCCCCATGGGTACAGGGGCTCCGGCTCTCGCGCCGAAGCCTACTGTGCCCCGAGAGCGCCCCGTCTGGGCGTAGGGAACCTTAGCCCCGGCCCTCTGTGCGGCGGGGGCGTCGGAGGGCGGCTACCAGAGCCCGCCGAAGAGTCCGCCATGGGCCATACCCAGGAAGAATCCGACCGCCGATGCGCCGAGGCCGAGGATCAGGCCGAAGCGCTCGCGAGTCGTCTCGGAGATGAACTGTCCCCACGCACCCGTGGCGATCCCCACCAGGCCGGCCCAGGAGCTGAGCAGGTGGAGGTTGTGGAACATCGCCGTGACGAAGGCGATCGCTCCCAGGACCAGGGTCACGCCGAGCAGCGTGTCCTGCATGGGATGACCCTTGCCATCCGTGGCGAAGAGGGAACCAGCGGTGTTCGGTCGCAATGTCTGTGCCATGAGGCACCTCCTGCGTAAGGCGGCGCAGCGTAGCGCCATACACACCCGATGTGTACAGATTCTGCCCCTCTGCCGCCGGATTTCAACCGGAAGCCCAGGTGCGGGTACTGTGTACCGTCTGCACCGGTGTCTGCCCAGGCCATGGCAGGGACTTCCGATCGGTCTACTGATCGGGGAGCCCGATTGTCAGTGGCTGCCGATACCGTTGCGTACGCATCACGACCCTCCTGCCACGGAACGACCGTGGCCGCTGAGTCCAAAGGAGGTGGGTTCCACATGCGTCACTACGAAGTGATGGTCATCCTCGACCCCGATCTCGAGGAGCGCGCTGTCTCCCCGTTGATCGAGAACTTCCTCTCCGTCGTCCGTGAGGGCAACGGAAAGGTCGAGAAGGTCGACACCTGGGGCCGTCGTCGTCTCTCGTACGAGATCAAGAAGAAGCCCGAGGGCATCTACTCGGTCATCGACCTGCAGGCCGAGCCTGCGGTCGTCAAGGAGCTCGACCGCCAGATGAACCTGAACGAGTCGGTCCTCCGGACCAAGGTCCTCCGTCCCGAGACCCACTGAGCTTCCTAGCTCAGCGGTACTCGGGATCCGAGTAGCAGCAGCAAAAGCAGCCAGCAGCAAACCCGCCGAGAGGTTCCCCCATGGCAGGCGAGACCGTCATCACGGTCGTCGGCAATCTTGTCGACGACCCCGAGCTGCGCTTCACCCCGTCCGGTGCGGCGGTCGCGAAGTTCCGTGTCGCGTCCACTCCCCGCACCTTCGACCGTCAGACCAATGAGTGGAAGGACGGCGAAAGCCTCTTCCTCACCTGCTCGGTCTGGCGTCAGGCGGCGGAGAACGTCGCGGAGTCGCTTCAGCGAGGCATGCGCGTCGTCGTGCAGGGCCGGTTGAAGCAGCGGTCCTACGAGGACCGTGAGGGCATCAAGCGCACGGTCTACGAGCTGGACGTCGAGGAAGTGGGCGCCAGCTTGAAGAACGCCACGGCCAAGGTCACCAAGACCACCGGTCGAGGCGGCCAGGGCGGCGGATTCGGCGGCGGCGGTGGCGGCCAGCAGCAGGGCGGCGGCAACTGGGGCGGCGGCTCCGGTGGCGGCGGTCAGCAGCAGGGTGGCGGCGGTGCTCCCGCCGACGACCCCTGGGCGACCGGTGCGCCGGCCGGCGGCGGCCAGCAGCAGGGCGGCGGGGGTGGCTGGGGCGGAAGCTCCGGCGGTTCCTCCGGCGGCTCTGGCGGCGGCTACTCGGACGAGCCCCCCTTCTAGGCCTCAGGGCCAGAGGTGGGCCGTTCCCACACTTCTTGATCAAACAGGAGAGAACACATGGCGAAGCCGCCTGTGCGCAAGCCTAAGAAGAAGGTCTGCGCATTCTGCAAGGACAAGGTCACGTACGTGGACTACAAGGACACGAACATGCTGCGGAAGTTCATTTCCGACCGCGGCAAGATCCGTGCCCGCCGCGTGACCGGCAACTGCACGCAGCACCAGCGTGACGTCGCCACGGCCGTGAAGAACAGCCGTGAGATGGCGCTGCTGCCCTACACGTCCACCGCGCGATAAGGGAAGGGTGACCGACTAATGAAGATCATCCTCACCCACGAGGTCTCCGGCCTCGGCGCCGCCGGCGAGGTCGTAGACGTCAAGGACGGCTACGCCCGCAACTACCTGATCCCGCGGAACTTTGCGATCCGCTGGACCAAGGGTGGCGAAAAGGACGTCGAGCAGATCCGTCGTGCTCGCAAGATCCACGAGATCGCGACCATCGAGCAGGCCAACGAGGTCAAGGCCCAGCTCGAGGGCGTCAAGGTCCGTCTGGCCGTCCGCTCCGGCGACGCCGGTCGCCTCTTCGGTTCCGTCACCCCGGCTGACGTCGCTTCGGCGATCGCGGCCGCCGGCGGTCCGAAGATCGACAAGCGTCGTGTCGAGCTCGGCGCGCCGATCAAGACGCTGGGCGCCCACGCGACGTCCGTGCGTCTGCACCCCGAGGTTGCCGCTCAGGTCAACATCGAGGTCGTCTCCGCCTAAGCACTGCGCTTGGCAGAGCTGAAGCAAACGTTGGGCCGCACCCTCTGGGTGCGGCCCAACGTGTTTCTCGGACGTGTGGTCTGACGGATGTCGTGTTTCACGGGATGCGCTGTTTCACGTGAAACAGCGGTCCGGGATCAGCGGGTGGCACCGGTGACGATCCAGTGTCCGGACCGCGTGCGCAGCCACAGGGTCACCATGCGGACCGTCATCATCAGCGTCATCGCTCCCCAGACGGCGGTCAGCCCGCCGCCGAGGGTGGGGACGAGCAGTGCCACCGGAGCGAAGACCGCCAATGTGGCCAGCATCGCCCGGGCCAGATACGGGCCGTCACCCGCGCCCATCAGCACGCCGTCGAGGACGTAGACGATGCCGCAGACCGGCTGAGCGACGGCCACCACCACGAGGGCGGGCAGGGCGGCGTCCTGGACGACCGAGTCACTGGAGAAGAGCGGGATGAACAGCGGCCGGGCGAGGACGACCAGCACGCCGAGCAGGACCCCTGAGCCGATGCCCCACTGCACCATGCGGCGGCAGGCGTCACGCGCACCCTGGGGATCGTTCGCGCCCAGATAGCGGCCGATGATCGCCTGGCCGGCGATGGCGATGGCGTCGAGCGCGAAGGCCAGCAGGCTCCACAGGGAGAGAATGATCTGATGGGCGGCCACGTCGGCGTCCCCGAGTCGTGCGGCCACCGCGGTCGCGATCATCAGGATCGCCCGCAGCGAGAGCGTACGGACGAGGAGCGGTGCGCCTGCTTGTGCGCAGGCTCTGATGCCGGCCGCGTCGGGGCGCAATGAAGCGCCGTGGCGTCTGGCTCCGCGTACAACGACGAAGAGGTACACGGCGGCCATGGCCCATTGGGCGATGACGGTTCCCCAGGCGGAGCCTGCGATGCCCAGACCGGCGCCGTAGACGAGACCGACGTTGAGGACGCCGTTGGCGACGAAGCCGCCGATCGCCACGTACAGCGGAGTCTTCGTGTCCTGCAGCCCACGTAGGACACCGGTGGAGGCGAGCACGATGAGCATGGCGGGGATGCCGAGCGAGGAGATGCGGAGATACGTGATCGCGTACGGGGCCGCGGTGTCCGATGCGCCGAAGAGATCCACGAGCGCGGGTGCGGTGGGCAGGACCACGGCGATGACGGCGGCCCCGAGCAGGGAGGCGAGCCAGATGCCGTCCATGCCCTGGCGGATGGCGGACTGGAGATCTCCCGCGCCCACCCTGCGGGCGACGGCGGCCGTGGTCGCGTAGGCAAGGAAGACGAAGACGCTCACGGCGGTGGTGAGGAGTGCCGAGGCGACGCCGAGACCGGCCAGTTGCGCGGTGCCGAGGTGGCCCACGATGGCACTGTCGGCCATCACGAAAAGCGGCTCGGCGACGAGTGCGCCGAAGGCGGGAACGGCGAGTGCGATGATCTCTCGGTCATGCTTTCGCCGAGCGGCCTTGGTCGCCGCGGGAGCCTGTGTCATGGACACCAATCTAATCTTCCACAGGTAAGAGATGCAAAGCTCGTAAGACCCTTACTAGGTCTCGAGTGGGACACTCTTCGAAACGCCGTTTGGCACGATCTTGGTCCGACTGGGGAAGTTTTTCTTCTGCACAGCCGGTGGATGGGAAAGTGCCAGGTCAGCGGGGGTTTATGGAGAAGGCTGAGTGCTTGTTCACAGGCCTGTCCACCGAGCCGTGCACAGGTTTGGCGGGGTTCTCCACAGCAACGCGCCCGTCATCCACACCGCCTGTGGATAACCAGATTGGCTGACGGTGGCCACGGGCCTACCGTGGTGCGGCGCCCCCCTCGTGATCCGACCTCGGAAAGCCTGCAAAACCGACGCGTCAGAACCGGAGTTGGGCCGCTCATTTGTCAGTGTCGTGCCGTAAGAAAGAAGGGCACGGCGAGGTCCGCTCGGCGGACGTGAGGGAGGTGGCCCGGTGAGTATTTCCGAGCCCTTGGACGACCCCTGGGCCGACAGCGGTCCCAGTGACCGTCTGCCAGCCTCTCGTCAGCGCCGCGACGGAGGCAGGAGCCGCGACGAGCAGCACGATCGCGGCCGTGAAGGCGGTGGCTGGGACGGCGGTGGCACCGCCTTCGAGCGCGTACCGCCGCAGGATCTCGATGCCGAGCAGTCCGTGCTCGGCGGCATGCTGCTCTCCAAGGACGCCATCGCCGATGTCGTCGAGGTGCTCAAAGGCCACGACTTCTACCGGCCCGCGCACGAGACGATCTACACGGCGATCCTCGACCTGTACGCCAAGGGTGAACCGGCCGACCCGATCACCGCGGCGGCCGAGCTCACCAAGCGCGGCGAGATCACCAAGGTCGGCGGGGCCTCGTATCTGCACACGCTGGTGCAGACGGTGCCGACGGCGGCGAACGCCGAGTACTACGCCGAGATCGTCCACGAGCGGGCGGTCCTGCGTCGCCTCGTCGAGGCGGGTACGCGCATCACACAGATGGGATACGCGGCCGACGGCGACGTCGACGAGATCGTCAACAGCGCCCAGGCCGAGATCTACGCGGTCACCGAGCAGCGCACCAGCGAGGACTATCTGCCGCTCGGCGACATCATGGAGGGCGCGCTCGACGAGATCGAGGCGATCGGTTCGCGAAGCGGCGAGATGACCGGTGTGCCGACGGGCTTCACCGACTTCGACTCGCTGACGAACGGCCTGCACCCCGGCCAGATGATCGTCATCGCCGCGCGTCCCGCCATGGGTAAGTCGACGCTGGCACTCGACTTCGCGCGCGCCGCCTCCATCAAGCACAACCTGCCCAGCGTCATCTTCTCCCTGGAGATGGGGCGCAACGAGATCGCGATGCGCCTGCTGTCCGCGGAGGCGCGGGTGGCACTGCACCACATGCGCTCCGGCACGATGACGGACGAGGACTGGACGCGTCTCGCGCGCCGGATGCCCGAGGTCTCCGCGGCTCCTCTCTACATCGACGACTCCCCGAACCTGTCGATGATGGAGATCCGCGCGAAGTGCCGCCGTCTCAAGCAGCGCGCGGACATCAAGATGGTGATCATCGACTATCTGCAGCTGATGCAGTCCGGTGGTTCCAAGCGTGCCGAGAGCCGCCAGCAGGAAGTCTCGGACATGTCGCGAAACCTGAAGCTGCTCGCCAAGGAGCTCGAAGTCCCGGTCATCGCGCTCTCGCAGCTGAACCGTGGCCCAGAGCAGCGCACGGACAAGAAGCCCCAGGTCTCCGACCTGCGTGAATCCGGCTCCATCGAGCAGGACGCTGACATGGTGATCCTGCTGCACCGCGAGGACGCGTACGAGAAGGAGTCCCCGCGCGCGGGCGAGGCGGACATCATCGTGGGCAAGCACCGTAACGGCCCGACGGCGACGATCACGGTCGCCTTCCAGGGGCACTACTCGCGCTTTGTGGACATGGCGCAGACGTAGCAGGGGGCATCGCCCGGGTCGGGGTTACGTCATGGACGGCCCCGGGGCGTCGGTACCTGGCCTCTCTTGGGATCGTGCCCCTGCGCGGCGGCCTGCCTGCGGGCTCGATAGGCCGAGGCTTTTACGCGATTGCCGCAACTCTCCATGCCGCACCAGGTGCGGCGTGCGCCTCGTGAGCGGTCCAGGTAGAGGCGCGTGCAGCCCGCACGTCCGCACTCCTTCAAGCACGTGTGCAGGTCGGCCAGCATGGCGATCCCGCTGCGCGCGACGTGGGCCTGTGTCGTGCGGAGATCGCCTGACAGACGCAAGCCGTCGTCGCTGAGTTCGATCGTGGGTACCGGCCCGGCGGCGGCTGCGTTGACGGTATCCAGGTCCGCCGAAGTGAATCGACGATTCCGCATGCGATCAAGCGCCAGTTGATAGATCGCCTCACGGAGTTCCAGCACTGCTGTGAAGGCCGCGGCGTCGACGGTCACCTGGTCGGGCAGCTCGTCGCATGCGCGGACCCACTCCTCTAGATCGGCTGGGGCCATCAGCAGGTCGACAGGCTTGTCCCGACGGGACTCCACGGTACCGACGAGGTCCAGAGCCGGGTTGCCACTCACGAATGCGAACTTCACGTCACCATCTTGACCGGTGACGGTAAATGGCGCAACGATCGTCACTGGCTAAACCGGTGACGCGATGGATCGGTGTCGTGCGGGACTGGCGACGTGAGGGACCGGTAGCGCGTCCGACGACCATGATCAGGAGGCTGGATGCCCGAGGTACGCCACATCGAGGCCGTCGTTTTCGACGTCCTCGGAACGATGGTCGACGAACCAGGTGGACTGCGGGCGGCGATTCGCGACGCGGTTTCCGTGTCCGACGGTGTCCCCGACGACGCGTCGGTCGACGACCTGCTCACCGTCTGGCAGGAGCATGTTGCGTTCGAGCAGCAACGTATCGAAGAGGGAAGCCGGGCATACGCCAACACCGAGGTCATCGACCGCGAGGCGGCCCACCGTGTAGCGGACCGTATCGGGCTCACCGACCCGGCGGTCGTCGAGCGTCTGGCCACGGCCGGTCATCGCCTCTCGCCCTGGGACGACTCCCTGGCGGCACTCACGCGCCTCGCCGGGCGATTCCCGGTCCTCGCGCTTTCCCACGCCAGTCGCGCGGCCCTGCTCCGTCTCAACGCAAACGCTGGGCTGCGCTGGCATCAGGTCCTGTCCGCTGAGAATGCCCGGGCCTTCAAGCCCGCGCCGGAGGTCTACGGCCTCGCGCTGGACGCGGCAGGATGCCGGGCAGAGCGTGTGCTGATGGTCGCCGCCCACGCCTGGGACCTTCGCGGAGCTCAGGCGGTGGGAATGCGCACTGCCCACGTTCATCGACCAGGCGGAGATCCTCCGAGGTCCTCCGACACCTTCGATTGGCGGACCAACGGCCTGGATGAGTTGGCGACCGTGCTGACGGCGGGGTAGAGGCGCCGGGTTGGTCGTGGGTACGCGTTCCGCGTAGCGCGGTAGGCGGAATTCGCTCGACGCACGACTTCTTCACGGGTGGACTGGAGCCATGACATCACCCCGTGAAGAGCTCTTGCCCACCACCCGCCGAGCCCTGCTGCACCGCGTCGCCACCGCTCAGGCGGAGGGGCGGGCGCCCTCGCTCGTCGCCTCGGTGCTCAGGGACGGGGAGTTGGTGTGGACAGAGGGGCGCACCTGCGTCGACGGGCACGCACCGGACGAGAACGTTCAGTACCGCATCGGCTCGATCACCAAGACCTTCACCGCCGTGCTGGTGATGCGGCTGCGCGACGAGGGCGCCCTCGACCTCGCCGACCCTCTGGAGAAGCACCTTTCGGGCACGGCCGCGGGAGACGTCACCATCGCGGAACTCCTCGCGCACACCAGTGGGCTGGCAGCGGAGACCCCCGGAGAGTGGTGGGAGCGTACGCCCGCGTCGCAGCGCCCCGAGCTCGGTGACGTACTCGGTGAGCAGCCCTTCAAGCACCCCACCGGTCGCCGCTTCCACTACTCCAACCCCGGCTATACGTTGCTCGGTTCGCTGATCGAGAAGCTGCGGGGCGACTCGTGGGAAGCCGTGCTGAGCCGCGAAATCTTGGAGCCGCTTGGCTTGGACCGTACGAGTGCGCAGCCGAAGGCACCGCACGCGGGTGGCTGGGCCGTCCATCCGTGGGCGGACGTGATGATGCCCGAACCAGCGGAGGACCTGGGCCTCATGGCTCCGGCCGGCCAGCTGTGGTCCACGACGTCGGATCTGGCGCGCTTCGCCGCCTTCCTCCTGGAGGGCGACGATCGGGTTCTGTCCGCGGATTCGGTACGGGAGATGCGGGCGCCTGCGTCGCCCGCGCAACCGGGGGACTGGAACGTGACGTACGGCCTGGGAACGCAGCTGATCCGTGGCGACGAGCGCACCCTGTTCGGGCACGGGGGGTCGTTGCCGGGCTTCATGGCCGGGCTGTGGGCGAGTGAGGAGGACGGCCTGGTCGCGGTCACGCTGACCAACTGCACCTCCGGGCCTGCCGTGACGGCGTTGGCCTTCGACCTGCTGAAGATCGTGGCCGATGCCGAGCCGCGCATCCCCGAGGCGTGGCGGCCCCTGCCCGAGCTGGACGGTGCTCTGCTGGAGCTTGCGGGGCCCTGGTACTGGGGGACGAACACCTTCGTGCTGCGGCCGCAGGCCGGCGAGGCGGTCGAGTTGTCGCCCCTTGCTGGTGGTGGCCGCGGGTCGCGGTTCCGGCCGAACGGTGACGGTACGTGGACGGGGCTCGACGGCTACTTCGCCGGTGAGGTTCTGCGGGCGGTACGGCGGCCCGATGGGGCGGTGAGCCATCTCGACCTGGGGTCGTTCTTCTTCACCCGGGAGCCGTACGACGCGGGGACTCCCGTGCCGGGCGGAGTGGACCCGGAGGGGTGGCGCGGGCTATCCCTCTGAGTGCCCTCAAGGACCTGGTGGGGGGGGGGGGGTGGGGGGGGGGGCCCCCCCCCCCCGCGGGGGGGGGGGGGGGGGGGCCCCAGCGCCCCCCCCCGCAAACCGGCCCAAAAAGCACCCCAACCCAGCCGGGGGAGAC